>JALOAT010000082.1 GCA_023228645.1 Gammaproteobacteria bacterium | reverse complement strand
CCTTCTCGCACCCGGACGTCATCGCCGCCCTGCAAGGCGCGGTGCTGCTCCAGGCTGACGTCACCGCCAACGACGATACGGACCAGGCCCTGCTCAGGCGTTTCGGCCTCATCGGCCCGCCTGCAATTCTGTTCTTCGATACGGGCGAGGAGCGCAAGAACTACCGCGTGGTCGGCTTCATGAAACCGGAGCAGTTCCGGCCGCAGGTGGAGGCGGCATTCCGGCGTTGACGCCCGATCTCGCCCTTCGAGAGGAATGCTATAAAGACGGGGCGTCCGTACGTAAACCTAAGCGGACGAAGACAGAAGAGAAAAGCTAACCACGGGGGACACGGGGAACACGGGGAAATCCGTTTTTTCTGTGGGGGCGGCCTCAGGCCGCGATGGCGCGGCATCCGACGACAATCGCAGCCTGAGGCCGCTCCTATCGCTACGGTAACCATTGACGTTCCCCGTGGTTAATGCTTTTTGCCTTTATGGCCGCTTGCTTCCGCAGTTCCTTTTCGCCTGATGAATTGCCGGATATGAGAAAAAGCGTCGCAGTCTTCCTGGCCTTCACCGCGCTGGCCGGTGGCGCCACCGTGGGGTACTTTCACTTCAGCGCGCACCCGGTCGCGCAGGCGCCTGTGGACTTCCACCTGCCCGACCTGCACGGCCAGACCCGAGCCCTGGATGATTGGGCCGGGCAGGTGCGGGTGGTGAATTTTTGGGCGCCCTGGTGCCCGCCCTGCCGGCGCGAGGTGCCGGAACTGATCGCGTTACACGGCCAGTACGTGGACCAGGGCCTGGTGGTGCTGGGCATCACCGTGGACAGCGCCGCCAATGCCCGCGATTTTGCCGTGACCAGCGGCATCAACTACCCCCTGCTCCTCGCCGAGGACACCGGCATCGCCCTGGCGCGCCGCTTCGGCAACCCGGTCGACGCGCTGCCCTTCACCGCCGTGCTCGACCGCACCGGCCGCATCGTCCACACCCGCGCCGGCGGGATTTCCCGTTCCGAAGCCGAGCGGGTGATCAAGCCCCTGTTGTGAACTGAGTCACGGAAAGGGCCCGGTACTTACCTGAACATGCGGGCAAGTTCGCATAACTTGGGCGCAATATGGACATGGAAAGCCCCTTCGGGCACAATGGCGCCCGCTTTGCATGGCCCGCCTGCTCGCGACTTGCAAGGAACAGGCACGAACCGGCCGATAAGTAGAAACAATTTCCCATAAAGCGTCCTGGAAAGGTTCATGGCCAGACTGTTGGTACTCAACGGGCCCAACCTCAATCTGCTTGGCACCCGAGAACCCGGCATCTACGGCAGCACCACGCTGGCCGATATCGATGCGCGCCTGCAGGCGCTGGCCGTTGCCCGCGGGCATGTCCTCGAAGCCTTCCAGAGCAACGCCGAGCACGAATTGATTGCACGCGTCCACGGGGCACGTGCCGAAGGGATCGATTTCATCATCATCAACCCCGCTGCGTTCACCCACACCAGCGTGGCCCTGCGCGATGCATTGTCGGCAGTGGCGATCCCCTTCATTGAAGTGCACCTGTCCAATGTGCACGCGCGGGAAGCGTTCCGGCGGCACTCGTATTTTTCCGACATTGCACAAGGCGTCATCAGCGGCCTCGGAGCCGCCGGCTACGAACTCGCACTCACGGCCGCGCTCCAGCGGCTCGCGGACCCACTTTGACAAGGCAGGCTCAATAAAATGGATATCCGAAAAGTCAAAAAGCTGATCGAACTGCTCGAAGAATCCGGCATCGCCGAGATCGAGATCAAGGAAGGCGAGGAATCGGTACGCATCAGTCGTGCCAGCCAGATCACACCCCAGCAGGCCTTCTATGCCGCGCCGGCTCCTGCTGCTGCGCCGGCGCCGGCTGCGGCGCCCGTGGAAGCCGCACCTGCCGCGGCGCCCGCCGCCACCGGTCACCAGGTCACCTCGCCGATCGTCGGCACCTTCTATCGCGCCGCTTCGCCGGGCGCCAAGCCGTTCACCGACGTGGGCCAGCGTGTGAACGTGGGCGACACGCTGTGCATCATCGAGGCCATGAAGATCATGAATCAGATCGAGGCCGACAAGGCCGGCGTGGTCAAGGCTGTCATGGCGGAGAACGGTGATCCCATCGAATTCGGCCAGCCGCTGTTCATCATCGAATAACCCGCCGCAAAGGGCAGACGTATGTTTGAAAAGGTCGTCATAGCCAATCGCGGCGAGATCGCCCTCCGCGTTCTGCGGGCGTGCAAGGAACTCGGTATTCGCACCGTCGCGGTCCACTCCACCGTGGACCGTGCTCTGAAGCATGTGAAGCTCGCCGACGAATCCATCTGCATCGGCCCGGCGCCCTCGGCGCAGAGTTACCTGAATGTACCGGCGCTGATCAGCGCCGCCGAGGTCTCCGATGCGGTCGCCATCCACCCGGGCTACGGCTTTCTTTCGGAGAACGCCGATTTCGCCGAGCGTGTGGAACAGAGCGGGTTCGTGTTCATCGGTCCGCGCGCCGATACCATCCGCCTGATGGGCGACAAAGTGTCGGCCAAGGACGCCATGAAGAAGGCCGACGTGCCCTGCGTACCAGGCTCGGACGGCCCCATTGGTGACGATGATGACGAGACCCTGCGCCTCGCCCGAGAGATCGGCTATCCGGTCATCATCAAGGCTGCCGGCGGCGGTGGCGGACGCGGCATGCGCGTGGTGCACAGCGAAGCTCACCTGCTCAACGCCGTCGGCCTCACCCGCGGCGAAGCGGGCGCGGCCTTCGGCAACAGCACGGTGTACATGGAGAAATACCTGGAAAATCCGCGTCACGTGGAAATCCAGGTGCTCGCCGACACCCACGGCAACGCCATCTACCTGGGTGAGCGCGACTGCTCCATGCAACGCCGCCACCAGAAGGTCATCGAGGAGGCCCCCGCGCCGGGTATCACCGAGGAACAGCGCCGCCGCATCGGCGAACGCTGCGCCCAGGCCTGTCGTGAAATCGGCTATCGCGGCGCAGGCACTTTCGAGTTCCTGTACGAGAATGGCGAGTTCTATTTCATTGAAATGAACACCCGCGTGCAGGTAGAGCACCCGGTTACCGAGATGATCACCGGCGTGGACATCGTGAAGGAGCAGATCCTCATCGCCGCCGGCGAGAAGCTCTCCTACACCCAAGACCAGATCAAGCTGCGCGGCCATGCCATCGAATGCCGCATCAACGCCGAGGACCCGAAGACCTTCATGCCTTCGCCCGGCAAGATTACCGGCCTGCACGTGCCCGGCGGCCCCGGCATCCGTTGGGACTCGCACATCTACAACGGCTACACCGTGCCGCCCAACTACGACTCCATGATCGGCAAGCTCATCTCCTGGGGCGAGACGCGCGAGAGTGCCATGGCGCGCATGCGCTCGGCGCTGGAGGAAGTCATCATCGAAGGCATCAAGACCAATGCCCCCCTGCACAAGGAGTTGATCGACGATGCCGCGTTCGCGGCGGGTGGAACCAACATCCACTATCTGCACAAGAAGCTCGGGCTGTAAGCAGGCTTTCGACGCCGCTCATCCGGCTGTCGAATCGTCTCGCCAAGACGCGAGGACGCAAAGAAAGAACAGAGGTTGTTCTTGGCGTCTTCACTTGGCGAGAATCATGTCTTCCGGTGAGACCCACCTAGCGATGCCCTGGAACCAACTCCTGCTGGAATGCAACGCCGCCGACGGCGACGCCCTTTCCGACCTGCTCGCCGAGGCCGGCGCCGAGGCGGTGACGCTGCTCGATGCTGCCGATCAGCCCATTTTCGAACCCGCGCTCGGCACCACACCGCTGTGGGACCGCACGCGCATAAACGGCCTGTTCAGCGCCGACGCCGACATGGACGGCGTGGTCGCCGAACTCGCCCGCCGGCTCGCACCCACACCGCTACCGCCTTACCGCATTGAGCGCCTTGAGGACCAGGACTGGAACCGCGCCTGGATGGACCGTTTCCAGCCCATGCGCTTCGGCGAGCGCCTGTGGATCGTGCCAAGCTGGCACGCGCCTGCCGACCCGCAGGCTGTGAACATCCTGCTCGATCCGGGCATGGCCTTCGGCACCGGCACCCACGCCACCACGCGCCTGTGCCTGGAGTGGCTGGATAGCCACGCCCCGATGGGCAAGCGCGTCATCGATTACGGCTGCGGCTCGGGCATCCTCGCCATCGCCGCGGCACGCCTCGGCGCGACCACCGTGTGGGCCACCGACAATGACCCCCAGGCCCTGCTCGCCACGCGCGAGAACGCCGAGCGCAACGCCGTGAGCGAGGTGCTCGTCACCACCTCGCCGGAGCAGGCCCCCGTGGAGCCTGCCGACGTGCTCATCGCCAATATCCTGGCCGGCCCGCTCATGATCCTGGCCGAGCGCTTCGCCGCGCTGGTGCGCCCGGGCGGCGACGTGGTGCTTTCGGGGATCCTGCACGAACAGGCCGAGGAAGTGCGCACGGTCTACCAGCAATGGTTCGACATGGCCCCGGCCACGGTCCTGGAGGACTGGGTACGGCTGGAAGGCCGCCGCCGCTGAGCCTATGCATACCCGCTGCCCCTGCTGCCGGACCACCTTCCGCGTGAGCGAGGGACAGCTGGCCGCCGCGGGCGGCAAGGTGCGCTGCGGCGCCTGTCAGACCGCGTTCGACGGACGCGCCCAACTGCTGGTCGCAACACGAGTACCGACGCCAACGACACGGGGCGTTGACGACCTCGGCATCGGCACGCGCACATACGTACCGCGCAGCACGCTATCCACCATCGGCTGGACCCTCCTCAACCTGGCCCTGATTGTCACCCTGGCAGGCCAATACGCCTACCACCACCGCGCCGCCCTCGCCGCCCAGCCTGCCCTTCGTCCGGGGGTGGAGTTGCTTTGCAGGGTGGCACGTTGCGATCTGCCGCCCTGGCGTGACCTGACGGCGTTCGAGCTCACCTCGCGCAACGTGCAGAGCCACCCGAAATTCGATCGCGTCCTGCTGCTCGACGCCACCTTCGTGAACCGCTCGGCGCGGCCACAGCCCTACCCCGACCTCCTGGTCACCTTCCTCGACTCGGCCGAGCGCGCCGTCGCCCGCCGGCGCTTCAGCCCCGCCGACTACCTGCCGGCCCCACCGACTACCCCGCTGACCGCCGGGGCAGAGGCCCACGTGGTGCTCGAGATCCTCGATCCGGGCGATCGCGCTCTCGGCTACGAATTCACTTTCATGTAGCTTGCCAGTGCGTTGAGTGCGCAAGAATTTCCTGCCCCGGCGTGGTGACGCATGCGCGCTTCGCGCTGGTGCACCGCACGCCGCGCGCGGCAATTGGATTTTGAGCGCGCGACACTCTGCATTATCATTGCCCGTCCCCGATTGGCAGTGATTCCCTCCCGATGCGCATCGGCCCGTACGAGCTCAAGAACAATCTGGTGCTCGCGCCCATGGCTGGCGTGACCGATCGCCCGTTCCGGCTGCTGTGCCGCGCCATGGGGGCGGGTCTCGCCGTGTCCGAGATGGTCTCGTCCAACTCGCTGCTCTACGGCAGCGAAAAGACCAAACGCCGCGCCGATCACGAAGGAGAACCCGAGCCGCGTTCCGTGCAGATCATGGGCGCGGACCCGGTAAAGATGGCCGATGCCGCCCGCTACAACGTGGCCAACGGGGCGCAGATCATCGACATCAACATGGGCTGCCCGGCCAAAAAGGTGTGCAATGTGATGGCGGGTTCGGCGCTGCTGCGCGACGAGGCGCTGGTGGCCCGCATCCTCGAAGCCGTGGTCGGCGCAGTCGACGTGCCCGTCACATTGAAGATCCGCACCGGCTGGGACAGCCAGAGCCGCAATGCCGTGAAGATTGCGCGCATCGCCGAACAAAGCGGCATCCAGTGCCTGGCCCTGCATGGCCGCACGCGTGCGGACGGCTACAGCGGCGAGGCCGAATACGACACTATCCGCGCGGTGAAACAGCGCGTTTCGATCCCGATCATCGCCAACGGCGACATCAACACGCCGGAAAAAGCGCGGGCCGTACTCGACGCCAGCGGCGCCGACGGCGTAATGATCGGCCGCGCCGCCCAGGGGCGGCCGTGGATTTTTCGCGAAATTGAACACTATCTGAAAACCGGCAACAGGATGCCCGAGCCGGAAGTCACGGAAATCCGTGACATCCTGTTGGCGCATCTCGATAACCTCTACGCGTTCTACGGTGAACGCACCGGTCTACTGGTAGCCCGCAAGCACATCTCGTGGTACAGCAAGGGGCAGCGTCAGGGAGCGATTTTCCGCCAGGCCGTGAATCAGGTGGAAACCACCGCGCAGCAATTGACCATGGTCAGGGAATTTTTCGATCGCATCATCGCAGGAGAGGAGTTGGCCGCATGAATAACGTGAAAACCAAGGGACCGATAGGGCTCAACGGCCACGTGCGTGCAGCCCTGGATCGCTACTTCGCCGACCTGGACGGGCACGCTCCCGGCAACCTCTACGCGCTGCTGCTCAGCGAAGTGGAGCGGCCATTGCTCGAAACCGTACTCGCCCACACCGGCGGCAACCAAACCCGCGCCGCGGAAGTCCTCGGCATCAACCGCGGCACCCTGCGCAAGAAGCTTCAGCAATACGGTCTGGACCAATGAACACGGCCAAGGTTTGAAACGCGGAGGTCGCGGAGGCGCGGAGGGCGCGGAGGAAAAGCAAATTCGGCTGTTTTCTCCGTGTCCTCCGCGCCTCCGCGTTCTCTGCGTTAACACAGCATTTGAGAAGAAGGAAATGCAATGAACAAAATCCAGCGTGCACTGATCAGCGTCTCGGACAAGAGCGGCGTCCTCGAATTCGCCCGTGAACTCGCCGCCATGGACGTCGAGATCCTCTCCACGGGCGGCACCGCGAAGCTGCTGGCCGACAACGGCGTGAAGGTGGTGGAGGTGTCCGACTACACCGGATTTCCGGAAATGATGGACGGACGCGTGAAGACCCTGCATCCGAAGGTGCACGGTGGCCTGCTCGGCCGTCGCGGTCAGGACGATCACGTCATGGCCGCGCACGGCATCAAGCCGATCGACCTCGTGGTAGTGAATCTTTACCCCTTCGATGCGACCGTGGCCAAACCCGATTGCACCCTCGAAGACGCCATCGAGAACATCGACATCGGCGGCCCCACCATGCTGCGCGCCGCCGCCAAGAACCATGCGGCGGTGACCGTGGTGGTGGACGCGACCGATTACGCCCGTGTGCTGGAGGAAATGCGCACCCAGGGCGGCGCCGTCTCCGATGCCACCCGTTTCGACCTGGCCGTGAAGACCTTCGAACACACGGCGCGCTATGACGGTGCCATCGCCAACTACCTGGGCGCCATCGTCGAGAACGGCAAGGCCGAGGGCTTCCCGCGCACCTTCAACGTGCAGTATGCAAAGGCCCAAGGCATGCGCTATGGCGAGAACCCGCACCAACAGGCGGCGTTCTACGTGAGCCGCGGCGTCAAGGAGGCCTCGGTCGCCACCGCGCGCCAGCTGCAAGGCAAGGAACTGTCGTACAACAACATCGCTGACACGGACGCCGCCCTCGAATGCGTGAAGCAGTTCAATGAGGGTGCAGCGTGTGTGATCGTCAAGCACGCCAACCCCTGTGGCGTTGCCGTGGGCGCCAGCCTGCTCGAAGCCTATGAGCGCGCCTACCAGACCGATCCCGAATCGGCCTTCGGCGGCATCATCGCCTTCAACGGCGAACTGGATGCGGAAACCGCCAAGGCCATCGTGGAACGTCAGTTCGTTGAAGTGATCATCGCACCCAAGGTGTCCGCCGCCGCCAGCGAAGTGGTCGCTGCCAAGAAAAACGTGCGTCTGCTCGAATGCGGCGAATGGCCGGCGCAAGCTGTCACGCGTCTCGACTACAAGCGCGTGAACGGCGGGTTGCTGGTGCAGGATGCCGACCTCACCTTGCACGGCGAACTCAAGGTGGTCACCAAGCGCGCACCGACCGAGCAGGAAATGCGCGATCTGCTGTTCGCCTGGCGCGTGGCCAAGTTCGTGAAGTCCAACGCCATTGTCTACGCCAAGGCCGACATGACCGTCGGCGTGGGCGCCGGCCAGATGAGCCGCGTCAATTCGGCGCGCATCGCCGCCATCAAGGCCGAACACGCCGGCCTCGAGGTGCGCGGTTCGGTGATGGCTTCCGACGCGTTCTTTCCGTTCCGCGACGGCATCGATGCCGCGGCAGCTGCCGGCGTCACGGCGGTGATCCAGCCGGGCGGTTCCATGCGCGACGACGAGGTCATGGCCGCCGCCGATGAACACGGCATGGCAATGGTGTTTACCGGCATGCGCCACTTCAGGCACTGAGCCCACGCTCACGGAACCGGAAGCGCGCGTCACTCGCGCGCCTTCCGGTTCGTGACGCCACCGCCAGTATCCGCTGCTACCGGCCATGCTACCAAACGGTTAGGGACGAATCAGGTCGTGCTTTTCAATTCGTTCGAATTCATCTTTGTCTTTCTCCCTGTCACTCTCCTGGTTTTCTGGCGCATTGGCGGCATCGGTCATCACCGTGCCGCCATCGCATGGCTGGTCGGCGCATCGCTGTTCTTTTACGCATGGTGGAGCCCCGCCTACCTGGGGCTAATTCTCGCCTCCATGCTGTTCAACTATGCCGTCGGTGTGGCGCTCGGATCCCGCCCCCACAAGGGTTTGCTCGTCTTTGGCGTGACGGCGAATCTGGCACTGCTGGGCTACTACAAATATGCCAACTTCTTCGCCTCCACGGTCAGTGATTTGGGTGGCTTGAATTGGCACCTCGAACACATCGTGCTCCCCCTCGCCATTTCGTTCTTTACGTTCCAGCAGATTGCTTATCTGGTGGATGCCTGGAAAGGTGAGGCCCGCGAGTACAGTTTTCTCCATTACTGCCTGTTCGTAGTGTTTTTCCCCCAACTCATCGCCGGGCCGATTGTGCATCATCGGGAGATGCTGCCCCAATTCGCGCAGCCGAACGTGTATCGAATGAACCATGGCTTCCTCGCGCTGGGGCTGAGTATCTTCACGATTGGCCTGTTCAAGAAGGTCGTGTTGGCGGACAACCTGGCACCCTATGCATCGGAAGCCTTCGCCGCGGTCGCACGGGGCACGCCTTTGACATTTTTCGAGGCCTGGCGGGGTACGTTGGCCTACAGTTTCCAACTTTATTTCGACTTCTCCGGCTACTCGGACATGGCGATCGGACTAGCCGCCATGTTCGGCATCCGTCTGCCGCTGAACTTCGCTTCGCCCTACAAGGCGACCAGCATCATCGAATTCTGGAAGCGCTGGCACATGACCCTCTCGCGTTTCCTGAGGGACTACCTGTACTTCCCGCTCGGAGGAAACCGCAAGGGGCCGGTGCGCCGGTACCTGAATTTGCTGCTCACCATGGTGCTCGGCGGCCTGTGGCACGGCGCGGCCTGGACATTTGTAGCCTGGGGAACGTTGCATGGGATATTCCTGATCATCAATCACGCGTGGCGCGCCCTGCGCAAGCGCCTGGGGTGGTCGGGTGACAGTGCCTTGGGAGACTGGACCGCTCGTGTCCTCACTTTCCTGTGCGTAGCCCTGGCGTGGGTATTTTTCCGCGCCGCCGATTTCGATTCAGCCATGCGTATGATGCAAGGCCTTTTCGGCCTGAACGGCTTCGTCTGGCCAGGGAGCGGCGCGGAATTCGGTATCGTCGGGCTGTGGCTTTTCGACATGGGTATACAGTTCGCGGACACGGATTATTTCAAGGGTGGACGCGATGTGCTGATCATGGGCCTGTTGCTCACGTTCGTGTGGCGCGCACCCAATACCCAGGAGTTCATGGCAGATCACTTGGCACCCGGGACCGACAAGACGCCCCCCACCATCCGTTGGCGTCCGACCCGCGCCTGGGCCATGTTGCTCTCCGGAGCCGCACTCTTCTCAGTGCTGCGGCTGTCGCAAGTCAGCGAATTTCTCTACTTCCAGTTCTGATCCATGCAAAGCTACGTTCGCACGTTTCTCACCACACTGGGTGGCGCACTGCTGCTGGTCGTAGGCTTCAACTGGGGGATGAATCCATACGGTCTGTTCCCGGCGCCGGCGATCACCGGAATCAACGCCTACAAGCCGGAATTGAGCCGGCGCCAGTACGTCGCGTATCCCTATGAAGTGACGCGGGTGCGGCCGCAGGTAATCATTCTCGGGACGTCGCGTGCCATGCACATCCCGACGGACCAGACAGCCTGGTCCGGCAAGCGCAGTTACAATCTTGCCTTGGCCAGTTCGAGTTTTTACGAGCAGTTCCGCCTTTTCCAACATGCCGTGGCCAGCGGCGGCGTCGAGACGGTTCTGTGGGGCATTGATCTGTTCGCGTTCGTGCGCCAGTCGCACCCGGATTTCAGCGAGCGGCGCCTGCGGGTCGACCCACAAGGACGAGTGCAGGGTTTCAACCCCACAAGCTACCTTCGGGATGCGATACCCGGCCTGCTTTCCGGTGACGCTTTGCGTTCCAGCGTAAAGACGCTGCACCGCCAGAACGAGGCCGAGGACATGGACCGTCGCCTCCACGCCAACAAGCCGGCACGGATTCGTTCGGCTGGTGGTCAGCGCAGGATGTTCCTTCGTCTCGAGCAAGGGGTGGTCGATCTCCGCCCGGGCGAGTCTCAAGTTGAAAACATGGATTTGGATTCTTTCAGGCACGCCTTGCGCTTCGCACACGCCCGCGGCATCGACCTCCACCTGTTCATCTCTCCCGAGCACGCGCGGCTGCTGGAATTGTGGGAAGCATTGGAGCGCGGAGAAACCATCGTCAAGCTCAAGCGCGAACTGGTGCGTATGAACCACGAGGAAGCAGAGCGCGCCGGGCGACGGCCATTCCCTCTCTGGGACTTCGGCGGCTATAACTCCATCACCACCGAGGAGCTCCCCGCGCTTGGCGACACCGAGACGCACATGCAATGGTATTGGGAGGGCTCCCATTACAGCGAGGCGACGGCCGATCTGATCGTCGCCCGTGTATTCGGCACACCGCACAGCGATATTCCGCGTGATTTCGGCGTACAGCTAGACTCCGGAAATGTCGACGGGTACCTCATGAGCGCGCGTGCGGCCCGCGCCGCCTACCGCAGTGCGCACCCGGCGGACATCGCAGAACTGGATGCGCTACTGCGACGTTCCGGCCGTGCCTCAAGGCATCAGAGCATGGCCGATAGTGCAGGCTGATCTTCTGCGGCGGTGCTCGGGTGATTCCCTAATTCCCCGGTACGCACTTGTACGGCTCGAAGGCGCACGCGTAAGAATGTCTTCGGTGTGCGGAGCATATTTTTGGCTCCTCCGCAGAATTCGTGGGTAGATTCGTCGTGAACTCGGCCGAAGGGCGGAGGGGCTGGAGGTCCTAAAACTGGTTCAGAAGGAGCATCCCGGCTTTTTCTCTGAGAAGATGGAAGTGTCGAGAAACCATCAATCAGAAAAAGGCCGGGATGCAGCTGAAGACTATCC
>JALOAT010000081.1 GCA_023228645.1 Gammaproteobacteria bacterium | reverse complement strand
CAGCCGAGCCCGGCGTTGGAAAGCCGAACGTAGGCACCCAGGGTGATGACGGCGAAGGTGAGCACTAGGGTGGTGGAGATCAGCGACGGACGCGGCATGGCAAGGGCGTGAATGAATGTTTTTGGGACCCTAACTAATAGACGCCCGCAGCGCCCTGCGCGAGCAAGGAAATTGCCGCACCGAGACACGACGAGCGCAGCGCCGCCAGGCTTCGGGTCACGCGCACCAAGGCCGAACGTGTCTTTCCAACCCCACATTTTTCCTCTGCGACCTCTGCGGCTCTGCGTTGGCTCATTCCCCGCCACAGCACATTCATCGAAATCGTGACACACCGCTTGACTGCGCGCGCTGCTCGGCCATGGTTGTTCGCATCCTCGAACCGGCCCGCGTGCATGGCTAAAGAAAAAGTCGTCTCGCCGATGCCGTTCCCCCACGACCGGCCCGCCTGCATCGTGGTACCCGCAGGGGGCGAGCGTTGGCTGGAGATGTTCATCGTCCAGGTGCCCGGGCGCATGGCGCAGGTCAGCGAGGCCTCCTACCTCAATTTCCTCGCCGAACGGGTGGCGTGGATGCTCCGCCGCTCCGGCGAGGAGGAAGAGGCCATGGAACGGTTGTGGGATTCCCTGAAAGCGTGCCGGCTGGCGCGCAAGCAACCCCGCACCAGCACGCCGGGATTGTTCTGCATCGATTGCATAGCGACCAATGCGATTTTCCTCTCACGGATCCGTAGCACTTTGCATGAATTTCCTATCGAGACCCGGGGCGGGGACAACACCGCAGTGACCGTGCTGTTGCGCACCGGAATCGACGACTGGATCGCCTCCATGCGCGCCTGGGCCGCGGCGAACCCAGGGCGCCGGCGCAGTGTCACGGCGCACTGAAGTCAGCGGTACAGCCCCGGCGCTGTGTGGGATTGGCTGAAAAACCTCCGCGAAATTCTGCGTGCTGGCCTATGGCTCGTGCCGGCGGTGCTGATCGTCGCGGAGTCTCTGCTCGCGCTGGTGGTACTCGCGTTGGATCGGACACGTCGCCTCGAACCGAGTGGTGACTGGCTGTTCGGCGGCGACAAGCAAGCCGCCCTCGCCATCGTCGGCACCATCGCCGACGGCGTGCTCACCGTGGGCGGGGTGGCCTTTTCCATCACCGTGGTGGCGCTGGCCTTGGCGGGCTCGCAATACGGCGCCCTGCAGATGGCAAGCTATCTGCGTGATCGTTTGAACCAGTTCGTGCTGGGCACCTTCGTGGGGACCTTCGTCTACTGCCTGATCGTGCTTGGCAACATGGACGCCGCCGGCGGCAGCGACGGCGTGCCCGAGTACGCCGTGACCCTGGCGGTAGTGCTTGGGCTGCTGAGTCTGACCGCGTTCATCGTGCTGTTTCATCACCTCAGCCAATCGCTCCAGGCCGAACGGTTGGCGGCGCGCCTGGGCGCCGACCTGCTTGCCAAACTGCGCAGCATGTATCCGGAGGACGCGGAGCGCCGGCGTGAGACGGCAAACGATGGTCCACCGGATGAAGCCGGGCCATGGACTCCTGTCCTGGCGCGCGAGACCGGTTACCTGCAGACCATCGAATACGAACGTGCGCTGGCCATTGCGATACAGCACGATGCAGTGGTGAGACTTTCCCAGCGTGCGGGCGATTTCATCACCGAAGGCAGTTCCATCGGTCGCCTGTGTCACGACGCTGCCCGGGATCGCGCCGACGTGGCGGCGGCCATCGCGCGCTGCCATCTGATCGGGCACATGCGCACACCGACGCAAGATCCGGAATATCCGGTCCATCAACTCGCACAGATCGCAGTACGTGCGCTGTCGCCGGCCATCAACGACCCCTACACGGCGCTCATCTGTCTCGATTGGCTGGAGGCGGCCCTGCGGGTGCTGGCATGCGGGACCGTTGCCCCCATCGCCTGCCGCGATGCGAGCGGCAGGCTGCGCATCATCGCGCCCCATGCGGGATTTGCGCAGGTAGCCGACGCGGTGTTCAACAAGGTGAGGCAGGCAGCACGACCGCACCGCGCGCTGATGATGCGGCTGGTGGCCATGGTGGAGAACGTGGCAAGCGTGGTGAGCCGTGACGAGGACAGAGTCAGCTTGCTGATGCACCTGCGCCTGCTGGACGAGGACGGCGCACAGGGGCTCGCCGTGGAACGCGAGCGTGTCGAGCTGCATGCGCGGTGCGTGGCGGTGGAGACATTGCTCAAGAATGGAACGTCCCAACACAGAGGCGCAGAGGGTACAGAGACCGCAGAGACGGAAGACATGTAACGCACAGGATAACGAGGCGGCCCGCCGCCTTCCAAGGCTATTCCTTGCGAACGCCGTGACCGCTTGGCAGTTTCCCGTTCTGACCGGCAGCGCCCGAGCACCGCGCGCTTGGCTAGGATGAGGAAGAGCAAAACGCGGAGCGCACGCAGCCTATGCGGTTCATGTCCTGTTGGACGGCGCCGTTGGAGCATTGAGCATGGAGCGCACCCCTGTCGAGGAGGTTGGTGCAACCGCCTACGCGCTGCCGGGAACGGACGGCAGCACGGTGGCCGGCGTGACCACGCTGATCGTGGTCGAGGCGCGTGTCGGCCCGGTGTGCGGATTCGGCTACAGCTACACCCATGCCAGTGCAGCGGCGCTGGTGAACGCGCACCTATGCAGTTGTGTCATCGGGGGTGATGCCATGCAGCCCTCACAGCAGTGGCATGCCATGCACAAGACCGCGCTCCGGCTGGGCCAGGCGGGCATCGCCGCGGCGGCGGTCAGCGCGGTCGACACCGCGCTGTGGGACTTGAAGGCGCGGCTGCTCGGTGTGCCGCTGGTGCTGCTGTTCGGGCCGGTGCGCAGCAGCGTGCCGGTGTACGGCAGCGGGACGTTCACAGCCTCTATGGCGGATCTGGTGGAGGGTCTCGAAGGCTGGCGTGACATGGGCCTTGGCGCGGCGAAGATCAAGGTTGGCCAGCATCCCGAACAGGACTTCGCGCGCGTGCGTGTGGCGCGCGAGGCCATCGGCAGCAAGGCGGCCCTGTTCGTGGACGCCAACGGCGCCTATGCACCGCGACAGGCGCTTGAGAAGGCCGAGGGCTTCGCCGAGCTGGGCGTGCACTGGTTCGAAGAGCCGGTATCCTCCGACGACCTAAACGGCCTGCGCTTCGTGCGCGAACGCGTGCCGTCGGGCATGCTGGTGAGCGCCGGCGAATACGCCTGCAATTCCCATGATTTTCATCGTCTGCTGCAGGCCGGCGCCGTTGACGTGCTACAGGCAGACCTGACCCGCTGCGGCGGCTACACCGGCTTCATGGTCGCTGCGGCACTGGCCGACGCCTTCCGCATCCCGCTATCGAGTCATACCGCGCCCGCCCTGCACTTGCCCATCGCCTGCGCGACCCGGGGCCTGCAACACATGGAATGGTTTCAGGACCACGCCCGCCTCGAGGCCCTGTGCTTCGACGGCGCAGGCCCGCCGCAGCAGGGCGCGCTGCATGTGGATTTGTCGCGCCCCGGCCATGGGCTCGAACTCAAGCGGCAGGACCTGCGGCGCTACGCCATGGGCTGATGGCTGCGGTAATGCTGTTCGAGCGAACGACGGGCCATCGGGGTCGCGCTCGCAGCCACCGATTCCGCCGCCGCACGCGGCATTGATCGTGTTTGCGCGTGCCGCGCCGGGTGCCACGATGCGCAGATAGTGACCGAGTGCTCTGCTAGGCTGAATCTCGCGGAGGAGCCGTCATGGAAGAGCAAAAACGCAATGGAATTGGCCTCGCCTAGAAGTGGTTCGGGAGTTGCTGGTGTTCACGGCCACCGTGTTGTTGTTCGGTGAAACGGCGCCTTCTGTGATCGAACCCAACGCGTTTCCGAACACGGCATGCGCCCTTGGGGACTCGTCTGCTATCTGGGCGGTTGTCGTTGCGAGCGCCGCCAGGGCTGATGCCTTATGCATGAACAAGGTGAAACCTGATGACGGCGATTCCCGGACCCGGCTTTCCGTACTGAAAAACTGGACTATGTTTCAAAAACCTGGCTGAACCTATAACCCCGGCGCAAAGGACCGCGCGGCGCGAGCACGCGCATTGTTCGAGGGATTCACGATGCGGATCGGCAAGTCACGCGGCGTCGCGCTCGCGACGAGCTCGCTTCTCTTCGCGTGCGAGGCGCATGCAGACCTCAACATCAATCTTCCGTCGCCGGCCAGCGCCGGCGCCCGGCAGATCTACGATATTCACATGCTGACCCTGGGCATTGCCACGGTGCTGATGGTCGTGGTGCTTGCCGCGGTGGTGTATTCGGTGCTGACCTTTCGCAAGGACCGCGGTTATGTCGCCGATCAGCACTTTCATACCTCCAAATACGGTGCCTGGTCGTGGCTCGCCGTACCAGTGCTGGTGCTCGGTGTGGACCTGGCCATCGCGGGGAACGCCAAGAAGGTGCTCGCCTCGTTGTGGAACGTCCCTGACCAGGAAATGATGGACGTGAAGATCACCGGCCATCAGTGGTGGTGGGAGTTCGACTATCTGGACGAAGGGATCAAGGTGGAGAGCCGCTTCACCCCTCAGGAACAGGCCGGGGAACTCTACCTGCGTGAGGTCGACAACCGCCTGGTGCTGCCCACCGACACCCCCATCCGCTTCCTGCATACCTCCGCCGACGTGCTGCACGCCTTTTGGGTGCCCGAACTCGGATTCAAAAAGGACGCCATCCCGGGTTACGTGACCGAGACCTGGACCACCATCGAGAAAGAAGGTGTGTTCCGCGGCCAGTGCGCCGAGCTGTGCGGTACCTGGCACGCGCGCATGCCCCTGGTGGTGGAGGCCGTGAGCCGCGAGCGCTTCGACGCCTGGATCACCGAACGCAAGGCCCAATTGGCCGCACTCGCGTCACAGGACAGTGCCGATCGCGAATGGGCGCGCGACGAACTGGTGGCACGCGGCCGGACCGAATATACGACCTATTGCGCCGCGTGCCACCAGCCCGGCGGGGAGGGCATGCCGCCGGCATTTCCCGCACTCAAGGGCAGCGCTGTGGTGAAAGGGCCCTTCGAGGAACACCTCAAGCGCGTAGTGAATGGCGTGCCCGGTACGGCCATGCAGTCGTTCGCGCACCTGAGCGACGCACAGATCGCCTCGATCATCACCTACGAGCGCGCGGTGTTCAACGAACTGGATGAAACCGTTCAGCCTGCCATGGTGCGGGCGACGCGCTAGGCAAAACAGCGGGAATGACTCTCGCCGGGACGCGAAGACGCCAAGCAATGGCACGGGGATTGTTCAGTTAAGGAGTTGGGCGATTATCCAGGGAGCCGGTCCATGAGCACTACCGCCATCGCCATTGAGCAGGAGCATCACCACCACGGTCGGCCGCGCGGCTGGCAGCGCTGGCTGTTCTCCACCAACCACAAGGACATCGGGACCATGTACCTGGTGTTCGCCTTTACCATGCTGTTCATGGGCGGCGCCAGCGCCATGGTGGTGCGGGCCGAGCTGTTCATGCCGGGCCTGCAACTGGTGGACCCGGACCTCTACAACAATCTCATCACCAATCACGCGCTCATCATGATCTTCGGTGCGGTGATGCCGGCGGCGGCGGGCATGGCCAACTGGATGATCCCGCTCATGATCGGCGCGCCGGACATGGCCCTGCCGCGCATGAACAACCTGAGCTTCTGGCTGCTGCCCGCGGCGGCGTTGCTCATGACGCTTTCCTTCGTGGTGCCGTTCTTTCCGGGCGGCGGAAGCCAGATCAATACGGGCTGGACGCTTTATCCGCCGTTGTCGCTGCAGGTCGGCATGTCCATGGATTTTTTGATCTTCTCCCTGCACCTGCTGGGCATTTCCTCGGTCCTCGCCTCCATCAACATCATCGTCACGCTGCTGAACATGCGGGCGCCGGGCATGACCCTGATGAAGCTGCCCATTTTCTGCTGGGCGTGGCTGGTGACCGCGTTCCTGCTGATCCTGGTCATTCCGGTGCTGGCCGGCGGCATCACCATGCTGCTGTTCGACCGCCACTTCGGCACCAGCTTCTTCACCGCGGCGGGCGGCGGCGACCCGGTGCTGTTCCAGCACCTGTTCTGGTTCTTCGGCCATCCCGAGGTGTACATCCTGTTGTTGCCGGCCTTCGGCATCCTGGCGCACGTCATTCCCACCTTCGCGCGCAAACCGCTGTTCGGCTACCGGGTCATCGTGGGTGCGCTGCTCGGCATCGCGGCCATCGGCATGCTGGTGTGGGCGCATCACCAGTACACCATCGGCATGTCCCTGGCCGCAGTGACGTTCTTCATGATGGGCACCATTCTCATCTCCATCCCGGTGGGGCTGATCGTGTTCAGCTACATCGCCACCATGTGGCGCGGCTCCATGACCTTCGAGACGCCCATGCTGTTCGCCGTGGGCATCCTCATCATGTTCACCTTCGGCGGTCTGTCCGGGATCATGCTCGCGGTGGTGCCCGCCGACATGCAGTACCACGACAGCATGTTCGTAGTGGCGCACTTCCATTACGTACTGCTGCCGGGCGCCTTGTTCGGCTTGTACGCCGGCGTGTTCTACTGGCTGCCCAAGTGGACCGGGCATATGTACGACGAGCGGCTCGGCAAGCTGTTTTTCTGGATCAACGTGATCGGTTTCAATGTCACGTTCTTCCCGCAACACTTCCTCGGC
This sequence comes from Gammaproteobacteria bacterium, assembly GCA_023228645.1. Classification (GTDB taxonomy): domain Bacteria; phylum Pseudomonadota; class Gammaproteobacteria; order Thiohalomonadales; family Thiohalomonadaceae; genus JALOAT01. The sequence continues at coordinate 4,854 of JALOAT010000081.1, read as the reverse complement.
CTGGCCGGTATGCCGCGGCGCATTGCCGACTACAACGCCATGTTCGCCGAGTTCAACATGGTGTCGAGTATCGGCGCCTTCGTGTTCGGTCTCTCACACCTGCTGCTGCTGTACATCGTGGTGTCGACGGTGCGCGGCGGCGTGCGCGCCGATGACAAGGCCTGGGAGGGCGCGCGCGGGCTGGAGTGGCAATTATCGTCGCCGCCGCCGTTCCACAGCTGGAGCAAGGCGCCGGAGGTGGCCTGATGGACGCGCAGCTGCGTCGGCGCAACCGGCGCCTCGCCTGGGTGCTCGGCGTCGTGGCGGTTCTCGTGGCGTTGGCGTCGGCGGCATTCTGGATGCGCATTGGCGAGGCCATCTCGTGAGCCGCCCGCACACCGCCTTCAAGCTCGGCCTGATGGCGTTGGCCATGTTCGGCTTCGGCTTCAGTCTGGTGCCCCTGTATGGGGTGTTCTGCGAAGTGGCGGGATTGCAGCGGGCAGGGGTGGTGCAGGCGGCTGCGGGTATGCCCACGAGCGCGTCGGATCGCACCGTGACGGTCAAGTTCGATGCCACCGTTCAGGCGGGCCTGCCGTGGGCCTTCGAGCCGGCGCTGGCGCGGCGCACGGTGCGGCTCGGCGAGGCGACGGAAGTGAGCTATCGGGTGCGCAACCTCACCAGCCGGACCATCACTGCCCAGGCCGTGCCGAGCGTCACGCCGTGGCAGGCGACGGAGCATTTTTCCAAGATTGAATGCTTCTGCTTCGAGCGCCAGACCCTGCAAGGGAGCGAAGCGCGCGACATGCCCTTGCGCTTCATCGTCGATCCCAATCTGCCCGAAGGCATTGATTCGCTCACAGTGACCTATGCCTTCATGGGCCTGCCCGAATGACAGAGGAAGACGCCATGAGCCCTGCCCAGGACGGCTATTACATCCCCGAGCCGAGTCACTGGCCGCTGGTCGCCACCACTGCGGTGTTCGGCATGCTGGCCGGCACGGCGCTCGCCATCAACCAGATCCCGGCCGGCTTCTATTTCCTCGCCGCGGGGTTGCTGCTGTTCGCGGTGCTGCTGTTCGGTTGGTTCGGCGACGTGGCGCGGGAAAGTCTCGCCGGGTTTTACAACGCACGCGTGGACCGATCCTTCCGTCAGGGCATGTTCTGGTTCATCGCCTCGGAGGTGTTCTTCTTCCTGGCGTTTTTCGGCTCGCTCTATTACCTGCGCAACATCTCCCTCGATTGGCTGGGCGGTGCGGGATACCTCGGCGTAACCCGCGAGCTGCTCTACCCGGGCTTCGAGGGCCAGTGGCCGACCGCCGGACCGGAGCAGGTGGGCGGGCCGTTCACGCCCATGGCCGCCATGGGCATTCCGGCCATCAACACGCTGATCCTGCTGACCAGCGGCGCCACCGTCACCTGGGCGCACTGGGGACTCAAGCTGGACCGCCGCCCGCACCTCCTCGCCGGGCTCGTCGCGACCATCGCGCTCGGCCTGCTGTTCGTGGTGTTGCAGGCGTGGGAGTACCGCGAGGCCTACCAACACCTGAACCTCACCCTGCGCGCAGGCGTATACGGCTCCACCTTCTACATCCTCACCGGTTTCCACGGTTTTCACGTGACCATGGGCGCGATCATGTTGCTGGCCATTCTGGCACGCAGCCTGCGCGGTCATTTCACGCCGAAGAATCACTTCGCCTTCGAGGCGGTGGCGTGGTACTGGCACTTCGTGGACGTGGTGTGGCTCGGGCTGTTTGTGTTCGTCTACTGGCTGTAGCGACGGCCGCGCGGGAGCCAACTATGCTCGATGGACGCGCCATCAGTCCGGGGCGATGAGCCCGACCATGGCGCCGGCCATGATCAGTGCGAACAGCACCAGCGACAGCGCAATACGCGCGGTCAGTGCCTTGACCATGCGGCGGCGGTCCACACGGCCACTGTCGCGGGTGAGATACCACATGGCCTCGGCAAGGGACAGCACGATGAGGCCGAGCACCACCATGAGCAGGATCCGGAAAGCGGCTTCCACGCGTACTCCAGGGGCATGAGAACGGATAGACAGAATATAGGCGCGCGGGCGCGCTACGCCGCGATGGCAACCCTGCTGGCGTGTGCGCCGGTGTTCGTCTTGCTGGGCCTCTGGCAGTTGGCGCGTGCAGATCAGCAGGAGGCCATGCAAGCGGCGGCGCAGGCGGCGCGGGCAGCGGCACCGCTCGATCTGCAGCGCGAGCGCATCGTCCCCGGGCACGCCTATCGTCGCGCCATCGCCACGGGCGAATTCCTGCCGAGCCAGTATTTCCTGCAAGGCCGCAGCGAAGCGGGGCGCCCGGGTTACGGCATGGTCGCTGTGATGCGCGCGGGCGGCAACCACGTCCTCGTGGACCGGGGCTACACCCCCAGGGCGGAAGGCCTCGCACCGCCGGGGCGTCGGCGTGTGGAAGGGGTGCTGTTGCCCGCGCGCCTGCCGCCCCTGCAACTGGGCGAGCTGCGCGGCGCGGTGCGGCCGTTCCTCGACCCGCGGGCCATCGGAGACGAACTGGGCATCGAACTGGCGCCGCTGGTGCTGCACGCCAAGCCTCCGCCACTTCCGCCTCTGAAAGGCGTCATGCACGTCGGCTATGCGATCCAGTGGTTCGTGTTTGCCGCCGTGGCACTGGTGGCGCTGGTGGCCCTGATGCGGAACCGCTGACATGCGTTACCTGCCCGTGATCTGGTTGGTGATCGTCTTTGCGGTGCCCATCGGCGCCGCTTGGACCTTGGTCCTGCAACCGCAGTGGCATCCGGACAGCGGCAATCACGGGGAACTCATCCAACCGCCGGTGCCGGTGGGCGGCGGACGCGGCTGGACCCTGGCGGTGCCCGCGAGCGGCCCATGCATTGAGGCGTGTGAACAGACCCTGCATTTGCTGCGACGGGTGGAGCGTGCATTGGGTGTGGAATCCCGTCGTGTCCAGTCGATGGCCTGTCCGCCGGCGTCGAATGAGGGTCCCTGCGCGGGGCTCGCCCGGGCGCTCACCGAAGGGACGGCGCTGGTGGTGGTCGACCCCATGGGCAACGCAGTGCTGCGGTATGCGCACGGCTTTTCACCTTTCGATCTACTCGACGACCTGGAGCGCCTGCTGCGGGTTTCCAAGAACTGGAGGACGGATGGCAAGTGAGATCGCAGCGGCCGGCGCCCGCCCGCATACCTGGTGGCATTACTTCGAACTGACCAAGCCGAAGGTGGTGTCGCTCATCGTGTTTACCGCCCTGGTGGGCATCCTGCTCGCCATCGGCGACGGGCCAGTGCCGTGGCAGCAGGCCGCCGCGGGTCTCGCCGGTATCGCCGCCGCGGCCGCGGCCGGGGCGGTGTTCAATCACGCGGCGGAAGGGCGCACTGATGCAGTGATGGAGCGCACCCGCGGGCGCCCGCTGCCGAGCGGCCGGGTGGAGGCACCGCAAGCGCTCGCCTTCGGCGGCATGCTGGTGTTGGTGTCGATGGCGCTGCTGGTGGGCTTCACCAACCTGCTCACGGCGCTGCTGACCCTGGCCTCCATGGTCGGCTATGCGGTGATCTACACCGTCTATCTCAAACGCCACACGCCGCAGAACGTGGTATGGGGCGGCGCGGCGGGTGCGGCGCCGCCGCTGCTCGGCTGGTGCGCCATCACGGGCAGCATCGAAGCGGAACCGCTGCTGCTGTTTTTGATCATCTTCACCTGGACACCGCCGCACTTCTGGGCCCTGGCGATCCGACGGCGCGAGGACTATGCACGCGCCGGCCTGCCCATGCTGCCTGTCACCCATGGCGTGGCGTTCACCAAGCAGCAGATCCTCATCTACACCATCATGCTGCTGGCCGTGAGCCTGCTGCCGTTCGCCCTCGGCCTGCACGGCCTGGTCTACCTGGCGGGTGCGGTGCTGCTCGGCGCGGGTTTCCTGCGCCACGCCTGGCGGCTGTGGCGCAGCGAAGGCGACGCGCATGCGATGCCGACATTCCGTTATTCCATCCTCTATCTGACGGTGTTGTTCGTGCTGTTGCTCGCCGATGCATGGCTGCCGACGTGGCACGGATGAGAGGGAATGTTGGCGCGTAGCGCCTGTGCCGTGTGAGTCTTCTGCGCGATTCGTAGTTTCGTAGGTCATGTTGGCGCGCAGCGCCTACGTGACATCTTCAATAAGTAAGCGCTTCGCGCGAAGACTATTAGACGGGGGATTCCGTCCCCCTACGCCGAGTTCCTTTCTTCGAATTCGTAGGTCACGTTGGCGCGTAGCGCCTACGTGACGGGCCCAGCACCGCGAGAGTTTCAGCGCGACTCGTAGCCCGGGTGTAGCGGAGCGGAACCCGGGGATAGCGGTTTCGTTTGATACCGCGGTATTAGAAGGAAGCGCTACGCGCGAAGATTATTTTGGCGGGGGATTCCGTCCCCCTACGCCGGGTTCCTTTTCTTTGCGCGGCCAAAGAAAAGGAACCAAAAGAAAGGCCGCCCGACTGGCTCGCCCCCTTCGGGGGTTCCCTGCGCTACTCAGCCAAGGCGGGGTCTGCACACGGGCCATCCTGGCCCGAGCGCAGACGATGCGCCATCCATGGCGCATCCCCTTCGGGCTGTTTCCGCCTTGGCCTCCGTTGCTCGGCGAGCCAAACGGGGCTCCAAGACCGCTCGCTTCGCTCGCTCAAGTGGCGCTTCGCGCCAAAGAAGAGAAAACAGGAAGAAAAGCTGGACGTACCATCTTGGTGTATTCCGAGCGTCACGATATCGGACGGATTCTTCGAACCCCGTATGCCGCGCCGAGCACCGGAGTCCGAATCGGACAAGGCCCGCAGGGGGCGCGCCAGGGATGGCGCGCCGTCCACGCCGGGGCAGGAGGCCCCGTCGTGGACCCCCGATTCGGACGAGGA
>JALOAT010000080.1 GCA_023228645.1 Gammaproteobacteria bacterium | reverse complement strand
ATTTTGATAATAAGAGCCCAAATTCCCAGTTGGCGTATCCCATATAATATCTGATGTCAAGTGCTGTTTGTAAACAAGAATAGAAAACAGATTTACTACCACATTTGCACCATCTGACAAATATACAGCAAATTCATATCCATCCGATTCATCCGGTATTACTTGTATTTGTCCAGATATAATTCCAGTCGCCGGATCTAATGTGAGCCCAGGAGGAAGTTCGCCAAATGTGTTGAAATATGTACCATCACCCGAACCTATTTCTAAATTGTACGTTAGTGGTTGCGGATCAGGTGATTGGTCAATGCCCTCGAGCTGGATAGATACTGCATCACCTTCAGCATATGATCCTAAAATACCAGTGGGCGTAATCCAATATGGTTCATTTCCATTCCCATATTCAGTATTTTGCTTAATTACAATTTTAAAAGTTTTAGACGTGTTTGTGAAACCATCATAAGCATTTATTGTAAAGCCAGTTTCAATATCACCATTTGTTGCAATTGGCGCGGTGCCAATGATTTGGTTATTAACCAATACCCACCCATATGGTAAATTACCAACAACTGAAAAAATGATCGGATCTGACGGAGAAGCAACATTGTCAGCATTCAATACTATATTGACCAGATCTCCTTCGCGCACTGTGCCTAAATCAGATTCAGTATTCCATCGGGCCGGGATAGTACCTTCGACAATGCCAAATACAATATCAATTGTACCATTTGTATCTGACGGACTTTCATTATATCCATTGTGAGCTTTAAACCTGACTGAATTATCGCCTATTAAGTTTGTATTTGCTACCCATCCATAGATACGACCAGTGCTTTCTTCAAGCACCAAACCATCCGGGAGTGATCCCATTTCTACAGTATATGATGATGCTGGACCAACAAAACTTACTGCACTGACGAACAATTCATAATAAGAATACATTGCCAAATTACTAAATGGTCCAGCAGAAGTCCATATAATACCAGTATCAATTTCAGTAACATTGAGTAATTTGTTATTTGATCCCACAGGCAGGCCGCTTATTTTATTTGTGGCGGCAGCATTGACCATTAATGTTTTCAGTGTAGATGGAGACATATTACTAGTCTGCAATGCCATCGCCATCGCGCCAGCAACTAACGGTGTGGAAAAACTTGTACCGCTTGAAACTATAGTTTCATTATATAAATTTGATGAAGTATTGAAAGAGGGAATCCAAGTCGATTCCATTCCAACACCTGGAGCATATAGCGTTACCGCTGATCCGTAGCAAGATGACGAAACATTAGCATTTCCGATATTATTGAAGCCAATATTGCCTAGTGTTGACTCACTGTCATCAACTAATGAAAAGTCAGCCAATTTATCCTGTTTGTCAGTCGCTCCAACTACCAAAATTGGACTTATTGAACTAATTCGGGCTGGTGAAACAAGCGATGCGTCTACGCCATAATTGCCTGCTGATATTGCAAAGTGCATACCATCAGCAGCCATATTAATAATAGCTTGTTCAATTAAATTAGGCAAATGACTATGGGTGCCAGAGGATATACCCAAAGCTGCTAATGGTGAATTAGTACCATCTGCTAGTGTTATGGAACCTAATGTTTTAAGTAAGATTACCAATTTGTTATTCTGGCTTATTGCTTCCACACCATCAATCGCTAAAGCATTAATTTTATTAACTATTTCTGATGTCGATCCATTAATTAGTGATATATTCATCGAATTGATGGAAAATGTTGATGGTGCAGGTGCAGATGTTGCTGTTGCTGAAATTTTAACTGGTTCTACAATATTGGCGAAGCTTAAATTCACAACCGATGTAGGTTTACCCAATGCAATGTAATCTTGATATACTGCATTCAATCCAGCAATAATTCGCCCACTAGTTGATGTGGTTTGTCCAAAAACTTTAGCTGATCGAATCTTTGCACCTTTAGCTACACCATATGTTGATGAAACAGCAAGGCCAGAGATAAATGTTCCGTGGCCAAGTTCATCAGCGCCACGTTCAAATGCTTCATTGTAACTAGCATCACTATCATAAATTCGCTGATCGATTATAGGATCAAATATTAAAGTAGGGAAATTGGGATCATATACTGGTGATACTCTATCGGACAATTCTAAATGGTTATATGATATGCCCGAGTCTACGGTATAGATATTAACTCCAAGACCATCGTTAACATATGAGAAATTGCCATTCAGTGGCAATGCTGGCTGATCAATTCTATCTAAATGCCACAGATAATCGCTAGTAATGGTTTGCACTGTTTGCAATTCATATTGAGAAACTGGCTCAATAGCCGCGATCCTAGGATCGTCTTTGATCCATTTGGATAGAAGAGTACCTAAATTAGCAGAAAAGCCAGCAAATCCCACTTTAGAGACATTTGAAACCCGAACATTCCAAGCGGCAAGTTCTTCAATTAACCCATCAACAAAGCGTGGCTCTTTTACCTTTACAATATATTCTTTAGCTTGACTCATAGAAACCCACAATAACCAAATCTAGTTCTGGTTATTTATTGGTTTTCAGCAGGGTTAATTATTAGCGTTTTTTGCGCTTAGTTGATGACTGATCATTCTTATCATAGTAGGATGGTGGCTTATTTTTAACCCATTTGATAAATTTTTCCATAGCTGGATGTGATCTGATCAATTCAGGAGTATTGAAGAATTTTGCTAATTGGTAATTGTCAATAGTAGAATGGATCTTAGTATGACAAAATCTATGAATTTCAATCGTGCCAGATTTTGCACCACCTTTTTGCTTTGGTATTAAGTGGTGCAAATCGCTAGTACCCGGTTCAATTTCCCTATCACATATAGGACATAGCTTCATTGAATCAATCTCATATGGCTTACCGCTGGCGTGTCAAAGCAAAAATAGTTAGTTTTATCAATTCCAAAGTCATAATATTGCACTCCGCAATCGTCCAAAATTTTCCTAACTCGAAATGGTGAGCCATCTTGAATAGTCAAATAATGACTACACTCTTTAACACCAAAAAGCCTAAAAAGAATTCGCCGAAGTAAGTTAGGATGCTCTAACATATCTAAAATTCGAACAATTGGCGGTCTGGTAGACATTTGCACTGTAGTTGAGGAGCCATATGTGACCGATGAGCCGCCTGGTAATGTATTGAATTTGCCAAATTTAACCATTATGCGCAAATTCTCATAGCAGTCAATGTCGCCTCATTACTAATCAGATAATAATGCTTTTCACGAAGCTTCATAATTTTGATGTCAGAATCAGTAATTATTCCATCTTTCAAAAAAGCTTTAATCATATCGTGATCATAAGAGGATGGTTCACACGCATCAGATATTTTATCAAACCAAGAATGAACCCTTAGGAAGATATAAAATTTCCTAAATTTGGAAATATCTTTATAATTCAGACTCAGAAACCTGCTTTCAATTTTACCTTCATCCATATCAGCACTCCAAATTACCATTTTTGATTACTTCATTATTCTCATAGCAGTGAGATCAGTCTCACCGCCGGCAATAAATTTTACAAATTTTCGCTCAAAGCTTTTATCAGCAGCTTCTCTGATTTGAAAATTTAGTCCTTGGTGTTTCATATCTTTAATTAAATCAATATGATCGTGCATATTGAACCAATATTCATTATAATATCGAGTAGTAAATTTATACTTACCACCATAACGAAAATAATAATATAGTTGCTTGAACACACCAATTGGTTGCCATTCCAAACTAGTTTCTCTAAGTTTGTTATCTTCCCAATCACCTAAGAGCGGTGCCATCGACTTGCCTCCTATAACTTCTCGAATTCCCAATTTACCACCAGCCCATATTAGTGAGCATATCCATCATAACCATACCTGACGTTACACCAACATTGTATGAACGAAGGACGCCGCGTTGACGGACGCTAACAATATCGCCAAACAGGCTATTAAGCAATACATCAGGTACGCCACGGTTTTCGTTTCCAAAAACCAAAATAGGCGTCATATTTGCCGCAGCAGCGTGATCGTGAAGCTTGCGCCAATCAAAATTGGGTATTTCAGTACCGCCCTGCTCAACATACACAGGCCAATAATTGCGATCTGTGAAAATCTTACGGACCTTATCGCAATCAATGGTTACTTCATCAACCATTGCCTCAATGCGCTCAACATTGATATAGTTTTCAGCGCCAACAGTACCGCGCTTGTCAATCTTTCGACGGCCAATGACCAATACTTCACGAGCCCCCATTAAGAGAGCATTCCGAATGATAGTACCAGTGTTTAGTTCACCAGTGACATTCAAAATAGCAACTGCATATGGTAGACGGTCTGAATCACATACCGCCTTACGCTCAGCTACGCTGATATCCTTATACTCTGGTAAAACATTGTGATGTGATAATGATGTAGCAATATCATCATTAGCCAACTTCTGATAATCAACCAATTGATCCTCCTTAACTTTTCGTCCTGTTTTATAAGACAAAAGTAAGGCCAAGTCAAGTAGCATAGTCAAGCTTCTGACGAACTTTCTTCCATTTCTATACGGAGGGGAAATTTATATTGTTTGGCAAAATCTAGACAAATATTACGCTTTTCATCAGCAATTTCATAAATGTATGTTCCAACAACTGCTGAATCACTTTCGTGAACTTTTAGCATAATTTCAGTGGCAGATTCAATATTATGATTGAATACTGAAACTAGCAATTTAACCACAAAATCCATAGGTGTATAATCATCATTAAAGAAAATAACATCATACATCTTTAATGGTGCAATTTTAATCTTTACCTTTTCCTCAAGGGCAGTATCCACAAAAAATCTCCTACTATTTCAAGCACACGTTCTACACTAAAATGATACTTATGTCAAGAATTACAGCGAATCATAAACGACAATCTCAACACCTGCCATATCAAATAGCATTTGAGCAAATTCAAATGATTCTTTCCATCTTACTAATTTGTCTTCAGGAGTCTTAAGGGTAACTACTCGCGTTATGCCCTTTTGTATTATCGATAGGGCACAATCAGAACAAGGAGCAAAGGGATATACATAAAGAGTATAGCCGTCAAGGTCTTCATTGGCTGAAAGTATAGCATTAAGTTCAGCGTGAATTGTAACTTTATATTTTATATCGCGGTCATTAAGCCATTCAGGATTATCAATAATCTTAGATGGAAAGCCGTTGAAGCCTTGACTAGCTATTTTGTTATTTGGTCGAACAATGACTGCGCCAACACCAGTTGATGGATCTTTACTCCACGATGCATTAAGCTTAGCAGATTCTAAAAATTTTTTATCCCATCCGGTTGGTTGGCTTATAGTAGTCATATAATTCTATCAAACTTACTTGAAAAGATGAATTGTTAACTGTTCGGAAAAACGTGTCTTTCCAATAAGAAACATATTCATATGTTACAAAAATTATCAACAATGCCAAAACACTGTTTAACACTATTGTTGATGTTATAGTCCACCAAGCTAAAAATACTAACGAAGCACTATAAAATGCAATTGCGTTTGACCTATTGCTTGGTGGACGAAAAAAGAAATCAAAAAAAGTAAATTTAACCCGATATACTTCATAAAGATCAGCCATAGCTAGAAAATAATTATAATTATTTTCCCCCAACATTTGTATGAAGGCATCTTTAGAGTCTGGACTATTCTTTAGCAATTTCGCCAACCTAAACTGATATGAATTTGTCAATACTCTTGACAGAACTAAACAGAAAAAGCTTAAAATCGCTAAGCTGAACATTATCGGACCAAACCTTCCTTCCTTAACTCACTGTGCATTTTACGCTGACGGCGGATTGCATCTAATTTTGCAAGACGCTTAATTTCACCTGGACGCTTAAATTCTTGACGCTGGCGCAATTCTTTAATCATACCATCAGTTGCTACTTTCTTTTTGAACTTTTTCAAGGCGCGTTCAAAATCATATTCATTTTTAACTTCGACTGAAAGTCCACCCTTGCCTGGGATGCAATTCCTGTGCTTATTTTGAGCCATTTCAAATCCTTTTTGTATGGTTACATTATTATAATATAACGATACTTATCAGTCAGTCAAATTTAATTATCTGATGTCTGTAATAAAAAGACCAGGAGAAGGCAATGCCCATTCATCAAAAACAGGATCATATTCAACAGGAATGCCGCAATATTCGTCCAATTTCATTCGATTTTGTTGGCTTATTGGTAGCAGAAGAGGATCTAGAACAATATAAAGCTCTCCTTTGTAAGGTTGCATCATAACTGTTTTAACATCTTTTATACCATCTTCCAGCTGTTTCTTCTGACTGGTTGAAATCCGTGATGCTAAAAATACCCCATCGTCTACAGAATGGACGGCCAAATAAGTTTGGCCGATTCCAGTCCGAGACCTTTTCATATATGCAAGTTGAATACCATCATAATATTCAATAACATCACTCATTATGAATCTTGGCACTTAAACCAGTTCCAGCATTCCATCTTGCAAGAATGAATAGCAATAGCCCTTAAGATCATCAACCCAATCTTCATCACTCGCAATCAAGTTTTCACGAACAGTCACTTGTGCGCCGCGTTCCAAAAGCTTTCGAACTGTAGAGATGAGATTTTCTTTCGTCCAGGCGCCAGTAAAATCATACTGATTAAAACCCATACTGACATTCTGCTTCAGAACTGTCGCAAACGATGGCTGTTCACCCATCATATGGGCTACAAAATCGCCAGCAATTCGAAATGGACGAACTTCCTGTTTCTCATCAAGAATGTCAAAATTTGACGTCTTCATAAAATATCTTGGAATAGGTGCTTGTTTGTCAAGTTCAAGCTCAATGTCATAACCTTCCGTCGTCTCAATACAGAATGGCTGAGAAATTGTTTTAGCCATTGGAGAACGTTCATAGTCTTCAACTTTGCGGCCATTATTTTGGATAACATACAAAACATTAAGATATCCATTATCTTCAGTCATTGTATTTGAAATATAAAACTGAAGATCGAGCAAAAATGTATCAGATGGGTTAATACCCATAACAGCAGGATTCAAAATGTCCTTCTGAACGTACCCAATCAAAGCGAAACGCATTTTATAACTCCTTGCTAAAAAGTTCACCATAACATAATGTAAAGGTTGCCTTATCTTGCTCGTCCAAAAAGTAAAATACTACCTTTTCAGCCAAAACACCATTCGGTCCTTGTTCATATTCTCTGTTTGCATAATACGGTTGAATGCAAACAATGTCAAGCCACCTAAGAATTTCGCTAATTTTTTCTCGCTCGTGTTTTTTGTGGGAGGCCGATAACCAAGTCGACTGTCTGATGAAATTTTTATTTCCACCCATTGTCATACATTTTTTGATATATTGGGTATCGGATAAGCGTTTACCCATCACATACCACCAGACTTTGCCACATCATCTATATCAGCATCTAATAATTGGAATAGCATTGCTTCATCTGCATCAAATAATACAATTTTTTTAGATCCAACATAATATATTGATTTGCAATGATTGGCTAACCACGAAATGTGACCTGCTGGAATTTGGTCAACCACTTTCTCATTCTGCCAAGACACATCATAACTATCAAAAAATTGACTGAAAAATTTCAAACCGCAATGGCGGAGCCTGAGAGTATCACCCCCTGGACAGAAGAAATAATCTCGACAAAAATCACCAAATTCAACAGTTGACATTTCGTGAGGATATTGGCGATTCATAAGATTGAATAGCGTTTTCCTATAGTTTTTCATAACAATACCATTCTCGATTACCAAGTAGATAATATAAATATCCGGTAACAGTTTGTCAATAGGATTTTCCATTATGGCTCGCCCTAAACCAGAAGTGCTTTTTGAAAGGATTGATACCAACTTTCGCTGTGAAGAAGTCTTGAGAGCTGGCTCAATCTTTGCAGTTTGCTATGATGGTGAACCTATCCATCTAAGAACTTACCATAAGTTGATTGATCAAAAGCAGGGTAAGTATAAAAATTGCAGTTTTACGACCGCAGCGCCTGCATATAACTTAGCGCAAAGGCTAAACAAATATTTTAATACTGATAAATTTTCAGTATTTGAAATGACCCCTGTTAAAGAAATTACCAGTGAAGTTGAAGCTAAGAAATTTATTAAGAAGAGATAATATTAATGGCTCAAGAAATTAGAAATAGAAGAGGTGATTTAGTAATTTCAATTCCTGATGGAGTTGTGCTGATGCCATCTGACCCAACCGTATCATCGGACGGACCAACACTACCGAATACTAATACTAGCCTCTTCCAAGTAGGGCGCGATGTTCTTGACTATGGTTTAGAAATTTCAGAAAACCTCCACTGGATAATGGAAAATTTTGCCAATTCAGTACCGCCACAAAATCCAGTAGATGGTCAACTCTGGTGGGATATTTCAAGTGCTGCATCACCAGTGATGAAAGTGTACAATACAGGTACTGGTGGTTGGGGCGCTGTTGTGAAACTTTCAAGCGATCCTAATCCAAGCCTTTCAGCAAATTTAAATGCCGCTGGTAGAAAAATTATCAACTTAGGAGCACCAGTTTCTGCCGCCGATGCAGCAACAAAACAATATGTCGATTCTGCAATAGGAGCAATATCTGGCGGTGTAAATTCATTTCTCTCCCTATCCGACACTCCGTCAACATATTCAGGCCAAGCTGGTAAAGTTACAAGAGTAAATGCAGCAAATACTGGTTTGGAATTTTATAAATTAAAATTTACCGACCTGGATGGTGTATCTTCAAGCTTTGCTGGACAAAATAGCAAATATTTGCGAGTCAATACTTCTGGAACTGCCATAGAATACGTTACACCAAGTATTACTCATATTGATTGGTCAGGTGCTGTCAATGTAAATGCCCAAGGAGTTAAAATTAGCAATATTGCTACTCCTACCGCAGGACAAGATGCTGCAACCAAAAGTTATGTTGATTCTGCTCTTTCATCAGCAACTGGTGGAATCTTACCACCAGGAAATGGGATTGTAGTAAGAACTAATTCAGGCTCGGTCAACAGGAATATCACTGCTGGAAATAACGGAATTGTAATCCAAAACGGTGATGGCGTTGCAGGAAACATTACAATATCACACGGGGCAGCCACAGGAAATGGATCAGTAAATTCTGGTGGTACAGTAATACAATCAATTACTTTAGACCCATACGGGCACATAAGCACTATCGGAACTACATCAATTACTGGTGGGTTAGGCTACATTCCAGTCAATAAAGCCGGTGATACAATGTCAGGCAATTTAAATGTGTCTGGTGGTGGACATATCACTTTGAGTACTAATGGTGACATCACTGCCCATCGTGGCAATAATACCGGCGTAATATTCTTAGGCAATGCTGGAAACCGATACTTGTATTTCGACGGCAGTAATTATCAAATGCCATCGAGCAATTTGTACGTCAATGGCGGTCTAGCTTGGACTTCAGTCAACCAAGGATCTGGAACTGGAATGAACTCAGACTTGTTAGACGGATATGATTGGACTTCAGGCCAATTCGTTAGCTTCGGACAGGGAAGATTCCTAACACCAAATTCGGGAACTACTGGAGGTATCCAATTAAGAGCAAATCCTTCACACGGTAATGCTATTTTACAATTTGTCAATGCGGATGTAAATCAACAATATGGCTTCTTATCAGTCAATTCTAATGGTAGATTGATTTATAATAATGGTACAGTTTGGCATTCCTTGTTGCAAGGTCCAGGCACTGGAATGAATGCGGATTTGCTTGATGGGTATCATTATTCGGATATTATTGCCAATGCTGCGGCCGCTGGTGGTGGTATTATTGCAGGCAGTTTGGGAGCAAATGGCTGGGTTAGATTTGGATTTAGTAATTTTATGATCCAATGGGGCTATTATAATGCTACAAGTGGCGGATATAAAAACATATATTTCCCGACTTCTTTTCCAACGGCTTGCAGAAGTGTTACGTTGGGTAGTGAAATGCAAGCAAATAACGACTCTACTGACGATGTCGCGGGCGTAAGCTCAGTAACACAATCATACTTCCAAGCAAGAACTAGAGGAAGTTTACATTTCTATTGGATGGCTATAGGATACTAAGATGATTTATTTACATTATAGCGAAGATGATGGCAAATTTTTAGGCTGGTTTGACGATCGAATTTGTGATAAAATCCCCGAACCAAATAAAGTAATTTCAGACAAAGATCATTTAAAATATCACGAACTCATAAGCGATAAAGAACAAATGATTTTCGTAGTCAATGACAAGATCATTGTAAAAAAAGCTGAACAAATAATTGATTGGTTAGACATAAGACTTCAAAGAAACAAACTATTGAATGAAACTGATTGGTCACAGCTGGGCGATGTTCAACCCGAACTTAGAGAAAAATATGCAATATATCGCCAAACCTTGCGAGATATTCCACAAAATTTCAATTCCCCATATGATGTAAAATGGCCAGTTCGACCAGAGTAAATTTTAATAAGAAATTCAGTATAAATAAACTACACAATTAATGCAAAACTGGAGTTACTATGGCATATATCTTAAACAAATCTAACGGTAACGTAGTAACAACCATCGCGGATGGTACTGTTGATTTGACTTCTACATCAATTGGACTTATCGGTCGTCACTATGCTGCATATGGCGAAATAATAAACGAAGACCTTATCAAATTGCTTGAAAACTTCTCCAACAATACGTCACCTGCATCACCACTAAAAGGCCAACTTTGGTTCAATGCAGTTGACAATTCAATAATGGTCAACATTAGCGACAATCCAAACAGTCCCCAATGGCTCAATGTTACAAAAGCATCAGTTAGTTCAACTGAGCCCGCATCATCCATTGAAGGTTCAATATGGTTTGATTCGTTGGCAGGAACTCTAAAAATCAAATCAGGTTCTTCCTGGGCAACTTTAAAAACTATCAAGTATGGTGAAGAAAACGGAGGAACAACCCTTCCATTCGTTTCTGACTCAGCAGATGGTGACTTATTTTTCGCAACTGATTCAAACCAACTTTATTCATTCTCATCAGCTTCCAGATTTACTGGCACACCGGGTTGGGATGCAGTTGGGATCCGTTATGATGACAGCAATGGTAATGCAGCATACAACCCTGCTGGTATTAAAAATGGCGAAGTTTGGTTTGATGACGATACTAAACAGCTCAAACTTTATTCAGAAGCTGATGGTGGCAATGCTGCCGGTTCTGAAATCATTGGACCAATTTTTCCAAAATCAATTGCTCACCAATTAAGCGGCTTCTTTGGTATTGAGGTCAATTCAATACCAATGATCGTTGAAATGGTTAATGGTAACCCAATCACTGTTTCAAGCCCAGCAACTGTACTAAACCCGGGCGGTCTTTTCGGTCCCGGAGATGCAATTAATATGGGTGTATTTGGTAGCACCATATACAAAGGTGTCAATCTAACTACTAACACGACAAATGGCGCGCCACGTTTTGCCGGTCCAGCATCAAGTATTGCAGCCGATATTGCAGAAAGATTTGCGAGTGACGTCGCAGTCGAGCCAGGTGATTTGATGGTAATTGGCGGTTCAAAAGACGTTACCAAATCTAAAGTAAGTTTAGATCAAAACGTATTTGGAGTAGTTTCAACCAACCCAGCATATATGATGAACGACGGCTTAGGTGATGGTGAAATGTTCCCATTCATTGCACTTGCAGGAAGAGTTCCAGTTAAAGTAGTTGGACCTGTTGAAAAAGGTCAGCGCTTAGTGAGTAGCAATATACCTGGTGTCGCTAAGGCAATCAGCAATAACCAAGTCGTATCATCTTACGTGTCTGTTTTTGGCCGCGCGATGATGACTGATATTGGTAATGAAGTTAGA
>JALOAT010000021.1 GCA_023228645.1 Gammaproteobacteria bacterium | reverse complement strand
GACATGCCTTTAGTTCGGTGCTACGCGCCTGTCACGTAGTCGCTGTCGCGCCAACGTGACCTACGTTTTATTGGCGATTTCAGGAATCAACCGACCCGCAGGAAGCGGAAGAAACCGAATTGCTGTTGCTTGGCCGCCGGCGTGAGGTGCAGCTCGGCACGTTCTTCCATCAGTTGGAATTCGTGCCCAAGCGCGGCCTGCATTTTCTCGGCGTCGTATTGCACGATATCAAGCATGCTGCACTGGGTCGGCCCGCCGATGCCGAACGCCGCCATGATGGCGTGCCCACCCACCGGAATCGCGCGGCGCAGCGCCCTCACGTACTGCTCACGATCCGCCGCCTCGGTGAGAAAATGAAACACGGCGCGATCGTGCCAGAGGGTGAAGCGGCGTGGCGCCACGAAGCGTGTCACGTCCTGCTCATGCCATTCCACACTGGCAGCGCGCGCACCCAGGCGGCGCTGTGCATGGGCCAGTGCGTTGCGCGACACATCCAGCACCGCCACGTCAGTGAATCCCCCGTCGAGCAGGCGATCCACGAGCAATGAGGCGCCGCCGCCGACATCAATGATTGGTTGCGCTGCCGAGATTCCGGTGGCGGCAACGAGTTCCAGGGACAGGCGTGGCTCCGCCTGGTACCAGCTCACATCCAGCGGTGAGCGGGCCGCGTAGACGTCATCCCAGTGCGTTTTCGCGTCTTTCATGAGCGCCTGCCGATGAGTTCGATGGGATAACCGTCCGGGTCCGCTGCGAAGGCGATGACGGTGGTCCCGGCGTTCATGGGGCCGGCCTCGCGCAGGATCTTGCCGCCCTTCTCCCGGATGGCATCCGTTGCGGCGTATACGTCATCCACCTCCACGGCGATGTGGCCGTAGCCCGTACCCATCTCGTAGCTGTCCACACCCCAGTTGTAGGTGAGTTCGATGACGGTGTTTCCCGCCTCGTCGCCATAGCCGAGAAATGCCAGGGTGAACTTACCTTCCGGGTAATCCTGGCGGCGCAGCAGCCGCATGCCGAGCACATCGGTGTAAAAGCGGATGGATCGGTCGAGGTCACCGACCCTTAGCATGGTATGCAGAATACGCATGACTGACTCCCTTGCCAGAGCTACAGCGTTGCCATCCGCGACTCAGCCGTTGGACGCCCTGGTGGTCGCGCTGTCAACGTAAGTCGCGAGGATCGCCTGCAAAGGCTTCGGTACGGCAATACCATGCCCTTGAGCGTAATCTACGCCGACCGATTCGAGGGCCTTGATGACTTCTTCGTTCTCGGCGAACTCGCCGATGGTCTTCAGGCCGAGCACGTGGCCGACCTGGTTGATGGATTCGACCATCGCCCGATCGACGCGATCCTCGACCATGTCCTTCACGAAGCTGCCGTCGATCTTGAGGAAATCCACCGGCAGGTTCTTCAGATAACCAAACGACGACAGGCCCGCGCCGAAGTCGTCCAGCGCAAAAGAACAGCCCATGCCGCGCAACTCGCTGATGAATCGTGTCGCGCGCGACAGGTTGGCGATGGCTGCGGTCTCGGTCACTTCGAAACACACGCTTTCGGGCGGGATGCCCGTGGTGTTGAACAGCTGGACCACGAACTCCAGGAAATGATCATCACACAGCGACTGCCCCGACACGTTGATGGCGCAGTCCACCGGCGGGAACGCCAACGGCCCCTGGGCGTCGCGCAGCATCATGAACGTGGTGCGAATCACCCAGCGGTCCAGTGTCGGCATCAGGTTATATCGCTCGGCGGCCGGGATGAACGCACCCGGCGGAATGACCTGACCGCTCTCGTCCTGCATGCGGATGAGGACTTCGTAGTGGGCGATGACCCGCTCAGCGTCCAGATGCACCACGGGCTGGGCATACAGCAGGAAACGGTTTTCGTCGAAGGCCGCCGAGAGGCGATGCACCCACTCCATCTCGCCGTGGCGCTGTGCCACGGCGTGGTCGTCCGGCTGATAGACGTGAATACGGTTGCGCCCGCGATCCTTGGCGATGTAACAGGCGGCATCGGCGGCGGCCAACACATCCGCCAGATTGCCGCTGTCGGCTTCGATGGGAACTACACCGATGGAGACGCCGATTTCGAAGGTCTTGTCTTCCCACGCGAAGCGGAAGTCGCGCACGGCCTGGCGTAGCGCCTCGGCGATGCTCACGGCCCTGTCGATCGGACAGTGTTCCAGTAGCGCGCCGAACTCGTCACCGCCCAGCCGCGCGAGGATGTCGTTCTCACGCAGGCGTGCCTGCATCAGCGCAGCGAGCTGTTGCAGCAGTTCGTCACCGGCCTTGTGCCCGCAGGTGTCGTTGACGACCTTGAACTGATCCAGGTCCATGTAGAACAGCACGTGCGGACCGCCACCGGCCATGGCACTGCGAATGGCATCCTCCAGGCGGCGTTCGAAGCGCCCGCGGTTATACAACCCGGTGAGCATGTCGTGGCTCGCCTGATATCTGAGCTGGCGCGCCATGCCCATCACTTCGGTGATGTCATGCAAAGCCAGCACGACCCCGACCAGATGGCCGAAGCGATCGCGCATGGGCGCCGCGACGATCTTCAGGTGGAAGCGCGTGCCGTCCGGCTGGGTCAGCAGCCCCTCGTCCGCGTGCACCACGCCCGTATCGCGCCGCAGGCACAACTTCACCAAATCCCCGAGCGCATCACCCGTGGCCTCATCGACGAGCTTGAGGACTTCCAGGTAGTGCCGCCCGATAACCTGGCCGTCCACCGCAAGCAGGCGCTCCGCGATGGGGTTGAGATACTGGATGCGTCCGTGTTCGTCGGTGGTCACCACACCGTCGCCGATGGACTGCAGGGTGACCAGCGCCCGTTCCTTCTCCTGGAAAAGGGCCTCCCGTGCGCGTTTGAGTTCAGTGATGTCGCGCACGGTGCCTTCAACCCCCAGGATCACGCCGTCGTCACGACTGAGGTACTGAGCGTTCACCGCCACGCCGACGGTATGGGCGTCACGATGGCGCAATACGAGTTCGTAGTTGCGCACCGCGCCGCCGCGGGCATCCAGATCGGAAAGGAAGGTGTCGTAAAGCCGCGGGTTGGCCAGCAGGGCGGCCACGCGCTTGCCGGTCAGCTCGTGCGTGTCGTAGCCGAGCAACGACTCCGCAGAGCGGGATATGAAGGTGATCCGGCCCTCGTTGTCGGTGCGGTAATAGGTATCCTGCATGTTCTCCAGGATACGGTTCAGCTCACGCAAAGCCTCGCGCGTCTGCTGCTCTGCAACGGCGCGGGCGGAGACATCGCTCACCACACCCTGCATGCGCACGGGACCGTAGGCGGCATCGCGCACTACCTCCGCCTCGTCGTGCAGGTTGTGCACGCTGCCGTCCGTCAGCAGCACGCGGAATTCCATGTTGAACACGCCGGTACGCTGGAGTGCGGCCTCGACGGCGCGCTGGTAGCCGGAGCGATCCTCCGGATGCAAGGCATTGAGAAACAGCTGGCGGGTGATCCTGATGCCCGTGGGCAGTCCGAACAAACGACAGGCCTCATCGGAGAGTTGCATGTCGCCGCTGCGCAAATCCCACTGCCAGTTGCCGAAGCCGGCGATGCGTTGCGCCGCATTCAGGCGGTTGTTGGATTCGGAGAGGTCGTGTACCAGTGAGGCATTGGTGATGGCCAGCGCAAGGCTGTTAAGCACCGCCCGATGGGAATGCTGCGCCGCGACTACGAGCGTCCCCGCATAGAGCAGGACCAGCAGTCCGAGCAACACGTGCGCCTCGTCGCCGAGCCACAGCAGGCGAATGCCGATGGGCAGCGTCGCCGGCAGAATGTACGCTACGCTGCCCAGGCGAAGCGAGGATTGCGGAACGACAGTGGAGGCGGACATGCCCGCCAACACCATGATGAGCATGGCCTGGTGGGCAATCGAATCGACGGGGAACAGGACGCTGGCGGCGCCGATACCGATGATCGCACCCGATGCGAAGGCGCCGTAAACATAACGCGCCTCCCAGCGTGGCTCGCCCTGGCTCGCCGGGTTCCGGCGCCACGCCGCCACCATGGCGAGCCGCGCGACGTACACGGCGACGGCCACCAGCGCCCACGCCCAGAGCACGGTGCGCTCGACGACGGAATCGAGCAGCAGCGGAACGAGCAGCACCACCAGCATGGCGCCAGCCATGGCGACCGGCGCCTGCTGGTAGACCAGCTCGATCTGCTTGTGCTTGAGCGCCGAGGAAATGGCCACGGCAGATTCCGACATGCACCCTTCTCCAGCGCCCGCCTCAGGACCGGCGACGGCCGGCGATGCGCATGCGCAGGGCGTTCAGTTTGATGAAGCCCTCCGCGTCCTTCTGGTTGTAGGCGCCGGCGTCGTCCTCGAACGTGGCGATGTTCGCATCGAACAGGCTGTCGTC
Source organism: Gammaproteobacteria bacterium (assembly GCA_023228645.1). Taxonomy (GTDB): domain Bacteria; phylum Pseudomonadota; class Gammaproteobacteria; order Thiohalomonadales; family Thiohalomonadaceae; genus JALOAT01. The sequence goes on along the minus strand of JALOAT010000021.1, from coordinate 55,983 downwards.
GGACTTGCGGCCGACCACGGTGACGCTGCCCTTGTAGAGCTTCACCCGCACCATGCCGTTCACGTGCTGCTGGGAGGCGTCGATCATGGTCTGCAGCATCTCGCGCTCCGGGCTCCACCAGTAACCGTTGTAGATGAGCGAGGCGTAGCGCGGCATCAGCTCGTCCTTCAGGTGGGCCACTTCGCGGTCGAGGCACAGCGATTCGATGGCGCGATGGGCGCGCAGCATGATCGTGCCGCCCGGGGTTTCGTAAGCACCGCGGGATTTCATGCCCACGTAGCGGTTCTCGACGATGTCGAGTCGGCCCACACCGTTGGCGCCGCCCAGCCGGTTCAGCTCCGCAAGCAGCGCGGCAGGAGTCATTTCCTTGCCATCGATGGCGACGGGATCACCGTTGCGGTAGGTGAGTTCGAAGTAGGTCGGCTGGTCCGGGGCCTTCTCCGGCGACACGGACCAGCGCCACATGTCTTCCTCGGGCTCGTTCCACGGGTCTTCCAGCACACCACCCTCGTAGGAGATGTGCAGCAGGTTGGCGTCCATGGAGTAAGGCGACTTCTTGCCCTTCTTGGCGAAATCCACGGCAATGCCGTGCTTCTCGGCGTAAGCCATGAGCTTCTCGCGGGAGGTCAGGTCCCATTCACGCCACGGCGCGATGACCTTGATCTCGGGCTTGAGTGCATAGGCGCCCAGTTCAAAGCGCACCTGGTCGTTGCCCTTGCCGGTGGCGCCGTGGGCGATAGCGTCGGCACCGGTCTCGTTGGCGATCTCCACCAGACGCTTGGCGATGAGCGGGCGCGCAATGGAGGTGCCGAGCAGGTATTCGCCCTCATAAATGGTGTTGGCACGGAACATGGGGAAGACGAAATCGCGGGCGAATTCTTCCTTGAGGTCGTCGATGTAGATTTCCCTGATGCCTGCGGCCTTGGCCTTGGCGCGCGCCGGCTCCAGCTCTTCGCCCTGGCCGACGTCGGCGGTGAAGGTCACCACCTCACACTGGTACACGTCCTGCAACCACTTGAGGATGATTGAGGTGTCGAGCCCGCCGGAATAGGCGAGGACCACTTTCTTGATCTGGGACATGAATGCTCCGCTCGTGTGAAAAAGCCCGCGGGCACGTCCGCGGGCCGGAATCAGGTGGGAAAGTATACCCGAGGCGGCGCAGCGATTCCGCAGTGTTGGCAGGCGCCGGAGTCCCGGCTCAGCGGCTGAGGGTAATGTCGACCCGGCGGTTGCGGGCGCGGTCCTTGGAGGTGCGGTTGCTGACGAGGGGCTGGCGCTCGCCCAGGTATTCCACCTTGAAGCGATGTTCCTCGACGCCGCGCAGGCTCAGGTAGTCCTTCACGGCCTTGGCGCGGCGCTCGGACAACCGCAGATTCTGACGGCGGAAGCCCACACTGTCGGTATGTCCACGCACCAATACCTGTTGCACGGAACCGTCCGCCTGCAGATATTCGGCCAGGTTGTCGAGTTGCCGGCGCATGGCCGGCGTGAGGGTGCTGCTGGCGAAGTCGAAATACACCGCATTGGAGCGCATGTCGTTGAAATCGTAGGGCAGCAACTGGCGCATGCAGGCATGGAATGTATCCAGCACTCTGCGCAGGTTGACGGCAGAAACCTCCACCACCACCCGATCGCGCCCATCGGCCCAGTCCTTGTAGCTGACGGTAGGGAACAGGCCTTGCTCCAGATCGGTGAGCAGGCGCCGCGCCACGGGTCCCGGCAACACCAGCGGCAGCTCGCCACGGGCCAGCGACACGGCCCCGATGTCGCGACGCAGACTGGCATGCATCCAGGTGGGCGGGACCGAGGCCAGTTCCGCCGCCGACTCCGCCGGCGCCCCGCGATGCACGCGCAACTCGAAACGCAGGTCCTGCTTGGCGTGCTGCACGAAGGCGGCGGACCCGTAATGGGGGATCACCTGGCTCAGGCGGCATTCCAGGCGCGAACTGGCCACCTCCCAAGCGGCCTCGTGGAGCGCGGCGCCATAGCGCAACTCCCCCGCGTCCGCTCGGAAGGACAACAGAAAGACCGCCGGTAACAGTCGGATGATAGGTTTCATGCATGCGTATCCCTGCGGTTGTCATCGGCACGGTCCCGCAGAATCTTTAGGCCATCGCCAAGGCGCCAAGAACGCCAAGGACCCCGTCGAAGCAGGTTTCCGGTTTCCTTTCCTTCCTGGCGCTGTTTGCGTCTTTGCGCGAACTCATGTGTCTCCAGGCTTGCACCCGCTGCCTGAGACTTGAGACAGCGTGACCGCGCAGGCAAAATGCCCGCTTGAATACATGCCCCACGTCGCACATGGATGCTGCGCACGCCATTTTGAGGAAAGTCTTCGGTTACGACCGGTTTCGTCCGCCCCAGGATGCGGTCATTGCCGCCCTGCTCGCCGGCCAGGACGCGCTCGTGCTGATGCCCACGGGCGGCGGCAAGTCCCTGTGTTATCAGGTGCCCGCCATGGTGCGTCCGGGTGTGGGTATCGTGGTCTCGCCGCTCATCGCCCTCATGCAGGACCAGGTGGCCGCCCTGACGGAGGCCGGCGTGCGTGCCGCCTGCCTCAATTCCACCTTGAGCGCGGACGCCGCGCGTCAGGTGGAGGCGGCCTTCGCCCGCAGCGAACTGGATCTGCTCTACGTGGCCCCCGAGCGCCTGCTCACCGAGCGCTTCCTCGCCCTGCTCGACCGCACCCGACTGGCCCTGTTCGCTATTGACGAGGCCCATTGCGTGTCCCAGTGGGGCCACGACTTCCGTCCCGAATACATCCAGCTTTCGGTGCTCGCCGAGCGTTATCCGCAGGTCCCGCGCATCGCCCTCACCGCCACCGCCGATGAGCTCACGCGCCGCGAGATCGTCGCGCGCCTCGCCCTCGATCAGGCGCAGGTGTTCATCAGCAGCTTCGACCGGCCTAACATCCGTTACCGCATCACCCCGCGGCGCAATGCCCGCGACCAGCTGTTGCGCTTCATCCGTGAGGAGCACCCGAACGACGCCGGCATCGTCTACTGCCTGAGCCGCAAGAAGGTGGACGAGACCGCCGCGTGGCTCGCCGCCCAGGGTCTCACCGCCCTGCCCTATCATGCGGGCATGGCCGCCGAGGACCGGCGCCGCCATCAGGAGCGTTTCCGCAACGAAGAAGGCGTCATCGTGGTGGCCACCATCGCCTTCGGCATGGGCATCGACAAACCCGATGTGCGCTTCGTGGCGCACATGAATCTGCCCAAGAGCGTGGAGGCCTACTACCAGGAAACCGGCCGTGCCGGCCGCGACGGCCTGCCCGCCGATGCCTGGATGGTCTACGGCCTGGAAGACGTGATCACCCTGCGCCAGATGCTGGAATCGGGCGAAGCCGACGCAGAGCGCAAGCGCATCGAACACCACAAGCTCGAAGCCATGTTGGCGTTGTGCGAAGTGACCACTTGCCGGCGCGAGGTGCTGCTGCGCTATTTCGGTGAGCAACCCGCCGGCCCCTGCGGCAACTGCGACACCTGCCTCTCGCCCCCGGCCACCTGGGATGCCACCGAAGCCGCCCGGCAGGCGCTTTCGGCAGTGCACCGCACCGGCCAGCGGTTCGGCGTCACCTATCTGGTGGACGTGTTGCTCGGCAAGGGCGACGAGCGCATCCGCCGCTTCGGTCACGACAAGCTGGCGGTGTACGGCCTTGGCAAGGCCCTATCCGCCGCCGACTGGCGCGGCCTGTACCGCCAGCTCATCGCCCGCGGTCTCATCGAAGTGGACGTGGAAGGCTACGGCGGCCTGCGCCTGGCCGAGCCCTGCCGGCCGGTGCTGCGTGGCGAGGAACCGCTGTTTCTGCGCAAGGAAACCACGCCCACGCGCGCCGGCAAAAAGAAGACCCGCGCCGCGCCCCCCGTGGGCGGCGGCGAACTGTGGGAAGAGCTGCGCGCCCTGCGCCGCCGCCTGGCCGCCGAACACGACGTGCCGCCCTATGTCATCTTCAACGACGCCACCCTCGCGGAATTGGTGGCCCACCGCCCCCGCAGCCTGGGCGAACTGGCGGACATCCACGGATTCGGTGAACACAAGCTGGCGGCCTACGGCAAACCGATTCTCGACCTGATTCGAGATTTCGTCGCGTCTGAAAACTGAGGCTTGAAACGGAAAAACAAAGGGATCAGTACTACTGCCCTTTGAAGCCCATGTAGCCGCTGCGCGCCAAGGTGATCTACGGCACTATCACCCATCGTCACCCCGGCGAACACCGGGGCCCATCCCAGGTACGAAGATGGATTCGCGGCGTTCGCCGGAATGACGTACTAACTCCTTTGGATCCACCCTCTGGACCCCCTTGATTGATTGCTTTGATTGGGCCGTTGATTGAGCCGCTAAAGTTTGCCGCCGCCGCTGCCGACACCGTGGTGACGGTAGTCCAACTCCGGTGAGGTGGTGATCATGATCAGAATCGATAACCAGCAGGCGTCCGCACTGCGGACGCAGCCTGCAGGGCAGCCGACCGGCAAGCCGGAGCGCGTTGCCTCGCCCAGCGTAGGTGAGGATCGCTATACGCCGTCGCAGCCGGGCGCTCACCAGCCGGTGACCTACGGTGGCAAGATTGCCGGCGGGCACGCACGGCCGCCGGCGTTCGATCCGCTACGTGACTATGTCGTATCGCTGCTGCGCGAACAGGGCCTTGCCACCGACACCCTGGCGGCCAGCCCCGAGGAAGCCGCCGCCGCCATCGCCGATGACGGCTACTGGGGCGTCGAGCAGACCGCCGAGCGGATCTACCAGTTCGCCATCGGCGCGGCGGGAGCCGATCCGAGTCGCTTGGAGCAGATCCGCGCTGCCGTCATGCAGGGCTATGAAGAAGCCAAGGAGCTTTTCGGCGGCTCGTTGCCGGAGATCTCCCAGCGCACCATCGAGCGGGTCAGCGAGAAGTTCGACGCCTGGGAGCGGCAACACAGCGAGGGGGCGGCACCGACTGACGCCTGAGGCGCGCGGAATAACGGAAGAATGGAAAGCGTAGGGGCAGGTCGCTCCCGCCGTTAGGCGGCGAGCAGACGAAGGAGTCAGCACCCTTAACCCCGCTTTGCTGAACCCCTTTGCTCTTTGCTGCACCGTCAGGCGATGTTCGCTGCCATGCGCCTGCCCAAGGCCACATTGCCGACCATGAGCACCAGATTTGTTGCGCCTGCCATCAATTCGAGCGCTTGCAACCCATAGAACGTGGTGTCGAATGCTCCTTCGGCTGCGAGATGGTTCAGGTACAAGGCCAAGGGTACGAGAACCAGGAGGCCGTTGGCCGCGATCACGGGCATGCGCCGGCGCTTGGCTGAAATCCCCGGCGCATCACGGCCCACCGACAGGCGGGCGCCGGTAATCCCCGTAAGTGCAATGGCGGGCACCAGCAGGCCCATGCCGTAGACGATGAGCTGCTTCACTGATGCGATCTGTCCGGCGGTCCCGAACAACTCCACCAGCACCGTTGATATCCAGAAGCTTCCCACACTGGCGATGGCCACGAGAGCTGCAAGGCGGTGCACGATCCGCATGATCCCCCCTTTGGTTGCATTTGCAATTATTGATTCCACGGACTGTAGCGACAGACAATTGCAAGCGCAACTATCAATGAAAGAAGCTTGGCGACGATGACTGCTTCGAAACCCTCCCTTGCCAGGCGGCAGGACAGCCTTGGCTGGCAGGTGGCCGTCCTATCTGAGGAAATGGCCGCGGCGCTGGATGAAAGATTGCGCCCTCGCGGCTTGACCATTGCGGAGTGGCCCACGTTGTTTTCCCTTTGGGAGCGTGACGGGATCACCCAGACGGAGCTGAGTCGCGCATGCCGGACCCGTAACTACACCACCAGCCGGGTAATCGATCGACTCGAAGAGGCCGGTTGGGTGGCCCGCAAGGAAGATCCGGCCAGTCGACGCAACTGGCGGGTGGAACTGACCGCCGGCGGCCGCAAGCGGATGACGCAACTGCTTGCCGAAGCCGACGCGGTCAACCGCCAATTCCTGGCGCGTCTGACGCCGGCACAGGGCCGTACCTTGCAGCATCTTCTCGCCGTGATGGTTTCGAGCTGACCGGGACCTGCACGATGATTCCGGCCGCACCGTTCGCGAGCGGAAGCTCGCTCCCCTAAGCGGGGCAAGCATTGTTTCGCCCGTAGGAACCCAGCACCCTGGGAACAATGTGACCAGAAGTCGGCCCGCCGCGGTGTGATCCCGCCAGCGTTTCAGCGGCGTCGACGCATTGGCCTGCACCGGGTTTGCTACGCTTGGGGCGTTCTCAATAGCACCCTTCCATGGATCTCCCCGCACTCATCCAGCAATACGGTAATGCGATGGTCTTCGTCGGCACGTTCCTCGAAGGCGAGACCGCGCTTATCCTGGGCGGCTATGCGGCACATCAGGGCTACCTCGCCTTGCCCGCGGTCATTGGCGCTGCGTTCGCGGGTGCGCTGCTTGGCGATCTGCTGTGCTTTTTTCTCGGCCGCTATTGGGGTGATCAGCTCCTCGCCCGCGCACCACACTTGCATGCCCGCGCCGACAACTTCCGTGCGCTTTTACAACGCCACCACGTCACGCTCATCCTGAGCCTGCGCTTTCTCTACGGCCTGCGCACGGCAGGCGCCATAGCCATCGGCATGAGCGGTATCAGACCCTGGCGCTTCACGCTGCTGGTAGTGATCTCCGCCGTCGCCTGGTCGATCAGCATGGGGCTCGCCGGATACCTGCTGGGCAGCATGATCACCCGCGTGCTCGCAGACGTGCACCTCTATGGGCCGTGGGCCGCCGCGGCCGTGGTGCTGCTCGCCGTCGCGGTGTGGCTGGTGTGCCGGCGCCTTGCCGCCGCGCGCGGGGGCAAGGACGACCGAGTCAGGTAGCGGGCAGGGCCTGCAAGAGAAAGAAACAACCCAACACAGAAGCACAGAGGCGCGGAGATCACAGAGGGCCGGATTGCGGCCAACAAGTCGTTGCCGCGTGAAAAGTCGCCTCTGCGCCCTCCGCGCCTCTGCATTGAGAGGGACTCACCCTCCTCCGGTAAGCCGGGCGTACAGCTGCGGCAAGCGGGTCGGCAGTTCCTCGGGCCGGCGGATGATGGCGAAGCCATCGGGGCCGAACAGATGGGGCAGATAGCCGGCGGCCTCGCGATCGATGGTGATGCAGAACGGAAACAGGCCGCGGCGGCGCGCCTCGCGCACTGCCTCACGTGTGTCTTCGATACCGTAGCGGCCCTCGTAGCGATCCAGGTCGTTGGGCTTGCCGTCGGTGAGGATCAGCAATAGCCGCCGCTCGGCGCCCTGGGTTTCCAGCAAATCACTGGCATGGCGGATGGCGGCGCCCATGCGCGTGTAATAGCCGGGGCGGATGGCCGCGATACGCCCGCGCACAGCGGCGTCGTAGGCTTCGGCAAAACCCTTGATAGCATGGAATCGCACGTGTTGGCGCCGCCGCGAGGAAAAACCATAGATGCCGAGCCGATCGCCGGCCGTGCTGAGTGCCTCGGCAAACAGGAACAGGCTGTCCCGGATCACGTCGATGACCCGGGCGGTGTCGTTGACGGCGGCGTCGGTGGACAGGGACAGATCGGCCAGCAGCAGACAGGCAAGATTGCGATCGTGGATGCGCAGCGAGCGATACAGGCCCTGCTCCGCGGGGTTGCAGCCGGCGCGGCGATCGGCGGTGAAATGCAGGTAGGCATCCAGGTCGGGCTCGGTGCCTTCGGGTTGGGCCCTGAACCAGCGCCGTGACTGGGCCAGCGCCTCGAACTGACCACGCACCCGGCGCGCGAGGCGCCGTAGGTGCGCCGGCAATTCGCAAGGACTGGCATCGCGCGCCAGCAGCGGTTGCATCAGACAGTGGTTTTGCAACAACACGCCGCGCCGGTAGTCCCATTCGGGTAGCGCGATGGGGCCGGACAGCGGCAGGTCGTCGTAATCGGCCGCCGGCAGGTCCAGGTCGAAACGCACCTTGTTGGCGATGGCGCGCCCGTCGCGCGCCACACTCATCACCTCCATGTCGTCCGCGGTGCGCTCGGCGTCCTCGCCGTCGTCTTCGTCGGTGGTGCGGTCAACCTTGACGTATTCGGCCCAGCTGAAAATGGCCTCCAGGCGCGCTGCGAGCAGGCCGTCCTTGCCATCGGGCATGTCCACACGCTCGGCGCGCCGGCGCCGTTGATCGCGCGCGTCGCGGCTTTTGGCGTCGTGCTGATGCTCATCCTCGTCGTACTCCACCGAGGCGGCCACGGGGGCAGTGAGTGGCGGCGCCGGATGAAGCCAGAGCGGGACCGGATGCACCGGCCGCGGCGACGGCGGTAACGCGTTCACCGTGCCGGGCTCACGCAGTGCGGCGCGGATCGCGCGCTCGGCGGCCGCTTCCGCGGCGGGTAGTTCATCCGGGGAGGGACGCAGCGCAAGATGAGCGTCCACCAGATCGAGATAGCGGCGGCGCAAGCCGGGAAAGCGTTGCAGGAGCTGCCTGACCGAGGTTTGGCTGTCCCCCAGCCAGTCCTGCCCCTCCGCCGGCGGTGACACCGCCGCCAGCGCCGCCAGCCATAAATAAAGCTCGCGGTTGAGCCGCTGCTGTGGAAAGCACGCGATGGCGGTGGGCAGCCGCAGGGTTTCACCGTCGCGCCAGGCCAGTTCCACCTGCCGCCCACTGCCCGCAATGCGTTGCAACCAGCGACGGCGCGCATGGTGCGTGGTGGCGGTCGCAGCTTCGAGGCGCAACCCGCCGCTCCCGCCGAGGGCGCGGAACATCACGCCCGCCGCGGGACGAATCGCCTCAAGCGTGACCGCCGCTTCGGGGAAGCGGTCGTCAGCAGCGCGGGTAACCAGGCGGTGCCACAACTTGCCGACCATTTCTTCCATCGTCTTCTCCCCCGTTGGGACATGGTCAAAGAAAAGACCAACACAGAGGCGCAGAGACACAGAGGGCACACAGCAGGAACAAATCAGGGGCCACTCATCGGGCGTTTTGTTGCATTCCTCTGTGGTCTCTGCGTCTCTGTGCCTCTGTGTTGGGTTCTGTCGCGCGACTTGAGCACGCTGTCTGAGATCGCCGCCGCTTTCGCGCCGTCGACCCACTGCAACAAGCTGCCGGCAGGGTTGTCCGCCTGGACCTGATCACAGGCCTGAAGGCAGCGCGCGCACTGGGTGCAGGTAAACATGCGCCGCTTCATGCCTCGCGGCTTCAGGCGCATGGGGCAGGCGTTGTCGCAGGCGTTGCCGCAGTCTTTGCATTCGTCGGCGCGGGACTGCTCGAATCCCACTACCATGGCCCGGCGGTTGGCCGTCCAGGCCAGGCTCTGAAACAGTCCGACGGCACAGCCAAAGCGACAGAAAAGATGCCGGGCCAGCAGGAATTCGATAGTGAACACCGCAGTGCCTACGGCGATGAAAATGCCCTGATTGCGCGTCAGCTCACCATGCCACAGGTTTCCCCAGATCTCTGTGGGCGGCAGCAGATAGGTCAACAACACCACCGCCCACAATGCTGCGAATCCGACCACGGCGAGCGCCACGGCCGGCCACCACAATGCGCGCGGCACAATGCGGCGCCCATCGGGCAATTGCTCGGGCAGCGCTCTTTTCTCCCACAGCGTGGGTCGGCCGAAAGTGCGGCGCATCAGGCCGTTGATGATCTCCACCACCGAAAAGTGCGGGCACAACCAGCCGCAATAGAGCCGGCCGTAACGCCACGACAGCCACACTCCGAAGCCCACCACTGCTGCGATGGGCAGCAAGCCCCGCAGCAGCAGATTGACCGCGGCGCCGCCCGACCCGATGTCGCCGTCGATGAAGGCATCGAGACCGAGGGTCCAGTTTTGTCCGAAGAAAATGAAGTGGCCGAGGGTGAGATCGAGGCGGAACAGATCGAGCGGTGGAGCGATCACGAACAACACGAAGAACGCCGCACGGGCGAGCAGGCGGTAGCGCTGCTGACGATCTGAAGACACGCCCACTGGGCTCAGGCGAAGCTGGCGTACACCAGCTCCATCAACGCCTCGACCGTCTCCGCGTCATCGGACAGCGGTTCGGCCAGCGCGGCCCGGCACGCCTCCACTGGCGGCAGGCCGCTGCGCATCAGGGTGGCGGTGTAAACCAGCAGACGCGTGGATGCGGATTCTTCCAGGTCGTGATCCTTGAGGTTGCGCAGCGCATGTCCCAGATTCACCAACCGCTCAGCCAGCAGCGGCTCGATGCCCGTCTCGCCCATCAGGATGGCCGTCTCAGTGGCGGCATCCGGGTAGTCGAAGCGCAAGGCAACGAAGCGCTGGCGCGTGCTGGGCTTCATGCCCTTCAAGAGATTCTGGTATCCGGGGTTGTACGACACCACCAGCATGAAACCGCTCGGCGCGTGCAGCACCTCGCCGGTGCGCTCGATGGGCAGGATGCGGCGGTCGTCGGAAAGCGGATGCAGCACCACCGTGGTGTCCTTGCGCGCCTCGACCACCTCATCCAGATAGCAGATGGCGCCCTCGCGCACTGCGCGGGTCAGCGGCCCGTCCTGCCAGCGGGTCTCACCGTCGCCGATCAGGTGACGGCCAACCAGATCGGCAGCGGTCAGATCGTCGTGACAGGCCACGGTGTAAAGCGGGCGGCCCAGACGTGCGGCCATGTGCTGCACGAAGCGCGTCTTACCACAACCGGTAGGACCCTTGATGAGGACCGGCAGTTGGTTGCGAAAGGCATGTTCATAGAGGGCAATCTCGTTGCCTTGCGCGCGGTAAAACGGCAATTCCTGTACCGCATGGGGTAACGGGCGAGCAGCTTCAGTGGGCATCGTGAGTATCCTTCATTGGAGGCCGACGGCGTAGCCGAGGCCGATGAGTGCGCATACCAGCAGCAGGTACGCGAACATGATGATGCGCCACACCGCGCGTACCTGCCGCAAGCCCATGAATGCCTCGATGACCAACTGCCCTTTCACGAAGGCGGTGGCCAGCACCAGGGCGACGATCGCCGGACCGCCCAGATGGGATTCGCCAACGGCCCAGGTGAGCATGGTCAGCACCACCAACACCAGCCAGATGCGCGTTGCCGCGGCGGGATAATGCGTCGTTGTGTTCACAGTCCCTCCGTTCAGCGGATGACGTAGACCAGTGGAAACAAGATCAGCCAGACCAGATCGACCATGTGCCAATAGGAGGCGCCCGTCTCGACACCGGTGTGCGCACCGGCATGATAGTGTCCCTGGGCCGCCTTCCACGCGACCACCGCCAGGATCACCATGCCCATCCACACGTGCATGTAATGAAAGAAAGTGAGCGAAAGATAGAACATGTAGAACGTGTTCGTATCGAGCCCCACGCCCTCGCTGAATTTGGCGTAGAACTCCGCGCTCTTGACCACGATGAACACTGTGCCCATGCCCAGGGCCGCGATGAGCCAGCGCGAACAAACCGCGGCGCGATCCCGTTTGATAGCCGCCACGGCACGCACCACGAAATAACTGCTGGTGATGAGTGCCAGGGTGTTCACCGCACCTGAACGACGGTCGAGCAGTGACTGGGAGGCGTTGAACAGCTCCACATCGCCGGCGCGGGTGAACGCATAGGCGATAAACAGAAGACCGAACACGCCCAACTCCGCGAAAATGAAGATCCAGATGGCGAAGTCACCCGGCAGGGGATTGCCGCGGGTTCGGTCGAGGGTCAGCTCTGCGCTCGTCACTGGTTGGCCTCGTGAGGGATTGCTAGGGGCAATGCTTCGACTAAGCGGCACCGGTGTACCGCAGGGAGCCCGGCGGGCGCCAACGGCGGCATGGGTATTCGTGTCGAAGCGCTCGTTCCTACGGGTGCATTAGCGCGTACCCAGCGCCGTGTGCGCATTGACCTGAGTCAAACCCGAACGAACCACTCCACTCGCGGAAATCCCCAAAAAAAGAGGGGGCGCAGAGCGCCCCCGAAGATTGGCATGAACGCCTCGTGGAATTATGCAGTAGCCGGCTTGGCGCTCCCGACAGACTCGCGCGCCTCGCCCTTTACGAAGAAGCTGCCCACGTAGAGCATAAGGCCGACGAAGAAAATCAGGCCCGATACCTCACGCATCCAGTAGAACAGCGCGATCTTCTCCTGCACCACCATGAACGGCAGCGGCTCTTCACCCATGCGCTGCATCCACACCTGCAGGATGCCTGCTGCGGTGAGGAACAGGGTGATGGAGATCATGGCGATGGTCATCAGCCAGAACGACCACATTTCCATCAGCTGTGCCCGTGCGCTGGCCGCCGGCTGGCGGAAACGCAGGTGCGGCATGGCGTAGGAGATCATGGTCAGCACGATCAGCACGTAGGCGCCGTAGAACGCCAGGTGGCCGTGAGCGGCAGTGATTTGCGATCCGTGAGTGTAGTAGTTCACCGGCGACAGGGTATGCAGGAAGCCCCACACACCGGCGCCGAGAAACGCCATCACCGCCGTGCCCATCGCCCACAGCACCGCAGCCTTATTGGGGTGGTCGCGGCGACGCTTGTTGATCATGTTGAAGGCGAACACCGTCATCATGAAGAACGGAATCGGCTCAAGGGCGGAGAACACCGAACCCAGCCACTGCCAGTATTCAGGCAGGCCGATCCAGTAATAGTGATGGCCCGTGCCGATGATGCCGGTGATGAGCGCCATGGCGATGATGACGTACAGCCACTTCTCGATCACCTCGCGATCCACGCCGGTCACCTTGATGAGCACGAAAGCGAGAATGGAGGCGAGGATCAGTTCCCAAACGCCTTCCACCCACAGGTGCACCACCCACCACCAGAACATCTTGTCGAGCACCAGGTTGGCCGGGTTGTAGAAGGAGAACAGGAACAGCAACGCCAGGCCGGTGAGACCCGTCAGCAACACGATGTTCACCACCGTTTTACGGCCGGCGAGCACGGTCACGCCCACATTGAACAGAAAGCCCAATGCGACCACCACGATTCCCACCTTGGTGATGGTTGGCTGCTCCAGGAACTCACGTCCCATGGTCGGCAGCAGTTCGTTACCGGTGATCTCGGCCAACGTGGCATACGGCACCGCCAGATAACCGACGATGGTCAATGCACCGGCGACCAGGAAGATCCAGAACAGCGCCAGCGCCAGCTTGGGGCTGTACAGTTCCCGTTCTGCCTCCTCGGGCACCAGATAGTAGGTTGCGCCCATGAAGCCGAACAGCAGCCAGACGATCAGCAAGTTGGTGTGCACCATACGGCTGACGTTGAAGGGGATCTCGGGAAACAGGAAATCGCCCATCACGTATTGCAGTCCGAGGATGAGCCCAAAGAGGATCTGACCCACGAACAAACCGATGGCGGCGATGAAGTACGGCTTCGCAACCGCTTGGGATTGATACTGCATGGCGTGCTCTCCCTTTAGCCCTGAATGTTGGGCGGCCAGTTGGCGTCATCGATCTCCGAAGTCCACTTCAGGAATTCGGCGACCGCGTCCAACTCTTGTTCGCTCAGGTTGAACTGGGGCATGCTCCGGCGGCCCGGCACGCCCTCTTTCGGTCGGGTGGCGATGAACATCTTGATGACATCCTTGTTCTTGCCGAAGCGGTCGTAGACGTTGGCCAGTTCCGGCGCGTAATACGCGCCCTCACCCATGAGCGTGTGGCAACCGACGCAGTTGTTGTCCTCCCACACTTTCTTGCCCAGTGCCACTTGCGGCGTGATGTTCTCCCGGTGGTCACGCTTTGGCAGTGTGCGCACCGTATCGAATGTCAGGACCAGAAACAGCAGGATGAAAAACACGCTCCCACCCAGATAAATGTTTCTGGCCATGCTCTTGGTGAATGAATCACTCACGGCATACCCCTCTTTTTTTCCTTTCGTGTGAATCGGAACTCCACCGGGCGCATTAGCGCGCACCCGTCACAATTAATGCCTTGACTTATGTCAACGCAGGCGCTCCATCGGGAGCACGTCCTGTCAAAAGCAGCCTGTGCGTATGGGTTGGATACAGTCCGGAAGGGTGTCCCGTCATGGGTGTATTACGGTGTTGAGTGTGCGCGACACGGCCGCCTTACTCATCGCGACGCATCGGTGGATTCGTCCAACCAACTGTTCCGAAACGCTAAAACACGGGCCGGACTCGCTCATCAGGGCGCACGAAGCACCTGGAAGCACCTGCACCAATCCCCTGAAAAAATCAGGATTTTGCAGACAGGCATGGCATGAAGCGTCAGGGTTATCGCACGGAACAAGGATTTTCCGTATCTGCGTTTTTTCGCTGTCCGCAGCGGCCCCAAGCTCAGGAAAACCATTCTCCCGATTCCGTGGCGCCCATCATGCAAGACGTGTTTCACCGGACGACCGCCCCGTTTCAAGAGAGCGCAATACCCGGTTGGTTTTTCCGTAACAGAGAACGCAACAGCCATCGTCCAGACGGGATGTAGCTTGTCGCACGAGCCCAGCCCCTGGCCGATTGCCCGCCACACGAGCCAACAGGCATTGCTTGGGTAATTGCTGCCACTTTCCCGCAGCATGACGGCGCCCGCCCCACGAACGGATATTACTTGACTATTTTCCTATGTCTTTGCTAGCCTCCTGACATCCCATCAATCATCCCGCCAAGCGGGCGTCAGGAGAACGGCATGCAGGTCGAAGTGGACGGCAAGGTGATTCAACTCAGCGAAGCGGGTTGGCTCGAGAATCTGGACGAGTGGAGCACTGGTGTGGCCGAGGCCATCGCCCGCAACGAGAACGTGAGCCTCACACCGGACCACTGGGACGTGATCAACGAGGCGCGCGCCTACTTCGAGGAGAACGGCATGGTGGCCGAGCCACGTAAGTTCTCCAAGATCATGGCAGAGAAGTACGGCCAGGAGCGCAGCTCCAGCCAGTACATCTACCAGCTGTTTCCCTACGGGCTGATCAAGTCGGCCAACAAGATCGCCGGCCTGCCGCGTCCGAAGGGCTGCAGCTGATTTTGAACCTATGAGCGCCCCCTTTCCCTGTGCTCAAAGGGAGAGGGGGTATGCCCGGAAAGTAACTACGGCTTGATGTAAACGAAACCATTCAATTGCAGTTCGGCCACCGTGGCAACGCCGGAGGGCACCACATCGGCGTTCATGTTGACCATGTCCGGATCGATCTTGCGGCCGACCAGCGTGTTGTTGCACACCTTGAACGCAACGCCCTGCGTACTCAGGTCGTGGATCATGGTGTCGTGGGAATTGCCCTTGGCATCCTTCCAGCCGTCGAGCAGGAAATCGATGCCGGGACCGTGGGTCACCACGACGACGTCGGCGTTGCCGGCACCGACCGCGTTGATGTGGTTCTGAATGTTGCGCAAGGCCATGCCGCTGACCTGCGCATCGTTGATGTGATAAACGACCTTCTGTTTGTGATAGCCATTCGCCGCGGGTATCAGCTCGGCAGCATTCACGCCCGCAACATCCATCGACGCCATCAAGGCCAGTACCGCAACCGCTTTTCGCATCGGCTCTCTCCACACTCCGTCAGGCATTCCGGAGTATAGATGCGAGGGGGTTTCACCGTATTCCACCCTATTCATTGCATGGTTATGCCGAAAAACCGGAATCATGAGCGGTCTTGCGCGCGCACGTTTGCAAACAACTGTTTCTTCGCTGCCCGCGATAGCTTCTTGATGGCCGCCTCGCGGCGCAGCGCCTCCGCGCGCGATGCGCACGACTCGACATAGCACAGGCAAACAGGCCTGCGCCCTCGTGTATAGCGCGCGCCGCGCCGCCCCTGGCCGTTGTGCTCGTCCACGCGGCGCTGCACGTCGACGGCGATGCCGGTGTAGAGCGTGTCGTCCGCGCAGCGGACCATGTAGACATGCCAGCGTGATTGCATGGCCGCGCATGGTACACGAGGGTACGCACGCTCACGAGCCGGCGGCCTGCCGGGAGTAGCAGCCAAGGCCCATACCGCCGAGGCCGGCGATCACCGCAAGCAGCGCCACGAAGCCGCCGAGCAGGGGCACGAGTTGCAGCAGTGCGAGCGCCAGGATGCCCCCGAGCAGCGCGAGCCAGACGACGCCATGGCGCAGACCGGCGGCGTGACGTGCCCGGGGCAATACCACGGTCCCGAGGGTGAATGCCGCAAGGAACCAGGCGATCACCAGACCCAGCAAATAGCCAAGCAGTAACAGCATCGCGAGCAGCCAGCCCACACCGGTGACGAGCAGCAGCACGATCACCAGCGGCGTCGCCGCGAGCACGGCGAGGCCGAGGGCGATGCTGATACCGGGGCGTGCACGCGTGGCCGTGGCCACGGCGCCGAAGCACCCGGGCAGCACCAGAAACAGCAGGGCACCGGTGGCGAGCAGGGTCGCGGCGAGAAACACCAGCCCCCACAGGCGCGCGCCCCGCGCCGGCATGGGCCCGGGCAGCGGTTGGCCGTCCACGCCCCCCGCAATCTCCGCTTCCTCGGCGATGACGGGCTCCGCCGTGCTGCGCCAGGACAGATCGCCGCCGATGCGTGCGCCCGACCGCATCTCGATGCGCTCAGCGGTGATCTCCGCGTCACCGGCGATCTCGCCCTCCAGGATCACCCGTTCCGCGACCACGCGCAGATCGCCGCCGACCCTTCCACCCAGGCGCAGTTCGCGGGCCGCGAACCAGGCGAATCCGCCGATGCTCACGCCCTCCGCCACCTCGATGCGCTCGCCGGCGGCCACCACGTGGTCACCCACGTCGGCAGCGATCTCCACGCGGCGGCCCGCCGCGCGCACGTCGTCCACCACGGGCGCGGCGATGCGCACGTGCTCCGCGGCGACGATGACGTCGTCATCCACGATGGCCTCGATGCGTACGCTCATGCCGACGGCGGTCACGTCGCCGGTGACGCGCGCACCGATGCGCACATCGCGCCCCGCCGCGTAGAGGTCTTCAGCAAGCGGACTCGTCACGTTCACCCAGTCGCCCGACAGCGCCGCCGCCTGCGCCGCGCCGTGACCGGCGAGCACCAGGAGGCCGACCAGGACCAGGCGAAACCGGCGTAGCGGGGTCATCACTAGGGCTCCGTGTCGGCGGGTTCGAGCCGCAGCAGCCGGCCCTGGTCTTCGTCGGTGAGCACGTACAGCAGGCCGTCGGGCCCTTGCCGCACGTCGCGAATACGTTGACCGAGATCGGTAAGCAGGCGCTCCTGCGCCACCACGCGCTCGCCGTCCAGCACCAGCCGGTACAGGTCACGTCCGGCCAATGCACCCATGAACAAGTTGCCGCGCCAGCGCGGGAAGCGATCACCCGTGTAAAAGGCAAGGCCGGAGGGCGCGATGGACGGCGTCCATTGATGAAGCGGCTGCTCCATACCCGGTGCATGGGTATCGCCAATGCGGCTGCCGTCGTAGTCGACGCCGTAGGTGATCACCGGCCAGCCATAGTTGCGGCCGACGCGGATGACGTTGAGCTCATCGCCGCCGCGCGGGCCATGCTCGCTGGCCCAGACGGCGCCGGTGTCCGGGTGCAACGCGATGCCCTGAGGGTTGCGGTGGCCGATGCTGAAGATCTCGGGCCGGGCGGCGGGATTCGTGGCGTGCAGATTGTCGGCAGGGATGCTGCCGTCGGCGTGCACACGCATGATGCTGCCCGCGTGGTCGTCCACCTCCTGCGCCAACTCACGCTGATTGCGCTCACCCACGGTGATGTACAGCGCACCGCTGCGGTCGAACACCAGGCGCGATCCGAAGTGCATGTCGCCGCTGTGCGGCGGGTCTGCGGTGAAGATGTCACGCACATCGCTCAGTGCGCCGTTCTCGTAGCGGGCGCTGGACACGCGCGTGGTGGTCAATCCGTTGATTGCCACGGCGTAGGAGAGAAAGATGCGCCGGTTGTTGGCGAAATCCGGATGGGTCACCACGTCGAGCAGGCCACCGTGACCTTCCGCGACCACAGCGGGCACGTCCGTCACCGGCGTATCCAGGAGCTGACCGTTGCGCACCACGCGCAGGTCGCCCGATCGTTCCGTCACCAGGATGTCGTCGCCGGCAAAGGCCACCGCCCACGGATGGTCGAGCCCGTCGGCGACGGTGACCACGGCCACCGCATGGGTGCCGCCTGAGGCCTCACCGCCCTCATCCGAAGAGCAGGCGGTGAGGGCCAGCACGCCCGCGCCGAGAATCATGCGCCCCGTCCATGCCAGACTCATGATGCAGCCTCCCTGCCGCTGTCCGAAGCATAGGACGCGACGCGCTGCGGTGACGGCCATCGACTATGTTTCATGGGCCATGGCCGAACCCGCATCACCATCTCCGCGCCCGCTTACCGCGGCGTCGCCCGCGCGTTGGGGCGGGCGGCTGGTGATCGCCCTGCTGCTCGGCGGGCTGTTGTTCCTGTGTTACCTGGTGCTGCGCGATTTCCTCGTACCCCTGCTGTGGGCCGCGATCCTCGCCTACGTCACCTGGCCGCTGAATCGCATCCTGCGCCGCACCTTCAAGCAGCGCCAAGGTCTCGCGGCAGTGCTCATGACCCTGATCCTCACCTTCGCCATCCTCTTGCCGTTGCTCGGCATCATCGTGTCCCTGCGCCTGGAGGTGGTGCAGGCCTTCGAGGCGGTGCGCGCCGATCTGGAGGGTGGTTCCGCCGCCATGCCGCGCTGGCTGCGCGATCTGCCCGGGGTCGGGCCACGCCTCGTCGCGGCGCTCGATCGTCTGGCCTCCGATCCGCAGGCGGTGGGTGACTGGCTCACCGAGCGCGCCTCCGCCTGGGCCGGCGAGGCGGCAGGACTCGTCGGCATCCTCGGGCGCAACGCACTCAAGTTCACGCTCACGCTGGTGGCGGCCTTTTTCTTCTACCGCGACGGCGAACGGCTGGTGACCGAACTGCGCCACGCCCTGCGCTGTCTGCTCGGTGCATCGTCACGCGCCTACTGGACAGCCGCAGCCAGCATGACCCAGGCCGTGGTATACGGGCTGGTGCTCACGGCCCTTGCGCAGGGCGTCATCGCCGGGCTGGGCTATTGGGTTGCCGGTCTGAATGCGCCGGTGCTGCTCGGTGCGCTCACCGCACTGTTCGCCATCATTCCGTTTGGGGCGCCGGTGATATGGGTGACCGTGTCCCTGTGGCTGCTGTGGAAAGGCGCCCTGTGGGCGGGCATCGGCCTGCTCCTGTGGGGTGCGCTGGCGGTAAGCTCCGTCGACAACCTGGTGCGCCCGCTGGTCATCAGCGCGTCCGCGAACGTGTCGTTTCTGCTTGTGTTGTTCGGTGTGCTCGGCGGTCTCAATGCCTTCGGCCTGGTGGGGCTGTTCGTCGGGCCGGTGCTGCTGTCGGTGCTGTGGGCGGTATGGCGGCGCTGGCTGGTGCAGAGCGACACAGCCTGCGTGGAGCCGCGCGCTGAGGCAGACGGCCAGGACAGCAGGTGATGCTGCTCCCGGCGGCGTCACGCAAATTCGCGCACCACGCTGCAACTGGCAGGTATCGGCACGCAGCGCGTCGGTGCGCGGCCGCGGTCACGGCGACGAGTAGACCGCAAACGCCCAGAAGGTGATGCCTGGCAGCCGCGGACCCTGCCAGCCACGCGCGCGCAGGTTCTTGGCAATCAGCTGGTTCAATACCCCGTGGCCGACCAGCAGTACACTGCCTCGCTCGTTGGCCAATTCCACCAGGCGGTGGGTCACGGCATCAGCGCGGCGCTGTGCCCCGGCGCGATCTTCACCGTTGCGCGCGAATCCGCACATCCAGGCGAAACGGAACAGCGTGCCCCAGACATAGGGGTGCAGCGGCGGCAAGGTCCAAGGGGCGTGCGGAAGCGCCACTTCGCGGAACAGTTCGTCGCATAGGGTTTCCTGCGTACCGCCGAGCAGGCGCGCCGATTCGACCGAGCGGCGCAACGGACTGCACGCCACCAGCCCGCACTGCGACGCGAGTTGCGCCAGCGGCAGCTTCGGCAGGGAGGCGGGGCAGATGCCTGCCCGGTCGTAGGCGTGAACCAGTGCAGGCCAGTCGCGGGGACGCACGTGGCGCGGCAGCCGCAGATCGGGCCTGCCGTGGCGTGTCAGGACGATGCGCGGTCGAGCTCTGACCGCCGCCTGCGATGCGGTCGAAGGCATCATCATCACCCGTGTCCTCTCCGCAATCTTAGCGGTCCTGCACCGTTCGTACGCGCCGCCAGGGCGGACCGCAATACAGCAGCGTCTTGCTCGGTTTTCGCTATCCTTGCCAATAAGACAGCGCGCGCTATCCCGCGCATCGAACCATGGAGAGCCCAACATTCCATCCAGGAGCGGGCAATGGCCGCACCTCCGGCACACGCACCGGGGAACGCGCCGCCATGTCACGCGTCCCAAGGCTCAATGTCCTCACCCGTCGGCCGATACAGGCCAAGACAGGGGCGTGACAGTGCATCCTGCCGATGCTGCCAAACCATGTGCTTCAGGGGAGGCCCGTCATGTGGACCATCTATGACGTGTATCGCGATCGCTATTGGAACGACCAACGCCAATGCTGGTGCGCGGTGGAGGAAGCGACACGCTATTCGCTGGACGAGCGCAACCACTTCCGCTTGAGTTCAGTGTCCTTCCAGTGGCGTTACGTGGAGCCGCATGCCCACCTGTCCGAATCCGAAGTCCTGTGCTGGTGAGTGCACTCAGCGCAGGGCAAGCGCCAGACCGCTGCCCAGCAGCAGCACGCCGATTCCCTTTTGGAACTGCGCCTGGGTGATCCCGGTGTGCACGTGGCCTCCGGCCACCATGCCCACGGCCATCAGCGGCAAACTGAGTCCCGCCAGCAGCAGCACGTCGCCGCCATAAAATCCCGCGCCCAGGTAGCCCACGATGCGCGCCGCGCCGTCAATCAAAAAAACCGTGGCGATGGTGGCGCGAAATTCGCTCTTGCCGAGCCCGCGCAGGCCCAGGTAGATCACGTAGAACGGTCCGCCCGTACCGAACAGCGTCCCCACCAATCCGCCCAGTCCACCGCCCGGCACGGCCCACAGTCGTGAGCCCATAGCGGACGACTGGCGCACCAGCAAGGTGTAGAGCGCATAGGCCATGACGAACACGCCAAGAGCGCGCCGCAGCGCATCATCATCGACACGTTTGAAAAGATACAGGGCGATCACCACGCCGAGCAGGGTAAACGGCAGCAACGGCAGCAGCTCACGCCAGCGGATCGCGCTGCGGTGTTGCGTGCCGTGGGTGAGCGAACCCAGGTAATCGAGCAGTCCGATGGCCGGCACCACCACCGCGAGGGGCAGCACCTGGGCGAGCAGCGGAATGGCGATGAGTCCGGAGCCGAACCCGGCGATGCCGCGCACGAAATAGGCGGTAGAAACCACGACCGCCGCATAGGCGAGGTGGACGGCATTGAGGGTTTCGAGCATGGGTGACCTCCGGAGGCGCGCATCCTAGTGTGTTGTTTCACTCTTGGCGACACTTTCTGCAGGCCGCCAAGAGTGAAACAGCAGCCCTGAGGGAGAGGCAGACAGGACCACCCCGTCGGCAAAGCGGGAGAGGGTTGCCGTCTGCCCTGGCATGCGCAACAGCCGTCTCCTGGTCGTCTGAGCGCCGAAGTGCCAACCGCGTCAAGGTTTTCGCTGCGCCGCTCTCCGACCATTGCGCGCATCAGTGGACTTGGTGCGTTCCCGTGCTCTCCGATGTGACGATGGATCTGCGCAGTGTCTTCCCCGCCCACGTGTCGATGGCATTCGGCAACGCTTACCTGAACGAAGAGAATCTCAGCGTCCAGAAGGAACTGGTTTTCGCGCTCGGCGACACCATCCACGCACATTCCAAGGAGACCGGCAACCATGTGCGCCGGGTGGCAGACTACAGCCGCTTGCTCGGTGAGCTGGCCGGGCTTGACCAGGACGACGTGCAACTCGTTTGGATGGTCGCGCCCTTGCACGATCTCGGCAAGATCGGCATCCCAAAGACCATCCTCGGCAAGACCGGGGCACTCACCTCAGACGAGTGGGACGTGGTGAAGACCCATACCACACTCGGACACAGCATCCTCAAGGCACCCAACTGCCGGGTCTTGAACCGGGCCGCCGTGGTGGCCTGGCAACATCACGAGCATTGGGACGGCAGCGGCTATCCGCGCGGGCTCAAGGGCGAGGAGATCGACATCTTCGGCCGTCTCGTCGCCCTCGCTGACGTGTTCGATGCCCTCGGCGGTCGCCGCGCCTACAAGGAACCGTGGCCGCGCCAGAAGATCCTGTCCTACCTCCAGGGGCAGCGGGGTCGTCAGTTCGAGCCACAGCTGGTGGATATCCTCACCACACACATCGAAGCATTCACGGAGATACGCAGAACCTGGCCCGACGCAGCCTGAAGGGCCCGTGCCTTGCCCGTCCTCAGTCGAGGTCGGCGGCGATGGCCATGCGTATTTGGTCGGCTACCGGGTCCACGCGGTGGCGGTATTGGGCATGCTCCACCCCCACCGCCAGGGTCCTGCCGCCCTTCACCGCCCGCACCATGTCCGGTGTCAGCTCGAAGCGCATGAAATGCACCGATGAGGTCTTGGTGCCGTTGTCGCGTTGCAGATCCTCATTGGCAATGGGAAACACCGGTTCGAAACCGGCGACCTGCACATAGGTGGCCTGTTCGATGCCGCGCAGCGCTGCCAGCCGTTCGCGGCGTTCTTCCACCTCGGGATACTCAATCATCAGGGTGGCCTTCCAGTTCCGGCCGTCCGGGATGAGCGGGTTATAGGCCGCCAGCTCTTCCTCGATGGCGTCGGGCTCGAAGATGCGCTCGACGCGCAGCATCTCCTGGACCTGGTACTGCATGGTCAGCCGGTCCTCGAAATGCAAGGTAAGATTCGGCCCCACCGGCACCTGGCGCCGGCGCTTGTGGGCGATCACGCGGTCACGAAACGCGGGCCGCACCTGGGCGTACCGTTCGAGGCTGTACAGGTCCTGTGGTGTCAATTTTTCCATGGACGACCTCCGACTCAGATACCGTAGGCCTTGCGCAACAGGCTCATAGGGTGGAGAGGCTCACGGCCATCGCCGAGGCCGTGGCCAAGGTGCCGGCCGGCCATGGGACAGTCGCTGCCGTAGTGATCCGGCGCGCTGCGCCGCACGCGCTCGACCACCGGACGGGCGATCTTCATGGCGTTGTCGTGAAACTCGCGCTTCACCGCGTAGGTGCCGTCGTGCCCCGAACAGCGTTCGATGGGTTCCACGCTGGTGCCCGGTACCAGGGCGAGCATGTCACGGGTCTTGAGCCCGAGGTTTTGCACACGCAGGTGACAGGCCACGTGGTAGGCAACCTTGCCGAGCGGCTGGCGAAAATCCGTACGCAGCTGCCCGGCCTTGTGGCGCAGCGCGAGGTACTCGAACGGGTCGAACACACGCGCGGCGACCAGCCGCACGCGTTCGTCGCCGGGAAACAGCAGCGGCAGCTCCTGCTTGAACATCAACGCGCAGGACGGCACGGGCATGATGATGTCGAAGCCCTGCTCGATGTGCGCCGCGAGCACGGGGATGTTGGCCTCCTTGGCCGCCTCCACCGCGTCGAGGTCACCCAGTTCCAGCCTGGGCATGCCGCAACAGCGTTCCTTCGCCACCAGACTCACGGGAATGCCGTTGTGCGCAAACACCGCGACCAGATCCTCGCCGATCGGCGGGGCGTTGTAGTTGCCATAGCAGGTGGCGAACAGCGCCACCTTGCCCGTGGTGGCCTCGGTCGGCTGCGGCGCCAATGGAGGTTTTGCGGCCTTTGCCAGCCGCCTGCGCAGCGGTCGTCCGTGATAGGCCGGCAGCGGCGCCTCGGCGTGAACACCGAGCACCTTTTCCATGGCCTTGCGCAGGAGCGCATTGCGGTTCACGGCATTGACCGTCTCCGCCACCACCGGGATGCCGGCGAGCCGGCCGATGGCGTCGGTGGAGGTGAGCAGACGGTCTCGCCATTTCACATCACCCTTGCGGAATTTCACCGCCTTGGCACGCAGCATCAGATGGGGAAAATCGATGGTCCACTCGTGCGGCGGCACGTACGGGCACTTGGTCATGTAACAGAGGTCGCACAGATAACACTGGTCGACCACCTTCCAGAAATCGCTCCGGTCGACGCCGTCCACTTCCATGCTCGCCGAGGCGTCGACGAGATCGAACAAGGTGGGAAAGCTCTGGCACAGACTGACGCAGCGCCGGCAGCCGTGACAGGCGTCGAACACGCGAGCCATTTCAGCGAGCAGCGCGGCCTCGTCGTGGAACGACGGCGCCTTCCAATCGAGGGCATGACGCGTGGGTGCCTCCAGGCTCCCTTCGCGCCTTTGTTCGAGCGGTGACATAGTGGACTCCCGGAGGACTGCCGGGGCATGCGCCCCGGCAGGGGTTGCGTCAGCCCAAACTGTCGAGGGCCTTTTGGAAACGGTTGGCGTGGGAGCGCTCCGCCTTGGCCAAGGTCTCGAACCAGTCGGCGATCTCCTCGAAGCCCTCGTTGCGAGCGGTCTTGGCCATGCCCGGGTACATGTCGGTGTACTCGTGGGTCTCACCGGCGATGGCGCACTTCAGGTTGGCCGCCGTCGCCCCGAAGGAAAGCCCGGTGGCCGGATCGCCGCACTGCTCCATGTATTCCAGGTGCCCATGCGCGTGGCCGGTCTCGCCTTCGGCGGTGGAGCGGAACACGGTGGCCACGTCGTTGTAGCCCTCCACATCGGCCTTGGCGGCGAAATACAGATAGCGGCGGTTCGCCTGCGATTCGCCGGCGAAGGCCTGCTTCAGGTTCTCCTCGGTACGGCTTCCTTTCAGTTGCATGGCGTTCTCCTTTCCTGTCGCACGATTAACCGTTCGGAACGTATCAGAACCATAGACACTGTCTAAATCGTCCGCAAACGCAGGAGATAAGGATAGTCGGCCGATGCGGGCGCGCCCTGATGCTTGCGCGGGCATGCATTGGGTGGTGATGACTGGGAAGAAGAATCAACCCAGAGCTACAGAGATCACAGAGGACGACGAGTTTTCAAACCTTCAAATCCTCTGTGTTCTCTGTGTCTCTGCGCCTCTGTGTTGGGCCGTTTTCCTGATTCAGCTGCGCGGCACGATGTCCGCGAGGGTGTAGCGATCCAGGGTGGCGAGGAAGTTATCGGTGGCCTTGCGCAGCACGCCTTGCAGCCCACAGGCGGGCAACAAGGCACAGTCGTGGGACTGCCGTGCCAGGCACTCGACGATGTCGAAGTGGGGCTCGAAATCACGCATCACCCGGCCCACGTTGATCTCCATCGCAGGCTTGGCCAGCGCGAACCCGCCCTGCTTGCCGCGTGTAGTGACGATGTAACCCAGGGTGGCGAGCCGGTGCACCACCTTGCGCAAGTGTTCCTGGGAGATGCGGAAATGCGCCGCCACCTGCGCGATGGTGAGTTTTTCATCGCGCATGGCCAGAAGAATCAGGACGCGCAGCGCGTAGTCGCTATGTTGCGTGATGTGCATGCATATACCTTGTAACAAATACCTTATGGCGTCGTGCCCGCCGCTTGACAACGCCCTTTTCGCCTTTACGATGCATTGTACATACATCTTATAAAAACATCACTGTTAGCAGGGACGTCCATGATTGCCACCGATCGAAACGAAATCCGGAAGGCGCAGGTTCCACACGAGCTGTTCCTGTTCAATCTCGTTTTCAACCACATCTTCCTGTTCATCGTGACCATCAGCGCGCCGTCGCTGCAGTTCCTGGTGGCCATCGTACCGGCCCTGTCCGTGCTCATTGTCGGCTATACGTTGCTGGCGACGCGGCGCGCAGCTCAGGCGGAGTCGCCCTTCGTACACAGTCACTGGCGGATGGCGAAGAACGGCAGCCTGCTGCTGCTGGGCGTGTGGCTGTTCGCCGCGCTGTTTATCGGCGCGGTGCTGGCCAGTGCCGGCGGCGTACCGAAGCCGTGGCATTACGCGGTGGGTAGCGTGGTCTTCATTCCCACCATGGTATTCATTCTCGTGCTGATTTTGTTTGGCTCGGAGGCACTTCAGCACGCGCGCGCCGGCACCTTGCCGTCGCGCGCCCGGCGGCGCGCGCCCGTCAATCCGGGCAACTGAAGCAATGGGGAGGTAAGCGATGCTCAAGGTGGACGGAACGACGGTCGAACTGGACAACGAAGGCTATCTGATCAGGCCCGACGAGTGGAACCGCGACGTGGCGGCGCAACTGGCGGCCCATGAGAAGCTGACGCTGACCGAAGACCACTGGGGTGTGCTGGAATTCATGCGCGGCTACTACGAAGAACACCAAATCGCGGCCGATGCGCGCTTCGTCATCAAGCACCTGGCAGAGGCCATGGGCTACGGTGGCGAGGCACGGCGACGCCTGTTCGAGCTGTTTCCCTACGGCTACGTGCAGCAGGCGTGCAAGATTGCCGGGATGAAGCGCCCGCGCGCCTGGAGCACCGGCTAAGGCGGCGCTCAGCAACCTGGGCGGGAGGGCTGCCGAGGCGGTCCGCCCTCACCGCGTCGCCGGCTTTTTGCTACCATGCGCGCCCTCGCCCGATTCACGGGCCATGGGTGCTCCGCGGATGTTTTCCTCCACCTGGTTCTACGCATTCGATCTGTTCGGAACGGCCGTATTCGCCATCGCCGGCGCGCTCACCGCAGGGCGCAAAGGCATGGACCTGTTCGGTGTGCTGGTGGTCGCGCTGGTCACGGCATTGGGCGGCGGCACCCTGCGCGACATGATCCTGGACCACCATCCGGTGAGTTGGATCCGCGACGACACCTACATCCTGGTGGCCTGCCTGGCGGCGCTGGGGACCGTACTGTGGGTGCGTTTCACCCGGCCGCTGCCTTCGACCTGGCTGCTGGTGGCGGACGCCTTCGGCCTCGCCGTGTTCACGGTCATTGGCACGGAGGTGGCGTTGCAGCACGACACGCCCATTTCCACGGCCATCATCATGGGCGCCATGACCGGCGTGGCCGGCGGCGTGATCCGCGACATCATCTGTAACGAAATTCCGCTGATCTTCCACAAGGAAATCTACGCCACCGCCTGCCTGTCCGGGGCAGTCTGCCTGGTCGTCCTCAAGCCGTTCGGCCTGCCCGGCGCCCTCGATACCGGCCTGGCCATGCTGACCGTACTGGGGATCCGGCTCGCCGCCATCCGCTGGCACCTGGCCCTGCCGCGCTTTCAGCTGCTCGGCGATCGCTGAAGCGCCGGCGAGCTAACGCGACCGTCACGGTGACGTCATGTCGCTGTGCTACAACTCTGCGGGTCACCACGGACGCGAAAACCCATGAACGGAACCGACCGCGAAATCGAAGAACTGGTCCTGAAAGAGAGCATCGTCAGCGCCACCGGGCTGCGCCCCGATTCCCTGCAGGTGGGCATCAAGGGTGATCCGTCGCTGCGCGAGACGGCGCTGTACCGCACCAAGTACCCGAACGTCATGGACCAGGTGTTCGGACAGGTCCAGCCGCGCCTTGCCGACCTGCTGCTGCACCGCGGCACCTATCGCATCTACATCGGCTTCAACAGCGCGGAGATACGTACCACGTCGATTTTCGATCCACTGCGCGAGGAGACCCATGCGGCCGAAAAGTTCCTCGACGAGGATTATCTGGAGCGGCATTTCCCGCTGCTGCCCTTCGACGAGAAGGTGCAGGCCATGCGCGACATCTATGAAGGGCTGATGCACAGCCGTCTTTATGCGCGACTGCCGAGCTACTGGCGCAGCATCTTCGAGAAGCGCCACGCCTCGTGGAAACCCATGGAGAAGGACCAGGTGCCGAGCATCCTCGCCACCCTGAAAGTGCTGCGTGACATGCCCGACTACTACCTGCGCAGCACGACCCTCTGTCTGGTGCAGGATCTCATCCGCATGCAGTTCAACTGCGACGGAACCCAGCTGGTGCGCACGGACAATTACGCGCGCTTTCTCGAGGAGAACTTCGGCTGAAACATGCGGCACCCGGCTCGCCGGGTGCCGCACGGTTACTGGGGCATGCAGCGATAGACCGCGAAGGTCTGCTTGCCGTTTTCCACCGGCGATGTGGCAACCACCGTGTCGCCGCGCAGATCCACGGCGCTGTTGCGCGCCAGCATGTTCAATTCCTTCTGCACGTCCTCGGGATGGCGCTCGATGCCGGCGATCTTGGCGGCCAGCGATACCGTCGTCCGGCCGAGCATCTGGCATTGGGTCACTTCATCGGCGTCGAGCACCCGCACCTTTTCGCCTTCCGGCGTGAGGTGCACCCAGGTGCAGGCGGACAGCAGGCCCGCCAAAGCGAATGCCGCGGCTTTGCCCTTCATGAACATGGCTCCCTTTCTGCGAACGAACGGCCATTGTGCACCAGGCCATGCCTGGGATCACGTGTCACAGGTAACAACGAAGTGATCGATGAGGTCGAGGCTGCTCAGCACGCCGGTGACACGCCCGGCCTCGGTGACGACCACGTGATGCACGTGCTTGTCGAGCATGAGCCGCGCCACCTTCTGCAGCGGTGTATTCGGCGGGACCTCGATCACTTGGTGCGTGCAGATTTCCCAGGCGCGCCTGAGTTTGGTGTTTTCCTGCCGGGAATGGAACTGCACGATGTCCGAGGCGCTGATCACCCCGAAGCATTCGCCCTGCCGGCCCAGTACGGGAGCGAAGGCGAATGCACCTTCGCGGAGAACACGTTCGATGCTCTCGACGGTATCGTCGATATCGACGGTGACGACGCTACGTGTCATCAAGGAAGCGATCTGCTTGTCCATGTCCCAGGTCCATTGTCACTCGCAAGCTGCGGGCACGGCATGCCGGATGGGTTACATCCCAACGCCCGTGAATCACCGGCCGATGATAAACGGACCGTGCCGGTTAGTCATCCCGGGCGCCCCGAATACGGGCAGCCCCTGCGTGCACCGCACCCACTTGACGTCCGTCACCCCGGGTCAACACTCGAAGTAAGGCAGGCGTCGGAGGCAGGCAATGGCAACCGCGAACCTGGAACGCAGTCGCTGGCATGCATATTTCGATGATATGGCACGCAAGACCTTGGGTAATCAGGTTTGCTTGGAAACGGCCGATCGCGAGTTCGGCAACCGGCGGGAATCCGATTGGCTGCCGCTGGCCGGCATCACCTACGATCCGAAAAGCGACGTGCTCGAAGTGGTGACCGATACGCTGGATCACCTGATTGCGCATCCCAGCGCGATCAGCATCGACTATGACGTGGAAGGCCTTCACACGGTCTCAGTGACCGATGGCGAGGGCCGTCATGAGATCATCCGGCTGAAGGAACCTGCGCCGCTGCCGGCGCCCTGACGGGCGGGTGCGACCCGCGGGCGGAATCGTGGTGATGGACGAACTCACGCCCGCCATCGTCGCGCATCACCTATGGTGGCGGCGGCGTTGGTTCCGGGCCATCGGCGGTGCGCGCTATTACCATGCGCCGGGTCCGCGCCAGCCGATGCGCACCGGGCGCGGGTTCTACGAGCGTGTGGACCCACAGTTGCGCCCTCTGTGCCGGCTGTTGCATGCCCGCGGCCTGCAAACCACCCCCTCGTGCCAGGGCCACTTCCATGGGCGCAGCTACTTCGAGGCACGTTGGGAAGAATTGCAGCGCGAGGCGGCGGCGATCCGGGGCGCGGGCCTCGGCGTGATCGATGCCGAGACCGGCGCGCGGTATCGGTTTCGCGATGCGGGTTATCGCCTGCCGTGGCTCAGCTTCGAAAGTTTTCGGGCACGATCCATGCGTCACCAGCGCACCGGTTATCTCGGCGTGCTGCTCCCCGCCGGACAACACACGCTGCTGTCACGGCTCCGCGCCGCGTCGCGGCAGGACACCACTCTGCATCTTGCGACGAAGCACCTGCCGTATGGGGGCGTGCGTCTGCTGCACATCCAGATACGGCCGCACGACCCGGAGGACGGCAGCCGGCAATGGCAGCGCGTCCAAGCGCTGTTCGAACGGGCGTTGTAGCGCCGCGCGCAAAACCATGACGAAGCGCAGAGAATGCGGATGCAGCGAATCCTGGAGACGTCACCCCGACGAGAGCCTGGCTTTCGCCGGG
This sequence comes from Gammaproteobacteria bacterium, assembly GCA_023228645.1. Lineage (GTDB taxonomy): Bacteria > Pseudomonadota > Gammaproteobacteria > Thiohalomonadales > Thiohalomonadaceae > JALOAT01. Next base: position 26,148 of record JALOAT010000021.1, on the reverse strand, counting down.
ATGCGAATTCTGTTGTCGGCGTAGGTCACGTTGCGCAGCTACGTGACAATTCTCCCTGTCGCGTTGTCACGTAGCCGCTACGCGTCAACGTGACCTACGGCACTCGTGTTCATCATCACCTGCGGCGCTCACAGCCCACGTCACCCCGGTGAAAGCGGCGAAAGCCGGGCACCATTTGCGAATGGCGTGGCTCAGGCTTTCTTCACGAACTTGGTGAGGATGACGATGTGCTGGCCGTTCACGCGGCCTTCGATCTGCCCCGGCTCATCCGGCACCAGGGAGATACCGCGCACGGCGGTGCCGCGCTTGGCGGTGAAGTTGGCGCCCTTCACGTTCAGATCCTTGATCAGGGTGACCGTGTCGCCCGCTTCGAGCACCGCGCCGTAGCAGTCCACGTGGCGCGTGGCCTCGTCCTGGGGCTGACCCTCGCCGGTGGCTTCCGCCCAGGCGCGGGTGTCGTCGTCCAGGTAGAGCATGTCCAGCAGGTCCTGCGGCCAGCCCTCGCCGCTCAGGCGGGTCAGCATGCGCCAGGCCAGCACCTGCACCGCAGGCACCTGACTCCACATGCTGTCATTGAGGCAGCGCCAGTGATTGGGCTCGGTGGTGTCCGGGTCATCGATCTGATCGCGGCAGGTGGCACACAGCAGTGCGCAGCGATCGACGCTGCCGTCGGAATCGGGCGGGACCTCGTAGACGCCGAGGTCGTCGGTGGCGCCGCACAGTTCGCACTTGGAACCGCTGCGCGCGTGCAGGGCTTGTTCGGTGGTCATTAGGCGTCTTCCGTTTTGCGGGGCCGCGTATTATGCCGCAATGACCGCGCCCCGGGGCGCGGCACCACCACGCAAATTCCCGAAATCGGCAGGACGCGGCTCAGGGCAGGCCTTCGTCCCAGTAGGGCCGCTCGCCGAAGCGCTCGGCGAGAAAGGCCACCAGGGCGCGCACCCGCTCCGGCAGGAAGCGGCGCGAGGGATACACCGCGTAGGCGTGGATTGCAGGCAGGCGATATTGCGGCAGTAGCGGCACCAGCCGCCCCTCCAGGATGGCCCGGTAGGCGATGAAGGTGGGCGTGGCCACGATGCCGAGGCCCGCGGCGGCCCCCTCCAGGAGCATGTCGCCGTTGTTGGCGCGCATGCGCACGGGCAGGCGTACCGACACGGTACGGCCCTGGGCGTCCGTGAAACGCCACTGCTGCGCCTCGGGCACGTTCGCGTACACCAGTCCCTGGTGATGGGCCAGATCGCGCGGCTCGCGCGGCGTACCGTGACGGGCGAGATAGCCCGGACTCGCGCACAGCAAGGTGCGGATCGGTGCCAGCGGCCGGGCCACCAGGCTGGAGTCCTCCAGGTGGCCGATACGCACGGCCAGCTCGAAGCCTTCCTCCAGCATGTTGACCTCGCGGTCGTTCAGGTCCACGTCGAGCATCACGCCCGGGTGGCGCTCGGCGAAGGCGGTGAGGGCGGGATTGAGGTGCAACAGGCCGAACGACAGCGGCGCCGCCAGGCGCACCCGGCCGTGGAGCGCCGCGCGGCCCGCGCTCACCGCCTGCTCGGCCTCGCCCAGTTCGGCGAGGATGGCCACGGCGCGGCGGTGCAGTTCGTGACCGGCATCGGTCAGGGCCAGGCGCCGCGTGGTGCGATGCAGCAATTGCACACCCAGGTGGGCCTCCAGCTCGGCCACCCGGCGGCTCACCACCGACTTGGCCAGGTTCAGGCGCCCGGCGGCGGCACTGAAACTGCCGGCGTCCACCACGGCAGCGAAGACATTCAAGGCCTCGAAGCGGTCCATTGTTCCAGTTTCCGCAAAAGTATTTTCTTCTTTTACACCTTTGCGAGCGGCCACGGAACGATAAACTCAAGGCGTCACGAAGGCGAGGTGCCGCACATGGTCGATCCCTTGAGTCCACGCCCCGTCATCCAGGTGGTCAGCGGCCTGGAAACCTCCGACGGCGCCGGGGTGCGCCTGACCCGGGTCATCGGCGGCCCCCAGTTGCCCATGCTCGACCCGTTCCTGCTGCTGGACGATTTCCGCTCCGACGACCCCGAGGATTACATCGCCGGCTTTCCCGCCCATCCCCATCGGGGCTTCGAGACCGTCACCTATCTGCTGGCCGGGCGCATGCGCCACCGGGACAGCGCCGGCCACAGCGGCGTGATTGCGGCGGGCGGCGTGCAATGGATGACCGCGGGGCGCGGCATCGTCCACTCGGAAATGCCCGAACAGGAAGACGGCCTGCTGGCCGGTTTCCAGCTGTGGGTGAACCTGCCCGCCACCGAGAAGATGCGCGCGCCCCGTTACCAGGAACTGGACGCGGCGGCCATTCCCGTGGAGAGGCGCCCGGGCGTCGAACTGCGCGTCATCGCCGGCACCAGCGGCGGCGGCATCACCGGTCCGGTGCGCGAGCTCATCACGCCGGTGACCTACCTGGACGTCACTCTCGATGCCGGCAGCGATTTCCGCGAGCCCCTGCCGTCCGCCTGGAATGCCCTGCTGTACGTGATCGAGGGCGCCGTGACCGTGGCGGGGCGGCCGCTCGCGGCCCGTCAACTGGCGCGCCTCGGCGAAGGCGACGGCGTGGCGTTACGTGCCGAGGCGCCGAGCCGCCTGCTGCTCATCGCCGGACACCCCCTCAACGAGCCGGTGGCCCGCCACGGGCCCTTCGTCATGAACACCGAGGAAGAAGTCCGCCAGGCCTTCCACGACTACCAGGCGGGACGCTTCTGACCGCGAGGAGATTCGAGCATGCAATGGAAAAACGACAAGACCCGTTACGGCGCCGTGGCAGCGGCCTTGCACTGGCTGAGTGCCGCGGCCGTGTTCGGCCTGTTCGCGCTCGGGTTATGGATGACCGGACTCACCTATTACGACCCGTGGTATCGGTTGGGGCCGTGGTGGCACAAGAGCTTTGGCGTCGTGCTGTTCGGGCTGACGATTGTGCGCCTCGGCTGGCGGTTCGCCAGCATCCGCCCGTCGCCATTGCCGACGCACGCCCCCTGGGAACGTATCAGCGCGCAGGCGGTGCACGGGCTGCTGTACCTGCTGCTGTTTTGCGTGATGCTCAGCGGTTACCTCATCTCGACCGCGGACGGACGCGCCGTGTCGGTGTTCGACGGGTTTGCCGTCCCCGCCATCGTCACGGGCATCGAGAATCAGGAGGACCTGGCGGGGACGGTCCACCTGTGGCTCGCCACTACGCTGATCGGCCTGGCCGTGCTGCACCTCCTGGCCGCCCTCAAGCACCACTTCATCGACAAGGACCGCACCCTGGCGCGCATGCTGGGCCGGTAATCATCACTGGAGGTAAACACCATGAAGAAGACCATTCTGCTTTCCCTGCTGCTCGGCCTCGCCTGTGCCTTCCCCGCACAGGCCGAGGACTACGTCATCGACGCGGGGGGCGCCCACGCCTACATCCGCTTCAAGATCAAACACCTCGGCTACAGCTGGCTGGGCGGGCGCTTCAACGACTTCAAGGGGACGTTCAGCTACGACGAGAAGAATCCTGCCGCGGCGAAGGTGAACGTCACCATCGACCCGGCCAGCATCGATTCCAATCACGCGGAGCGTGACAAACACCTGCGCGACAAGGATTTCCTGAACGTAAAAAAGTTTCCGGAGTCGCGTTTCACCAGCACGCGTTATGAAGACCTGGGCAACGGCAAGGCACGTCTCACCGGCGACTTCACACTGCACGGCGTGACGCGCCCGCTCACCATCGACGTGGAGCAGATCGGTCACGGCCCGGACCCGTGGGGCGGCTACCGCCGGGGCTTCCATGGCACCACCTCATTCAAGCTGGCCGACTACGGCATCGATTACGACCTCGGGCCGGCCTCGCAGACAGTCTTTCTGGAACTCTCGGTGGAAGGCATCCGCCAGTAGGGGAAGGAAGGAAACGACCTAAACACAGAGGCGCAGAGATCGCAGAGGGCACAGAGAATGGAAGGCCGGGCCGTTAAGCGGGAGCTGGACGCTCGATGACGCCTTTTTATTCCTCTGCGTTCTCTGCGCCTCTGCGCCTCTGCGTTGGATTTTTCTTCCCCAGCCTCAGTCCTTCTCGGTGGTGTAATAGACGCCAGGGATGAAGGTCTTCTTGATCACGCGCGTCTCGCCGAGCTCCGCGTGATCGTCCGCGAAGAAGCGGAAGAAGGTCTTGCCGATGCGCAACACGTCGCCGTCCACCAGGGCATGCACGGTGATGCGCCGGTCGTTCACGAAGGTGCCGTTGGTGCTGTTGTGGTCGCGCAGGATCCAGTCGCCTGACGCATCCTCAGCACCTTTCTTGAATTCGATCACCGCATGCACGCGGCTGGCGAGTTCGTCGTCGATACGCAGCTGATTGTCCTCGCCGCGCCCGATGCGGAATACCGGCGCTTCCACCGGGACCGTTACGCCGGGAACGCCGTTGACTTGCACCAGAATTGCCATTCTCTAACCCCCTTACTTCCTGGCGCGCTCAACTATATCCCAGTTCCTGCTCCCAGGCCGCCGCCGCAAGGGCGGATGTGACCACGTTCACAGGCCCGCGCGGGCAGACGCGACTGGATGGAAATTCCTCCAGCGGCCTCGGGCCGCGATTGCTACAAGCCGGGCTTAACCGCGGTTGCTGGCAGCCTTGCAGGCTGTGGGGCATTTATGACCGGTTCTTCCGCTGAGGACAATCCCTATTGCACCCGTGCGCCCGGCGGGACGCCTCCGGCCCCGTTTTCATGCCGACAGCAACGGCTCACGGTGCCCGCATCACACCCGACCGTCAGTAGAGCAATACGGCACGCCGCGCCTCTTGCCAGGCCTGTTCGTCCGGCACCGCCAGGGCGTCCAGGTCCGCGGGCGTGGCGGCCGGATCGTCCACCCATTGACGCAGCAGCTCGCTGCCGTTGATGAGGTCGATGGCGAGCCGCTCGTGCTCGTATTCGTAGGGGAAGTCGCGCCAGAGCGGGTAGTCGGGCCGCAGTGCGCGCAGGGCCTTGAAGGCCAGCGCCTGCAAACGCCAGGGGCGGAAGGCCAGGTGTTCGTAGGCCGGGTCGTCCACGTGGACCTGCACGCCGGCGCAGAGCCGGCCCGCGTGCTTGTGGAAGGTCGGCTCGAACCAGCATTCGCGCAGGCGGCAACCCTTGAGCCATTGCGGGGCCATGGCCGCCATGTTCGCGAGCAGTTCGCGCGGCGCCAGGTCCGGCGCGCCGAACAGCTCCAGCGGCCGGGTGGTGCCGCGGCCTTCCGACAAGGTGGTGCCTTCGAGCATCACCGTGCCCGGGTAGCAGCGCGCCATGGCCAGGTTGGGCGCATTGGGGCTCGGGTTCACCCAGCTGCGCTCGCCCAGCGGCCAACCGAAACCGGGCGATGCCTCGGGCTGCCAGCCTTGCAGGGTGATCACCTCGCATTCCACGTCGAGGCCCAGGGTGGCAACGAACCAGCGCGCCAGCTCGCCGAGGGTGAGGCCGTGGCGCATGGGCATGGCCCCCGCCCCCACGAAGCTCTCCCAGCCGGGGCGCAGGGTAAGACCCTCCACGGGCCGTCCGATGGGATTGGGACGATCCAGCACCCACACCGCCTTGCGGTGTTCCGCAGCGGCCTCCAGCACGTAGCGCAGGGTGGTGATGAAGGTGTAGATGCGGCAGCCCAGGTCCTGCAGATCGACCAGCAGCACATCGAAGCTGTCCATCACGGCGGCCGTGGGGCGGCGCACCTCGCCGTAGAGGCTGAACACCGGGATACCGTGCACCGGGTCGTGGAAGTTCGGCGACTCCATCATGTTGTCCTGCTTGTCGCCGCGCAGGCCGTGCTGCGGACCGAAGGCGGCGCTCAGGCGGATGTCCGGAAGGCTGGCCAGGGCGTCGAGGGTGTGGGTGAGGTCCTGCGTCACCGAGGCCGGGTGGGCGAGCACGGCCACGCGTCGCCCGGCCAGCGGCCGGCGCAGCGCAGGTTCCGTGAGGAAACGATCAAGGCCGAATTTCATCGAGCTCCAGGACGAAGGCGTCGGGGTGGTGGAAATCGGGTTTGTCACAAGGATGGCAAAGCGCCCAGTAGGACAGCGCACCGTCGGCATGCTCGACGACCGTGGCCACCCCGAGCCGCAGGCGCGCCGCGGCGTAGTGTGGCGGAAATAGCCCGAGTGGCAGGGAGGCTGACAATTCCAGCGTCTCTGCCGTGCGGTGCACGCGCACGCGGCGCGCCAGCGCCTGCGGATTGAGCGGCCAGGGACAGCGTTCGCGATAGCCGGCAAAGGCATAGGCCGCCCAGGCACCCGAGGGTGAAAGATTCAATTCGTGATAGGCCGCCTGGCCCACGCCCGCGATGAACAGTTCGAAACAGGTGTGGCGCCACAGTCCGTCGGTGAAGCGCGGCTCAGTCGGCGCCGCGATACGCAGACGGGCGAGATCGGCGTGCAACCGATAGTGCAGTTCCAGTGCATCGGCCGTGCGCCTCACCGTGCCGTCGACGGCAAGCACGACCGGCTCCTCCGGGGTCGCGAACGGAATCAACTGGAAGGTTTGCATCGGGTTGTCTTGCATGCGCGAGAGGTTAACAAAAATCCGCCGCCGCCCGGTCATCCGCCTGCCGTGCCGTTCCTGCCCAGCACAAGACGCTATCCCGCCTTGACTAACATCAAAGTGTGATGCGCCTCCGAGTCCTAGGATGCGGTTCCGCTATCGTCCAGGATCGCAATGGACCATAAGGAAACCAAGGGAGGAGTTATGGCCAGGGGAATCCTGCTCATGGGGGCACTGCTGGTGACCGGCGGCGCCCTCGCCACACCGACGGTCATTTTCGACGGCACCGCCTATGACCTGGCCCAGGTCACGGCCGGCGCCACGGATGTCAGCAACCGTTATTCACCCGTGAACGCTGACGCGGCCGGACAGCCGGCGCTGACGGTGCGCGAGTTCCCGGGTGCCACGTCCACCGCCGACGTCATTGCGCGCTGCACCAGTGCGCTCAAGGGGTACCTACTGGATGCACCGCTTGCCCTGGAGCGCAGCGAACACGGGGACGATGTGGTGCTGCTCATGTACCGCAAGACCGCCGAGGCGCACCTGGTGGAATATATCCTGGAACGCTTCGTGCGCACGCCCACCGGGGTGAGGTCCTACCGCTTCACACAGCGCATCCACGCCGACGCGGATCTCCGTCCGGTGCTGATGCGCCAACCCGGCCGCATCGCAGAGCTGTTCGGCCTGAATCTGCCTGTACGCCAGGCCATGTAAGCACACCGGCTCCCGGGCCATGCCCAGGCCCTCGCAGGTCACAGGGCGCCGCTATCTTCGAGCAACGCGTGAACCGCCTCGGCGATACGGCGATAACCCGCGGCGTTGGGATGGACGGCATCCGACTTGAGGTCGCGCTCCGCGAGCACTTCCGGAATGATCTCCGCCTCCAGCAGCACCTGCTGGCGCGCGGCGATGTCGTGATAGAACGGCGCGCTCTCCAGGCCGAACAGCGCCGGTCGCGGTACGCCGAGCAGCAGCACCGGGATGCCTTGCTCACGAATCATGTTCACCATACGCTCCAGGTTCTGCGTCGCGGTATCCAGGCTCACCTTGCGCAGCATGTCGTTGCCGCCCAGGCACAGCAGCACCAGTTGCGGTTCGTGCTCGGCGAGCACGCCGGAAAGGCGCGCCAGCCCATCGGCGGTGACCTCGCCCGGCACGCCCGCGTTGATCACCCGCCGACCGCTCAAGCGCTCCAGCACGGCCGGATAGCTGTCGTCGCGGGCGGCGCCGCTGCCGTAGGTGAGACTGTCGCCGAAGGCGAGGATCACCGCGTCCGGGGCGAGCGGTGACAGCTGCGGCGTGCGGCCGCAAGCGGTGAGCGCCAGCAGCACGATGATCCACGAGACGAGGCGAGGGATACGTTGCATGGGCGCAGGTTATCACGGCACCGACGCCCGGTGACACGCCGCCCGCCATGGATAATCAGGCTTGTTGCCGGTACCTGCACATCCTGATCCAAGGCCGCTCCCGCAGTGTTCGTGGCACTTCCCCCGTAGGACCCGTGATTCCCGGCCGCCGCACAAAATCCATCGCGGCCTGAGGCCGCTCCCACAAAGGCCCGCGCGCCGGCAATCTATGCTTCGTGCCATTGGCGCACAGCACCGGGAGCCCCATGGATTCCAGCACCGTTCGTCGTCGGGTCGTGGCAGGCTTCGCCTGGGAAGGCGTGAGCAAGGCCATCGTGCAGACGGCCTCGTGGGTGTCCACCCTGTTCGTGGCACGCCTGCTCGCGCCGACGGACTACGGCCTCATGGCCACCGCCGGGGTGTTCATCGGTTTTTTGCTGTTCGTCACCGAGATGGGCCTGTCGCAGGGCCTCATCCAGAGCAAGACCACCGACGCGCGCCAGGAAGACGGCATCTTCTACCTCAGCCTGCTGGTGGGCGCGCTCAGTTACGCCGCGCTGTACGCCGGCGCTCCGGCCGTCGCCGGTTTCTACCGCATGCCCCTGCTTACCGATCTGCTGCGCGTAGCGGGCGCGACCCTGCTGCTGGCGAGCCTCACCACCGTGCCGCTGGCCATCGCCCTGCGCCGCCTGGACTTCCGTTACCGCTCGCTGGTGCAGATGGCAGCAGGCCTCGCCTCCATGCTCACCGTGGTGACCATGGCCCTGCACGACCTGGGCGTGTGGAGCCTGGTGGGCGGCACCGTGGCGCACCACCTGGTGCTCGCGCTGGGCTATTTGCCGGTGTTGCGGCGCGTCCCCAAACTGCAGTTTGCCTGGCGCGAGACGGCGGCGATCCTGAACTTCGGCCTGCAAGTGACCGGAAATCGTTTTCTCAACGCGCTGTGGAGCCGCGCCGATGTGTTCATCATCGCCCGCGTCCTCGGTGAGCGGCTGCTCGGCTTCTACGCCATGGCCTACCAGCTGTCCTCCATGCCACTCGACAAGGTGGGCTCCATTTTCAACCAGGTGCTGTTTCCGTCCGTGGCGCGCTTGCAGGAACACGCGGAGGAGACGCGGCGCCTGTTTCTCGACATGCATCGTGTGCTGTTGCTCATCGGCTTCCCGGTGCTGACCGGCCTCGCGCTAACGGCCGCCGACGCGGTGCACGTGCTGCTCACGGAAAAATGGTCGCCCATCGTGCCGCTGCTGCAGGGCCTGTGCCTGGTGAACATGCTGCGCCTGAGCGGCATGGTCCTGCCGCCGGTACTCTACGCGCGCGGCCGCCCCGGCCTGATGACCCTCTACAACCTTGGCATGCTGTTGCTGCTGCCGGTGGCGATCTTCGTGGGCATGGAGTACGGCGTGGTCGGCGCGGTCTATGCCTGGATCGCCGCCTACCCGCTCATGTACGTGGTGCTGCTGGCGTTCAGCCTGCGTGAGCTCGGCCTGCCGCTGGGGCGCTTTCTCGCCAGCACGCTGCCGGCCCTCGCCGCCACCGCGCTCATGGCCGCTGCGGTGGCCGCTGTGCAGCAGCGTGCCCCCGATGCCCCCCTGCTGCGGCTCATGCTCGCCATTGCCACCGGCGCGCTCGTCTACGGGTCGATGCTGTTGGTACTGTACCGCGGCAAGCTGCGCAACCTGCGCAGCGAAATCCGCCGTCTGAAACAGGGCCGTCGTCTGCCCAAGCAGGCGCCCGACGCAGCGCCGGCAACCGTGGCCGCCGAACCCGACAGGGGCGGCTCGCCGTCCTGACTCAGAACGCGGTGTAGTAGGTGTGCTTGAGCCGGGTGAGCAGGGTCGGGGAACGCTGCACCCGTTCGTAACCGAACAGCGCCAGCGCATCGCCGGCGTATTCGTCGAACAGGATCGCATCGGCGAGGGACATCTGCCGCTGCCAGGCGAACACCTTCGAGGCATCCGGACGCGACACGGAGCTGCGGTGCCATTGCAGGCTCGCGGCGGGCATCTCCCGCTCGGCGTCCTCGTGGTAGGTAAGCATCACCGGGTCGTAGTCTTCGCCGAGGAAGGCGCAGATGCGCCGGAGTTCTTCACGGGGCGCACGGATCAAGTCTTCATAGCGCAGCTCCAGATAGCGCTGCTCGCCCAGCATGCGCCCCATCTTGCGCCCGAGCAGCGTCCTGAAACGCCAGTCCCGCGCCACCCGCGGCAGGCGCTTGCTGCCCCATGACAAGCCCTTGTTCGACAGCAACACGTCGCGACCGTCGCGTACGATGTGGATGAACAAGGCTTCCGGAAAGTGCAGCGCCAGGGTGTCCATCTCCGCCACGTAACCCGGCGTCTTGACGCCCCAGCGCGGCTTGCCGCGTGCCGTGCACCACTCGTCGAATACTGCGGCGACGAGCTCACCGAAGCTGCCGACGCGGTGCCGCAATACCGCATCGACGTCGGTGAGGATTTCCCCCTTGGCAGTAAACGGTTCCTTGGCGAGCGCCTCCAGCACCACGCGCCGATTGGCGCGCTCCCCGAGCGGCCCGATGGACTCGGCCAGCGGCAGGATCTGCAGAAAATCCGTTTCGAACGGCACAGCAATCCGCGGGTGCTTGTTCAGCATCAGCCGGAGCACCGTCGTGCCCGAGCGCTGCACCCCCACCACGAAGAAGGGTTTCCTATGCACGGTCGATCGTCCCTGGCTTTTTCGCAACAGTAGCCGCACAAGGGCGCCGCCGGTATAAACCGGACCGGCGATTGCCGGCGTGCGTTCCTTTCCGCCGGCTGAATGTTTACGCGAGGCGCTGCGACGATTCGTTGTGCGCGGGGTCCTGTCCGAGCACGACCTGTGCGTCGAAGCCGAGCCGCAGGCCGCCCCAGTGTCTGCCGCGCACATGGATGGGCATGGACAAATCGTTGAGGATTTCGCCAGTGTCCCGCATGTAGGTTTGTAGCAGGAACGGCGAGGTGTTCCTGGCCGCCCGGCTGCCCGTCGGGTCGTCAAAAATGCGCTTGTCGCGGCTGCACGCGACGTCCTGCTCACGGTTGCCCGTCAGCGGGCGGGAGTAGCGCGCATTGTGCGTGGGGCCGTAACCATTGGCGTCCACGCACAGGGAAAACACGCCGCCGTGCACCTCCTCGAGGAGGCCGTCGATAAGCGGTTGGATCTCGGCGGCGAACACCTCGTCGTAGCCGGTCTTGTACTTCTGTGGGAAGGTGCCGGCGACCGGCCGGTAGTGACGATCGAAGACGTCGACTCGGTCGGCCAGCGCCTGAATTTTGGTTTCGATGAGGTCGCGGTAGCGGCGCACCGTGGCGACGATGGCGTCGAGGTGGCCGCTGCCGATGCGGAAGCGCGACACACTCTCCTGCACTTTTTCCGTGGCGCGGCTGAGATCGTTGGCTGACTGACGGGCTTCACCCGCGCGCCGGCTGATGACCGAGGAGGCCTGGTGAATGCCGGCCACCGTCTCATGGGTCTGGTCGTTGGTGGTGGCGAGTTCTTCCATGGCCGCGGCGATCTGCATCAGCTGGCCGCCGGTCTGCCCGAAGTCCTCCACCATGCTGCGGAAATGCGCTGAGGAACGTGCGATCACCTGCTTGGCGGCGAGCGCCGCCCCGCTGATGGCGTCGGTCTCGCGCATGGTCTCCTTCACCAGGCCATCCATACCCTGGATGTTGCGCGTGATGTCCTCGGTGGCGTGCTTCACCCGCTCGGCGAGATGCCGCACCTCGTCCGCCACCACCGCGAAGCCGCGCCCCGCTTCGCCGGCGCGTGCCGCCTCGATGGCGGCATTGAGGGCGAGCAGATTGGTCTGTTCCGAAACGTTTTTTATGAGTGCGACGATGTCGCCGATGCTGGCGGAACTGCGGTTCAGCTCGTCCACCGTGGCGCGGAAGCCGGTGAGCTGTTGGTCGATGGCATCGATCTTCGCCGCCAGCTCATTGAGTTCCCCCAGCGAGGACTCGGCTTTGTGCAGGTTGTCGGCCGTGGAGACGGAGATCTGCTGGGCATTGGCCGAGACGTCGCCGATGGCGCGGGTGGCCTCGTTGCTGGCGTCGTACACCACGCCGGCCAATTCATCCTGCCGGGACGCTTCGTCGGCCACGCGCCGGACCACGCTCTCCACCTTCACGGACTCAACGGCGATCTGCACGCTCATGCGCCGCACGTCGTCGATGATGCCGCGCAGCCTGTGCAGGAACTGGTTGTAACCGTCCGCGAGGTCGCGGATCTCGTCATGCGTGATGAGCGGCAGGTTACCCGAAAGGTCGCCTTCACCCTTCGCGCCCACCTCGCGAAAGAACGCCGCAATCACGCGAATGGGCCGCACGATGAGGTGGTTGAGGTACCACACCAGACCAATGGCGAAGGCCAGTGCGAACACCGCCAGCCCGAGCATGAGCCCGAAGGTCTCATTCATGAGGCCCGTCATCTCGGCCGCCACGGACGCGGGCACATCAGCGAGTAGTTCGCGAAGCGCCGCATGCTCGCGGTACACCAGTAGCAGATACCAAGCCTGCATGGCGACGAGCAGGAAGACGCTGGCGAGCTTTCTGCCCAGGGTGTTCCAGAAGGTTCTTTCCAGCCAGACGTAGATGGAATGCAGCGCTCCCATTCTTCTTCCTTCTATACGAACAGCGGTAAGCGCAGACGCAGCGGCCTGCGAAGTGGCGGCCCCTCGGGAGGAGCAGTCAGCGGAAACGGGGATCCAGTGCCGCCGCCGTGAACACCGTGGCGAAAAACACGTTGACGATCGTGAGCACCTGGGCGGCCAGGGCCGCGCCCGGCAGTGCATGGGCCTCCGCACCAAGGAAGATACCGGTCAGCGCCACGCCGGCGATGGCGTTGCGATAGGCATATTGCCTGGCGCGCTCCCAGACCCAAGGCAGGCGAAACGCCGGCGTCGCGTCCACCGGCAGGTAATACGCAAGCAGTTTTCCGAACAAGACAGACCTCCTCGGCAGCGCGCCGCGTGTGGTGCGGTAGCAGACGCGGACAAACCGCGCGAGGCGCGCGATCGTACAAACCTGCGGGTTGCCATGCAAGCTGGCCCCGCACCTTGGGGTCGCGGGCGGTGAACGCTGGCCGCGTCCGGCGCCACGAACGCAGGCTTATCGATTCCATGGCCCGGGGCAAGGATTCTTCGACCGGCCTAGCCGGATTCCCGCAGTCCCGCCGCGCATCCCTGTACGCAAGTCCTCGCGTCCATTGATATCCGGAATCCTGGTTCCTGCTTAGCTTTCGCATGGAAAGTCGGATTTCACTGCACAGGAGGTAGGAAAATGAAACTGAACCGTTGGATGACCCTGTTGGCGGTCACCGGCACCATGGCCTCGGCACCGCTGTTTGCACAAAACGTGCAGGAGCTGGAACGGCCCAGCGTGCCCAGCGCCCAGAGCAGTCAGGGCAGCAGCCAGGATGTGCCCTGGGCCGATCAGCGGGCCAGCATGGACGCTGCCAAGAAGCTTCAGCAGTCCCTCAAGGACAAGGGCTACGACGTGGGCGAAGTGGACGGCCTGATCGGCCCGCGCACCCAGGCCGCCCTGCAGCAGTTCCAGAGTGACGAGGGCCTGGATGCGAGCGGCGAGATCAACGCCGAATCCCTCTCGGCGCTGGATATCGACAGCTCGGAGTTCGCCGCCTTCGGCATCTCCGAGCAACCCTCCGGCGAGCAGAGCCCGGGCGCCATGGGCAGCGGTTCCACGCCCTCGGATTCCGGTTCCGTGGAGGGCGGCACCATCAGCCCGCGCAGCCCTTCGGGCGACGTGCCCTCCAGCGACATGGGGTCCGGCTCCCGCTAGCAGGTCCCCGGGCGGGGGGAACCGGGCGGGCCGGTTCCGCCCCGCCCCATTCCACCGCCCCTTTGCGCGCAAGGCAGCGGCACCCCGTTTAGGCCGCTCCGGTCACACCGGCACGCGGCTTTTTTGCGCGACCTTTCACGCCGTTACGCCGAGGCATGTGCCCTTCCCGCCCGAGTGTGGGAAAATGGCGCACACACCAACAACAGCAGGGACCCTCAAGAACCATGCCTGCATTGCAGCCCCTACGTGAACTTCCGGCCGGCAACATGTTCCGTCCGGGCGATGTATTCGTGCTGTTCGGCGAACTGTTCGGCCGCGGCTATGCCAACGGCCTGGTCGACGAGGCGCGCCGCGCCGGGATGACCATCCTCGGCATCACCGTCGGCCGTCGCGAGCCGGACAACAGCTTGCGTGCCCTCAACGCCGACGAGCTGAAGGCCGCCGAGGACAATCTGGGCGGCCGCATCATCAACATCCCGCTCATGGCCGGCTTCGACCTGGACGCGCCCGCCGGCACGCCCACGCCGACCGACCTGGTAGGCGAGCTCAAGCTGGACAACTGGCAGGAGGCCCCCCTGGACTGGGCGCAGATCGAGCGCTGCCGGAGCGCCGGTGTGCAGCGCTTCAAGTCCTCCCTGGAACAGGTGATGGCGGAGCTGGACAAGGCCATTCCGGACGGCGCCAATGTGTTCTTCGCCCACACCATGGCGGGCGGCATCATCAAGACCAAGGTGTTCCTGGCCATCGCCAATCGCGTCTACAAGGGCCGCGGCGAGCGCTTCCTGTCCTCGCGCGCGTTGCTCGACAGCGATCTCGGCAAGCTGCTGCTGATGAATTTCGATGAGGTCACTGCCAACACCTTCGGGTACCTCATCGAGGCCAGCGGCCGCATCCGCGAGCGCCTCGCGGCGACGGGCGGCGAGACCCGCTACACCGCCTACGGTTATCACGGCACCGAGATCCTCATCGAGGGCCGCTACCAGTGGCAGACCTACACCAACTACACCCAGGGCTACGCCAAGAAGCGCCTTGAGACCCATGCCGAGGCGGCCTGGGCCAAGGGCATCAAGGCCACGGTGTTCAACTGCCCGGAGATCCGCACCAACTCCAGCGACATCTTCGTGGGCGTGGAGCTCTCGCTGTTACCGCTGCTTTCCGCGCTCAAGCGTGAACAGGGCGGCGCCTGGGCCGATGCACAATGGCAGGCCTGCCAGGCCCTGCTCGAGGACGGCGTATCATTACAGTCCATCATCGACAAGATCGAGCAGTACAACACCGATCCCACCATCGCCACATTCCGCGATTTCGCCGCCTGGCCCATGGACAACACGGCCGCACTGGCCGAGGTGATGGTCGGCACTTCCGACGAGATCACCCGCCTGCACAAGGACCGCAAGGCCCTCATCACCGATCGCCTCAGTGCGCTGGTCATCGAAGGCACCGGCCCGCTCATGTTCCACGAGGCCTCCGCGCCGC
The DNA here is from genome assembly GCA_023228645.1 of Gammaproteobacteria bacterium. GTDB lineage: Bacteria > Pseudomonadota > Gammaproteobacteria > Thiohalomonadales > Thiohalomonadaceae > JALOAT01. Next base: position 11,043 of record JALOAT010000021.1, on the reverse strand, counting down.
ACGGCCCGGTGCTGTGGCTCAATCACGACGTGATTGCGCGCCAGCTCAACCGCGCCCACGCTTGATGTGAACCTGGCACAGGACCCGCAACGGGTCCTGTGCCGTGGACGGGTTTCTCCCACCCGCCCCGGCTGCATTGACGCCGCCGCCTCGCGGTGGGCTAAATGGGCGTGGTTGATTCGACCCGGAGAAGGGAATGGCTGGTCGTGAACGCCCCGATAACGAGGCCCTCGGCCACACGGCCGTCGCCATGGGGCTGCTCAACGCCGAACAGGTGCAGGAGGCGCTCGGCCATGACGACGCTGCCGCCGCCGGCGCCGTGTTCGTCGCACGCGGCCTGCTCACCCAGGCCCAGGTCGATCTCGTCGTTGCCGCCTGGCATTTCCAGCAGGCACGCGCGACGGAACGCCGATTCGGCCGGCAGGTGGTGGAACACGGCTGGGCCAGCGCGGAACAAGTCGCCAGGCTCCTGCAACTCCAGGCCAAGGCGTTCTCCCAGAGTCACAAGCTCGTGCCTCTGGCGGACCTGTTGCAGCACCAGGGCCTGTTAACGCCCGAGCAACGGGACACACTGGCAAACGAACAACAACCCGCCCCGACGGCGCCCGACGGCTTCAGCCTCGTCATCTCCACCGATCGTCTCCGCGCCAGCATCACCCCCGGCGACGGCCCGCGCCCCACCGTCGAGGCGGTGGAACTTGCCCTGCGCCGCAAGGGCATCACCTTCGGCATCGACCAGAACGCCATCGCGGCGCTGTGCAGCGGGGGCACGCCGGCGGGCCGGCCCGTGGTGGTGGCGGCAGGCATTCCGACGAAGCCCGGTCGCGACGCGGCACTCGAGTACCTGTTCGACACCCAGCCCCTCGCCGCGGGACGCCAGAAGGACGACGGCACCATCGATTTCCGCGATCGCGGTGAGCTGCCGCAGGTGAGCGCCGGTATGCCGCTGGCGCGCAAGACGCCGCCGGTGAAGGGCGAGCCCGGCCGCGACATCTTCGGACGGGTGCTGGGCGCCCGGAAACCGCAAGACCGGCGGTTCCTGATCGGTAACGGCGCCGCCCTGGATTCGGACCAGCTCACAGTGGTCGCCACCACCGACGGCTCCCCGTCGCTCTCCGCCACCGGCCGCATCGCCGTGTTCTCCGAATACCGCGTGGAGGGCGACGTGGACTTTCATACCGGCCACGTGGAGTTCCATGGCCACGTGATCGTCACCGGCACCATCCGCAACGGCTTCCGCGTGACCTGCGGCCAGCTCACCGCCGGCGAGGCCGAGGGCGCCATGATCACCGCACAGGGCGACGTGCTCGTGCACGGCGGGATCATCAATGCCCACGTGCGCAGTGAGGGCACGGTCACGGCGAAGTACCTGCACAATACGCGGGTGGAGGCACTCGGCGATGTGCACGTGGTGCGCGAGGTCGTTGATTCCCAGGTGACGTGCAGCGGGGCCTTTCACGGCGAGCATTGCACCGTGCTCAACGCGCGGGTCTCGGCCAAGCAGGGCATCATGGCCAGAAACGTCGGTTCCGAGGCCTCCAGCCCATGTCATCTGGTGTTCGGCATCGACGAGGGCGTACGCAACGAACTGCTGGCCCTCGACGCCGAGCGCAGCGGCCGGCGCGAAGCGGCCGCCGCCGCCGCGGCGCGCCTTGTCGCCAATGCGCAAAAGCGTGAACAACTCGAACATGCCATCGGTGCACTGGCCCAGCAGCAGGATGAAGCGATGGTGCGCTCCCGCGCGTTGCAACAGCGCGGTGGTGGTGGACTGGATGAGGTGCAGGCCGCCATCAAGGCCCTCACCGGACAGCTCGATGCACTGTTCGCCGAGCAGAAGCAGCTCGCCGGCGACAGCCTGGCCGCGCAGACGGAGGAAGCCGACGCGCAAGCGGCCATCGCCCGGCTCGACAGCGAGATTGAGGCGCTGCGGGAATGGAGCGAAGCCCATCCGGGGCGCGCGGAACTCAAGGTGGACGGTACCCTGCACGCCGGCACCCTCCTGGAGGCGCCGCACGTGGAGACGCGCACCAGCGGCGAACGCAAACACGTCTGGCTTTGCGCGCGCGAAGTGACCACCGATGAAGGCAGCGAATGGCGTCTCATGCCAAAGAGTTGAGGGTAGCCACGCGCTTCGCAGCAACGTGGCACCCAACCCGAACCTGCCGACATCGCCGTAGGTCACGTTGCGAAGCTACGTGACATCCTCACGGCCGCAGTCACCGAGCCGCGTCGCGCCAAGGTGACCTCGAATATGGGCACGCCTGCAACAGGTTTTCACCTATAAGGCAATGCGGTGCCACCAGGTAACCGTGACGCGCGGGTTGTCCGATTGCAGGCCGTCTTCATTGTCGTCCAGGTTGGTCACGGACAACAGGAATGGTCCCTTTTCCAGGCTGATGCCGAAGTCGAACACGGTGCCATCGTGATCGGGTACGGCATCACTTTCCTTGAGGCCATAATGCAAGCCAACCGACAGGTCGTCACCGAGCGGATGGCAGTAGTCGATGAACGGATAATGTGACGTCAGGCCCGAGCCGAAATAATCATCCGTCCCGTAGTAGCCGATGGTGACACGCCGGTAGGTCAGCTTGGCGTAAAGTTCGTGGAAGTCGCTATCGTTCCGCGTGCCTTGCACGAGCGTGCCGTCGTTCAGGTCGATGCGTTCACCGCGGGGAAACTGGTAGGTGATGGCGCCGATGTCCATGCGCACCGTGCCGATGTCAAAGCGATAGCCGAGCCAGCCGTCGATCTCGTATTCCCGGCTGCCGTCGCCGCCGACGTTCGCTTCGTTGTCGGTCTCCGGCTTGCGCTTGGCCTCGATGTTGAAGGTGTGCAGGCCCGCATAGAGGCCGGTGTCGTGCAGGTAATCGAGCGTCGCGAATACCGCGGGCCCATCTTCGGTGCGCGTCTCGCCGCGCCAGACGTAGTTCGAGCCGACACCCACCGTCGCCGTCACCTCCGCCCCGGCGACGGATGGGCAGACCGGTAGCGCGAGCAGCATCCAGGCCGCATTCTTTCTCACGCTTGCCTCCTTGCTCCCCTGGCAGCTTGGCAAACGGGCGGTGCCTGCTTGTCCGGGTTCTGGCCGCTACTATTTGACCTGAGCCCTGTCGAACCGGAGAAATCGCACCACATGCGCGGGGTTCTGCTCGGGTGCCTGTTGCTGTCGACGCCGCTGGCGTGTGCCGACTGGGGACGCAACGCCACCTATACCCCCGGCTGGCAGCGCACGGCGTGGGCCGCGCACGAGGCACTGCTGCATCCCATGACCTGGCTGCCGGCCTTCGCCGGTGTGGCGATCCACATCTCGGGTCACGACGCGCAGTGGACCGAGGAACTCCACAGCGACGCCCCGCTGTTTGGCAACACCCGCCGCGCAAACCAGCGCAGTGACGACTTCCGGCATGCCACCGATGTCCTGTGGGGACTGTCCATCGTATTCGTCGATACGGGCGAGGACGCTCGCCTGCGCCATACCGTCCATGGCGTGCTGGTGCAAACCGCGGCCATCGGCACCACCCGCCTGACCAGCAACGCGCTCAAGCGCGCCATCCATCGCGACGAGCCGGGCGCGACCCCCGGCGAGGCGGACGGCGACGCCTTTCCGTCCAACCACGCCACCGGCCCGTTTGCCCAGGCGGCGCTGGTCCGTGAAAACATGCAGCAGACCCGTCTGGCACGGCCGCTGGCAACGCTGTACACGGGCGCCGCCTACGTGGCCGCGAGCGGCGCCGCGTGGGGTCGTATCGAGGCCGGTGGCCACTACGTTTCGGATCAGCTGCTGGGTGCGGCGCTCGGCAATTTTGTTGCCACCTTCATCAACAACGCCTTCATGGGCGGCGGCGATCACCTGCGCATCGGAACCGGCAACGGCCGCGGCGTGCTCGCACACTGGACCCTGCGTTTTTAATCCCGCGCGTCACTCGCAGGGCGGCGGCGGAGGAACCAACACGCCCGATTCGATCAGCCGCTTCTGGGTATACAGGATGCGCACCATGTCATACTCAAAAGGAGAGCCGCTGGCGTAATAGCGGAACTCCACATTGGCGCGGGTGTCGACGGCGTAAACCGTGCCCGTGGCCAAGGCCGCGTCGCTGGTGTACACGCCAGCCAAATCCACGGTGTAATCCACGCCGGCACCGAGGGCCATGCCGCTGGCGTCACGCAGGTTGGAGGGGCCGAGCAGCGGCAGCACGAGATACGGCCCGGGACTCACGCCCCAGCCCGCCAGGGTGTTGCCGAAGCTGGTCGGCAGGCGCTTGAGCCCCAGACGGGTGGCCGGGTCCCACAAGCCGCCGATGCCGATGGTGGTATTCCACATGAAGCGCGCCAGGCTGTGAGCACTGCGCCGGCCGCGCCCCTGCAAGGCATGGTTGAGGATATTGGTAAGCTCACGCAGGTTGGCGAAGAAGTTGTTGATTCCCGTGCGTACCGGTGCGGGCACCACGGCCTGGTAACCGCGACTGACCGGCAGGAAGATCGCCTCGTCGAAGCGCGCATTGAAGCGGTACACGGCGCGGTTGAACGGCCCCAGCGGATCGGCGTACACGGAATCGTCGCTGCAGGTGACGTCTCCCGTTCTTGGCGCAGCGGGCGACTCGCGCACCGGGCCGAGTGAGCACCCTGGCAACACCACCACAAGCGCAAGGATGACGGCCCGCAGCCTCATGGGGTGTCGTCCCCGAACCGGCCCGCGAGCATGTCGAGCATGTCGTTGATCTGCTCACGCTCGCCGAAATTGCCCATGTGGCCACCGTGATCGTAGAGCGCAAGCCGCGTACCGAAGACGCCTTGCAGCCAGGCGAGGTCTTCCCCGTCCAGGATCAATTCGTCACGGTTGGTCTGCACGTAATAATCGCGGTTTTCCGCCAGCGTGGATTCGATGATGCGCAGATGGCTGTCGGCGATCAGCGACGCCAGCGTGGCGCCGGGACGGCGCATGAGGTAGTACGGCGCGAGCACCTGCACGAAATAATCCTGGAAGGTCTTGTTGCGCGCCGCGTACATCACGGACACCAGGCTTTCGCTCACCCCGGGCGGTCTGCCGGGCTCGGTCAGCACGCCGGTGCCCGCATAGATGTCGCCGGCGAGGAACATGTCGATGAGCGACAGGCGAAACACCAGCGCGATGCCCGCGGCGCGTTCGCGGTCTGACCGGAGCACCTGCGCCACGGCCGCGAACAGGAAGTCCTGATCCACCTGGGTGGCATCGCCGAGCACATAGGCGTGCGCCAGCTTGGTATAGAGCTCGCGGTAGAGGCGCTCGAAGTCCCCGTCGCCGTCGCCAACGCTCAGGCTCAGCAGTTCATCGAGACGGTTGACGGCGTTGTACAGGTTTACCGGTGGGTTGACGAGTACCGCCCGGCCGATGCCAATGGCCCCGGTCTGATCGTCAATGGCCTTCACCAACGCGGCGTGGGCGCCGCCCAGGCTGTAACCGAGCACGTGGATGGCCGATACGGGCATCCGCTCGCGCAGCCGCGGCACGATCTGGCGGATGACGCGGTGCATGTCCATGCCGTCCTGGCGCAGTTCACCGGCCACCCCGGTGCTCGACGCGGCGACGATGAACCCTGGCGAGGTGGGAGAAGGCAGGGTGAGCACATGGTAGCCGGCACCGTACAGGGCGCGGCGGAACAGCCGCAGCTTCTGCGTATCCGCGGTGCCGCCGGTGCCCGAAATGACGATGGCAAGCGGCGCTTCCTGCGGCTGCACCGACAGATACGCACGCAGCCGGCGATTGAACCAGTAAAGCTCGGGGACAGGCAGCCCGCCCTCGATGGCGAAGTCGAGTTCCTCCATGGGGACGGTTTCCGGGAGTGCCGCCTGCGCCTGTGGCGGCGGGCCGAACACCGTGGCGCGCAGCGCCGCCGAACTGGCGAGCCGCAGGGGCGCGTCCTCCGCCCAGGCCGAGTGCACCGCCATCGCCACCAGGCATACGCCCAGCACGAGGCCTCTCCCGTTTTGCCAATCAGCAGGTTTCATCAGACATGCGGCAGTTACAGTGCATCCGTCAAGCGTAATGGCCCGCCCGCGCGATGGTCGGCGCAGCGGAGTGGAGTCCATCAAAGCTCATTCAAGGTAAAGCAGACGCGCGTGCCGGCATCCTGCTCACCCTCGGCCCAGACCCGCCCGCGATGGCGCACCACGATGCGCCGCACGGTGGCGAGGCCGATGCCTGTGCCCTCATAGGCGCTGCCGTCGTGCAGCCGCTCGAACGGCTGGAAGAGCTTGTGGGCATACCGCATATCGAAGCCCGCGCCATTGTCACGCACGGTGTAAATCAACCGGCCGCCCTGCTGCTCGGTTCCGAACTCGATTAGCGCGGGATTGCGCTGACGCGTGAACTTCAGGGCGTTGCCCAGCAGGTTCTGCAAGGCAATGCGCAGCAGGATGGGGTCGCCCGAGGCGCTCACACCGGGCTGGATGCGGATATCGGTCTGCTCCCGCCGCTCCGCGTCTAACAGCATGCCCATCAGCTCATGCGCGATGGCGCTCAGGTCCACCTGGGTGACCTGAAGCTCGCTGCGGAACACCCGTGCCAAGTCCAGCAGACCGTCGATGAGTTCACCCATGCGTAACGTGGCATCGCGGATGCGATCGAGGCACAGCTGGGCGTCGGGATGCATGGTACCGTTGAAGTCATCGGCGAGGATATGACTGTAGCCGTTGATGGCGCGCAGCGGCCCGCGCAGGTCGTGCGACACCGAATAACTGAAGGATTCCAGTTCCTCGTAGGCGGCTTCCAGTTCGGCAGTGCGTTCGCTCACACGACGCTCCAGCAACTCCTGGGAGCGCCGGCTGGCGCTTTCCGCCTGCTGGCGCTGGCGTTCACGTTCGGTGGCGTCGATCACTGCGAGCACCAGGGCCTCCACCTGGTCCGCCTGATCCTTCACCGGCGTGATGGTCCAGTCCCAATAGGTGACGCCACGTGCCGGCCCTCCCCAACCGGCGGGTTTGGCGGCCACGCTGTAAGGCTCTCCGGCGCTCACCACTTCGCGGAATACGGCGCGGTTCTCCTCATCGTCGCAGAGTTCCATCAGGTTGCGCCCCACGAAGCTCTCGCGGGGCAGGCCCTGCTGGACGGCGAACGCCTCGTTCACCTGCAAGAAATTGAACTCCCGGTCCATGATGGCGAGCAGCACATGGACGTTGGCGAAAGTCGCTTCCAGTTCTTCGGTCTTGCGCCGCAGGGCCTGCTCGGTCTCATGGTGTTCGACGATCTCGCGCATGAACGAGAGATTGGACTGGTGCAGCGCCTCCGTACGCGCCTGCACCTGCCGACGCAGCGAACGCTGCCAGAGAAAGGCCACGCCCGCGGCGAACGCCAGCGTTACGGCGACGACCACCGCCACCTGCCCGAAGGGCACCCGTTCTTGCTGGACAGGCGCGAGCCACTTGTCCTGCAGACGCGTGAAGGTGCCATCGGCGACCACCAGCGCCAAGCCTTCGTTCAGTATCGCGAGCAGTTCGTGATCGCCCTTGCGCACGGCAAAGCTCATCTGCTGATAGGCGGTGATGGGCGGGCCCACGGTTTCGACGTTGGTGAGGCCCAGCTTGCGGATCAGCTCCTGTCCCGCCAGCTTCTGCACCACCACGGCGTCGTGCTGGCCACCATCGAGCGCGCGCAGTGCCTGCTCGACGGTCTCGGTGCGGAAGATCTTGCCGGCGAGGCCGAGGGTCTGCATGTACTCGTCGGCGATGTCGCCGCGCATGACCACGACTTCACGGCCGCGCAGGTCCGCCACGTCGCGAATGCGCCGGTCGCCTTTGCGCACCACCAGTGTGCCGTGCATGGTGAACCAGGGCACGCTGAAGTCGTAATGGGCACGCCGCGCATCGGTGCGCGCCATCAGCGGCAGGACCTCCAGCCGACCGTCCGCCAGCTTGTCCTTGAGCACATGCCAGGGACCGGGCTCGAACGCGACCTCGTGATCCATGGCCCGCAACACCGCACGCAGCAGTTCCACCGAGAAGCCGTCCGCGGTGCCGTCCGGCCGCTGGGTAGCGAACGGCGGGTACTCGTACTCGCTGCCCGCCCGTATCGGCCGGCCGTCGGCCACGCCGCCCCACGCAGGCGCGCAGGCCAGCAGCGCCCCTAGGAGCAATGCGGCAGTGGCGAAGCAGCGGCTGGCCCGGTAATGCATGGAATCCCTTGGAAGGGCCGCCATCAGCTCCGTGCGTCCTGGCGGCCAAAACCAAAAACCGGGCTCCGCCCGAAATTGCGGATCGCGCCATAGAACACGGGATTTCGCAAGCAGAAAAACCGGCAGGCGTGGCCGCGCGCGGCGCCACGCTGCTGGGAGCAGGGGCTTCGTGGCAGTAATTCAGCAGCGCGGAATCGCGCACCTTGCCAGGGCGGCGGTCAGCAGATGGCCCACGGCCACGCAGGTCTCGGCGAACGTGGCATCGGCGGCGGGCTCGAAGAACGCTTCGAAAAACACACCGCCGATCAGCAACCCGCGCTGCTCTAGGGGAATCATGACCGGTACGGCGGCAGGCGATCCCGACAGCAGGCAGAACAAGCCTGCACCGGCATTGAGGTTATCCAGTGCGTCCACACAACGTTCCACCAGGGCGTGGGCCTCGGGGTCCTCGAGGTTACGACGCACGGCGAGATGCCAAGCCCCGTTGCGCAGGACGATGCCCGCGGGCCGCTCCGTCGCGACGCCGGGGATTCGCAGCAGCGCATCCAGCGCGTGGCCGGGCAGCTCCGTGTCAGCCGCAGCGGCGAGCAAGGCACAAAGGCGATGGAAGACCGCCACCTCGGCGTTGCAGGCATTCAGGCGCTGGCGCGCCGCCTGAAGCTCGGCGATGGCCTGCTCCCACATTAGCCGCATGCGTGTCGCCTGGTGCACACCCTGGCGCAGCAGGGCGATCTCGCGTTCCAGGGCCTGCACGCGGTCACGCAGCGGGTCGTAGGTCATGCTCACGGTTCGAGATCCGGATAGATGATGTCGAGGCCGCAGCGCAGGTTGCGCAGATAGTTCAGCGCCTCCGGCACCATCTCGCGGGCGAGGATGCCGCCGTGCTGCGGAAGAATGGCGCTGATGGGCAGGTGCTCGATGCACCGCACGAAGCCGCGCGCCGCCACGTTCGAGGCCATGTACTCGGTGTGAAACAGGTCCATCTGTGGCACGTGCTGCTCGAACGAACGCACCTGGAGCTGCCAGTCGAAATCGAGTGCGGCCCAGACATCGCCGGAAAACAGGAAGCCGGAGGGCTCGTCGAAGGTCACGAAGGCGCCGGGGAAATGCAGGAAGGGCGCCGGCACGAACCGCAGTTTCGCCCCGCTGGCCAAGCTCAGCTCGGGCTGCGCCTCCACGTCGTGCCAGTGGTAATCAGAACACCCGTAGTAAGGCAGCAGGACATGCGTGCGTGGTGAGGTGAACACCGTCAGGGAGGCGTTGAGGTCCAGCCAATCGGTCATGGACGCACACACGTCCGGATCCTGGTGACACAGGATCATCCCGCTCAGCGCCGCCGCCGGCAGGACCTTTTCGCAGGCCTCGCGCACCGCCGCGAACACCGTGCGGCCGCCAGGGTCCACCAGCACGCCCGTATCGCCGTCCTTGATGAGGTAGGCATTGCAGCGGAAGGCGGTCGGCTGCTGTGCGCCGAGCCAATACACGGCATGGCCGTCGCGCTCGAACAGCAGGACCGGTGCTTCGCGGGCGCTGGCGCCAGTCTCCATAGGTCTCGGGCTCCCGGTGCGTTTCTGGAGCGCCTATTCTGGAAGAAACTTCACGCGCGCACTGGCGCCCAGCGCACGCCCAAGACATGCACCCGGTCACACTGGAGGCAATTGCAAGATTTGCGTGACGGCGGCCTGTCCCGCGTCAGAGGAAGTTCAACTCCAGATAGAACTCGCTCTTGGTCATGCGGATGGGCAACAACACCGTCTGTCCAGGCTGCGCATGGGCGATTTCGTGGCCGCTGCCGCTGCAAAGCTGCGGTGTGCGCATATCGAAGTCGTATCCCACCTCGGCCGTGACCTTCTTGGCCCCACCCACCAGCATGTTGGTGAGCTCGCCGACCAAATCCTGGGCTTCGCGCCCGAGTCCGTCGATCGCCTCGTCGAGGAGCTTCTCGGAGAGTTCGCGGATGGCCGGCAGCGGAAACGACAGGGCGATGCTGCCCTGGGCCTGATCCGCCACCATCTGCATGATGCCCGAGACATCCCCGCGGGCGGTCTTGTCGGTTTTTGGCACCGGTACACCGGGCGTAATGCGCATGTTCGCCATGGTGGAAAAAATCCGGAACAGCGAATCCAGCAAGGCGTGGATCATGAGAATGTCCACGTGCCCACCGCCCTGGCCGGCGGTCAGCGGCACGATCTTCGATGCGTTGTCCTGCATGACATGGTCCTCCGTGTGCCCTGGGGCGCAGCCGTGCCGCGGCGCAGGGATGCTTGTCACCATGAGCCTGGGGGCCGTCCAACGCGATAGCGATGGACGAGTACGCCTCCAGGGCGTGAAACGCCTACGATTCTATGGCCGCATCCGGGGCGCGGGGCGTGGCGGCGGAGGAAATAGGAGTGCTACCTAACAGGTTCGGGCGTGGAACGACGCCTCTCCCGCCGGGCTGAGAAGAGGGGACGTGAAACAAGGTGCTGTGCTTCCGGCTCTGCCCCGCTCCTTACTCCCTCGCCCTCCGGGCCCTCGGGGAGAGGGTTGGGGTGAAGGGATCAAAATGTCGTGCTGCCCTTCGCCCCGTCAGGCCTGGGTCTCGGGGCTATCGCTGCCCAACATGCTCGAATGATCCATCTCGTTCCGGACGAGACGTCCCGTACGCCCTCCCATAGGAGGAACGGGACCGATGGATTAGAATCTGCGCCGCCGGTGCCGGAGTATCCGGTTTCTTCGTTCCGTGCCAGGCACCACACCTGACGGACCGGCCCGTCGCCTCCCCCGGCCTGACCCGGCCGAAGGTCAGCCCGATGTCTTCTACAGGAGATTGTCATGTCGGAAACAGCCCGCTTGATCCTCGGCGAGACCGAGGTCGAGTTGCCGGTCCTGGTCGGCGTTGAAGGCGAGCGCGCCA
>JALOAT010000002.1 GCA_023228645.1 Gammaproteobacteria bacterium | reverse complement strand
TCGCTTTTCTTTCTCTCCGCCCCGCCAGCCCAGGGGGCCGTCAGGAGGCTGCGCATTCTACTCATTCCGGAGAGATTAGCAAGCGCTTATTCGCTTCCCTTCTCTCCTTCCCGAACGCCCGGAGACGTTCAAGAGGCTGCGCATTCTACGCAGCCCGGAGAGATTAGCAAGCGTATTTTCCACTTTCTTTTCTCTCCGCCCCGTCAACCAGCAGGTGACGGGAGGCGCGCATTCTACGTCGAGATTTTTTGACGTCAACGGGTTCGCGGAAATTCTTTTTTTGCGTGACCGAACAGAACCCGGATTGCGCTGTGCTTCGTCCCGGCTACGTTGGTTTACTTGCCTTCGCCGGAGACTGTGTTGATGCGGGCAACGCGGCGCTTTCCGACCTGCACGACGTGGATCTTGCCGGCAAGGATTTGGACATCGCGGGACGCGACCCGTTCCCCGTCAATGCGCACGGCGCCTTGCTGGATCATGCGCAGCCCCTCGGAGGTGCTCGACGTGAGCCCCGCCTCTTTGAGCAGGTTGGCGATGGGCATGCCCTCTATCGGCACGGCGATGCTGAGTTCTTCCAGATCGTTGGGCAGCGCACCTTTCTGGAAACGTAGGACAAAATTCTCCTGTGCACGTTCCGCCGCAGCGGCATCGTGAAAACGGGCAACGATTTCCTTCGCCAGTTCGAACTTCACGTCGCGCGGGTTACGGCCTTCCTCCACGCTGCGACGCAATGCGGCGATGTCCTGCATGGAGCGGAAACTGAGCAGCTCGAAGTAGCGCCACATGAGGGTGTCGGAAATGGACATGAGCTTGCCGAACTGTTCGTCCGGCGATTCGTTGATGCCCACGTAGTTGCCCAGGGATTTGGACATCTTCTGCACACCGTCGAGCCCTTCGAGCAGCGGCAGGGTGATCACCACCTGCGGGCGCTGGCCGTAAGCCTCCTGCAACTGGCGACCGACCAGCAGGTTGAACTTCTGGTCGGTGCCGCCGAGTTCCACGTCGGCCCGCATGGCCACGGAGTCGTAGCCCTGGATGAGCGGATAAAGGAATTCGTGAACGGCGATGGGGCGGCCTTCCGTGTAGCGCTTGCTGAAATCGTCGCGTTCGAGCATGCGCGCCACGGTGTGCTTGGCGGCAAGCTGGATGAGATCACTTGCCGACATGGCGCCCATCCAGCTGGAGTTGAACATCACCAGGGTCTTTTCGGGGTCGAGGATCTTGAATATCTGCTGCTCGTAGGTGCGCGCGTTCTCGATGACCTGGTCGCGCGTGAGCGGCGGGCGCGTGGCGCTCTTGCCGGTTGGGTCGCCGATCATGCCGGTGAAATCACCGATGAGGAACAGCACTTCATGGCCCAGTTCCTGGAACTGGTGGAGCTTGTTTATCAGCACCGTGTGGCCGAGGTGCAGATCGGGTGCGGTCGGATCGAAGCCGGCCTTGATGCGAAGGGGGCGCCCTTCCTTGAGTCGAGCCCGTAATTCATCCTCGAGGAGGATTTCGGTCACTCCTCTCCTGATGAGCGAAAGCGCCTCATCAACCGTGTTCATGCGCGACTCCAAATTCCGTGATGCACCTAGCAATGAGCGTGACAAAAACCGGGCCGAATTCATTGACCCTGTTGGTTCTGCGCGCGTATGGTAACTCCAAATTGCGGAGCTTTTCCGAGTGACTACGTTCAGCTATTCCAACAAGGACCTGAAGGGTCTCACGCGGCGCCGGCGCGTATTGTTGCGCCGCCCCCAGTTCCATCTTGCGCTCGGCGCCTCGATTGCACTGGTGGTGGCAGCCGTGTTTTCCCTCAGCCAGGAAGCCTCCGCAATGCGCGCGCCCCGGCTTGGGGACGTACCGCTGGTCGAAACCATCGCGCTCCCCGAGGGTGCACTGAGCGCCATACCGCCCCAGGAACCCGTCATGGAACCGGCCGGGGAAACCGTGGTGGTGCGTCCGGGCGACTCGCTGGCGCTCATTTTCGCACGGCTCGGACTATCGCCCACTACGCTGCATGCGGTAATGCAGGCCGGTCCGGACACCCGTCAGCTCAGGCTCCTGAAGCCCGGTGAACAGCTGGAATTTCACATCCGTGACGGCGAACTGCGGGCGCTGAATTACATCATCGACCGCACCCGAACGCTAGCCGTCCGTGCCGGCGACGACGGTTTTTCGGCAAAGTTGCTGCAACTCACGCCGGAACTGCGCACCGCGCAGACCAGCGGCACCATTGACAGCTCCCTCTATATGGCGGCGCAGAAGGCGGGCCTTCCGGAGCCGCTCATCATGCAACTCGCGGGGATCTTCGGCTGGGACATCGACTTCGCGCTGGACATCCGCGCCGGTGACCGATTCTCGGTCATCTACCAGGAACCCTACGTGGCGGGCGAGCGCTTCGGCGAGGGCACCATCCTGGCCGCCGAATTCGTGAATAACGGACGCGTGCATCGCGCGGTACGCTTCTCCGATCCCTCCGGACACACCGACTATTACGATCCAGACGGCCGCAGCATGCGCAAGGCATTCTTGCGCAGCCCCGTCGACTTCAATCGCATCAGTTCACGCTTCACGAAGGAGCGCTATCACCCGGTGCTCGGCGTAAAGCGTCCACACCGCGGTGTGGACTATGCCGCACCCATCGGCACCCCCGTGAAGGCCGCCGGCGACGGCAAGGTGCTGTTCGTGGGCACCAAGGGCGGTTACGGACGCACCATCATCCTGCAGCACGGCGGACAGATATCCACCCTGTACGGGCACCTGTCCCGGTTCCAGCGCGGCCTGCGCTCGGGCGCGCGCGTGCGTCAGGGCCAGATCATCGGCTATGTCGGCAAGACCGGCGTGGCCACCGGGCCGCACCTGCATTACGAGTTCCGCCTCAATGGCGCGCATCGCAACCCGCTTACCGTAAAGCTGCCGAGTGCCGCGCCCATCCGGTCGGCCTACGCGCAGAACTTCCGGACCTTCGCCGGTGCCATGTTCACGCAGCTGGACCTCATCTCGGAAATCCAGCTTGCCGGCAACGAGCTCTGATCAGGTGTTCGAAACCTGAAAGCACACCTTTCACCAGAAGCCCCAAAGAAGAATCGGGATTGCCTGCCGCTGCATTTGCCTTGGCACTAGTTTGCGCTCTTTCCTCCCGCCCCTCGGCAATCATCTCCATACGTTGCCTACCTCCTGGATCCATGCAGTCATCTCCCGAGGGCCGTCTCTTGGTCACATCATTTCCCGGAGAGACGGAAGCTTGCGCTCCTTCTCCCTCCGGGAGACGAGCGCAGGATGTGCGAGGTACGACCCCATGGATGGGGAGGTAGACCGCGCCGGGAGCAGGCGGTCGAGAGAATGCATGGAGCGATTGCCGAAGGACAGGATGAGGGGATCAACAAACCAACAACCGCACCTGAATTGATCCCCTCTCCCCAGCCCTCTCCCGGAGGGAGAGGGGGCAAGAAGGCTGTCGGCAACGAAAAGACAGCCCGGAGGGAGAGGGGGCAAGAAGGGCTGGCTACGACGGCGAAATGTGACTAAGAGGCAGGCCAGAGGGAAAGGGGGTGTTCCGGTACCGCCCTACACTCGCCCGCGCAGGTGCACCGGCGTGTAGTCGCGCACGGGCTCGCCCGTGTAGACCTGGGTGGGACGGAAGATGCGGTTGTCGGCCAGCTGTTCGCGCCAGTGCGCCAGCCAGCCGGCGGAACGCGCCACCGCAAACAGGGCGGTGAACTGGTCGGGCGGGATGCCCATTTCCGCGTACAGAATCCCCGAGTAGAAATCCACGTTGGCGTACACGCCCTTGGCACCGAGGCGCTCGCTGGCGGCTTCTTCGAGGGCCAGGGCGGTCTCGAACAGCGGACTCACGCCGCGACTGGCGGCCAGCTTTTCCACCAAGCCCTGCAGAATGGTGGCGCGCGGGTCCTTGACCTTGTATTCGCGGTGGCCGAAGCCCCAGACCTTTGCCTTCGCCTCCAGTTTCTTGTCGAGCCAGGTTTGCACGTTTTCAGGCCGGCCGATCTGTTCGAGCATCTCGACCACTTTCTGGTTCGCACCACCGTGCAGGGGGCCGGAAAGGGTGCCGATGGCCGCGGCCACCACGCCGTAGGGACTCGCCAGCGTGGAACCGGTCACCAAGGCTGCGAAGGTGGAGGCGTTGATGGTGTGCTCCGCATGGAGGATCAGGCAGGTGTCCAGGATGCGGGCCAGCATCGGGTCCGGCTCCTGGCCGGTGAACATGAACAGGAAGTTCTCCGCGAACGACAAATCGCAGCGTGGCGCAAACGGATCATAGCCGTTACGGATGTGCTCCCACGCCGCGACGATCACCGGCATGCGCGCGATGATCTTCACGGTCATGCTGTGGATGTAATCGAGATCGTCGGCGAGATCGGTGCCGGAGATGCGCTCGTTGCACGGATAGAACATGCCGAGGCAGGCGACCGCGGTCTGGAGCATCTCCATGGGATGCCCGGTAGCCGGCATGTGCTTCATCATCTCGCGGATGTTGTACTTCACCCGCCGGTTGCGGCGCAGTTGGGCGTCGAAGTCGGCCAGTTCATCCGCCAGCGGCAACTGGCCGTCCAGCAGGAGCAGCGCGGTTTCCTCGAACGTGCTGTGTTCCGCCAGCTGTTCGATGGGATAGCCACGGTAGGCGAGGATTCCTTTCTCGCCGTCGATCACGGAGATATTGGAGCGCGTCGCAGGGACACCCTCGAGGCCTGGTAGATATTCGTTCATGCCATTTCCCAGCCTTGAAAGGGCGGCTAGGATAGCTTCGCAAGGGTCCACAACGCAAAAGGCCCGACGTGTGCCGGGCCTTTTTTGGCGTACCAGCAATGAGTTACGCCGAGAACGAGGAACCGCAGCCGCAGGTGGTGGTGGCGTTGGGGTTGCGGATGACGAACTGTGCACCCTCCAGACCTTCCACGTAATCGATCTCTGCGCCCGCCAGATACTGGAAGCTCATCGGGTCGATGAGCAGGGTCACGCCGCCCTTCTCGACGGTGGTGTCGCCTTCGTTGATGGCGTCATCGAAGGTGAAACCGTACTGGAATCCGGAACAGCCACCCCCGGTGACGAACACGCGGAGCTTCAGGGCGGGGTTACCTTCCTCGGCGATCAGGTCCCGCACCTTGTTGGCCGCGCTGTCGGTAAAAATGAGAGGGCTTTCGTCGCTCATGGTCTTCTCCAAATCGGGGTGCTCAAATGTCGACAGATTATGCGAATCCTGAGTGGATTAATCAAGAATCAGCCGTGACAACTTCGCTGGCGTCCGCGGCCGGCACCTGCTTGCCGCGCGGCAGGGCCTTGCGGCCTTCGTCATAGTGAATCAGGCTGCCGTTCACCTCGGCGCCCCGGGCCATCTCGATGACCTTATAGTAGACGTTACCCTTCACGCGGGCGTTGGCGGCGAGTTGGATGTGCTCGGACGCATACACGTCGCCATTGACGCAGCCGTTCAGCACCAGATTCGGTACCCGGACCTCGCCCTCGATGAGGCCGCGCTCACTAAGGCTGAGAACGGAATTGGCTTCCTGCTCGGCGATGATGTTGCCGCGAATGGTACCGTCGACGTGGAGCCCGCCGGAGAACCGCACGTCACCGCGCAATTCCGTGTTCTGGCCGATCAGCGTGTCGATTTTGGAAGCCTTCTTGTTGCCGCCATTGCCCCACATATGTCTCTCCTAGGCCGCGGGCCAATCAAAAACTCTTTCCAGACCCTGGTGCCGCTGCTCGCGGGGAACCACCTTCACCGTGGTACGCACCGGAGTGAAGCCCTCGGGCAACGCCAGGTTGCCTTCGAAGTTCTGGAAGTACTTGAACCGGTATGTCAGTTGCCGCGCATCTTCCGTAACCAGATCGTTCAGGTCGAGTACGCTGATGCGGCCGTCCTGATTGCCCTCGATGGCTACGGTCACCCGACCGCTGGCTACCCTATCATTTTTCAAAACCTGGGTTAATACGAGCTTGTAGCGATAACCACGCTCCAGGCCGTTCGGGGTCAGGTCGAAGGCCTGCACGCGCAGGCCCGCCGCCGCTTCCTTGGGCGTCACGATGCCCCGATAAAACGCCAGTTCGCCGTTCAATTCGGCGATCTCGTCCTGCAACCCGGCCACTGCGGTCTCGAGCTGCTTGTAGGCTTCGCGCTCGATCTGCTTGCTGCGTTCCAGCACCGCCTGCGCCTCGCGCAATTCACCGATGGTCTTCTCGTGCTGCCGGTTCACCTCGGTGAGCCGGGCCGCTTCCTTGTTGGCAGAGGTGAAGTCCACACCGGCGCGATAGCGCCCGTAATCGAACAGACCCCAGCCCGCCACCAGCACACCCACCACCGCGAGTATCACCAGCCGCGTAACGCGGGCGGAATCGAATGCCCGGACGACGACGCGGCTCATGGCAGCACAGCGATGGCGTCGAGGCCCGCTGTTTCCTTGCAGCCAAACATGACGTTCATATTCTGCACGGCTTGTCCCGCCGCGCCCTTGACGAGGTTATCAATAACGGAAAGGACGACGACGGTGTCACTGTCCTGGGGACGGTGAACGGCAATACGGCACAGATTGTTGCCGCGCACCGTGCGCGTCTCCGGGTGACTGCCCGGCGGCAGCACGTCGACGAACTCCTCGCCCGCGTAGCGCTCGGCGAACAGCGTCTGGAGGTCCACGGAGGTGTCCTTCAGGCGGGCGTAGAGCGTGGCATGGATGCCGCGGGTCATGGGCAGCAGGTGCGGCACGAAGGTGAGGCCGACATCCTGACCGGCCGCCAGGGCAAGGTTCTGGCGAATCTCGGGCAGGTGCCGGTGGCCCGGCGTGCCATAGGCCTTGAAGCTCCCCTCCACCTCGGCAAGCAGCATGCCGACGGCGGCCTTGCGCCCCGCCCCGCTCACGCCGGACTTGGCGTCGGCGACCAGCCCATCGAGGCTCACCAGGCCCTGCTCCACCAAGGGCAGGAAACCGAGCGTCACGGCGGTGGGATAGCAGCCGGGATTGGCCACCAGGCGCGCATTGCGGATAGCGGCACGATTCACCTCGGGCAGGCCGTACACGGCCTCAGCGACCAACTCCGGGCAGGCGTGCGGCATGCCATACCACTTCTCCCACACCGCCAGGTCTTTGATGCGGAAATCGGCGGCGAGGTCGATCACCTTCACACCCGCATCGAGCAGCTCACGTGCCATGGTCATGGCGGTGCCGTTCGGAGTGGCGAAGAACACCACGTCGCAGGACTGGAGCACCGCGGCATCGGGCGCCGTAAAGGCGAGGTCCACATGGCCGCGCAGGTTCGGGAACATCTCGGCCACGGGCAGGCCGGCCTCGCTGCGCGAGGTGATCACGCGCAGCTCCACTTCGGGGTGTCCCGCAAGGAGCCGCAACAGTTCCACACCCGTGTAACCGGTGCCGCCGACGATGCCTGCCTTTATCATGGGGCCGTTCCTGAAGATCGCATCCGATAGGGAAGGCGAATGATAAGAGGTGATGGCGCGGAGCGAAAGGCCGCACCCCGCAGAAAAAAGAAAGCGGCCGAGAGGCCGCTGAATGACTGCACATTTCGTTTTTCTTGTGAGGAAACTAGACCCCACCGCGAAATGATGCGCATAAATTAATGAACCGGCCGGGAGCCGTCAAGTGCAAGACCACCAACCCACTACCCCGCTGGAACGCCTGCGTCTGAAGCTCGCCCGCGCGGACGCGCTGGTGCAGCTGGCTGTGCTCGGCATCCTGTGCGGATTGCTGGCAGGCGCCGTGATCATTGCCTTCCGCCTCAGCCTCGAGCACCTGCAAGTGCGGTTGCTCATGTCGCACGCGGAAGATTACGAAAATCTCCCATGGCTTGAGCGGTTTGCCTGGCCTGCTCTGGGCGGGCTTGCACTCGGCCTGCTGTTCCACGTGCGCGGTATGCCGGTAGGCGTGGTGCACGTCATGGAGCGCCTGAATTACCACCGCGCCGTGCTGCCCTGGCGCAACGCGGCGGTGCAATTCTTCGCGGCATTGGTGAGCATCGCCAGTGGCCACTCGGTCGGACGTGAGGGTCCGGGCATCCACCTTGGCGCGTGGGGCGGCAGCGCACTCGGCGGCTGGCTGGCGCTGCCCGGCAATTCCCAGCGCACCCTGGTAGGCTGCGGCGTCGCGGCGGCCATCGGCGCATCGTTCAACACGCCGTTGGCGGGTGTGGTGTTCGCCATGGAAGTGGTGCTGATGGAGTACAGCATCACAGGTTTCGCGCCGGTGATCCTCGCGGCGGTGAGCGGCACGGCACTGACCCGCCTGGTGTACGGTCCCATGCCCGCCTTCGAGGTGCCGCCGCTCGAACTCGGCTCGGTGGCGGAACTGCCTTACGTGCTGGTCATCGGCATCCTCATCGGCACGCTCGCCGCTGCCTTCGTGCGCCTCATTACCTTTGTCACTTCACACACCCAGGCCTGGCCCGCCGTCTTGCGACTCACCCTGGCCGGTGTATGCACCGGCGCCCTGGCGCTGCCCGTGCCGGCCATCATGGGCATCGGCTACGACACGGTTTCCGGGGCGCTGCTCGGTCAACTCGGCCTGTTCGCCATGCTCGCCGTGGTGGGGGTGAAACTGTTGGCGACCACCGTGGGTATCGGCCTTGGCCTGCCTGGCGGGCTCATCGGCCCCACCTTCGTCATCGGCGCAGCGGCGGGCGGCGCCATGGGAATCTTCGCCAATGCCCTGTTCCCTGGCGACGTGTCCTCCCACGGTTTCTATGCCATGGTGGGCATGGGCGCCATGATGGGCGCGACCTTGCAGGCGCCGCTCGCCGCACTCATCGCCATGCTGGAATTGACCGGCAACCCGCACATCCTGCTGCCCGGAATGCTCGCCGTGATCGCCGCGGGACTCACCAGCAGCGAAGGTTTCCGCCAGGGCCCGGTATTCGTGGGCCTGCTGCGCACCCGCGGGCTGGAGACGCGCAACGATCCGGTACGCCAGCGCCTGCGCCGACGCGGCGTGGAGGCGGTGGTGGATCGGCGTTTTTTGCGTGCGCCGCGCTGCATATCGCGCGCCGCTGCGGAGGCCCTGCTGGCCGAAGCACCCCACTGGTTGCTGGTGCAGGATGCCGAGCCGCCGTTCGCCATACCTGCCGCCGATTTGGCCCGCGCGCTCGTCGCGGATGCGGCGGCGCAGGACATCGATCTGGCCGGCATCGCTTCGACCGCGCGCGGGCCTGCGATGGCCGTGCCGCTCACTGCCAGCCTGCTGGATGCGCTGGAGGCGATGAACTCGGCCGATGCGGAACTCGTCTATCTCACGACGCCCGATCGCCGCGGTGGCGAACGCGTGTGCGGCGTGGTGCCACGGCAGGCCATCGAATCGGAATACCGGTACAATGACCGGCCTTTGTGATCCTGCGCGGAACTCCCTCATGCGAAGCAAGGAAATCCTGATTGCCGTGTTCGCCGTTCTGGTGCTCGCTCTGGCGGCCTTCCTGCTGTTTTCGCCGCCCGGCGCCAACCCGGCACCGCCGGCCAGTTTCACCACCCTGGACGGCAAGACCCTGCGGCTGACCGAACTGCGCGGCCGACCGGTGCTGGTGACCTTCTGGGCCACCACCTGCCCGGGCTGCGTGAGTGAGATGCCGCACCTGATCGAACTCTACAAGGACCTGCATCCGCGCGGCCTGGAGATCATCGGCGTGGCCATGGCCTATGACCCGCCCGCGCAGGTGCGCGAAATGGTCGCGCGTCGCAGTGTGAACTATCCCATCGCCCTCGACAGCGACGGCAGCATCGCCAAGGCCTTCAGTGACGTACGCCTCACGCCTACGCATTTCGTCATCGACCCGCAGGGGCGCATCGTGCAACAGAAACTCGGCGAGCTCGATTTGACGGCGCTGCGGACCCGCCTTGAACCTATGCTGAAGGACGGTGCGTGATGTTGTGGGTGAAGTCGTTCCACATCGTGTTCGTGGTGGCGTGGTTTGCCGGCTTGTTCTACCTGCCGCGTCTGTTCGTCAATCACGCCATGGCGGAAACCGCCGCCGAGGCGGACCGTCTCGCCCTCATGGAGCACAAGCTCTACCGTTTCATGACGCCGCTCGCCTGGCTCGCTCTCGGCCTCGGCCTGTGGCTGTGGCTGGGCTTTGGGTTCACCGGCGGCTGGGTGCACGCCAAGCTGGCGCTGGTGCTGCTGCTCATCGGCTATCACTGGTATTGCGGGCGCATCCTGCGCGCCTTCGCCACCGGGCAGAATAGCCGCAGCCACGTGTTCTACCGCTGGTTCAACGAGGCGCCGGTGCTGTTGCTGCTGGTCATCGTGATCCTGGTGGTGGTGAAGCCGTTCTGAGTTGCAGCACGAAGGACGGGCACAACGCGGAGTTCGCTGAGGCGCGGAGGACGCGGAGAAGAAATGAATGGGCTTTTCTCTGCGCCCTCCGCGCCTCCGCGCCTCTGCGTTTGAATTCACATGCAAGTGCGCTGACGTTGGAACGACCATGGATATCCGCGACGACCTGATCCGCCATTACCATTGGCTGCGCCAGTACGGCTACAACGATTCGCACTCGGGCAACGCCTCGCTGCGCGATGGCGACGGACTGTGGGTGACGCCCACCGGCGCGTGCGCGGACACGTTGCAGGCCGGCGAGCTGATCCGCTGCCCGCTGGAGGGCGCACCCGCGCCCGGCGCCTCGCTGGACGCGCCGTTGCACCAGGGCGTTTACCGCCGCAACGGCGAGGCGCGCGCGGTGCTGCACAGTCATGGGCCTTACACGGTGGCCATGACCCTCGACGGCAAGGATTTCTTTCCGCCGGACTTCGAGGCCTGGTATTACTTCAAGCGCATTCCGGTGCTCTCCATTCCCTATGAGGATTACACCCGCGATGCGCCTGCGCGCGTCGCCGAGGTGCTGGCGGATCACCCCGTGGTGGTGGTGCGCGGTCATGGCGTGTTCGCCTGCGCGCCCAGCCTGAATCTCGCCTACAAGTGGACCTGCTCCCTGGAATCCTCCGCCAAGACGGCCTTCATCGCCCGCCAGGCCGGGACCTGGCGGGTCTGATACGATTTCCCTAGATTCCTCTCGGAGAATACCCATGCCGCAGGCCACCGTCCCCGTGGTCATGACCTTCGCCGGCAACGATCCCACCGGCGGCGCCGGCCTTTCCGCCGACATCGAGGCCATCGTGAGCATGGGCTGTCAGGCCGCGCCGGTGGTCACTGCACTCACGGTGCAGGATACCCGCAACGTGATGCGCTTCGAGCCCGTCAATCCGGCGCTGGTGGTGGAGCAGGCCCGTGCGGTGCTGGAGGATATGCCGGTAGCGGCCTTCAAGATCGGCATGCTCGGCAGCGTGGAAAACGTGGAAGTGGTGCATACGCTCCTCACGGATTACCCCGACATCCCGGTGGTGCTCGATCCCATCCTGCGCGCCGGCGGCGGCGCCAGCCTGACCTCGGTGGACATGGCCGATGCCATGCTCCAGTTGCTGTTTCCGCTGGCGGTGATCGCCACACCCAATTCCGAGGAGGCGCGCGTGCTGGCGCCCGAGGCCGACACCCTGGACGCCTGCGCCCAGGAGCTGCTCGCCACGGGCTGCGAACTGGTGCTTGTCACCGGCACGCACGAAAACACCCGCCACGTGGACAACGTGCTCTACGGCAATCTGCGGCGGCTGGAGTCCTTCACCTGGGAGCGCCTGCCGCACAGCTATCACGGCTCCGGCTGCACCCTCGCCGCGGCCATCGCCGGGCTGCTGGCGCAGGGCCTCGAACCCTTCACCGCCGTGCACGAGGCGCAGGAATTCACCTACGAGGCGCTGCGCAATGCCTACCGGCTCGGCATGGGCCAGCACATCCCCAACCGGCTGTTCTGGGCCCGTGGCGATGACGAGGAGGAGGAGGCATGAGCCGCCTGCGCGGCCTGTACGTGATCACCGATGCCCGGCTCATTCCCGACGCACGACTGACAGCAGCGGTCGAGCAGGCCATCGCGGGCGGCGCGCGGATGGTGCAATACCGCGACAAAGGCGCCGATGCGACCCGTCTGCATGGGCACGCCGAGGCCCTGGCGAAACTGTGCCGCGCGCGCGGCGCCATGTTCATCATCAATGACGATCCGGCACTCGCCGCTGCGGTGCGTGCGGATGGCGTACATCTCGGCAGGGATGACGGCGATATCGCCGCCGCCCGCACCCTGCTCGGCCCGGACGCCGTTATCGGCGTTTCCTGTTACAACCAGCTTGAACGTGCAAAGGCCGCCGTGGCCGCGGGCGCCGACTACGTGGCCTTCGGCAGTTTCTTCCCCTCCAGCGTAAAACCCGACGCCGTGCGCGCCGCGCCGGCGCTATTGCGTGAGGCCAAGGCGTGCCTGCGTGTGCCGCTGGTTGCCATCGGCGGCATCACCTCCGCCAACGGCGCAGCGCTGGTGACTGCCGGCGCTGATATGCTCGCGGTGATCTCGGATGTGTTCGGCCACGACGACATCCGCGCCGCCGCCCGGCGCATCGCACAGCTCTTCCCGTAACGCTCGTGGAAGAGAATGGTTGATTCCTCGGCGTTGTTTGCGTCTTTTTAGAGGAATTACCTCTCTGCACCTGCGAGTTCCATGTCGTCGCTTCTGTGGTTGCTCGCCTTTCTCCCATTCGCCCGGCGCGCTAGCGCAGCAGGTTGCCCACCCCTGTCAGCACCAGCAGCGCAGCACTCAGCCGGGTGGCGGTGACGCGGTGGTGCTGGAGTTGCTCGCGCAGGCGGGCGCCGATCCAGGCGGCGCCGATGCCGTAGACCAGTGACGGGATGAAGATCGCGCCGAGACCGAAGCCGAGGCCGAGCAGCAGGCCGTGCCAGGGGCTGGCGCTGACGGCGGCGGAGAAAAGCACCGTTCCCAGCGGCGCACACGGGGTCAGGGTCATGCCGGCGCCGAGCAGCAGCAAACCGCCGGGGAGCAGCGGGCGGCCACGACCGGGAAGGGTCGCGGCGGATTCCACACGCTGTAACGGCCGCTCGTCGTTGCGGCCTGCAGCACCGCCATGGCAGGTGGGTGCGCCGGTGCGGCGCTGCCACAGAGCGAGGCCGATGAGGATGGCGGCGACGCCGATGAGGGCGCGCACCTGGGCGGCCTCCGCGATCTGACCGCCCAGGTACTCGCCGAGGGCGCCGGCCGCGGTGGCGAGGGCGGCGTAGCCACCCAACCGGCCGAGGGAGAACGGCAGCAGGATGCGCCAGGAGCGGCGGACGCCGCCGTCGCTGGCGAGGAACACCGGGCCCAGATAGGGCAGACAGGCCAGGGTGCACGCCCCCATGCCGAACACCAGCCCCAGCACCGCGGCCATGGGGAAGCTGACCAGGGTCTGCTCAATGGGGGTCATGCCTGTTCCACCAGGTGTTCACTGCGGGCGAGCATGGCGGCGCCGAAGGCGGTGGTGGTCTGCGGGTGTTCTGGAACCACCAGCTGCCGTTGCAGTTCGTCCTCGATGGCGGCCACCAGTCCCTTGTTGAGGGCGGGACCGCCGTCGAAATAGACCCGGCCCTCGATGCCCACGCGCTTGGCCAGGCGCACGGTGCGCTTGGCGATGGAGTAGTGGATCCCGGCGACGATGGCTGCCTTGTCGTGGCCGCTGGCCAGCAGGCCGATGATCTCCGATTCGGCGAACACCGTGCAGGTGCTGTTGATGGCGAGCGGCGCGCTTTGACTGTTGAAGTGGCAATCGCCCAGCTCCTCCAGATCGATCTCCAGGTTGCGGGCGGCCACGTCGAGGAAACGGCCGGTGCCGGCGGCGCACTTGTCGTTCATGGCGAAATTGACCACATGGCCGTTGGCATCGATCTGGATCGCCTTGGAGTCCTGGCCGCCGATGTTGATGATGGTGCGCACGCCGCCGAAGGCCTTGCCCGCCTCGTGGGCGCCGATGGCGTTGGCGGTGATCTCACTGATAGAGTCGTCCGCCTCCTTGAACAGCTTGCGGCCGTAGCCTGTGGCGATGACATAGCGCACGTCGTCGCGGCTCAGCGCCAGATCGGTAAGCAGGCGTGCCAGCGCCTCCTTGGCATTCTTGTGGAACAGGCTGCCCGAGGCGGTGACGTGGACCCCGACGAGTCTCCCCGTCTCGTCCACCACGGCCACCTTGATAGCGGTTGAGCCGATGTCGATGCCGGCGAAATAGTTCATGCGCGTTTTCTCTTGCGGGTCTTGATGGACTCGAGAAAGGCCTCGATGCGGGTGGAAAGCTGGCCCATGTCGTCGGGGCTGTAATCGGTCTCCACGTAGAGCATGGGAATGCCTTTTGCGGAGAGCGCCTCGGCGATGCTGCGCTGCTCCATCTCGTACACCTGACAGCCGGCGAAGGCCTGGTAGACCACACCATCCACGGCGAAGCTGTCGGCCAGTTCCAGCAGCCGGCGCCGGCGGTCGTCGTTGCGGGTGAAGATGGGGCAGGTGCAGGGCTTCAGATAACGATCGGCGAGGGCATCGACCATGTCGTCGAGGCGCCACTCGTCCACCGCGGTCAGGTCGTAGAGCATGCGGTTGGCCGAGCAGGTCTCGTCGGCCACCACCACGCCGCCGGCCTCTTCGATGAGCAGCGGCAGCTTGAGGTTGGGAAAGATGGGCGGCGAGCCGGTGAACAGGATGCGCGGCGCCTTGCGCTGGGCCGCCTGAAAGTTCTCCAGCAGGCGTTGCTGCAACTCCTCGTTCAATGCCTCCACCGCCGCGGTCCAACGCTCGATGTCGTCGAAGAAGAACGCATTGGTGACCAGGAAGGCGTCCTTGCCGAGGAACACCGCGGGCTGGCTCTTGCGAAGCTGATGCAGCGCGCGGAACGCCGCCTGCGCGCGCGCCGTGCGCGCCATGGCCGCCTTGAGTGCCTTGCGGGTCAGACGCTGGCCGGTGACTTCACTGAGCCGCACGGCGAACTGCCGCACGCTGCGCTGCCAGTAGAGCCGCGCCTCCTCGCTCTCCTTGGCCGGCGGCAGTTCCAGATCGTACACCCGGTGGCCCATCGCCTCGATCATGGCGCTCGCCTTTTTCTTCTGGTCGCAAGTGGTGGGGTTGACGATCAAGTCGAGGTTTCCAATGCGTGGCACCGGGTCCTGACTGCTGAGCATCCCCAACGTCGCCTTCACCAACGAACAGGACTTGGCGGGCATGAAGTCACCACCGATCTGGTCGTAGTGATAGGCGCCGTTGCACAACCGCACCGGGGTAGCGCCGACGGCGTGGATCAACTCTTCCGGCGCCTGGATGCAGGTGGTGCCAATGCGCATCCCTTCGTACGGCAGCGCCTCGCCCTGGCAGTAGACGCGGCGGAACAGGTCGTAGAAATAATCCATCCCCCGCGGGTTGTCATCGAAGCGGTCGGTGATGTGATCGAGGATGTTCTCCGCCTCGCGCGCCTGGCGGCTGTGATTGAACGATACGGGTTGACGCTCAGTCACCGGCGGCTCCTTTGTTCATGCGTTTGATGAAGCCCTGTTCGGTCGCTTCGAAAAGGGTGACGCCCGCGAAGGTGGCCTTGAGGGCACCGTCCTCCGGGCAGGCGGAGACGCACTTCAGGCACAGGATGCAGTCGTCCTGCATGATGCGTGTGGTGTTCACCTCGTCGGCGATCTCCTTGATATCCATGTCGCACACCCGGTAGCAATCACCACACCGGGTGCATTTGTCGCCGTCCTTGCGCAGTTGCAGCAGGGCGGGCCGGGAGAGCAGGTAGTGCAGCGCGCTCATGGGACAGAAAAAACAGAAGAAGCGCTTTTTCACGAAGGCGCCCGCGAAGAATCCGCCGGTGATGAGCATGCCCAATGCGGTCATGATCATGGTGCTCTTTTCCGCGAAATTGACCGTGAGCTGCGAGGTGTCGCCGGTGAACAGCGGGAGGATCATGCGGCCCGGGCAGATGTCGCAAAAGGGCGTGCCCAGGCTGTGCGGCAGCAGCCCGCCGCCCACCGCCAGGGGCATGAGGAGGGTGAGGGCAAGCAACACGTACTTGATCACCGTGAGGCGGCGGAAGGCGGCCTCGCGGTAGCGCGAAAAGCGCACGCCCAGACGTGTGCGCAGCGCGGTGATCCAGTCCTGCAAGGTGCCGAGCGGGCAGGCGTAGCCGCACCAGGCCTTGTTGAGCACGAAGAACCACAGCGCAAACAACACGAAGGCCTCAAGAACGCCGAGAATCGCCCAACTGAACAGCCGCTGCCAGGGCACGCTCAACTGGTGTTGCAGCGGCAGCAGGTAACACACACCGCCGCGGCTTTCACCGACAAAGCCACAGGCGAAGGTAGGCAGGCTGTTGCCCAGGTTCACGGCCGCGTAACCGCCATAGATGAACAGCACGAAAAAGCCCAGTTGCAGCCAGAAGCGGAAGCGCCTGAGGTCGATGCCGTTAACCCACTGCCTAATCATGGAAGCGCACCTCGCGAAACGGCCGGGTGCGGCGTCGGCGATAGATGTAGGCGCCCAGGCCGCCGAAGCTCAAGCCGAACAGGCCGATGGTGAGGCCGTAGGCGTAGGACTGGTAATCGCGGCTGGACGGATGGTATTGGCCAGCCAGGGTGGCCTGGTAGCGGGTGCGCGCGTAGGGCACGCCGTCCAGCGTGCCGGCCTCGGCCCGATCCAGGGTGGCGATTACCAGGAAGTCCTGGCGATGGCGGTAATCGAAATCCGCCCAATCCGGGAAGTAGTCGCGCACCAGCGTGAAATGTACGCGGCCTTCCGCGTCGCTGTGCGCGGTATTGCGCCAGCCCGACATGGTATTCAGCGTCACCTCCGCGCCTGCCACGGGCGCGCCGTACGCCAGCACGCGAAAGGTCACCGTGTCACCGAAGCCGAGGCGGGTATGGAAATCTTCCTTGTGGAGGCGTTCGCGGACGAGCTCCAGGGGAATGCTCGCCAGGTGTTTGGGCGGCATTTTGCTTTGCACGTCGTCATGGCCCTCCCGGCAGCTGTGCTTGAGCACTTCCGCCTTGGCCATGCTGACGTGCAGGCGGGTGTCCCGCACCTTTCGCTGGGTCAAATAGACGTTGTAGAAACCCTCCTTGGCCACGGGGAAACGCCAGTGGCTGTGCTTCCCTGCAGAGTCAGCAGCCGATGGTGTGCTGTGTGCACCGGCAGGATCCTGCAACAGGACCTCGCCGCCCTCTACCGCCGTGGCATAACCGGCCGTGGCCGGGATCGCCCCGGCGCGCAGCCACAGGCGTTTGAAAAACGTGCCCCGCGGGCCGGGTTCCAACCAGCCGCCGTGGGCACTGCGCAGCCGCGCGGTCATGGCCGGGTCGGGTGGTTGGTCCGACAGCCACAGCGGCTCCGCCGCGACGTGCTGTCCGCACAGGGCCAGGCACAGCGCCGCCCAGAAGCGAAAGGCCAGCATCGAAAGTCTCCTCATGGGGCCGACTACCACTGGTAGGAAAGCCCGGCGTAGAACGTGCGCGGGAGACCCACGTCATACTCACGACCGTCCGTGCCGTAGCTCACCCGTTCGGCGTACTTCTCGTCGGTGAGGTTCAACACGTGCGCCCACCAGGACCAGTGCGCGCCGGTCCAGGTGACGCGCAGGTGGAACAGATCGGGCCGGTCGGCCTTGCCGGCCGGGTCGTCGTTGCTGTCGCTGGTGTAGTACTCAGTGATGGTGTTCCACTCCAGCTCGGCGGCGAGTCCGGTGACCGGCATCCAGGTGAGGCGGGTGTCCAGGTGATGCTTGGGCGAGGCCTGAAGGGTATTGCCGCTCAGGTCGTCACTGCCGTCCACGTAGTCGAGGTAGCGGTTGTCGGCGTAG
Source organism: Gammaproteobacteria bacterium (assembly GCA_023228645.1). Classification (GTDB taxonomy): domain Bacteria; phylum Pseudomonadota; class Gammaproteobacteria; order Thiohalomonadales; family Thiohalomonadaceae; genus JALOAT01. The sequence goes on along the minus strand of JALOAT010000002.1, from coordinate 178,855 downwards.
GTGTGCGCCACATCCAGGCGCCAGTGGTCGTGCGGCTGCCAACCCAGCAAGGTCTCCACGCCCTGGACCCGCACCTCGCCTGCGTTGACGTATTTCTCCAGGTGCTCGTTTTCCACCAGCATGTCGGTGATGGTGGTGCGGTAAAGGGCCACGTCGTAGGTGAAGCGGCTGGCCGGAAACCGGCCGCGCAGGCCAACTTCCACGTTTTCGGCCCGTTCAGGATCGAGATCCGGGTTGGGGTCGTAGCCACGACCGCCCACGAACAGATGGGTACGGCTCGGCACCACGAAGCCCTGCCCGTAACCGACCCAGGCGGTGTTGTGCGGATCGAGGTCGACACTGGCGCCCGCCTTGGGGCTCACGTGGCCGAAGGTCTTGGATTCGTCGAAGCGGGTGGTGGTCCCGCGCGAGGTCTTGTGACCCTCGGCGGAGTACTCGATGCGGTCGTAGCGCGCACCGAGCGACAGGCGCAGGCGCTCGAGCGGGGCGATCTCGTATTGAATGAACGGCGAGGTGCCGACGGCGGTCACGTCGAACTGCTGGGCTATGGCGCTGGACGTGGTGCGCCCCTCGAAGGTGGTGGTGTCCAGGGCGCTGTGCAGCAGGTCCAGGCCGGTGATCAGTTGCGAACGGCTGGCTTCGAAGTCCTGCCGGTACAGCGCGACCAGGTTGTGATTCACCACGTCGTTGCTGCTGATCCCGCCGGTGGCGCTGTAGGAAGGCGTACCCTCGGTCTGGCTGTTCCTGACGCCGTAGGAGATGTCGAAGGCGGAACGGGAGTTCATCTGGCGCTCGTACTTGACGGTGCCGGACACGGATTCCTCGTCGTTGTAGGCATCCAGCACCGCCGCCTGGCGCCAGTCGCTCTTGAACTGCGCCTCGCTCAGCGAGCCCGGGTCCTCCTGGAAGTTGTCCAGGTATTCGGCGCGGACCGTCACGCTGGACTGGAGGTCCGGCGCAAACTGGAGCTTCCCGCTGGCGGCGCGCCGACGACGCGCGGTGCGGTCCTGCCAGCCGTCGGTGTCGAGGAAATTGGCGTCGGCGAAATAACCCACCGCGCCGTGGGTACCCGCGGCCGAAACGCCGCCACGCCGGCGCTGGTGCTCACCCAGTTCACCCCATACGCGGTATTCCGGATCAAGCGGCGGCTCGCGGGTGATGACGTTGATTACGCCACCGAGGGCGTTACTGCCATAGAGCGCGGAGGCGGGCCCGCGCACCACCTCCACCCGTTCGATGTCGAAGGTGTTGGTGTCTTCCGCGCCCGAGATGGTGCCGGTGCCGAAGGCCGCGCGCGTGGCCAGGCCGTCGACCAGGTTGATGGTGTAATTGCGGCCGCTGGGAATGCGCAGGTTGCGGATCATGCTGTAGCCCGGGATCCGCTTCATGAGCTCGGTGGTGGCGCTGGTGAACTTGATGGTGTCCAGTTCCTGCTTGCCGACCACGGTGACTGCGGCCGTGGTGTCCTGGAGTTCGGAGGCCATCCGCGTCGCGGTAACGGAAATCAAGGGGTGGTCCGGCGGTGCAGCACTTTCATCAGTGGTTTGTGCCTGAGCGCCGGAAGCGATGATGAAGAGGCTGGGAATCAGACAGGAGATGTGGGTGAGGCGCGCGTAGATCATCATGGGTCTCATCGACGATGTTTCATGGCTAGGCAACGCCTCCTTGCGACGCGGGGAAAACATCGATGGAATGGCAATATCTATGCCACCCATAAGTCATTGAAGGGAATAGCTGCGGAGCGCCAAAGGAAGGTGATAACAGGTGATTTGCCGCAGTCGACCAGGGAAAAGACACATCTGCGCCGCGTACATTCGGCCATACGTCTGTAACCGAATGGCGATGTGCTCGCCTTGTCCCCTCGCAGGGTGGTGCCTACAATCCGGAACGCCCTTATGGCCGGACAACGGGCACTCGGCAGGGCTGACGCCGAACCTGCAAGCCGCTTGGGCGTATGATGGGCAAGGCCTCGCCGGCCCGCCCTGGACGCTCGACGGCCCACCTACCGGCGACACTTCCGTAGATTCAAGAAGAAAGATCGATACCCATGCAAAACTCGCAAAACCTCTTCACCGCCGCCCAGCAACACATCCCGGGCGGTGTAAATTCCCCCGTGCGGGCGTTCCGCGGTGTGGGCGGCGACCCGGTGTTCGTCAAACGCGTCAACGGGCCTTATCTGTGGAGCGAAGAGGGGCGGCGCTACATCGATTACGTGGGCTCGTGGGGCCCGGCCATCGTCGGCCATGCCCATCCGGCGGTGGTGAAGGCAGTGCAGGACACGGCGGCCGATGGCCTGTCCTTCGGTGCACCCTCGGTGCGCGAGACCGTCATGGCCGACCTGCTGTGCGAGTTGGTGCCTTCGATGGACTTGGTGCGCATGGTCAGCTCCGGCACCGAGGCCACCATGTCGGCCATCCGCCTCGCCCGCGGCCACACGGGCCGCGACACGATCGTGAAATTCGAGGGCTGTTATCACGGCCATTCCGATGCGCTGCTGGTGAAGGCCGGCTCCGGCGCACTCACCCTCGGCGTGCCGAGCAGCCCGGGCGTACCGGCGGCCCTCGCCGAGCACACCCTGACCCTGCCCTACAACGACCTCGCCGCTGTGCGCGATACCTTCGCGAAGGTGGGTGACCAGATCGCCTGCATCATCGTCGAGCCGGTGGCCGGCAACATGAACTGCATCCCGCCGGTGCCCGGTTTTCTCGAAGGCCTGCGCGAGGTGTGCGATGAACACGGCACCGTGCTGATCTTCGACGAGGTGATGACCGGCTTCCGCGTCGCCCTGGGCGGCGCGCAGGCGCACTACGGCATCGTTCCGGACCTCACCACCCTCGGCAAGGTGGTGGGCGGCGGCATGCCGGTGGGCGCCTTCGGCGGCAAGCGCGCCATCATGGAAAAGATCGCACCGCTCGGCCCCGTGTATCAGGCCGGCACGCTGTCGGGCAATCCGGTGGCCATGGCCGCCGGTCTCGCCACCCTGGCGCTCGTGCGCGAGCCCGGTTTCTACGCGGCGCTGGCGGAAAAGACCGACTACCTGGTGAACGGCCTCATGGCCGCGGCCAAGAGTGCCGGCGTGCCCATGAGCGAAAATCATGTGGGCGGCATGTTCGGACTATTCTTCACCACCGAGGACAAGATCACCAGTTACGGCCAGGCGGTAAGCCGCTGCGACGCCGAACGCTTCAAGCGTTTCTTCCATGGCATGCTCGACGAGGGCGTGTACCTGGCGCCGTCGGCCTACGAGGCGGGGTTCGTCTCGGCGGCTCACTCCCGGCAGGACCTGGACGACACCATCACCGCCGCGGCGCGGGTGCTGGCGCGGATCTGACATGCACTACCGCATCATCCCGGTCACGGCCTTCCAGCAGAACTGTTCGCTGGTGTGGTGCGACGCCACGCGGCGCGCGGCGCTGATCGATCCGGGGGGTGACGAGGACGAGCTGATCGCCGGCGCAGAACGCGAGGGCGTGACCATCGAACGTTTGGTGCTCACGCACGGCCACCTGGATCACGTGGGCGCGGCGGGTACCCTCGCCCGCCGGCTCGGCGTCCCCGTGGAAGGTCCGCACGCCGATGATGCGTTCTGGCTGGAGGCGCTGGGGCAGCAGGCGGCGCACTTCGGCTTCCCGCCTGTCGAACCGTTCTTACCCGATCGCTGGCTGGCGGACGGTGACGAGGTGACCATCGGCCACCTGAAACTGGACGTCATTCACTGCCCCGGCCACACGCCGGGCCACGTGGTACTGTTCGCGCGCACCGCCCGCGTCGCCTTCGTGGGCGACGTGCTGTTCCACGGCTCCATCGGCCGCACCGATTTTCCGCGCGGCGACCATGGGGCACTGATGCATTCGATCAAAGAGAAGCTGCTCCCGCTGGGTGACGACGTCAGCTTCGTGCCGGGCCACGGCCCCACCTCTACCTTCGGCGAAGAACGCCGCAGCAACCCCTTCCTGACCCAGTAGTCCGCGCACCAGCGAACCAGTGGGGTCACGAACCAGTGGGGTCAGAGTCAATTGAACGACTGGTCACGACTGATTCAATGACTCTGACCCCACTGGTCGCTGACCCCACTGGTCGGTGCTCTGTTCACCTTCAGTGCTTACTGCCTACCAGGTCGGCAATCATGCTGTCGTAATAGCCCTTGGCGCCGCCCTGCATGAAGAAGTATGCGGGCACGTGTTCAGCTTCGAGGTAGTACTGCAGCCAGCGTACCTGCTGCCCGCCGGCGTCGTAGATGAGCAAGGTTTTGTTCTCGCGCTTTGCTTGTTCCACGTAACGTTTCAAGGCTTTGTTGTCGAGCGGCACGGACGTCTGCACCGCCGGAAACAGCGTCGTGCCCTCCTGCTGATATTGATCACGTATGTCGAGCACGATGGCGCCAGCGCCGATGCGCTGCTCGAACGCCGCCGGCGTGAGTGAGTGTGCGGCGAACCTTTCCTTGTCGATGAGCCGCGCCGGGTCCACGGGCGATTCGCCGAGCATCACGCTTTGCGCCGGAAACCGTTTCACCCAGTCGAACACGCCTGCATCGTAGGAGAGCACATCCTGCACCCCTTCCTTCTGTGCCGTCAGCACGGCCTCATAGGATTTCATGCACGAACGGCCATTGCAGTAAAACACGATGGGCTTGTGCGATGCGGCGCGCAGGGCTCGCACCTGGTTGCCAAAATCACGCTCGCCCAGCGGGAAATTCTGTGCATCTGCGATGTGCAGCGTCTCGTATTCATAGTTGGAACGCACGTCGACGAGCTCGACGCTGTCGAGCCGTGCGTGCAGTTCATCAAGACTGATCCAGGTCACCGAAGGAAACAGTCGGCGGCCATCGAAACCCTCCTCCGCCGCGGCGAGGTCTGCGGGCAGCAGGCACAACAGGGCAAGCCAACGTACGGGAATGGAATGGTGGAAAAAGGGCACGTAGAGTTCCTCATGTTTTTCTTGTGCCCGGATACTAACCCAGCGATGGTCCGCCCCCCCTTGGAGGGCTCGACAACCCATTCCGGGAATGTGAAACGAGTCACACGATGGGCCACAGAAAAACGTATTGCCTTAGAACTTTCGTATACCCGGCGAAGATTCCGTCACCCCGGCGGAAGCCGGGGTCCATGCCAGCGTATGAAAATGGATTCCGGCTTGCGCCCGAATGACGAGTGATGTCTCGTGCCAGTTGACAAGCGCGTTATTTCGCCGCCGCCAATGCCTGCTCCACGTCGGCCAGGATGTCGTCGATATGTTCGATGCCGATGGACAGGCGCACCATGTCGGCCGACACACCCGCCGCCTTCAGCTCCTCGTCGCTGAGCTGACGATGGGTGGTGGTGGCCGGGTGGCAGGCCAGTGACTTGGCGTCGCCGATGTTCACCAGGCGCACGATGAGCTTCAGCGCGTCGATGAATTTCGCGCCGGCCTCGCGGCCGCCCTTGATGCCGAACGAGAGGATGCCCGAGGCGCGGCCGGCCATGTACTTCTGCGCCAGCGCATGGTCGGGACTGTCGGGCAGACCGCCGTAATTGACCCAGGAGACCTGCGGGTGGGTCTTGAGGTATTCCGCCACGCGCTGGGTGTTCTCACAGTGGCGCTCCATGCGTAGCGCCAGGGTCTCGATGCCCTGCAACACCAGGAAGGCATTGAACGGCGAGAGCGCCGCGCCCATGTTGCGCAACGGCACCACGCGGCAGCGGGCGATGAAGGCGGCGGGACCGAAGGTCTCCACGTAGTTCACGCCATGGTAGGAGCGATCGGGCGTGGTGAGCAGCGGGAAGCGATCGGCGTGTGCGGCCCAATCGAACTTGCCCGAGTCAACCACCACGCCGGCGATGCTGTTGCCGTGGCCGCCCATGTACTTGGTGAGCGCATGCACCACGATGTCGGCACCGTGGTCGAAAGGGCGCCACAAACACGGCGTCGCCACGGTGTTGTCGACGATGAGCGGCACACCGCGCGCGTGGGCGGCCTCGGCCAGCGCGGCCACGTCGACGATGTTGCCTGCCGGATTGCCGATGGACTCGCAATACACCGCCTTGGTGCTGGCGTCGATAAGCGCGGCGATGCCGGCGACGTCGTCATGGGCGGCAAAGCGCACCTCGATGCCGAAGCGCGGCAGGGTGTGCGCGAACAGGTTGTAGGTGCCGCCGTAGAGCCTGCTGGTGGTGACGATGTTGTCGCCGGCCTGGGCGAGGGTCTGGATGGCGTAGGTGATCGCCGCCATGCCCGAGGCCACCGCCAGCGCGCCCACACCGCCCTCCATCGCCGCCACGCGCTGCTCCAGCACCGCATTGGTCGGGTTCATGATGCGCGTGTAGATGTTGCCCGGCACCTTCAGGTCGAAGAGGTCCGCACCGTGCTGGGTATCGTCGAAGGCGTAGGACGTGGTCTGGTAAATGGGCACGGCCACGGACTTGGTGGTCGGATCCGGGCTGTAGCCGCCGTGGACGGCAATGGTTTCGAGCTTCAAGACTGACTCCCCCTCAGTGATTGATGAGCTGCGCCCTTATCCGGGCGTCACGTTGAGCGCTGAAGATATCCCAGAACGGCCGGCGACGGCGCATAGCAGGTTAGAATTTTCGCGATGGACTGGCTCCCGCTCGATGCCCTGCTTCACTGGCTTTCCGCCCACCCGGGACTCGCCGGTGCGGCGGTGTTCGCCATCGCCTGCCTGGAATCGCTGGCGGTGGTCGGCCTGTTCATGCCCGGCGCGGTCCTCATGTTCGCGGCCGGGGCGGTCATCGGTGCGGGCGCACTGCCGTTCTGGCCCATGTGCGGCTGGGCGGTGGCGGGCGCGATTGCCGGTGACGGGGTGAGTTTTTGGCTAGGGCGGCGCTTCCACGGCGGGCTCGCCGCGCGCTGGCCCTTTCGCGCCCATCCCCAATGGCTCGACACGGCCATCGCCTTCTTCCACAACCACGGCGACAAGAGCGTGCTGATGGGCCGCTTCGTCGGCCCCATTCGACCGGTGATTCCTGCGGTGGCCGGCATGATGGACATGCCGGTGCCACGTTTTTTCGCCATCAATGTGTTTTCTGCGTTGCTTTGGGCTCCCGCCTACCTGCTGCCGGGCGTGGTGTTCGGGGCCTCGCTCGGCCTCGCTGCGGAAGTCGCCACCCGCCTGGTGCTGCTGGTGCTGGCACTCACTGCGCTGGTGGTGCTGGCGGTGTGGGCGGCGCGCGCGACCTGGCGGTTCATGCAGCCGCGCACCCAGTCGCTCATCCAGCGCGCACTGACGTTCGCGCGCAATCATCCGCGGGCGGGACGCATTCCGCGGGCGCTGCTCGACCCCCAACAACACGAGACCGGTGGACTCCTGTTACTGGCAGGTACGCTGATCCTGTCCACCGCGGCATTCATCGAACTGCTCGACGAGGCGGGTGCGAGCCGCGACCTCATGGCGCTGGACAACGCCGTCTACCACGCCCTCCAGTGGCTGCGCACCCCGTGGATGGACGCTCTGATGGTGGCCGTGACGCAATTGGGTGATTGGCAGGTCCTGCTCGCAGTATTCATCGTCATCCTCGCCTGGCTGCTGGTGCACCGGCGCTGGAGCGCCGCGCTGCACTGGCTGGCCGCGGCGGCGTTTGCCCAGGCGCTGATCCAGGTGGTCAAACTGACCACGGCAGTGGCACGACCGGCGGATGTGTACAGTGGGGCGAGCGCCTTTGCATTTCCAAGCGGCCATGCCACCTCCTCGACCGTGGTGTACGGCTTCCTCGCCGTCCTGGTGGCGCGCGAGCTCCCGCCCGCGCGGCGCTGGCTGGCCTACGCCGTGGCGGCGCCGTTCATCGCGCTCATCGCTTTTTCGCGCCTGTACCTGGGCGTGCACTGGCTGTCGGACGTACTGGCCGGGCTGAGCCTCGGCCTGGCGTGGGTGGCCCTGCTCGGCATCGCCTATCGCAGGCACCCGGCCGCCGCCCTATCGTGGCGGGGTCTGGTGCTGGCGGCCTCCGCCACCCTGGCCCTGGGTGCCACGCTGCACATCCCGTACAACTTTGCCGGCGAGTTGCAGCGCTACCGGATCACGCCGGCCATCACCTCCCTCCCGCGCGCCGAGTGGTGGGCGGAGGACTGGCGGTCACTGCCCGCGGCGCGCGAAGACCTGCGCGGGCGAGCGGATCACCCGCTCAACGCGCAATACGCCGGTGAATTGGCATGGCTGGCGGCGACGCTTGGCAAACAGGGCTGGCGCGTGAGCGCGCCGCTGGATGCGCTCAACTGGCTACGCTGGTTCGGCGGTGGGCCGCTGGAAACCCTGCCGCTGTTACCGCAGGTGCACGATGGCCGTCACGAGCGTCTGCTGTTGGTGAAGCGCTCCGCCGGACGCCTGCTGGCGCTGCGCCTGTGGGACAGCGGAGTGCGGCTGGCGCCCGGTGCTCAACCGCTGTGGATCGGCACCGCCAGCACGCTGGACGCCCATCGTCCTCTCCCGGGTCTGGTGCTGCCGCGTACCACCGATGGCTTCGAGTCGGCGCGCAAGGCGCTCGCCACCGATCTGGCGCAGGCAGCGGTTGAACTCAAACGACCGGATGGGGTACTGCTGGTGGCCGGGTCAGGCGAGTTCGCCCAGTTCGATCATGGACCGCAGGCGCTCGAGCCGCTCGACGGGGTCGTCCAGTTGCAGCAGCAACTGCTTCTGTGGCAGCGAGATGGGCAACAATTCCGCGAGGCGCGCGCCGACCCATGAGGCGTCGTCATACTGCTTCTGCAGCGTCACATAAGGGTGGCCGAGCTGTTCCATGATCTCCTGCAACAGCACGGAAAGGGTGCGGAACTCGGGCGCCAGGGGCGCAGACGGCTCGTTGGGAATGAGTTCGGCGCGTGCGGTGATGAGTTGATCGGCCTGCACCTGGCGCTCAAAGATGCGAAAGCGCTGATCACCTATCACTGTGACACCGAGCATGCCGTCGGCGCGCTTGTGCCAGTAGCGCACATGCACCAACGTGCCGATGTCATAGGTGAAGGCGGCCTCGCCGATCTCCTCGCCCTCGGCGATTAGACAGACGCCGAAGCGGCTGCCGTTCTTCACCACCTTGCCGATCATGTCCAGGTAACGCGGTTCGAACACGCGCAAGGCAAGGGGTCCGCCCGGAAACAGCACGGAATGCAGTGGGAACAGCGGGATCTCGATGGCTTCCATGGGCTCAAACCTTAGTCGATCCCACCCATCGCAGTCGCCCGGCCTTCAGCGGGATGCTTCAGGCCCGTCGCCCCAGCGGCGCCCCAGGCGGTGTTCGATTCGGAGATGATCGAGCACCCGGGCGACGATGAAATCGACCAGGTCCTGAACCGACTGCGGCCGGTGATAAAAGCCCGGCGCAGCCGGCAGGATGGTCACGCCGAGGCGCGCCAAATTGAGCATGTGTTCCAAGTGAATGGCGGACAACGGCGCCTCGCGCGGCACCAGGATCAACGGGCGGCGCTCCTTTATCATCACGTCGGCGGCGCGTTCGATGAGGTTATCGCTGGCGCCCATGGCAATGGCCGAAACCGTGCCCGTGGAGCACGGGCACACCACCATGGCCTGCGGCGCGTTGGAGCCCGAGGCCACCGGCGCCATCCACTGATCGCGCCCGAACACCTCCAGCTGTCCCTCCGCCGCACCGAAACGCTCGGCGAAAAACGCGCGCATGGCCTCCGGCCGGCCCGGCACCTCCAGCTCCGTCTCCTGCGCCAGCACCACCTGCGCCGGCGCCGACACCATCAGATACACCTTGCAGCGCGCCGCGATCAGGCACTCCAGCAGGCGCAATCCATAAGGCGCCCCCGAGGCGCCGGTCATGGCCAGGGCGATGGCATCGCGGCTCATGCAGGTGAACAACCCAACGCAGAGGCACAGAGACGCAGAGAACACAGAGATTGTTTCATTGAACATCCTCCTTCGAACAACTAGTGGCACATGTCCCGCACGCTAATACAGATATCCCTCTGTGATCTCTGCGTCTCTGTGCCTCTGCGTTAATCCTTTCCACTCCCCAGCGCATCCAGCAGCTTCTGGTGGATGCCGCCGAAGCCGCCGTTGGACATGACCAGCACGTGCTCGCCTTGGCGGGCCTCGCGGGTGATGGCGCCGACGAGGGTGTCGAGGTCGGCGAAGACCTCGGCGCGCCCGGCGAGAGCGGCAGCCACCTGGGCGAGGTCCCAGCCCATGTGGACGGGCTGATAGAGGAACACGCGGTCGGCGGCGGCGAGGGAATCGGCCAGGCTGTCGCGGTGCACACCGAGGCGCATGGTGTTGGAACGGGGTTCCAGCACGGCGAGGATGCGCGCACTGCCCACGCGCTTGCGCAGGCCGTCCAGGGTGGTCGCCACGGCGGTGGGGTGATGGGCGAAGTCGTCGTAAACGGTCACGCCGCGCACGCACCCGCGCACCTCCATGCGGCGCTTCACGCCCTGGAATTCGCCCAGGGCCTCGATGGCCGCCGCGGGCGCCACGCCGGCGTGGCGTGCCGCGGCGATGGCGGCGAGCGCATTGGCCACGTTGTGCCGGCCGAGCTGCGACCACTCCACGCGCCCGAGGCGTTCGTCACGGAAGTAGACGTCGAAGGCACTGCCGTCGTCGACCAGGCTGCGTGCCTGCCAACCGTCGCTGCGATCAATCCGTTCCACCGGCGTCCAGCAACCCATGCCGAGTACTTCGTCGAGACTGGCCTCCGCGGCGGCGACGATGAGGCCGCTGCCGGGCACGGTGCGCACTAAATGATGGAACTGGCGCTGGATGGCAGCGAGGTCGGGAAAGATGTCGGCGTGGTCGTATTCCAAATTGTTGAGTACCGCGGTGCGCGGGCGGTAGTGCACGAACTTGGAACGCTTGTCGAAAAAGGCGGTGTCGTATTCGTCGGCCTCCACCACGAAGAAATCCGTGGCGCCGAGGCGCGCGGACAGGCCGAAGTCCTGCGGCACGCCGCCGATGAGAAAACCCGGTGCAAGCCCGGCGTACTCGAGGATGCGGGCGATCATGGCGGTGGTGGTGGTCTTGCCGTGGGTGCCGGCTACGGCGATCACGAAGCGTCCTGCCAGCACGTGTTCGGCCAGCCACTGGGGACCGGAGGTGTAGGCGAGGCCACGATCGAGCACGTATTCCACGGCGGGATTGCCGCGCGCCATGGCGTTGCCGATCACTACCACGTCCGCCGACGGCGGGATGCCTTCCGGCGCATAGCCCTCGGTGAGCGCGATCCCCGCGGCAGCAAGCTGGGTACTCATGGGCGGGTAGACGTTGGCGTCCTGCCCGCTCACCGTGTGGCCGAGGGCGCGCGCGAGCAGCGCGATGCCGCCCATGAAGGTGCCGCAAATGCCGAGGATATGCAGATGCATGTCAAACTCCCGCGCCGATCAGCAGGCCGGACACGAAATAGGAAATCATGGTGTAGGTGAGGGCGGAGGCGATGCCGAGCAGGCGCGTGCCGTCGAGGGCGTGGCGAAAGATATGGGCCGCCACGACCACGTTCCATCCCAGCAGCAACAGCGAAAACAGCGATGCTGCCCACTCGCTGCCCCCGTTGTAATACCAGAGCGAGATCACGAGCGCCAGCACTCCGAGCATGAACTCGGCGCCGGCCATGGCAGTGACGGTCTGACCGAAGCGGTGGGAGCGGCCGGCGAATACGAGTGCGCCGTGGACCAGTGCCACGGTCAGCAGGGTGCCGATGAGGGCCAGCGCCGCGGCCTGGCCGACGGGATAGGTGAACAGGGCGAGCACCATGCCGAGCAGCCAATGCGATACCAGCATGGTCCACAGCAGGGCGGGTGAATCGGGCACGCATTGCGGGCCGACACGCAGGAAACACAAACGGACAAACAGCGAGGCGAAAGAATACACGGCAGTACCCGGGTTTACCGGCGCGGCAGTATACCCGAGCGACCGGCGCAGCGGGGGAGCACCGCCGCCTCGCACCCCTCGGTTATACTCGCGTCTTGTTGAAAGGAACCATCAATGCAGACGCTTTACGTGGAAACGCCCCAGGCGCTCGACGCGCTGGCCGAATCCCTGCGCGGCAGCCCATGGCTGGCGCTCGATACCGAATTCATCCGCGAGAAGACCTTCCGGCCGCAGCTGTGCCTCATTCAGGTATCGAACGGTACCGTGAGCGCCTGCGTCGATCCGCTCGCCATCGCGGACCTGACGCCACTGCTCGACCTGATCTACGACCCCGCCATTACCAAGGTGATGCATGCCGGCCACCAGGACCTCGAGATATTCCTCGGCCTGCGCGGTGAATTGCCACGCCCTGTGTTCGACACCCAATTGGCGGCAACGGTTCTGGGCTATGGCGATCAGGTCGGCTACGGCGCCCTGGTGCGGCAGGTGCTCGGGGTGGAGCTCGACAAGGCCCACACGCGCACCGACTGGATGCAGCGCCCCCTGGACCCCGAACAGCTCGAGTACGCTGCCGATGACGTAGTTCAACTCGGCCCGCTGTACCTGCGCCTGCTGGAGCAGCTTGAGGCCAAAGGCCGCCGCGACTGGCTGGACGAGGACTTCGCCGCGCTCACCGACCCGCGCACCTACTGCACCCCACCCGACGAGGCGTGGCTGCGAATCAAAGGTGCCGGCAAGCTCAAGGGTATGCAGCTCGCCGCGTTGCGCGCGCTCACCGGATGGCGCGAAGCGCAGGCCATTGCCCAGGACAAGCCACGGCGCTGGATCTTGAAGGACGAGATCCTGGTGGAACTCGCCCGTCAGCTGCCGGACTCCCTGGGCAAGCTCGGCCGCGTGCGCGGCCTGGAGGCCGGCATCGCCACGCGCCACGGCGCAACCCTGGTGGAACTCATCGCCGGCGCCAAGCGCCTGCCGGCCGCGGAATGGCCGGTGCTGGACCTCGCCGAGCGGCTGAGCGCCTCGGAGGAGGCGGTGGTCGATCTGCTCACCGGGCTGGTGCGGCAGCTCGGTGCGGACCAGGGCGTAAGTCCTGCGGCCATCGCCGGCCGGCGCGATTTGGAACAGCTGGTGCTCGGCAATACCGATCTGCCGCTCCTGCATGGCTGGCGCGGCGTACTGGTCGGGCACACGCTGCGCGCCGTGGTCGCCGGGGAGGCGACGGTCCGGGTGTGCAAGGGCCGCCTGCTGCTGGAGGCCGCCACCCAGGCGCCGTAGTCTGCGCGGGCGGGCACCTGCCATGGAATTGAAGCAACTGCCCCATCGGTTTCCCTGGCGCGCGGGAAACCGGTTCGAACTGCTGGTGGACGGCCCGGCCTTTTTCCCGGCCATGCTCGCGGCGCTCGCGAGCGCACGCGAGACCATCTTGCTGGAGGTCTACCTGTTCGAATCGGGCGCCGTGGCCAACCGCTTCATCGGAGCGCTGCTGGCCGCCAAGGCACGGGGTGTGGCCGTGCACCTGCTGCTGGACGACTTCGGTTGCCTCACCCTGTCACGCCGCGACCGCCAGCGCCTGCGCGATGGCGACATTCACGTCACCTATTACAACCCGCTGCGTTTCACACGGGTGCGTCACAACCTGTTCCGCAATCACCGCAAGCTGCTGGTGGTGGACGGGGTGACCGCCTTCGTCGGCGGCATGGGGCTCACCGATGCCTTCGCTCCCGCCGACGGTGCGCCCTGGCACGACACGGCCATCCGCATCGAAGGTCCGGTGGTCGCCGACTGGCAACTGAGCTTTGCGCGCACCTGGAACCTCTGGTCACGCACGGCCCTGACACTGCCCCCAGCGCGCCATCGACCGGTGGGCCCGCAGGTGGGGCGGGTTGCGATCAGCGCAGGGCTGCAGCGCACCGAGATCAAGGGTGCACTGCTCAAACGTGTGCGCGCCGCCGAACGGCGCGTGTGGATCGCCACGGCCTATTTCATTCCGGCGCGCCGCTTGCGCCGCGCCCTCCGTCAGGCGGCACGCGCCGGGGTCGACGTGCGCCTGTTACTCACCGGCCCCCACACCGATCACCCTGCGGTACGCCATGCCGGCCGGCGTTTCTACGGTCAGCTGCTGCGCGCGGGCGTGCGGATTTTCGAATACCAACCCCGGTTCCTGCACGCCAAGGTGCAGCTGTGCGACAACTGGGTGTCCATCGGTTCGAGTAACGTGGACCGCTGGAACTTCCGCTGGAATCTCGAGGCCAACCAGGAGGTCGCCGACGTGGGCTTCGCCGCGGGCGTGCAGGAATTCTTCGAAAGGGATTTCGGCGACAGCGTCGAGATATCGCTCGCCGACTGGGCACGGCGTTCACGCTGGGCACGCCTGCAGGAGTGGGCCTGGGGCGCGCTGGATTTATGGATGGAGCGCCGCAGTCAGCCGCGGCGCTGAACCCACCCGAGAAAGGCCACTGCCCGAGAGGACAGGTGGGCGGGCTCGATGACCCGCCCCCGGAGTGACGCCATCCCGCCGGAGCGGGGCGTGGCAAACCGTTACTTGCGCCTGGCGGCCTTGCGCGGCGCCTTCTTCGCAGCACCACGCGTGGCGGGTGCCTTCTTCGCCGCAGCCTTCTTCGGTGCGGCCTTCTTGACTGCGACTTTCTTCTTCAGCACTGACTTTTTGGCGGCGGCCTTCTTCGGTGCAGCCTTCTTGGCGGCGGCCTTCTTCGGTGCAGCCTTCTTGGCAGCGGCCTTCTTCGGTGCAGCCTTCTTGGCAGCAGCCTTCTTCGGTGCAGCCTTCTTGGCGGCGGCCTTCTTCGGTGCAGCCTTCTTGGCGGTGGCCTTCTTCGGTGCAGTCTTCTTGGCGGCAGCCTTCTTCGGCGCAGCCTTCTTGGCGGCGGCCTTCTTCGGTGCAGCCTTCTTGGCGGCGGCCTTCTTCGGTGCAGCCTTCTTCGCAGCAGCCTTCTTCGGTGCAGCCTTCTTCGCAGCAGCCTTCTTGGCAGCAGCCTTCTTGGCAGCAGCCTTCTTCGGTGCAGCCTTGGCGGCGGCCTTCTTCGGTGCAGCCTTCTTGGCGGCGGCCTTCTTCGGTGCAGCCTTCTTCGCAGCAGCCTTCTTGGCAGCAGCCTTCTTCGGTGCAGCCTTCTTGGCGGCGGCCTTCTTCGGTGCAGCCTTCTTGGCAGCAGCCTTCTTGGTCGTCTTGCGTTTGGCAGGCGCCTTCTTGGCGGCCGCCTCCGTCTCGGCTGCCGGGGCCTGTTCGGCCGTGGCAGTCATTTCTTCACCCGCGCCCACGTTACTCACCTTTGCTTTCTCCTCTGGCTTCTTCTCAGGTGTGGTCTTCTTCCCCGCAGCTGCCTCCTGGACAGGCGGCACCTTCGGTTCAGCCGGTTGCTGCTCGGCAAGGCCGGCAGGGAGGGAAGCGACGACGGCATCCACTTGCGCGAAGATGTCTTCGATCTCGCCTACCCCGTCAACGGTGTAGAGCTTGCCTTGAGAGCGGAAATACTCGACCAGCGGTGCGGTCTGGGCGGTATAGACGCGCAGACGGTTGCCGATGGTTTCCTCGTTATCGTCTGCGCGATGGCGCAGGTCGCCGCCACACTTGTCGCAGCGGTCATCCAGCTGGGGCGGAGACGTATAGATGTTGTACATCTGGCCGCAGGAGGCGCAGGTACGCCGCCCGGTCAGGCGCTGCATCAGGACATCGAAGTCCACATCAATGAGGATGGCGCCCTGAAGAGGCATGCCCACCGACTGCAGCATGGCGTCGAGTGCTTCGGCCTGGGGGATGTTGCGGGGGAATCCGTCGAGGATGAAACCCTTCTGGGCGTCCGGTTCGGCGAGGCGTTCCCGGATGATACCGAGGACGATTTCGTCACTCACCAGCTGGCCCGCTTCCATTGCCTCCTTGGCCCTCATGCCGAGCGGGGTGCCATTGGCTACCGATGCCCGCAGTAGATCCCCTGTGGAGATCTGAGGGACCTTGTGCTTGTCCACCAGCAGCTTCGCCTGCGTCCCTTTTCCGGACCCCGGTGCGCCGAGCAGTACGATTCTCATGTTCGGTGTTCTCCAAAGTGCCCTTATTTTTTTGCTCCCGTCGTCCGTCGCCTGCTCAATGCAACTGCCCATAGCGAGATGACGGTAGGCACATTGCGATTAAGCTAATCTGAGAGTCACAAACAAGTCAATGAGGCTACGGATAAAAGCGCGTGCGAGAATGCCTCATAGAAAGCAGCGTGTCTATAGCTGCAAGGTGGCTGTCATGCGCTGAACGCGATCACGGTCTCGCATTTTTTGGCTATGCGACGTTCGTGGCGCGGAAACATGGTTAGGAAACGGGATGCTCAAGCCGCCGACATGCGGAGGAGCACACCTTTCGAGCCTTTGCGAGGAGGCAAGCACCATGGCAAAGATGAATGCCTTTTATGCCCAATCCGGCGGGGTCACGGCGGTCATCAACGCAAGTGCCTGCGGCGTGATCGAGACCGCCCGCGCGCACAAGGAGCGCATCGGCAAGCTCTATGCAGGGCGCAATGGCATCCTCGGTGCACTGCATGAGGACCTCATTGACACCTCCCGCGAGTCGGTCCGCACCATCGCCGCCCTGCGCCACACGCCCGCGGGCGCCTTCGGCTCGGCGCGCTACAAGCTCAAGGGTCTCGACGAGAACCGTGCCGAGTACGAGCGTCTCATCGAGGTCTTCCGCGCCCACCGGATCGGCTACTTCTTCTATAACGGCGGCGGTGACTCGGCGGACACCTGCCTGAAGGTGTCACAACTGGCCTCCAGCCTCGGCTTTCCCATCCAGGCCATCCATGTCCCCAAGACCGTCGACAACGACCTGCCGATCACTGACACCTGCCCCGGCTTCGGCTCGGTGGCCAAGTATGTCGCGGTGTCCATTCGCGAGGCGGGCTTCGACGTGGCGTCCATGGCCGCGACCTCCACCAAGGTGTTCGTGCTGGAGGTCATGGGCCGTCATGCGGGCTGGATCGCCGCCGCGGCCGGACTCGCCGCCGAGGAGGAGGGTGACGCGCCGCACGTCATCCTGCTGCCCGAGGTGGAGTTCGACGAAGGTCGTTTCCTGGCCAAGGTGGAGGGGGCGGTCAAGAAGTACGGCTACTGCGCCGTGGTGGTCTCCGAAGGCGTGCGCGGCAAGGACGGCAAATTCATTTCCGAGACGGGTATGCGCGACGCATTCGGCCATGCCCAGCTGGGCGGTGCGGCGCCGGTCATCGCCGCGCTGGTGCGTGATCGCCTGAAACTGAAATACCACTGGGCGGTGGCCGACTACCTGCAACGCTCGGCCCGCCATATCGCCTCGGCCACGGACGTAACCCAGGCCTATGCGGTGGGCAAGGCCGCGGTGGAATTCGCCCTCGCGGGCAAAAATGCCGTGATGCCCGCCATCATCCGCAAGTCGGATCAGCCTTACCGCTGGACCATCGGCGAGGCCAAACTCGCCGACGTGGCCAACAAGGAGAAGAAGCTGCCGCGCAGCTACATCAGCCGGGACGGCTTCGGCATCACCCCCGCCTGTCGCGCCTATCTTGCCCCTTTGGTAAAAGGAGAGGACTATCCGCCTTACCGGAATGGTCTGCCCCAGTACGTGAAGCTCAAGAACGTGCCGGTGCCCAAGAAGCTGGGCCCGTTCGGGGCCAGTTGACGGACCCGCGGCGGACGCGCCGCTGGTTTTTCTCAGCCATAGAAGCAGTTCGACGGAGCCTTTTGACGAGAACAAGACTAAACAACTGTTAGGGTAGCAAGGGAGGAAGTATGAGCTCGAGTCTGATATTTGCCTTGGGGTGTGCGGTTGCCGCACTGATCTTTGGTGGCGTCGCAGTGAGGTGGATCCTGGCGCAACCTTTGGGTAACGACCGCATGCGGGCCATCGCCGCGGCGATCCAGGAAGGTGCACAGGCGTATCTCAACCGTCAGTACACCACCATCGGCATCGTGGGTGTGGTGCTCTTTCTGGTACTGGGTTTCGCTCTCGACTGGAAGACCGCGTTCGGCTTCCTCATCGGTGCCGTGCTGTCGGGCCTGGCCGGCTACATCGGCATGAACATCTCCGTACGCGCCAACGTGCGCACCGCCGAGGCGGCACGGGGCGGACTGAACGCCGCACTGCAAGTGGCTTTCCGCGGCGGCGCGATCACCGGTCTGCTGGTGGTTGGCCTGGGTCTGCTCGGCGTGGCCGGCTACTACGCCTTCCTGCAGGCCACTGCCAGCGAGGGTGCGCCCCTCGGCGAGATACTCCATCCGCTGATAGGACTCGGCTTCGGCGGCTCGCTGATTTCCATCTTCGCTCGACTGGGCGGCGGCATCTTCACCAAGGGCGCCGACGTGGGCGCCGATCTGGTGGGCAAGGTCGAGGCCGGCATCCCCGAGGACGACCCGCGCAATCCGGCGGTGATCGCCGACAACGTGGGCGACAACGTGGGCGACTGCGCCGGCATGGCCGCCGACCTGTTCGAGACCTACGCGGTAACCATCCTTGCCACCATGCTGCTGGGCAGCCTGGTGGTGACCGGCGCCGGTGAGAACGCGGTGCTGTATCCGCTGGTGCTGGGCGGCGTGTCCATCATCGCCTCCATCATCGGCGTGTTCTTCGTGAAGGCGCGCGAAGGTGGCAAGATAATGAACGCGCTGTACCGCGGCCTCATCGTCTCCGGCGTGCTCGCCGCCATCGCCTTCTATCCGGTCACCAGCATGATGATGGCCGACAGCGGTTACAGCACCATGGCCCTGTGGGGTGCTGCGCTCATCGGCCTTGCCCTCACCGCGGCCATGGTGGTGATTACGGAGTACTACACCGCCACCGAGTACGCGCCGGTGCGTCACATCGCCGCGGCCTCCACCACCGGCCACGGCACCAACGTGATCGCCGGCCTGGGCGTGTCCATGAAGTCGACCGCCGCGCCGGTGCTGGCGGTGTGCCTCGCCATCTGGGGCTCCTATGCGCTCGCCGGCCTGTACGGTATCGCCGTCGCCGCCACGGCCATGCTGTCCATGACCGGCATCATCGTGGCCCTGGACGCCTACGGCCCGATCACCGACAACGCCGGCGGCATCGCGGAGATGGCCGAGCTGCCGGCAGATATCCGCGACATCACCGACCCGCTGGACGCCGTCGGCAACACCACCAAGGCGGTCACCAAGGGTTACGCCATCGGCTCCGCCGGCCTCGCCGCCCTGGTGCTGTTCGCGGACTACACCCATACGCTTGAAGCCGAAATCGGTGTGACGACGTTGTTCGACCTGTCCGATCACATGGTCATCATCGGGCTGTTCATCGGCGGTCTGGTGCCCTATTTGTTCGCCTCCATGGGTATGGAAGCTGTGGGCCGCGCGGCGGGCGCCATCGTGGTGGAGGTACGCCGGCAGCTCAGGGAAATCCCCGGCATCATGGAGGGCAAGACCAAGCCCGAGTACGGCACCTGCGTGGACATGCTGACGAAGGCGGCCATCAAGGAGATGATCCTGCCTTCCTTGCTGCCAGTACTGGTGCCGGTGCTGGTCGGGGTCATCCTCGGCCCCAAGGCGCTCGGCGGCGTGCTGCTCGGTACCATCGTCACCGGCATTTTCGTAGCCATTTCCATGACCACCGGCGGCGGTGCCTGGGACAACGCCAAGAAGTACATCGAGGAAGGCAATTACGGTGGCAAGGGCTCCGAGGCCCATAAGGCCGCGGTCACCGGCGACACGGTGGGCGACCCGTACAAGGACACGGCGGGCCCGGCGGTGAATCCGCTCATCAAGATCATCAACATCGTCGCCCTGTTGATCGTGCCGCTGATCTGAGGTCTCCGACCCGCGGCGCCGCCGCGGGTCATCCCTCGGAGCGTTTATCGGGTGATAAGGCCGGTATATAATGCCGGCCTTTTTTAATTTCCGCTCCGCGCGAGGTTTTCCCCCGATGAATTTGGACCGCGTCACGTCCGGCCAGGACGTCCCCAATGACGTCAACGTGATCATTGAGATCCCCGCCCATAGCGACCCCGTGAAATACGAGATCGACAAGGACACCGGGGCCATGTACGTGGACCGCTTCATGAGCACGGCCATGCACTATCCGTGCAACTACGGCTACGTGCCGAATACGTTGTCCAACGACGGCGACCCGGTGGACGTGCTGGTGGTGACCCCGGTACCGCTGATCCCCGGCTCGGTGATTCGTTGCCGCCCGGTGGGCGTGCTGAAGATGACCGACGAATCCGGCGACGACGCTAAGGTGCTGGCGGTGCCCATCGACAAGCTGTGCCGCACGTTCCGTCAGGTGAGGGACATCAACGACGTGTCGCCGGCACTGCGCGAGCAGATCGCCCATTTCTTCGAGCATTACAAGGACCTGGACGAGGGTAAGTGGGTGCGCGTGCAGGGCTGGGAAGGTCTGGAAGCGGCCAAGGAGGAGATCATGGCCAGCGTGCAGATGTACCAGGACGCCCCGATCAAGCCGAAGTTCTGATCGATACCGATCCGGCACGAAAAAGGGAGGCTCTACCTCCCTTTTTCGTTCGTGCCGTCACTTACATGCGGGGCGTGTGCGATTCGCCGAAGGCCTGCTCATGACGCGCCTGGTGCTCTATGTCGCGACGCGCGGTCGGCTGCACCTTCAACCGCTCGTAGGGGATTTCCTCGTCACACTCTTCACAGCGCCCGTAGCTGCCCATGTCCATGCGTTCGAGGGCGGCCTCCACTTCGCGCAGTTCCGCGATATAGCGGCCGACCGCCGCGATGTTGCTGTCCACCAGCAGGTCCGCGATGGACTCGTCACCCGGATCATGGGCCTGGCCGGCCAGGTCGGCGTAATGCTCATCGTCCGAGCGCATCAGTTCGTCACGGATATCGACGCGCAGTTGCTGGCGCGCATCCAGCAGCGCCTGCTTGAGTTCCGCCAGCTGCGCCTTGGTGAGATGCGTCATGTCAGTGTCCTTTCATTAGCCCGGGGTGTTGTGCTCGACCCAGCGCGCGCCCGCCTCAAGCCGTTCCTTTTTCCAAAATGGCGCCCTGGATTTCAGGTCTTCCATGATGTGGCGGCAGGCCTCGAAGGCTTCCCGGCGATGGCCGGACCATACCGCCACCAGCACGATGGGATCGGACGGCAGCAACTCGCCCGTGCGGTGCACCACCAGCACATCCTCCAGCGCCCAGCGTGCCTTTGCCTCATCGACGATGCGTGCCAGGTGGCGCTCGGTCATGCCGGGATAATGCTCGAGCACCATGCCGTGCACCGCGTCGCCTTCGTTGAAATCGCGCATGCTGCCCACGAACACCGCGCATGCGCCGACCTTCGCACGTTGCGCCAGGGACTGCTCATGCGCACGCAGCGCCTGCCAAGGCTCGAAGCTCTCAGAGGTGACCACGACGGTCACGCAGCGCCTCCGGTCACGGGCGGAAAGAAGGCGACCTCGTCGCCGTCCTTGAGCGGTTGATCCGGCGCGGCATAGTCCATGTTCACCGCCACCAGCACGTTGCCGGGCAGCGGCCGGTCGGCCACTACGTCGCGCCACAGGTCCGCCGGCGTTACGCCATCGCGACAGGGCCGCGACGCGGAATCGATGCCCACCTGCTCGCGCAGGCTCGCAAAGAATTTCACGGTGATCGCCATGGTATTGGTCCGGTTTGCAGCACTTTTCGGGGCAGCCTATCATGAACCGCCCTTGCCACCAACGCGCCCCCATGAACGAACTCACCCACTTCAACAGCGCCGGCGACGCCCACATGGTCGATGTGGGCGCGAAGCCCGCCACACGCCGCATCGCCGTCGCCGAAGGTCGCATCGTCATGCGTGCCGAAACCTTGTCCTTGATCGAACAAGGTAGCCATAAAAAAGGTGATGTGCTCGGCGTAGCACGCATCGCGGGCATCATGGCGGCGAAGCGCACCGCGGAGTTGATCCCACTTTGCCATCCCGTCGCACTGACGCACGTAGACCTCGCCTTCACGACCGGACAGAACCCGCCAGCAGTGCATTGCCGCGTCACAGCGGAAACGGTGGGGTCGACGGGTGTCGAAATGGAGGCGCTCACGGCCGTGCAGGTTGCGCTGCTCACCGTCTATGACATGTGCAAGGCGGTGGATCGCGGCATGCTCATCGGAGGCGTGCGTCTGCTGGAAAAGAGCGGCGGAAAATCCGGCACCTGGCGCGCCGAAACCTGAACCGCACTGCCCCCTGCACGCAGTACACTTCCGTGATGCCGGCTCACACTCATCACCGTCACGGCCCTCGTCGTCATGACCATCCAGCCTCCGGCGGCCGGCAGCTGCGCTATGCACTGACCCTCACCCTCGGCTTCGCGGCCATCGAGGTCGTGGGCGGCCTGTGGTCCGGGTCGCTGGCCCTGCTCAGTGATGCAGGCCACATGGTCACCGATGCCCTGGCCCTCGGGCTTGCGGCCGTCGCCGCCTGGCTCGCCACACGCCCGCCCTCGAAACGCCATTCTTACGGCCTCGGCCGCGCCGAGGTGATCGCCGCGTTACTGAACGCGCTGTTCATGTTTGCGGTGATCGCGGCGATCAGCGTTGAGGCCTGGGACCGCCTCCACACACCCACGCCTGTGAAGGCCGGCGGTCTGATGGCCGTGGCGGGCGCCGGCCTGTTGATTAACCTCGTGGTCGCCTGGACGCTGACGCGCGGCGAGCGCACCCTCAACACCCGTGCGGCGCTGTTGCACGTCATGGGGGATCTGCTCGGCTCCGTGGCGGCACTCGCCTCCGGCGTGGTCATCTACCTCACGGGCTGGACCCCCATCGACCCGCTACTGGCCATACTGGTGTGCCTGCTGCTTCTCTACTCCACGTTGCACATGATCGCCGAGAGCCTGCACGTGGTGATGGAAGGTGTGCCCCACCACATCGATCTGGCGGTGGTGGCGCGGGACGTGCTCAGCCTGCCGCACGTCACCTCGGTGCATGACCTGCATATCTGGGTGTTGTCGTCGGGAAAAGTGGCGCTCTCGGCCCATGTGGTGCTGGACGACCTGACCCAGTGGCAGTCGACGCTGGCGCAATTGAACCGGTTGCTGCACGACAGTCACGGCATCGAGCACACCACGCTCCAGCCGGAAACGCCGCACACCGCCCATCTGCTCCACCGCATGGGCTGGCGCAGACCCAATGAAACGGAGTGACGGCCGCCCCGGTTATTCGATGCGGCACGCCTCGTCGAAGTCAAGACGCGGTCCACGCGGATGCAGCCGGGTCACGTCACCATAGCCGAGTGCACAGATGAAGTTCGATTGCCAGGGCCGGCCCGGAAAGAACGCGGCGTCGAGTTTCTTCGCGTCAAAGCCCGACATGGGACCGCAATCGAGGCCGAGGCTGCGCGCTGCCAGGATCAGATAGGCACCTTGCAGGCTGCTGTTACGAAACGCCGTGTTGTGGATCGCCTCGGGTTTACCGGCGTACCACGACCTTGCATCGGTATGCGGGAACAGGCGTGGGAGTTTTTCATGGAATTCCATATCCATGGCGACAATCGCGACCACCGGTGCGCTCATGGATTTGGCCACGTTGCCCTCACTGAGGCAGGGTGCGAGGCGTGCCTTTGCCTCCGTGCTCTTCACGAACACCAGGCGCGCCGGGCCGCAGTTGGCGGCGGTCGGCCCCCACTTCATCAACGCGTAGAGTGCGTGCAGCTGCGCGTCGCTCACCGGCTTGTCGAGCCAGTAACTGAAGCTGCGCGCGTTGCGGAACAAGGTGTCGAGGGCTGCATCGTCCAAGGGCTTATTCATGGTTAGTTTCCCGGTCAATTCTCGGCAGCATAACGCGGCGGCGTGACGGTTAGAACCATCACCGCGTCGGGCACGCTCGACAGGAATTCCCCGCATCGCCATACTCGCCTGCCATGCGATTACCCCCGAACACCGAGCAGGAGTTGTTGCAGCGAGCGCGTGCGTTTGCCGGGCTGCGTCTGCAGGACGCGGCCTTGCGCGCAGGCGTCGCCGTGCCGCCGGACCTGCGCCGCAACAAGGGTTGGATTGGTGAATTGCTGGAAACGCTGCTCGGCGCCAGTTCCGCTTCGCTGCCGCAGCCGGATTTCCCGCATTTAGGGGTGGAGCTGAAGACCCTGCCCATCGACGCGCGCGGCCGGCCGCGCGAGTCCACCTACGTCTGCATGGTGCCGTTGGACGGTGCGCTGGGTGAAACCTGGGAGCAATCGTGGGTGCGCCGTAAACTTGCCCGGGTGTTGTGGGTACCGGTGCAGGCGGACGCGGCCATTCCGCTCGCTGAGCGCCGTATCGGCAGCGCACTGTTATGGAGTCCGGATGCGCACGAAGAGGCCCTGCTGCGGCGTGACTACGAGGATCTCATGGAATTCGTCCACACGGGCACGCTGGATCGCCTGAGCGCGCGTTTCGGCGAGGTGATGCAGATCCGGCCCAAGGCACCCCACGGGCGTGCACGCCGCCGCGCCCTCGGCACCGACGGTGCACGCGTGCTCGCCAATCCGCGCGGCTTCTATCTGCGGGCCTCGTTCACGGCAGCGATCCTCTCAGCGCACTATTGCGCCGTGCGCGAGGAAAGGGATTAACACAGAGGCACCGAGGCCGGGAAAACGGAGCGTTAAAGGAGGGGGCGTACTCGAACGTGCATCAACAGAGATACCGAACCGAACATCACCGTCCGGCACCTCTGATTTTCGTCTTTGTATCTCTGCGTTGAATTCGTCTCGCGTCAGCGCACGACCAACCCATGCAAAAACGCGAGTGCCCTCAGTTCAAGGCTCGATCGAGGAAGTCGCGCACCTGCTGCCAGGCATCTTCCGCCATTTCGGCGTTGTAGCGATCGCTGGTGGGATTCACGAAGCCGTGTGCGGCGTCGTAGCACAGGGTCTCGACGGGTTTGCCGACGGTTTCCATGGCGGCGTTGAACTTGTCCATCTTGGCCGGCCAGGTCTGCTCGTTCTTGGCGTACACGGCGAACACCGGACCGCCGAGCTGCGCCAGCTGGGTGGAATCGGTGAGCATGCGGCAGTAGAACAGTACCGCGGCCTTGACGGCATCCGGGTCGAGCAGCGCGGCCTGCATGGCCTGACGTCCACCGAGCGACCAGCCGAGGCTTGCCACCTTGCGGCCGCCCTGTTTGAGCAGGTCGGTGGCGGCGATGAGCTTGCTGTCGGCCTGATCCTGATCCAGGGCGCGCATCATCTCGCCCGCCTCTTCGGGGGAACGGGCGCGCTCGCCGTCATAGAGATCGATCACCATTGCCTTGTAGCCCTGTTCAGCAAAGCGATCGGCCCAGCGCTTGTTGTAATCGAGAACACCCCACCAATCGTGGACGATGAGTATGGCGCGCTTGGCGTCGTCCGGGCCGGTCAGATAGGCCTCGAATTCGTAACCATCAGACGTCTTGAGAATCATGGCAGGTTCGCTCTCACAGCAACTCGAAGGGGCTTGACTCTCCTATCCGCGCTACACGCAAGGCTTCCGGCCTAACACCACTACCCGGCGGCGGAGGCGTATTTTATCCGCGTTGCGCCGTCAGTCCATCCCCACGTTATCGGGTCCCGCCCCGAAGCAAAAATTTCCGGGCGAACACCCCCGCGCCTGTACGCGCGGCGCCCTGGAAAACGGACCGTACACTAGACTTGACGAAGTTCTCGCAAGGAGAAACGGCATGGGTGATCACGTGTATAAGCTTGTTGAACTGGTCGGCTCGTCGACCACAAGCAGCGATGATGCCGTGCAGAACGCCATCGCGCGCGCGGGGGAAAGCCTGCGCAATCTGGACTGGTTCGAGGTCCTGGAAACGCGCGGCAACCTGACGAACGGGCGCATTGCCCACTGGCAGGTCAGGGTGAAGGTCGGGTTTCGCGTGGAAGAATAGGGAATACGCGCGCCTCGACACCGTGCATGGCCAGCAGAAACATGGCCGCGTTCCAGCTCTGGCCGGCCATGCCGCCGGGCGCCCCGCTGCGGCCGTCGAACCATTCGGTGAAGCGCCAGTCATCGCGTCGGTTCGCCGCGGCCAGGTCGACAAGCGCGGCACGCGCCTCCGCCGTGCGCCCGAGCCCCGCCAGCGCCAGTACCCAGAAGCCGCCGATGAAGGGCCAGGCGCCGCCGTTGTGATAACGCCACGGCAGGTTCTGGCGGTGGCGCATCATGTAGTTTCGCCACAGCGGCGCATCCTGCGCGATGGGCATGCAGACCGCGCGCACCGGCGCCGGCGCCTCCACGCCATGGCCCTTGAGCGCATGCAAAATGCGCTGCGCCGGGGCGTCACCCGCCAAGCCGCAGAGAATCGCCAACAGATTGCCGAGCACGTCGCCCTCGTCTCCGCAGGAGGCGAAATTCACGAAGCTGAGATAGAGGCTGTCTCGGCGAGCCTGGTTGCGCACGTAGCGCCCCAAGAGGCGCAGGCGATGATATTCGGGGACCTCGCGGGAGAACGGGTAGAACAGGTGATTGAAGTGGTAGCGCGTGGCCTCCGCGTTCGGCAGCCCGAAGCGCCGTTTCACCGCGTACCACAGGGCATTGCTGTACAACACGAAACCGGAACGCGGCATGATGTCGGCCCAATCGCTGGCCTCGTTTTGCTGTAATAGACACAAACGCGGATGTTCCTGGCAATGCAGCCAGCCGAGCGCGCGCCGGATGGACGGCGCCAGGCGTTCGCGCAACGCGGCGCGCCCCTGACGCGCCAGGTGATCGACCGCCAGCAGCCACCACAGGGTGGCATCGATACAGCCCACGACCAGAAATCGGCGTCGCCGTTGTGCGGGTCCACGTACTTGGGAATCTGGCCGTTGTCGGCCTGATGCGCGGCGAGGGTGAGCAGACTGCGTTCCGCGCCGTCAGCGAGTTCCGCATCCCCGCTCGCCAGCATCCCGAAGGCGCGAAGACGCGCGTATAGCGCCGCTCGGCGGCAGGCGCAGAGGGCGTGGCCGCCAGGATGCCGGCCTCGGTGAGATTGCGCCTGAGCAGCGCAATGGCCTGGCGTTCTGCCTGTGCGACGAGTTCGGTGTCCATGCTTCTCCCACGGATTGACCGGTGGCTTATCTTCAGTCCCGATCCCGGCAACGCGCAAGCGCCGCTTGCGGTTTACGTGAGCCGGTTCGCCTGGAAAATCCACGTCAGTGATAGCCGTCGCCATCGCGGACCTTGCCGCGAAATATTCGGTAGGTGTGCCACGTGTAACCGAGCACCAGCGGCAGCAGGATCGCCACCCCGGTGAGGATGAATGCCAGGCTGCTGCGCTGTGCAGCCGCATCCCACAGGGTGTAATGGCGCGGCACGATGTACGGCCAGATGCTGATGGCCAGGCCAGCAAAGGCCAGCAGGAACAGCAGCACGCTGAACACGAACGGCGCGCGTTCACGCCGGGCGCGCAACGACGTCCACAGGCCCCAACCCAGGGCGGCCGTGGCGATGGGCACGGGCGACAGGTACAGCAGGTTGGGCCAGCGGAACCAGCGCGCCGCGATGGCGGGCTCGGCGAGTGGTGTCCACAGGCTCACCAGGGCGATGAAGCCGAGCAAGGCCAATCCCAGGGGTCGCGCCGTGCGGTAGCTCCAGTCCTGAAGTGCGCCTTCGGTCTTGATGATGAGCCAGGTGGCGCCGAGCAGCGCGTAACCCGTGACCAGGGCAACACCCGTCATCAGGGTGAACGGACTCAGGAAGCCGAACGGTCCACCGGCATAGCGGCCGTCCACCAGCTCGAAGCCCTCCACCACCGTGCCGAGCACGATGCCCTGGGCGAAGGCCGCGAGCATGGAACCGGCGCTGAAGGCTGCGTTCCAGACATGCTTGCGCGTGGAGCGTGGGCGGAACTCGAACACCACGCCACGAAACACCAACGCGGTCAGAAACAGGATGATGCCCAGGTACAGGGCCGGCAGCATCACGCTGTAGGCGAGCGGAAACGCGGCAAACAGGGTCACACCGCCGAGCACCAACCAAGTCTCGTTGCCATCCCACACCGGCGCCACGCTCGCCAGCATGCGCTCCCGTGCCGCGTCGTCCGGGGCGAACGGAAAGAGGATCCCGACCCCCAGGTCGAAGCCGTCGAGGAGCACATACATGGCCACCGCGAAGGCCATCACGGCGGCGGCGAGGAGCACCAAATCCATCAGCGCCTCCCGTCTTCCATGGAGGGATACCAGGCGGTGCGCGGCGATGCCCCGGGCCTGCGCGCAGGCGCCTGCTCCTCGGGCCCCTTGCGTACGAGCCGATAAAGAAAATACAGGAACGCCAACAGCAGGGCGTTATAGAGAAGCAGGAACAGTACGACCGAACCGCCCACCGATGCTGCCGGTAGCGGAGTGGCGGCATCCGCCGTACGCAGCAGCCCCTGCACAGCCCAGGGCTGACGCCCCACCTCGGTGACGGTCCAGCCGGCGAGCACGGCCACGAAGCCGAGCGGGCTTGCGACGACCAGCAGGCGCAGGTACCAGCGACGGGAATACAGCGCACCGCGCAGGCGCAGGATCAGGCCCGCGACGGCCAGTGCCAACAGGAAGAATCCGACGAACAGCATGATCCGGAAGGCCCAGAACACGGTGGCGACGTGCGGCCGGTCGGCGGGCGTGACCTGATCGAGCCCGGCCACCCGCCCGTCCGGCGTGTGCGTGAGGATGAGACTTCCTGCCAACGGGACCCCCAGTTCCCAGCGGTTGCGCTGCGCCGCCTGGTCCGGCAACGCGAACACCACGAACGGCGCATGCGTACGCGTCTCCCACAGCGCCTCCATGGCGGCCAGCTTCACCGGTTGCACCTGCCGGGTGTTGAGGCCGTGCAGATCGCCGAGCAGCACCTGGGCCGGCGCACACACCAGCGCCGCCCACAGGGCGAGCGAAAGGGCGTGGCGCGCGAGCGGTTCACAGCGCGCCCGCAACAGATGCCATGCGGACACGCCGGCCACCACGAAGGCGCCGGTCAGGAACGAGGCCATCACCATGTGGGCGAAGCGGTAGGGAAAGGACGGGTTGAAGATGGCCGCGAACCAGTCGGTCACGTGGATCACGTCGTCGTGCAGCGCATGGCCGGCGGGCGTGTGCATCCAGGAATTGGCCGACAGGATCCAGAACGCCGACAACAGCGTGCCAGTGGCGACCATCGAGGTGGCAAAGAAATGCAGACGCGGACCCACGCGCCCGAACCCGAACAACAGCAAGGGCAGGAAACTCGCCTCGAGAAAAAAGGCCATCAGCACTTCGTAGCTCAACAGGGGCGCGAGCACGTTGCCGGTGAAGCGCGAGAACGGCGCGAAGTTGGTGCCGAATTCGAAGGACAACACGATGCCGGAGACCACGCCCACACCGAAGCCCAGGGCGAAGATGCGCGTCCAGAAGCGGAACAACTGCATGTCCGCGTCGTCGTGAAACAACAGCCAGCGCCCGTGCAGGAACACCAGGAAGGCCGACAGGCCGATGGTCAGGGTGGGAAACAGGATGTGAAAGGACAACGTGAAGGCCATTTGCAGGCGCGAAAGCAACACGGGGTCTGCCAGCGCATCCATGCGCACACCTCCGTCATGGCCGCTCAGAAACGGTCGGCGTCGCGGAACCGACCGCGCTGTTCGCAATCATGGGGCGGGCCGTGCCCACCGTAGGCATTGAACCAACGCCTGGCGCAGAAGCATAGCTCAGGGGAACAGCCAGCCGGAGGCGACGAACAGCAGCACGCCCACCAGCGCCCCCACCAGCGTGCCGTTGATGCGAATAAATTGCAGGTCGCGGCCGACCACCAGCTCCAGGCGGTCGGTCATGGTGGCCGTGTCCCAGCTCTCCACCACCTCGGCGATGAAGCGGCCGATCTCGGTGCGCCAGGGCACGGCGAATTCCACTGTCAGTGACTCGATGCGACGGTTGACGCGGGCGCGTACCGCATCGTCCTTGAGCAAGGTCGCCCCCAGCGCCGCGAGGGCATGGGCGAGGGCCTCGGCGAGGCGCGAGCCCTCGCCGGAGGCATCCTGCTCGACTCGTGCGCGCAGCTCATCCCACACCGCGGTGAAATAGTCCTGGATAGGTGCGCTGTCGAGGAGGTCCCGCTTCAGTCCCTCCACACGTGCGTGCAGTTCGGGTGAGTGTTTCAGGCGCTCGATGAAATCGTGGGTGGCCGCATCGAAACCGCGCCGTGCCTCGTGCTCGCGGTCGGCCAGTTCCTCAAGCAGCTCATGCAAACCGGCGATGACACGCCGCGCAATGCTGCGGTCGATGCTTGGCGGCACCCACCAGCGGCTCTTGTCGTTGACCAGTGCATAGATGCGCTCTTCATTGTTCGCAAGCAGGTCGGCGCCCGCTACCAGTGCACGATCGAACAGTTCCTGGTGCCGACCGCCGGCCTTGAGCACCTCCAGCAGGCCGCCGAGGATGGGCGCCAGGTTCACGTGAGCGAGTTGATCCTGTAACGCACGCCGGGCGAATTCGCGCAGGGCACGGTCGTCCGCCGCGTGCACCGCCCACGGCAGCGCCGCCACGATACGCGTCGCGAGCCGTCGCGCCCGCGCCGGTTCCGCCAGCCAAGCGGCCAGGTGCGAGGCCAAGTCCAGCGAACGCAGTTTCTGCGCGAGCAGCTCGGGCTCGAGGAAATGCCGCTCCACGAAACGACCCAGTGCGCTGCCGATGCGCGCCTGATTGCGCGGGATGATGGCGGTATGCGGGATTGGGATACCGAAGGGATGACGAAACAGCGCGGTAATGGCAAACCAGTCGGCCAGCCCGCCCACCAGAGCGGCCTCGCTGGCGGCGCGCACCAGCTGGAGCCAATAGGGCGCCTCCGGCACCTGGCGCGTGCCCACGTAGATCAGCGCCATGACCAGCAGCAGTGAGGTGGCGAGCCGCCGCTGCCTAACCAGTGCGGCACGCTGGGCGAGGGCGGTCTGTGCGGATTCGGGCATGGGCCCAAGTGTGACACAAGCGCGGGGGCGCCCGTCTCGTCGTCGGGTGTACGGCTTCGCGCGTGTCGATGGGGCGGGGTGGAGCCTCGCAAGCAGCTCGCTGCCGCGGCGACGGAGTGCGAAAGATGCCGCGGCTATCTAGCGACTTCGAGCCAAAGGCGCTGCCGCTCGAAACGGCCGTCAGTCGTTGGTCTTTTCCCAGTCGTCCAGTTCCAGGGCAAGCCGGGCCAGTTCGGCCTTCACGCGCTGGGAATAGCGTGCGTAATCCCCTTTGGCAAGGGATTCGCGCGCTTTGTCGAGCTCACCGCGGTCGCAGGCGCGGATCACCTCGCCGGCGCACTGGTGAAATCTGGCGTGGATGTCACGAAGCTCGGGGAATTTCGGATGGTGCCCGAAGCGCTCTTTGCCTGCGGAGTGGATCCACTTGCCGAGGGCACACTGGTCATCGCGACCAACCACCTCGGCATCCAGCGCCTCCTCGCTGCTGCCGGCGATGTAGGACTCAAGGCGGATCTTCCAGCGCACATGCGCCTCGATGGCCGTGAAGAAATCGATGGTTTCGTACTCCAGCTTGATCTTCGCCATAACTCCCCCCTTTTTATCGTGTGCAAACCGCGTCGGCTGAACCGATCGTCAATTTGGACTCAACCATAAGCCAAGCCTGCTTGTCTAGGGAATATCCCTAATGAGTCCTTATTCAACCCGGGGGATGGGCGCTCTCCAGCTGGCCCGCTTCACGGATATAGCGGGGTTCGACGGTGTGCAGCCATGCATCCAGCGGCGTGATATCACGTCCGAGGCGCCATTCATAGATGGCGGTGTAGGTCAGGATACGCTGTACGTACTCGCGGGTCTCGCCGAAGGTGATGTTGGCGACCCAGATGTCGGCTGGAACAGGCACGTGGTCCGGACGCCAGCGTTCCACGCGGCGCGGCCCGGCATTATAGGCTGCCAGCACAAACACCCGGTTACCCTCGTAGCGTTCGAGCAGGTCGCTCAGGTGTGCCGTGCCGAGGCGGATGTTGGTATCGGCCTTGAGGATGTCGGCGCGGCTGCGCAGCGGCAGCTTGTGGACCCGCGCGGTCTGCCGTGCGGTCGCGGGCATCAGCTGCATGAGCCCGAGGGCGCCGACCCGTGAACGAGCCTCGGCACCGAAGGCACTCTCCTGGCGCATGACCGCGAAGATGAACGCGGGGTCGACGCCGCGTTTGGTTGCGGCGGCAAGCACTTCTTCCTGATAGGGGGTCGGGAAGCGCAGTTCCAGGTCGCGCCGCTCCCGGGTCTTGCCGAGGGCAATGATGGCTTGGTCGAACCAACCCCACTCATGGGCGAGTTTGGCCGCGACCTGCAACCCGTCTTCGTCCAGACGGGCCAGTGCCTCGCGCCATTCACGGCGGCTCTGTACGTCCATACCCACCGCTTGCAGTTCGCGCACGCGCACCATGGCCGGCGCGAGGCGCAGTGCTTCGAGGGCCTGATCGGTCACGCCGACCGGAACCGTGGCGATGTTGGGCGGCTCGCCCAGGCGTGCCGCCGCCAGAAACCCGTGGAAGGCGCGCTCCTGGGCGGCGTTCGCGTAGTGCCGCTGCGCCGCATCCTTATGACCGAGCGCCTCGAGGGCCCGGCCCGTCCAGTACTGCCACTCCTCGGACTCCCGCTCCTCGTTGGGTACCGCCGCGATGGCCGTGAGCACCGCATTCCAGTCCTGTTGCCAGAGCGCGGCACGAATGCGCCACTCGCGCACGTCGCGGTCTTGAGGCAGGACGGCCGCCACCCGGGTGAGCCACTGGACGGCATCGGGATGGCGTTGCAGGGCCATGCCCAGGGCGATGGTGCGCTCGATGGCGAGCACCTGGTCAACCGTAAGCTCGAAGTCGATGTGGCGTGCAAAGCGCCTGGCCGCGGCGTCGGCATCCCGTTCGGCAAGCCGGCGCATACCATAGTTGAAGAGCCTGGCGGTCCACGCCGGTTCCGTCTCAGCCTTGAGGCGATCGATTTCCGTGGCCGGAGAACGCTGCACCCGATGCCAGCGCTGCACCCAGTACGAGTCCGACTTCGGCAGCAGCCCCGTGAGATAGCGGACCAGGCCCGCCTGGCCGCGCTGCATGGCCAGTTCGATGCGCGCGAGGACCTTTTCCCGCGTCAGCTGGCCGTCCTTGCGCCAGGCGGCGATAGGCGCATCGCATTCATCGGGGAGCGACACCCCGGTCAACCACAGGGCATCCATCTCCGACCACAAGGCCTCCCCTGCGCCGTTTTGCAGGCGCGCGAAGAGGAATTGACACTGGTAGGCGGTGCCGAGTCCCGGAACGTAGTCGCGCTCGAAGTCCAGCCAGCGTCGCTGGCCGAATAAGTGAGCCAGCCACGCGCGACGCAGCTGATCCGCAAGGGGCGTGTCGGGATATTCGTCCAGGAACGTGCGTACCTCGTCGGCCGGAAGTCGGCCGAGTCGGCTGCGCAGGACCTCATACCGCAGGTACGGGTACAGCGGATACTCGCGCAGGGCGGGTTCAAGACGCTGATATGCGCGCATGTCCTGCTGCTTGAGCGCATGACGTGCGCTCTGGAACATGCGGCGCTGTTCATCGCGGACTTCCGCCTGTGCCGTGCCGACGACAAAGGCCGAGGCCAGCACGGCAAACAAGCACAGCTTATGGACGCGGCAAGTGTCCATAAACGCTCCCCAGCAGATGCGGTAATGGATGAGTGTCGAGCGATAGAGTGTAGCCCTTCATTCACTGATTTCCCGGCTGCGCATCACAACGTGCGTGAACCACTACCGGGAGCCGAACCCAAGGGCAGGATTTGCCTCAACTATTTTTTCTCAATCGCCCGCACGGAAGCGACATGAAACGCGCACGGAATCTCGGCGGATTCGCGGTCCTGCTGCTCATGGCGATGCCGGCCACGGCCGGGCCGATCGACGGCCTCGCCGTGTGCTTGGGCGACGGCCTCGCCGACGTGGACATGGCGCGCGTTTCGCTGATCGCCCGCCAGAAGGACCCGCCGCCGGGGGTCGCGGGCTGGAACCTGAACATCCACTGGGAATTCGGCCTGGCGCTCTGGCGTGTGCGTCATTCCAGCCGTGGCACCGACCAACTGGTCGAGGCCAGTGTCACGCCCGTGCTCAGGCTCACCATGCCGTGGCCAACGGCGAGACCCTATACCGAGTTCGGCCTCGGCGCGCACGTGCTGAGTGATGACCGCATCGGCAACCGTGCGCTGTCCACGAGCTACCAGTTCGGCAGCCACCTGGGCGTGGGCGCCGTCATCGGTGCGAGGCATGCGTGGGAGCTAGGCGTGCGTTTCCAGCACCTCTCCAATGCAGGACTCGAAACGCCGAACCCGGGCATGGATTTCGTGATTGCACGGGTGGCCCGGCGGTTCTGAAAGACGGGAATCCGACTTGGAAGACCATTCGCCTGCCATGGCGTGATCGGTTACGCATCTGCGTCCTGCGATGCGCGCTAGCATGCGGCGAATGCGATTACGGCTCCTGTTTGTGCCCCTGTCACTGGCGGGCATTCTCGCCCTGAGCTCCTGTTCCACACTGGGCTATTACTCCCAGGCGGTCGGCGGACACTTGGACATCATGTTGCGCGCACGTCCGCTGGAACGCGTGATTGACGACGAGCGCGAACCCGCCTCCGTGCGCGCCAAACTGCGCATCGCGCGCGAAGCCCGGCGGTTCGCCGCCGAGCAGCTCGACCTGCCGCTCAACCGGAGTTACGAGAGCTACGTGGACCTGGGGCGGCCGTCGGTGACCTGGAACGTGACCGCCACCAGCGCACTTTCGGTGGAGCCGGTGGAATGGTGTTATCCCATCGCCGGCTGCTTCAATTACCGCGGCTATTTTTCCCGCGCCGAGGCCGAGCAGTACGCAGAAGGGCTGCGGCGGCGCGGCTTCGACGTCTACGTGTTCGGTGCAAGCGCCTACTCAACCCTCGGCTGGTTCGATGACCCGCTGCTCAGCACCATGGTGAAACGTCCCGAGGCGGAACTCGTCGCCACGCTGTTCCACGAACTCGCCCACCAAAAAGTCTATGTGCACGGAGACAGCGCCTTCAACGAAGCGTTTGCGGTGGCGGTTGCCGAAGAAGGCGTGCGCCGCTGGTTTCACGGCAGCGAACAGTACACGCAGTATCTGCGCGCCCAGGAACGCCTGCGCAGCGTATCGGCTTTGTTGTTGTCGACCCGCGAGCGGCTTGCCGCGCTGTACGGGCAGGCGCTTCCCGATGCGGAAAAGCTTGCCGGCAAGCGCACCATCCTCGATGGCTTACGAAACGATTATCAGCTCCTGAAGGCCGGCTGGGACGGTTACGACCGGTTCGATTCCTGGCTGCCCGACGATCTCAACAACGCCCACCTGGCGCTGACCGCCACCTATCAAGAATTGGTGCCTGGGTTCAAAGCCATGCTCGCCTTCGAGCACGGCCATCTGGAACGGTTCTACGAATCGGTACGGGCGCTTGCGGCCCTGAGTCGGCAGGAGCGGCGGCTGCGCCTGCGCGCGGTTGTCGCCACGGCTGATGCGGATTGAGCGTGTGCGCGTGAATGTTATTTGCCACACCCGCGATCGTCCGTGGCTGTCGCTGCGCCCTTCCGTCGGATCAGCGTTGCAGGATCGCATTCGCCCACAGGCTGGGCTCCTACGGGTAGTTACCTGGTAGGCGCCGACCCTGTCGGTGAACACGGTTTCGGTAACCGCTGCGGTTGGAAAATGGCTGTGGAATTTCTTGGGTTGGCAAAAAAGTTAAGGCGCCCGAAGGCGCCTTAACTCGACGGCATTGCCGCAGCAGCGGCCTGCAGTCGCCAAGACCTCAGGCGGCCTTTTTGACGCGACGTGCAGTACGGCGACGGGTCGCCTTTTTGGGCGCCGTCTTGCGTGCGTGCTTCTTCTCAGCTGCGGCCAGGGCCTTGTTGTAGGCCTTTTCGGTACGGGCGTTGAGTGCCTGGACGGTGGCCAGCCATGCGCTTGCGGCCTTCACTGCGTCGCGGGTTTCACGCTGGGCAGCCCGAGCGGAGGCAACCTCGGTACGCGCAGCGGCCATGGCGGCGCGGGCGCGCTTGCGCACGGCGGCGGTCTTCGCGCTGTCGGCCTTGGCCTTGGCGGTGGCGAGCTTGGCCTCGACCTTGGCGAGCGCCGCGGCGGACTTGTCGTTCGCCTTGCGTGCAGCAT
Source organism: Gammaproteobacteria bacterium (assembly GCA_023228645.1). Lineage (GTDB taxonomy): Bacteria > Pseudomonadota > Gammaproteobacteria > Thiohalomonadales > Thiohalomonadaceae > JALOAT01. The sequence continues at coordinate 143,045 of JALOAT010000002.1, read as the reverse complement.
TCAGCGCGGCGTCGGCCTGCTTGGCCGAATCAGTCATGCTGTTGCCGCCCTGAACCATCGCAGCTGCCTTCACCATGGCGCCCTTCTTAGCTGCACTCCTGCGCGCTGCCTTCTTTTTCTGTGCCATTGAAACGTCCTCGTTCGGCTGTAGTAAGTAGAGTCGACGGCCAGAGTATAAAACTAACGTTGCGAATAAATAAACACTGCGAAGGCGCACGAGGCGTGCAACAGCATGGCGGGCACGCTCAAGTCGTCTTGTGCGCCAGTGCAACGGTGTAGGATTTTCCCTGTTTCACCTTCTCGTAATTGCCGAACACCTCGTCGAACGCGCGCGCGATGAACCTGCGCAGACCTGTGATCGTAACCACACAAATGCGCCCGCCGGGATTCAAATGCTGATAGGCGTCGTAGAGCAGGAGGTACAACATCTCCTTGCCGACCTTCGCGGGGATGTTCGAGACCACCAGGTCGAAACGGCGCTCGCCGACCTGATCGAAGCCGTTCGACAACATGGCGGTCGCGTTGGTCACGTGGTTGCGTTCGGCGTTCTTGCGCGCGTACTCCACGGCGACGAAGTCCTTGTCCACCAGGAGTGTCTCACCCTGCGGGGCGAGCCTTGCAAGGGTCAATCCGAGCGGACCGTAGCCGCAGCCCAGGTCGAAACAGTGATCCGTCGGCTTGACCTCCACATGGTCGAGCAGCAGGCGCGAACCTTCGTCGATTTCGCGCGGCGAAAATACGCCCCAGGTGGAATGGAAGGTGAACGGCAAGTCACGGAGGGTGGCGTCGAAGACGATGTCCTTGCGGACGCTCTTGATGTACTCGGCGAGTTCCATGGGCAGCTTTACAGGACAATGGGCGCGTAGTGTAACGCTTCAGTCCCGGCGACACATTCAGCGAGACAGATCACGAATGGGAAAGAAGAGGGAGGCAGAAGGGAGGAGGCATGTGGTTTCCCCCCCTCCGCCTTGACCTGACGCCGGCGGCCCAGCGGTGGGTAAGCCCGGCGCGCCGTAAAGGGTGTACGGCCTGAGTATAGGTCGGGGAAACATAATTGCCGTTCAATATTCGTAATCGAAAGGATAAGCTATTGCTTATCAATGCAGGTGCTTGCGCCGGGGCCCCGACAGATGCCGCACCTCACCGCGCGGACCCAGTTTGCGACGCTGCAGCCGGGCCGTGAGGAGGCGGTCCATGATTTCCAGGACTCGGTCCCGGATGAGCTCGGCATGCAGGTTGTAGTAGTCCACGCGGCAGGTGACCGGCTCGTGCAAGGCGTTGCGCCGCTCGATCTCGAATTCCTTCCAGGCCAGCACCGGGAGGTTGCCGAGGCCGGTATCGACGCACAGCCAGGTCTTGTCGTCGAGAATGAGCTCCAGATCGTGCATGCCCGTGAGCTCGATGCGGGCGGGGTTATCCAGCCAGGCCAGCGCGAGGCGAACCCGGTTGTAGCGCTGTGCGTTGATGACCACCCGTTCACTCTCGAGCACCGGAAAATTCCTGTACATGAGTCGGCGCCTGGCTGCTTTGCAGTGAGTATAACCAGCACCTTCCGTGCTGCCATGCGCACAACGAGACTTGGTGGCTAACACGCAGGTAACTCATGGTCTACTTTATTAAAGCTTCGGGTGATTCCGTGGGGCGTGATTCGGAGCAAAGGAAAGCACGGATGCAGTCATCGAAAAACCTTTGGATCAACATAAGGCAAAGTCAGTCATGAATGTCACGCTTCGCCAGTTGAAGGTCTTTGCTGCCGTCGCCCGGCACCTCAGCTTCACCAAGGCAGCCGAGGAACTCTGCCTCACCCAGCCCGCCGTATCCATGCAGGTGAAGCAGCTGGAGCATCAGCTGGACGTGAGCCTGTTCGAACAGCTCGGAAAGAAGATCTACCTGACCGATGCGGGCGAGGAGGTTTACCACTACAGCCGGCAGATCACCCACCAGCTCGATGAACTCGAGATGGTGTTGGCCAACCTCAAGGGGCTGGAGCGCGGCAAGCTGAAGATCTCCGTCGCCTCCACTGCCAATTACTTCGCACCGACACTGCTCGGCACCTTCTGCGCACGCTTTCCCGGCGTCACGGTCAGCCTCGACGTGACCAACCGCGAAACGCTCCTGAAGCAGCTCACCGACAATGACGTGGACCTGGTCATCATGGGCCAACCACCCGCGGATATGGACTTGGAGGCGGGTGCGTTCATGGAGAACCCCTTGGTCATCGTCGCGCCGCGCGACCATGTTCTCGCCGGTGAGAAGGCCATTCCGCTGAAACGGCTCGAGAAGGAGGTCTTTCTGGTGCGCGAGTCCGGATCAGGCACACGCAGTGCCATGGAACGCTTTTTCACGCAGCACGACACGCATATCACCACCGGCATGGAAGTGGGTAGCAACGAAGCCATCAAGCAGAGCGTGCAGGCTGGTCTCGGTCTTGGTCTGCTGTCCCGCGACACGGTGGAAATGGAACTCGCCCTCGGGCGCCTGTGCATCCTCGATGTGGCCGAGTTTCCCATCCTGCGGCATTGGTACGTGGTACACCGCCGTGGCAAACGACTGTCGGTGGTCGCGCAGGCGTTCAAATCATTCCTGCTGGAAGAAAGCGCCTCACTGCTTGGCAAACCCTCGGCGGTGGTGGCGCTAGATGCCGTGCGGGCGCAGAAAAAGAGTGCTGGCTAACGCGGCGCTCGCTTGATGGGTTGAGACACCGCACTGGCGGTTTCTCTATCGCGTCACTGAATGGACGCCGTCCGCCTTTGCCGGTGCTTCGCTATACCGGGTCCACGCCGGGGCCACGAAGATGAATTCCGGCTTGCGCCGGAACGATGAAGTAAAATATCTGCCAGTTTTTCGTCACCCTGGCGAAATCCTGGTCCATGCCAGGGCATCAATACGGTCCCGCTTGTGCCGGAAGGCGAAGTAAAAACACCCTAAATCCCCGGACAACGCCGCTCGTAAGGACAGCGATAGCGGTGTTTGTTCGGCGCACAACGAAAACGGGGCCCGAAGGCCCCGTCTCGAACGATACCGCGAAACAACTCAACCGAATACGTCGGTGGTGATGTTCTTGAACCAGGAATGCGCATAGACCACTTCGCGCTGGCGCATCTCCATGGTGGTATCGGCATAGCCGGGCGTCAGCCCGCCCGCGCCCTTCACGTCGGCAATCTTGCCATCTGCGCCCAGGCGATAAACCCCGGCCACGGAGACGGCGTCGTTCGGCATGATGATGCTGTAGCAGGTGTTGACATACGATGGTTCCGGAGCGTCCGCACCGTTCAGCGCCGCCACGATCGCCGCAGCACAGACCTTCGCCTGAGAGTTGGCCGCATAACCGGACTTCGGCATGGACCCGGCAACGCAAGCATCACCGATCACGTGGATCGACTTGTGCTTGGTTGATTCGAAGGTCTTTTGATTAACCGGGCACCAGTCGCCTTCGGTTAGTCCCGCTGCGAAGGCAATGGCGCCCGCCTTTTGCGGCGGAATCACGTTGAGCACGTCCGCGTTGAACTTCTCGATGTCCGCCTGCACGCTCAGGTTACCCGCGTCGATGGACTCCACCTTGCCGCCCTGGGCACCCGATACCCAGGTGATCAGGGAGTTGTCGGTTTCATAGCCGTAGTATTTCTTCCAGCCCGCAACGAACAGGCCCTGCTTAGAGAACGCATCCTTGGGATCCAGGACGATGATCTTGGATTTCGGCTTGTGGTTCTTCAGGTACCAAGCAATCTGCGAGACACGCTCGTAAGGTCCGGGGGGGCAACGGTACGGATTCGGGGGAGCGACCATGACCACGGTGCCGCCATCCTTCATGGATTCGATCTGCTTGCGCAGCAGGGCGGTCTGCGGACCGGCCTTCCAGGCGTGCGGGATCTTCTCCGCCACTTTCTCGCTGTAACCGGCGACAGCCTCGTACTTGAGCGAGACGCCCGGGGAGACGACCGCGTGATCGTAAGAGAAGGTCTTGCCACCCGCGGTGGTGACCTTCTTGGCAACTGGATCAATGGCCGTGACGGCGTCATGCACCACATTGACGCCGTGCTTCGCCAAGCCGTTGTAGCCGAACTTGATGGAGTCCAGGGAGCGCTCACCGGAGAGCACTTCGTTGCTCATGAAGCAGGTGAAGTACTGCTTGTTGGGCTCGATCAGGGTGACCTCGATACCGGGGTCCATCATGCGGAGGTACTTGGCGGTGGTGCTGCCACCGATACCTCCGCCGACTACGACAACCCGGCCCCTGGCAGGCTTGCCGAGCGCCATGCCGGAAAAGCCGAGCGTAGCGAGCGCCGCTGCGCCGCCACCGACCTTGAGAAAATCTCGACGCGTAACTTTCATATCTTCTGCTCCCCTCACTTGGCCCGGTCGCCGTAGAAGTTGACGAGCGCCTTGTAGCCTTCGTCGCCCTTCGCCTTGTGGACCTCTTGCATCTTAGTCTTCATCTTCTTCGGCATTTCGCGCCTGCTGTTGTTGAAGTCATCGAAGGTCCATTGCAGATACTGCATCGGCTGACCGGCAAGAATCGCGCTGTCTTCAGAAACGCTGCCGCCTTCTTCATGGCATTTTGCACAGCTGCGTTCATGCAGTTGCTTACCCAGGCGTGCCAGCTTGGCATCTGCCTTTTGTGGCAGCGGGCGATACTTCTGGGCGGCAAAATACTTTGCCATTGCGTGGATCTCTTCCTCGGTGTAGCCCTTTGCGATACGGTTCATCACCGTGCCGAAACGGCTGCCATCCTGGTACGCCTTCATGGCATCGACAAAATACTCTGTCGATATGCCGGCGATCCCCGGAGTTCCCGGGCCTTGGGTATTGCCGTTGGTGCCATGGCACCCAGCGCAGGTGTTGCCCAGCATTTCTCCGCTCGGCATGGCCAGCGCGGCTCCACTCAGTGCCAAACCGCCCAGCACCAACGCACTTCGCATGATTTTTCTGTACTTCATAATCCCCCCTAGGGTCGACGTGACAGACACAACACCTCCGCGGCGTATTTAGCGCAGGCTTCCCTGCCCGCCAAGCACGCGCGCCGCGTCAACGTGCTTGTGGTTCTTCGCATAATCGAACGCCGTGCGGCCTGCCCGATCTTTCATGGACGGATCCGCACCTGCATTGAGCAATGACTTCACCGTTTCCACGTTGCCGCGCATGGCTGCCTTTATCAGTGCGGTGCGTCCGTTCGCATCCTGATGATTTACCTCGGCCTTGTGCTTCAACAGGTACTCGACGGTGTGAATGTAGTCGCGCTCGATGGCCCACATCAAAGCCGTCTCACCTTCGGAATCCGCCGCATTCACGCTGGCGCCGCTATTCAGCAGCAGTTCGAGTACTTCGAGCTCGGCATGACCTGCGGCAAGCATGAGCGCGTTCTCACCGTTTTTGTTCCGCACATGCACATCGGCGTTGGCCGACAGCAGCAGGCGCACCGCTTGCACGTGGCCTTTCTCGGCGGCAGCCATCAAGGCGGTATTGCCATCTTTGTCCGAGGTATTGACGTTGCCCTTGGCGGCGATGAGCAGTTTCAGAACATCTCCATAGCCGCTACGCGCCGCGATCATGAGCGCGTCCCAGCCCACACGTGTCTTCAACCCGGTGTGGGCGCCACTGGCGAGCAACGCCCGGACTGCTTCCACATGCCCGCCTTCTGTCGCATGGGTCAGTGCCGTGCAGCCGACGACACTCCTCGCATTGACATTGGCACCGGCTTTCAGAAGTAGCTCGACGACCTCGGTATTGCCTTCTTCGGCGGCGAACATGAGTGGAGACTTTCCATACCTGCCGGCAAAGTTCGCGTCCGCTCCCTGGTCGAGTAACTGCTGAACCTCTTCCGCGTCGCCGATGAGTGCAGCATCGCGCAACTGCATGTCGATGTCCGCTGCATGCGCAGCGAATGACAACACAATCGCGGCCAAGAGAGAAAACCGCTGATTCCAGGACATCATTGCATCCTTTCCCATTTTCCACGTCGGCAGCGTGGCTGCGGAGTTTGCTGGCGGCACAGGTCCATTTTACTGGTCGCCAGTATCAGTTTCCTCGGCATCGGCGTCGCCCTCGGCCTCCTCCCACTCTTCCGGCGGCAGCGGCTCCGTGTGAGCGATGCCTTTGTGGCAATCGATACAGGTCTGTCCTTTGGCCTGGGCACGTGTGTGCCTCCTGCTCGCCATGCGTCCCTGGGCACTGAAATCCATGTTGTCGAAATCGTGACAGGAACGGCACTCGCGGGAATCGGTCGCCTTCATCTTATCCCACACACGCGTTGCCATCCGCCAACGCCGCGCCTCGAACTTTTCCTCGGTATCTACGGTGCCCACCAATTCATGATAGATGTCTTTCACAGCGACGATCTTGGCATGGAGCTTCGGAGCGAAGTCCTTGGGGACATGACAGTCCGAGCAAACCGCTCTCACCCCCGAAGAATTCTTGTAATGCACCGTCTCCTGAAGTTCACGGAGATTGGTCTGCATGGAGTGGCAGGAGGTGCAGAACTCCATTTCGTTGGTGTAGGAGAAAAATCCGTTGATGCCCACAAACGCCGCTCCGCCTGCCAGGAAGATCGCTAGTGTGATTGCGACGTTGCGCACCGAAAGGGTTTTGAAGATGCCCCGTTTGCCGGAGTTGAACATGAATACCTCTGATGATCGTCGCTTCGACTAACCATTAGTAAATCATTGTATTTATTTTTACTAATAGAGCGTTAGATGGTGGAAAACTGACGTGACTGGCGTTTTATCACGCCGTTCTCGCAAGCGTCAATTTGACCACAGTGGATACGAGGGCAACGCGTGCGCGCGTGCACATTATTTCGTGTCGCAAGTTTCACAGACAAACGGCGACACACCCCGCAAATACAAGCGTTGACGGCTTGGTACTGCTTCTTGAATTTCCCACTCGCCGAATCGTCAACCCATCATGCCCATGGTCGAGCATGAGCTTTACGCTCGTATGCTCTCCGGCTCGTCAAAGCGGGCCGAGTTCCTACGGAAGCGGCATATATATGGGCGTGGGTTACGGAGAGGGCGTGGCTCAGGGCAGATATTCAGGAATATATTTCGACAACAGGAATGGGCTCCCGCCAAGACATCAGGAACGTTAGGTAAGTGACGGGGGCCGGGGCGACGAAGAGACGTACAGCGCCGGGTTTGGACCGGGTCCACAGGCAGCGCGCGGCATGGGTGCGGCAAAACGACTTGCCTTGATGGTTCAAGGCCGGGAAGTTGCGTCGTCTGTCACGTGACGGGAACGTCGGTAAGCGCCCAAAAAGAGAGGCGGCCGAGCGGCCGCCTCTCTTTTGCAGCGAATACGTCGGTAGTTACTTGATCTGCGGGTCGAGCTCACCCTTGGCGTAACGCACAGCCATGTTCTCCAGAGACACGACTTTGATTTTGGAGGCCTTGCCGACGGAGCCGAAGGCTTCATAGCGCGCGCGGCAGATCCCCGCCATGGCCTTGGTGGCTTCCTTGTAGTACTTGCGCGGGTCGAAGTTCTTGCGATCCTCGGCCATGTGCCTGCGGATGGCGCCGGTCGAAGCCATGCGCAGGTCGGTGTCGATATTCACCTTACGCACGCCGTTTTTGATGCCTTCCACGATTTCTTCCACGGGTACACCGTAGGTCTTGCCCATGTCGCCACCGAACTGGTTGATGATGGCGAGCCAGTCCTCGGGCACGGACGAGGAGCCGTGCATGACCAGGTGCACGTTCGGAATGCGCGCGTGGATTTCCTTGACGCGGTCGATGCGCAACACCTTGCCCGTGGGCTTGCTGGTGAACTTATAGGCGCCGTGGGAGGTGCCGATGGCGATGGCCAGGGCGTCCACCTTGGTCTTCGCCACAAAGTCGGCGGCCTCGTTGGGATCGGTCAGCAGGGCGGAGTGGTCGAGGGTGCCTTCGGCGCCGTGGCCGTCTTCCTCGCCGGCCTTGCCGGTCTCCAGGGAGCCCAGGCAACCCAGCTCGCCTTCCACGGACACGCCGCAGGCGTGCGCCATGTCAACCACGCGGCGGGTCACGTCCACGTTGTATTCGTAGGAGGACGGGGTCTTGCCGTCTTCCAGCAAGGAACCGTCCATCATCACCGAGCTGAAGCCGGACTGAATGGCGTTGATGCACACGGCTGGGCTGGCGCCGTGGTCCTGGTGCATGGCGACGGGGATGTGCGGATAGGCCTCGATGGCGGCCAGGATCAGGTGACGCAGGAACGGCTCGCCCGCGTACTTACGGGCGCCGGCGGAACCCTGCAGGATCACCGGGCTGTCGACGGCGTCGGCGGCCTGCATGATCGCCTGCACCTGTTCCATGTTGTTCACATTGAAGGCCGGCAGACCGTAGCCGTTCTCGGCAGCATGGTCGAGCAACTGACGCATTGATACGAGGGCCATGTGGATTCTCCTTAGTTGATGTCAGTAGTTCTTCTTCAAATCGGAAAGATGATGTCTGTCAATGAACGGAAGCGAGCACGAATAACGACGCCTCGCCACTCGCGTTCATTGGCGGACTTTCCTTCTTCGCTAGACCAGTTCGCCCACGCGGACGATCTTCATGGCATTGGTGCCGCCGTGGACGCCCATCATGTCGCCCTTGGTAATGATCACCAGATCGCCGTCCCGCACGGCGCCGCGGCGCACCAATTCATCCACCGTTTCGCGGTTGACCTGTGCATGGTCCGAGGTGGTGACGTCGAATGCAACCGGATACACGCCGCGATAAAGCGTGACCTTGCGCCGGGTACTGGAATGCCGCGTCATGGCGTAGATGGGAATACCCGAACTGATGCGGGACATCCACAGCGGTGTCGCACCGGATTCGGTTAACGAGGCAATCGCCTTCACCCGGAGGTGATTGGCCACATACATGGAAGCCATGGCAACGGCTTCGTCGATGTGGGTGAACTCGGTATTGATGCGGTGATCGGAGGTGGTGGCGATGCGCTGCTTTTCCGCCTCCAGGCAGATGCGGTCCATGGCGGCGATCGCTTTATCCGGGTATTTGCCCATGGCGGTCTCCGCCGACAGCATCACCGCGTCGGTGCCATCCAGCACCGCGTTGGCCACGTCAAAGACCTCGGCACGGGTCGGAATCTGGTTGGTGATCATGGACTCCATCATCTGGGTCGCAGTGATCACCGGCCGGTTCATGGTGCGGGCCTGCTTGATGAGGCGCTTCTGCCAGGGCACCAGCGCGGCATCGCCGATCTCCACGCCCAGGTCGCCGCGCGCCACCATGATGGCCCCGGAGGCGGCGATGATCTCGTCGATGACCTCCAGGGCCTCGGCGCGTTCGATCTTGGCGACGATTTCGCCGTGGCCGCCGGCCGCGCGCAGCAGGGCGCGGGCCTCGTTGACATCGTCCGCGCTGCGCGGAAACGACACGGCCACGTAGTCGGCCTCCATTTTCGCCGCCAGCCGGATGTCTTCCTTGTCCTTGTCGGTCAGAGCCGGTGCAGAAAGACCGCCGCCCTGCTTGTTGATGCCCTTGCGGTCGGATAGTACGCCGCCCACCACCACGCGGCAGACCACTTCGGGGCCTTCCACGTTGTCGACCCAGAGCACGACGCGGCCGTCGTCGAGCAGCAGGGTGTCGCCGCGCGTAACGTCTTCGGGCAACTGCTTGTAGGCGATGCCGATGCGTTCGTGATCGCCGCGGTTGTGGTCCAGCGCGGCGTCCAGGGTGAAGGTCTGGCCTTCTTCCAGGAACACCTTGCCATCAATGAATTTTTCGATGCGGATCTTGGGGCCTTGCAGATCGGCCAGCACCCCGACCTGACGGCCGTGGGCGCGGGCGCGGTTGCGTACCTTTTCCACCCGCTCGAGGTGTTCTTCAGGTTTGCCGTGGGAAAAATTGATGCGGACCAGGTCGACGCCGGCCTGGATAATCTTGTCCAGCATCTTGGGATCGTCGGTTGCCGGCCCCAGGGTGGACACAATCTTGGTTCGTCTTGGCATGTGGTTTCTCAGGGGCCTGTTGCCGACCCTCTAAGTTCGGGCGCCGGGCGGTACTCCGCCCTCCCGGCACCCTTATGAAAAAGCCGAAAACTACTTGCTGGCGCGTTCTTCGAGCATCGCCACCGCAGGCAGCACCTTGCCTTCCAAGTATTCCAGGAATGCACCGCCGGCCGTCGAGATGTAGGACACTTTTTCGTAGATGTCGTACTTCTGGATGGCGGCGATGGTGTCGCCGCCGCCGGCCAGGGTGAAGGCGTTGGTATTGGCGATCGCTTCGGCGATCTTCTTGGTGCCTTCCCCGAACTGGTCGAACTCGAACACGCCCACCGGGCCATTCCAGACCACCGTGCCCGCCTTCATGATGATATCGGCCAGCTCCTGGGCGCTCTTGGGGCCGATATCGAAGATCATGTCGTCGGCGGCCACGGCATCCGCGCTCTTCAAAACCGCGGGCTCGTTGGCATCGAACTGTTTGCCCACCACCACGTCCACGGCGATGGGGATATTGGCACCGCGCTGCTGCATCTTCTCCATCAACGCTTTGGCGGTGGGGATGAGGTCGGTCTCGGCCAGGGACTTGCCGATCTGCTTGCCGGCTGCGGCCAGGAAGGTGTTGGCGATGCCGCCGCCCACCACCAGCTGGTCCACCTTCTCGGACAGCGATTCGAGCACGGTCAGCTTGGTGGAGACCTTGCTGCCGCCCACGATGGCAACCATGGGGCGCTTGGGATTGGCCAATGCCTTGTTCAGCGCATCCAGCTCGCCCATGAGCAGGGTGCCGGCACAGGCCACGGGTGCGTACTTGGCGATGCCGTGGGTGGAAGCCTGGGCGCGATGCGCGGTGCCGAAGGCATCCATGACGAACACGTCGCAGAGGGCGGCGTATTTCTTGGACAGTTCATCGTCGTTCTTCTTCTCGCCCTTGTTGACGCGGCAATTTTCCAACAGGACCAGCTCGCCTTCGGCGACATCGAAACCACCGTTCACCCAGTCCTTGATGAGGCGCACGGGCTTGCCGAGCTTCTGGGAGAGCACGTCGGCCACAGGCTTCAGGGAGACCTCTTCGCTCCACTCACCCTCGGTGGGACGACCCAGGTGGGAGGTCACCATCACCTTCGCGCCGGCCTTCAGGGCCGCCTCAATGGTGGGCATGGAGGCGGTGATGCGCGCGTCGGACGTCACCTTGCCGTCCTTCACAGGAACGTTCAGGTCGGCACGGATGAAAACGCGCTTTCCCTTCAGATCCAGCTCGGTCATTTTCTTAACGGACATGTGGACTGCTCCTTGGATTTCGTTTGATTTATTTTTGAAAACCATCGGCGGAAGCACCGCTTCGGCGGATGACTCTCGAGCACTGAAAAGAAAAGCTTTAACCACGGGTCCACGGGGTACACGGGGAAGATCAAGAGTCTCTTATCCCCTTGCCCCCGTGTACCCGTGGTTATCTGCTTGTTCTTACTTCGCCACGTGCTTCACAAAGCGGAGCATGTTGCAGGTGTAGCCGTACTCGTTGTCGTACCAGGTCACCACCTTGACGAAGGTGTTGTCCAGGGCGATGCCCGCGTCGGCGTCGAAGGTGGAAGGCTGCGGGCAGCCGCGAAAATCGGTGGCGACCACCTTCTCGTCGGTGTAGCCCAGCACGCCCTTGAGCTCGCCCTCGGCTGCCTTCTTCATGGCCGCGCAGATCTGCTCGTAAGTGGCGTCCTTCTCCAGTTCGACGGTGAGATCGACCACGGAGACGTCGGAGGTGGGCACGCGGAAGGCCATACCGGTGAGCTTCTTGTTCAGCTCGGGGATGACCTTGCCCACGGCCTTGGCGGCGCCGGTGGAGGACGGGATGATGTTCTCCAGGATGCCGCGGCCGCCGCGCCAGTCCTTCTTGGACGGACCGTCGACGGTCTTCTGCGTGGCGGTGGCGGCGTGCACGGTGCTCATCAGGCCGCGCTTGATGCCGAAGTTCTCGTGCAGCACCTTGGCCACGGGCGCCAGGCAGTTGGTGGTGCAGGAGGCGGCGGAAACGATGGTCTCACCGGCGTACTTCTGGTGGTTTACGCCGTATACGAACATCGGGGTGTCGTCCTTGGAGGGGGCGGACTGCACCACCTTCTTGGCGCCGGCCTTGAGGTGCGCCTCGCAGGATTCCTTGGTGAGGAACAGGCCGGTGCACTCGATAACCAGGTCCGCACCCACCTCGCCCCACTTCAGGGCCGTGGGGTCCTTCTCGGCGGTGAGGCGGATCTTCTTGCCGTTCACGATGAGGTTGGTGCCGTCCACCTTCACTTCGCCGTTGAAGCGACCGTGCACGGAATCGTACTTCAGCATGTAGGCAAGGTAGTCGGGCTCGAGCAGGTCGTTGATGGCGACCACCTCGACGTCCTTGAATTCGGCTTCCTTGGCGATGGCACGGAACACCATGCGGCCGATACGACCGAAGCCGTTGATACCAACTTTGATAGCCATTCTTTCGATCTCCTGGTTTTTCTTAGATGATGGACTCGACCGCCTTCACCACGTTGTCGGTGGTGAAGCCGAATTCCTTGAACAGCTGGTCGGCCGGCGCGGACTCGCCGAAGCGATCGATGCCGATGACCTTGCCATCCAGACCGACGTACTTGCCCCAGAAGGCGGTCACACCGGCTTCCACGGCCACGCGCGCGCGGACCTTGGCAGGCAGCACGGATTCGCGATACGCCGCATCCTGGGCATCGAAGGCGTCGGTGGAGGGCATGGACACCACGCGCACCTTGCGACCCTTCTTGCTCAGTTCATCATAGGCATTTACCGCCAGCGCCACTTCGGAGCCCGTGGCGATGATGATGGCTTCCGGCGTGCCCTCGCAGTCCTTCAGCACGTAGCCACCGCGCGCGATGGCGGCGAGCTGTTCGGCGCTGCGCTCCATGTGCGGCAGGTTCTGGCGCGAGAAGATGAGGCAGGAGGGACCGGTCTTGCGCTCGACCGCCCGGGCCCAGGCCACCGCGGACTCCACCGCGTCGCAGGGGCGCCATAGCGACATGTTGGGAATGTAGCGCAGGGTGGCAATCTGCTCGATCGGCTGGTGGGTGGGGCCGTCCTCGCCCAGACCGATGGAGTCGTGGGTATACACGAAGATGGAGCGGATCTTCATGAGCGCCGCCATGCGCAGGGCATTGCGGGCGTACTCGGAGAACATGAGGAAGGTGCCGCCGAACGGGATGAAGCCGCCGTGCAGGGCCATGCCGTTCATGATCGCGGACATGCCGAACTCGCGCACACCGTAGGAGATGTAGTTGCCGTCGCTCACCGTGGCGGAGATGGACTTCGCTTCCTTCCAGCCGGTGAGGTTGGAGGGCGTGAGATCGGCGGAACCGCCCAGGAACTCGGGCAGCAGCTTGGCATAGCCGCCGATGGCGTTCTGCGAGGCCTTGCGGGTGGCGATCTTCTCGGCTTTGGCATTCACGGCGTTGATGAATTCAGCCGCGTCCCTCGCCCAGTTGGCGGGCAGCTCACCCTTCATGCGGCGCTCGAATTCGGCGGCAAGTTCGGGGAAGGCCTTCTTGTAGGCGTCGAATTTCTCCTGCCAGTGGCCCTCGGCCTTGGCGCCCTTTTGGGTGGCGTCCCACGCGGCGGCGATATCGGCCGGGATCACGAACGGCTCGTGCTTCCAGCCTAGGTTCTCGCGGGTGGCGGCGATTTCGTCGTCGCCCAGGGGCGCGCCGTGGCAGTCGTGAGAGCCGCACAGGTTCGGGGCGCCGAAGCCGATGACGGTCTTGCAGCAGATGAGCGTGGGCTTGTCGTTGACGCTCTTGGCCTCGTGAATGGCGCGGTTGATGGCCTCCGCGTCGTGGCCATCCACGCCGCGCACCACGTGCCAACCGTAAGCCTCGAAGCGCTTCGGCGTGTCGTCGGTGAACCAGCCATCCACGTGACCGTCGATGGAAATGCCGTTGTCATCCCAAAAGGCGATGAGCTTGCCGAGGCCCAGGGTTCCCGCCAGGGCACAGGCCTCATGGGAGATACCTTCCATCATGCAGCCGTCGCCCATGAACACATAGGTGTGGTGGTCGACGATGTGATGGCCGGGGCGGTTGAACTGGCCGGCGAGGACCTTCTCAGCGATGGCCATGCCAACACCGTTGGTGATGCCCTGCCCCAGCGGACCGGTGGTGGTTTCCACGCCCGGGGTGTAGCCGTATTCGGGATGCCCGGGGGTCTTGGAGTGCAGCTGGCGGAAACTCTTCAGGTCATCGATGCTGACGTCGTAGCCGGTCAGGTGCAGCAGGGAATAGATGAGCATGGAGCCGTGGCCGTTGGAGAGGACGAAACGGTCGCGGTCGTGCCACTGGGGGTTTTTCGGGTTGTGCTTCAGGTGGTCGCGCCAGAGGACTTCGGCGATGTCGGCCATGCCCATGGGGGCGCCGGGGTGACCGGACTTGGCCTTCTGGACCCCATCCATGCTGAGCGCACGAATGGCATTGGCGAGTTCACGACGGTTAGGCATGTGTGTGCTTCTCCTGAGATTTTTTCGAAAATTCGTATTCTTTATAAACCGGGTACGCGGCTCCACTGCCGCATCGCACACCGGCTGGCGTAGCGCCGTTAATCCGGGTGCAGGGCCCTTTTTCTAGTCGTTGTTGTCGCCCCGGCGGCACGGTCGAGACCTAACATCAGTTCCGGGCAACCTGCGCGTAGCGCACGCATGCCTTGAAAAATGTAGCCGCAATTTTCCGGCCTTATCCGACCGGACCGCCCGATTGTCTACAATCTACTGCCCCCCGGCAATATCACCACCGGCTTATCCTCCACGGCATATCGCGAAACGATGTTTTTGCGGTCTATCCCTATATGGATAGGCTACGGTGTCGCCCCCGATTCACTCTGCTAAAGTCGAAACCATAACGACTAATCGGATGTTTTTCCGCCCACGACTTATGCAGCACGTCCGCCAATCGGCGGGTTTGGGGGACCACCATGACTATGGAATCTGCAGCATGGCTGCGCGTAATCGCGCTGGCGTTGGCGGTCTGGTCTGTCATCGGCCAGGCCCGAGCCGATGAACTCACTTTAGCCGTTCACCCGGTGCTGTCCGAGCAGGAAACGCGGCGCATCTATCAACCGTTGGCGGATTACCTGACCCATTCGACGGGACACAGGGTGACGATCGCGACCACTAGCAACTTCCTGGTGCACTGGCAGCTGACTCGCCGCAACAGCTACCAACTCATCCTCGAGGGCCCACACATGGTGGATTACCGGCTCTCGAAGATGGGTTACCACGTGGTGGCCCGCATGCCCGACATCATCAGCTACACGCTGGTGGCCCATGAGGATCAGCTGGCCATGGAACCCGCCGACCTGGTCGGCAAGCCTGTCGCCAGCATGCCCGCTCCCTCTCTGGGGGCGGTGTGCCTGAACCAGTTCTTCCCCAATCCCCTGCGCCAGCCCATTCTCGTCGAAGTGGATCATCTGGATGCGGCGGTGGAACGGGTACTGGCGGGCAAGTCGGCCGGCGCCATCATCCCGTCGGCGATGGTCGGACGCTTCAATGGCCTTACCACGGTCGCTGCCACCGAGCAGGCGCCCGCGCCCGGGATCAGCGCCGCACCCGAGGTCAGTCCCCAGGTGCGGCAGGCCATCACCAAGGCATTGCTCGCAGCCCACGAAACCCCCGAGGGCCGCGCGGCCCTGGAGGCACTGAAAATTCCCCGTTTCGAGGCCGCCGTGCCCCGTCATTTCGCCGGCCAGGCCCGGCTGCTCGAAGACATGTGGGGCTACTGATCGGAGGCCATGCCTCCTGGTGAAACAGGGCTTGACCGGCAAGCCGGGCGAGGGCCTGGCTGTTTTTCCCGCCGCCGCGAAATGTTATATTTCCGCGCTTCCTTTTCCTTTGGCCCTCGTACCGCCCTCAGGGCGTAGAATTTTGGGGAATCGCATGTCCAAACAGCACCTTTTCACCTCTGAGTCGGTGTCCGAAGGCCATCCGGACAAGATCGCCGACCAGATCTCCGATGCCGTCCTCGATGCCATCCTGGCCCAGGACCCGCGCGCCCGTGTGGCCTGCGAGACCCTGGTGAAGACCGGCATGGTGATGGTCGCTGGCGAGATCACTACCTCCGCCGTGGTGGACTATGAACGCGTCGCCCGTGAGGTGGTGAAGGACATCGGCTACAACAGCTCCAGCATGGGTTTCGACTGGGAATCCTGCGCCGTGCTGAATGCCATCGGCAAGCAGTCGCCGGACATCGCCCAGGGCGTGGACCGTGAGGATGAGCTGCAGATGGGCGCCGGCGACCAGGGCCTCATGTTCGGCTACGCCACACGCGAGACCGACGTGCTCATGCCCGCCCCCATCACCTACGCCCACCGCCTGGTGCAGCGCCAGGCCGAGATCCGCAAGAACGGCACCCTGTCCTGGCTGCGTCCCGACGCCAAGAGCCAGGTGACATTCGTCTACGAAGACGGCGTGCCCGTGGGCATCGACGCGGTGGTGCTGTCTACCCAGCACGCCCCCGAAGTCACCGAGAAGGTGGTGCACGATGCGGTGATGGACGAGGTCATCCTGCCCGTGCTGCCGCGCGAGTGGATCACCAAGGACACGCGCTTCTACATCAACCCCACCGGCCGTTTCGTCATCGGCGGCCCCATGGGCGACTGCGGCCTGACCGGACGCAAGATCATCGTCGACAGCTATGGCGGCATGGCCCGCCACGGTGGCGGCGCCTTCTCCGGCAAGGACCCCTCCAAGGTGGACCGCTCCGCTGCCTACGCCGGCCGCTACGTGGCCAAGAACATCGTCGCTGCCGGCCTCGCCGACCGCTGCGAGATCCAGGTCTCCTACGCCATCGGCGTGGCCGAGCCCACCTCCATATCCATCGACACCTTCGGCACCGGCAAGATCGCCGAGGAACGCATGGTGCAACTGGTGCGCGAAGTCTTCGACCTGCGCCCGCGCGGCATCATCCACATGCTCGACCTGCTGCGCCCCATCTATCGCTCAACCGCCGCCTACGGCCACTTCGGCCGCGAGGAGCCGGAATTCACCTGGGAACGCACCGACAAGGCTGAGGCCCTGCGCGCCGCAGCCGGTCTTTAAGGAAAAAGCTTTAACCACGGGGGACACGGGGAACACGGGGAAGACATAAAAGGGTACTGCCCTTGTGCCTTCGGGGGCCTGGTACGATCGCGACGGTCGCGCAGCTCCCCAGGAAATCTTCATAAACCCCCGTGTTCCCCGTGTCCCCCGTGGTTATGCTTTTCTTCTTCAATCCTCCGCATCCCTGAGGAGCGCTGCAGCGGGGTTAGAGACCCGTCAGGCTCAGGGCACAGCGGCTTCAGTACAACGGCGCTCATTCTTTTTCGGAAAACGAGAATGAACGACGTATCCCAATTCAACGATTACAAGGTCGCCGATATCTCCCTGGCCGGCTGGGGCCGCAAGGAGATCCAGATCGCCGAGAAGGAGATGCCGGGTCTGATGGCCCTGCGCGCCGAGTACGGCGCTCAGAAGCCCCTCAAGGGCGCGCGCATCTCTGGCTCCCTGCACATGACCATCCAGACCGCGGTGCTCATCGAGACCTTGGTCGAACTCGGTGCGCAGGTGCGCTGGGCCTCCTGCAACATCTTCTCCACCCAGGACCACGCCGCCGCAGCCATCGCCGCCGCCGGCATCCCCGTATTCGCCTGGAAGGGTGAAAGCCTCGAAGAGTATTGGTGGTGCACCGAGCAGGCCATGACCTGGGCCGGTCATGACGGCCCCAACATGATCCTGGACGACGGCGGCGATGCCACCATGCTGGTGCACAAGGGCGTGGAATTCGAGGCCGCGGGCCAGGTGCCTGCGGCGAACGAAGGCGCCAACCCCGAGTGGAAGGTGTTCCTCAACCTGCTGCGCGACAGCCTGAAGAACAACCCGGGCAAGTGGACGCGCATGGCCAAGGGCATCAAGGGCGTCACCGAGGAAACCACCACCGGCGTACACCGCCTGTACGACATGCAAAGGCGCGGCGAACTGCTGTTCCCCGCCATGAACGTCAACGACTCGGTCACCAAGAGCAAGTTCGACAATCTCTACGGCTGCCGCGAATCGCTGCTGGACGGCATCAAGCGCGCCACCGACGTGATGGTGGCCGGCAAGATCTGCGTGGTGCTCGGCTACGGCGATGTGGGCAAGGGCTGTGCGCAGGCCTTCCGCGGCATGGGTGCGACCACCTGGATCACCGAGATCGACCCCATCTGCGCCCTGCAGGCGGCAATGGAAGGCTATCGTGTGGTCACCATGGACGAGGCCTGCAAGCTGGGCGACATCTTCGTCACCACCACCGGCAACGTGAACGTGATCAACCACGACCACATGGCCGCCATGAAGGATGAGGCCATCGTCTGCAACATCGGCCACTTCGACTCGGAGATCGACATCGCCTCCCTGGAGAAGTACCAGTGGGAAGAGATCAAGCCGCAGGTGGATCACGTCATCTTCCCGGACGGCAAGAAGATCATCGTGCTCGCCAAGGGCCGCCTGGTGAACCTGGGCTGCGCCACCGGCCATCCCAGCTTCGTCATGTCCGCGTCCTTCACCAACCAGGTGATCGCGCAAATGGAGATCTTCAGCAACGCGGCCAAGTACGAGCGCAAGGTATACATCCTGCCGAAGCAGCTGGACGAAAAGGTCGCCCGCCTGCACCTCGGCAAGATCGGCGCCCAGCTCACCCGCCTCACGCCCGAACAGGCCGAGTACATCGGCGTCTCCGTGGACGGCCCCTACAAGTCCGACCACTACCGCTACTAATCGTGGGCTGATAACGCGGAGTTCGCGGAGACGCGGAGGACGCGGAGAAGAGACCTATGTGATGATCTCCTCCGCTTCTCCGCGTCTCCGCGTCCTCTGCCTTGATACCCCGATACTGCGCCAGAGGTAACGCTATGGAATCGCAGAAGAAATACCCACCCGCATTCAGTTTCGAGTTCTTCCCGCCCAAGACCGAGGAAGGCCGCACCAAATTGCGCGCCACCTGTGTGGAACTGGGTGAACTGGGGCCGCGCTATGTGTCGGTGACCTACGGCGCCGGCGGCAGCACCCAGGAAGGCACCTACCAGACCGTCAAGGACATCCTGGCGGTGGGCCTCGAATGCGCACCGCACCTGTCGTGCATCGGTTCGAGCCGCGAGAGCCTGCGCGAGACCTTGCAAAGCTACGTGGCGCTCGGGGTGACGCGTATCGTCGCGCTGCGCGGCGACATGCCATCGGGCATGCGTGAGGCGGGCGAATTCCACTACGCCAACGAACTGGTCGCCTTCATCCGCGAGGAGACCGGCGATCACTTCCACATCGAGGTGGCCGCCTATCCGGAGTTCCACCCCCAGGCACCGAGCAGTGCCAATGACCTGCAGAACTTCCGCCGTAAGATTGCCGCCGGCGCCAATGCCGCCATCACGCAGTATTTCTACAGCTTCGATGCCTACACCCGTTTCGTGGAAGATTGCGAGCGCCTGGGCGTCGACGTGCCCATCGTACCGGGCATCATGCCCATCACCAATTACAAGCAGCTGGCGCGTTTTTCCGAAGCGGCCGGCGCGGAGATCCCGCGCTGGCTGCGCCTGCGTCTCGAGGCCTACGGCGAGGACCTGGAGTCCATTCGCGCCTTCGGCCACGAAGTGGTGGCGGACCTCTGCGAACGCCTGCTCGCCGCGGGTGCGCCGGGCCTGCATTTCTACACCATGAACCAGACCGGCCCGACGCGCGCGTTGTGGGAGGCGCTGCGACTCGGGGAGAGGTGATGCGCATCCCTCGTATCCATTGCGGACAACCCCTGCGCGCGAGCGAGCATATTCAGCTCGGCGACGAGGCAGCCAAGCACGTTGCGCGCGTGCTGCGCCTGCGCGAAGGCGCGCCGCTCATACTCTTCGACGGCACGGGCGGGGAATTTGCGGCGCAGGTGGTCGCGCTCGGGCGACGGAACGTCACGGTAGAGATCGCTGAGCACCATGTGCGTGAGAGCGAGTCCCCGCTC
Organism: Gammaproteobacteria bacterium; assembly: GCA_023228645.1. GTDB lineage: Bacteria > Pseudomonadota > Gammaproteobacteria > Thiohalomonadales > Thiohalomonadaceae > JALOAT01. The sequence continues at coordinate 123,134 of JALOAT010000002.1, read as the reverse complement.
GAGATCACGCTGGTGCAAGCGGTCTCGCGCGGCGAACGCATGGATTACACCATTCAGAAGGCCGTGGAACTGGGTGTCAACCGTATCGTGCCGGTGCTGTCGGCGCGCAGCGTGGTGAGCCTGGACGAGGAACGGCGCGGGCGACGGATGGAGCACTGGCGCAAGATCATCGTGGGCGCCTGCGAGCAGTGCGGCCGCAACCGCCTGCCCGAACTGCTCGATGTGCGCCCCCTCGCCGCCTGGCTTCAACAACCGGCCGAGGGCCTGGCGCTGGTGCTGGATCATCGCGCCGAGCACCGCCTTGGAGAGCTTGGGGCGGCCCAGGCCGTCACCCTGCTCATCGGTCCTGAAGGAGGACTCACTGCGGAGGAAGTGGCCGCGGCCGAGGCGGTCGGCTACGGGGGCCTGCGTCTCGGCCCGCGGGTGTTGCGCACGGAAACCGCGGCCGTCGCCGCGTTATCCGTATTACAGGCGCGCTGGGGCGACCTGGGCTGATGCCCGCCCGGGATGTCACCCTGTAGGCCGGGATTCTCTTGCTGAGCACATTATCGCGGGCTCAGCCCGCACCTAGAGGTGGTTCTGAATACCACCGTCGGCGACTGTGGTTTCGGTAACCGCCAAGGCGTTGGATAGGCCATTCGCCCACGGTGTGGGCGCCTACGGGCGGGGTTTTCCACCTGTGGGAGCGGCCTTTAGGCCGCGATGGCCTGCGTTATTTCAGAAGGGCGATGTAGGCGGCCAGTGCCTCGATGTCCCGGTCGGAAAGATTCTGCGTGACCTGCTCCATGCGTACGTCGTGGCGCTTCATGTCCTCCTCGCTCACGCTCCGGCGCGCATTGGTACGAAAGCGCTTCAAGGTGTCGACTACATACTGCGGCTGCTGGCCGGCCAGCCGTGCATAGCCGATTTCCCCGCGACCGTCGTCGCCATGGCACATCTGGCACACGGCGCCGTAGATACGCGCGCCTTCGCGGGCGAGGATGGGATCGGCGGATAGCGGCTTCACCGGCATGCTGGCGTAATAGACCGCGATGTTCACCTTGTCCTCCATGCTGAAATCGCGCGTGAGGCTCTGCATCACGAAATTCTTGCGCCTGCCGTCGGCGAACTTATCCACCTGTTCGAGCAGGTAGGTGGGGTTCTGGCCTGCCACGTTGGGCACTTCCGGCGTCCGGCTGTTGCCGTCCTCACCATGACACTGGGCACAAAGCAGGGTGCGATCGCGGCCCAGTTCGATGGCGCGCGCATGCCGGGCATCGTCCTGGATGACCTCGTTCACCAATGCGAGGAGCTTGGCACGCTCCTGCTCATCCTGCGCGTGAGCGGGGGCCGCCAATCCGGCCAGGAGCAGGCCGACGAGTGCACAAGAACGAAAACCGTTACGCATCATCACACCTTCTCAATCGTCAATTCGGCACGTTTAACTACGATTCCGTCATCTTGAAGCCACTGTTCGATGCGGTCGAGGTCAGGAATCAACAGGGTTTCGCCATCCTGCTCAAAACGGCCAAGCAGCCCTTCCGGCGCCGTTTCTGAGCTCGACGGCAATGTGCCCGCGGTGATCAGTTGCATGCGGGGGATGGCGCGGCTCAATACTGCGATGAAGGGCATCTGCGCATTGCCATTCAGCGTATTGAACACGATGGCGCGGCTCAGGCGTTGCGGCTGACCTCCCGCCATGCCTGCGAGGGCCTCGATGGAGATCAGCGGCACAGCCAGCCCACGCCATTCGATGTGGCCGAGCAGCCAGGACGGGCCCGCCGTCGGCACGGGGGCTTGAAACGCTGCCACTTCCGAAACCAGCGCATTGGGAATCAGCAGCGCCGCGCCGTCGAGCGGCACCACGAGGCACCGAATAGCCGCTTCGCCGGTCTGTGCGAGTACTTTTTGTTCGCTCACGTCGGGCTCCTCAGGCCAATGCCGCCGCAGGCCCCGGGCGGCCGAGCAACGCCCGGATACTTTCCAGCAGCTCGGTTTCCTGGAACGGCTTGGTCATATACACATCCACGCCGATCTGCATGGCACGCTGACGATGTTTGTCGCCGCTGCGCGAGGTGATCATGATGATCGGCACGTTGCGGAGACGCGCGTCGTTACGCATGTGAGTGGCAAGCTCATAGCCGTCCATGCGCGGCATCTCGATATCCAGCAACATCACGTTGGGGACCGTCTCTTCCAGGACGGAGAGGGCCTCGACGCCATCCTTCGCGGTCACGGGCATCATGTCGTTGCGCTCAAGCAGGCGGCTCGTGACCTTGCGCACGGTGATGGAATCGTCGACCACCATGACCACCGGTTTGTGCGGACGTTCGACGGCCGGTGCGACGGGGACGGGCCTACTGGCACGCTGCGCCAGACCGGCACGAATCAGCGCCGGAAGCTCGAGGATCAATGCCACACGGCCGTCGCCCAGGATGGTCGCGCCCGACAACCCGCGCAGGCCACTCAGCTGCCGGCCGATGGGTTTGACCACGATCTCGCGGCTGCCAAGCAGACGATCGACGACCAGGGCAATACGATGATCGCCGCTGTGGGCGAGCAGAATCGATTGGCGGCGCGCCTCGTCAGGTGATGTGGCGTTCCCGGTGCCGAGCACCGTGGCCAAGTGCAGCAGATCGTAGTCCTGGCCGAGCCAGCGATAGGTTGGTGAATCCTTGGCAAGCAGGTTCGCGCTCTCCTGCTCGTTGATGCGCACGATACCCTCGATGCTCATCAAAGGCACCGCATACAGTTCCTCGCCCGCGTTGACCAGCAAGGCGCGACTGACGGTAAGGGTCAGCGGCAGGCGGATCACGAAGGTGGTGCCCTGGCCAGGCACCGCGTCGATGGACAGGCTGCCGTTGAGGTTCTTCACCTCGCTGTTCACCACGTCCATGCCCACGCCGCGGCCGGCGATCTGATTGACCGCACCGGCCGTGGAAAAGCCGGACTCCAGGATGAAGGGAATGACCTCGCGGTCGGAGAGCTGTGCGTCCGGTGTCAGGAGACCCCGCGCGATGGCCCTCTCGCGCACTGCAGCCACGTTGATGCCGGCGCCATCGTCGGAGACCCTCACGACCACTTCGCCGCCTTCACGGATCTGCTGAATGACGATGGTGCCGTTGCGCGGCTTGCCGGCGGCCTCGCGTTCGGCCGGGGGCTCGATGCCGTGGGCAATCGCGTTGCGCAACAGATGTTCGAGAGGCGCCATGATGCGCTCGACCACGTTGCGGTCCATCTCCACTTCCGCACCCTTGAAGCGCAGTTCCGCTTCCTTCCCCAACTCGTCGCATACCTGGCGGACCACACGGCGCAGGCGCGGTGCGTTCTGCACCAGCGGCACCATGCGTGTGTGCATGAGGCCTTCCTGCAGTTCGGTGTTGACGCGCGCCTGCTGGACCAGCAGCGTCTCGGCCTCACGGGTAATGCCCTGCAGGGTCTGACCCATGCTGGACAAGTCACCAAGACTTTCCATCATGGAGCGCGACAGCTGCTGCATGTGGGTGAAGCGATCGAATTCGAGGGGATCGAAGTCCTCGTACTGCGCACCCGCCTCTTCATAGCGCGACTGGATCTGCGCCTCGGTCTCGATGTCGAACAGGCGCAGCTTGTCGCGCAGCCGCTCGATCACCTGTTCCATTTCGCCCAGGTTGAACGCCAACGCGCCCACCTGCTGCTCGATGCGGGAGCGGAAAATACTGGCCTCGCCGGCCACGTTGACCATGCTATCGAGCAGGTCCGCGCGTACACGGACCAGTTCGAATTGCGGGCGCGGCCCGGTGCGACGATCACCGTGTGCCGAGGTGTCGGCCGATGCCTCCGCCGACGCCGCATCGGTCGCATTCGCGCGGCTCTCGCTCTCCCCCATGGCGATGGTCGTCGCCAGCGGTTCGAGGAAGGTCGCGGGCTCTGCACGGCCGGCGGGCAGCGGCTTGCCGGCGACCAGGGCTTCGAGCTCGGCGATCAGATCGGCGCCCGAGGGCAGCGGGTCGTGGTGTCGCAACTGCTCGAGCATGACGGCCATGCGATCCTGCGCGCGCTGCATCAGCGCGAGCATGGGCGGTGAGAGGGCCATGAGTCCATCCGCCGCACCCGCCAGCATGGACTCGAAGCTGTGGCCCAGGTCGCCGAGTTCCACCACGCCCGCCATGCGCGCGCCGCCCTTGAGCGTATGGAGGTGCCGTTGCAGGCGTTCGATCAGGGTACGGTCCTGCGGATTGGCCGCTAGCGCCTGGAGCGTCTCGTCGCTGGCGTTGAGGATCTCGTGGCCTTCCTCGAGAAAGATATTCAGCAGATCCGCGTCATATTCACGCACCGGTGCCGGCGCCAGGCTGGGCGTGGCCGGTGCCGGTGTGGCGAGCGCCTTGAGGCGATCGACGATCTCGGTGACCTTACCGAGGGTGTCGCCGTTCTTCAGCTGCGCGAGCAGTGCCTCGAGATGGCTCTGGGCACGCTGGGCAAGGTGCAATACTTCTTCGTCCACCGGCACCCGCCCTTCCACCACGGCGGCGATCGCCGACTCGAGGGCGTGGCCGAGCTCAACCATGGGTGCAACACCCGCCCAACGGGCGCTCCCTTTCAGGGTGTGCAGGACACGTTGCAGCGCCTCGACGGGCTTGCGCGCCGCGGGTTTTTCCACCCATTGCTGGATGAGCTCGTCACTGGCGCCGAGCAGATCGGATGCCTCGTTTACGAACACCGAGATGAGCTCGGCCGGCGCCCCCTGCTCGCCCGCGTCATCGGGGAGCGGCGACATATCGGCGAAGGGCTCGTCGCGCAGCAGGCTGTCCACCAGCTCACTCTCGGCGAGTGAAGGCCCGGCGAGGGACGACTCCGCAGCGTCCTCGACGGCCGTGATGGTCGCTTCCTCCGGGGAGAACGCCAGGGTATCCGTCAGCTCGCCGAACAGTGCGTCGTCGGAGGGTTCAGCCGGTACTGCGGGCTCGGCAGGCGCTGCGGCATCGGTGTTGGCGAGCGCCTCGAATTCATCCAGTTGCGCATCATCCCACTCGACCATGAACTCCGTTGCATCGGGGACGAGCGCCGCACGATTGCCGGAATCGGAATCGGACGCGGCGAGAGCGGGCGTTTCATCGGTCGCCACATCGGCGCCGGTGTCAGGCATGACCTCCGCGGCCGCTTCACTGTGCGCGAGCAGCGCTGCGGCGCGCGCCGGCAGGTCGCCGGCGCCAGGCAGCCCTGGTTTGGCCTCCTGCAAGTGGGCGATCACCGCAGCGATCCAGTCGGCCGTACCGCCGAGCACCTCGAGCCCGTCCGGCTCCACGGCAAGGCCCTTGGCCTGCGCGGCCTTGGCGTATTTCTCCAGGGTGCCCGCCAGCTCCGCCACTGGCATCACGCCCGCCGTGCGGGAACTGCCGCACAAGGTGTGCAAGGAACGCAGCAAGGTCTCGGTGGGCCGCGTGCGCATGCCGTGGCTATCGGCCAGGAACGTACGCAGGCCGGCGAGGTGCGCCGCGATTTCCTTGGTGTAGATTTCGCGCAATACCGCATCGTCGATCAGCGGCGCGGCAGGGGCCGCCGCGGGCGCGCCGCTCGCCAACGCGGACGCTGCCTCTACCAGGGCGGTCGTATCGGCTTGCGGTGCGGGGCCGCCGCGGAACTCGGCCAGTAATTCCGGCAGCGCCAGGCGCGCCTGCTCGACCAGGTCGAACACGGCGGGATCCTGCGCGATGGTCTTATCGATGATGCGGTTGAGCAGGCTCTCGAAGGCCCAGGCGAATTCGCCGAGTTTGCTCGCACCCACCAGGCGCCCACTGCCCTTCAGGGTGTGGAACGAGCGGCGCAGCTCGCGGATCGCCTCGTCATCATCGACATTGCCGCGACAGCGCGGCAGCAAGGACGCGATGCGCTGGAATTCCTCTTCCGCCTCTTCCACGAAAATGGCGACGATCTCATCGTCCATCTCCACGGTCGGCGATACTGCCGGAACCGCCGCCGCGGGCGATGGCTGCGTCTCCGCGGCGGTCGCGGCAGCTTCGTCCGCCGGCGCAGCCGTGACATCCACGGCGAGCGGTTCAGGCCGCTCGTGCAGAGGAGCCGCATCGACGGGCAGTGCTGTAACCGCCTCGGGCAGCGCATCCCCAGCCGTCGCCGCGATCTCGCCTTCGTCGTCCGCCACCGACAAAGGGGGGATTGGGTCCTCGCCCAGCGAAGCCACTGTATAGCCGAGTTTGGCCACCGCCCGCTCGGCCACTTCCAGCATCGAGGACGGGTGTACGCGGCTCTCCACGAAGGCGTCCAGGTAGTATTCGACGCTCATCATGGCATCGGCGAGAGCATCGAGGCGGTCACCGCTGGGCAGGCTGGGTTGCCCCATCAGGTCCCGTTCCACGAAGCGCTGGCAGGCGCGCAGCACCTGTGCCACGCGTCGGTAAGACAGCATGCCGAGGCTGCCGATGATCTGCCGCAGCTGGCGTGGTGTGCCATCGAGCTGGGCCGGGTCGGCCGGATTGTTGATGAAGGTATTGATCGCCTCGCGTGCCTTGGCCAGTTCTTCCTTGGCCACCTTCATCACCTGGCGCACAACGCGGCGATGCTCGGCCTCCGCCTCGGGCGAGGATTCCCCCACATCGACCTGGCCAGTCGCATCGTCGGCTTTTTCCACCGGGCTGACGGTGCCCCAATCCGACAATGCAGACTCCACACTCAACACCGACTCGGCCATGCCCATGAGCAGGCGCTCGTCGGCCTCGCCGCCGCGCTCTGCCAACTGCTGGATCTGTGCGGCGCGCTCGCGCAGCGCAGAGGCGAGTTCAGCCTGGCGAATCAGGCCGAGCACATCGGCGATATGGCTGAGCGCCTCGGCGACCGGCTGCAACTCGGCGCTCACGCGCTGGCCACCGCGGCTGAACAGGTCAAGCACATCCTTGATACGCGACAGCTCTTCCATCACGTCGCGGGAAACGGTCTGCTTCAGTTCGGCATTGAAGCCGCCCATTCCTGAACGGATCTGCTCCAACACCGCGGCGCCCGGCACCAGCGAGGCGAGCCGGTAGGCGCGCTTGACGGCGCTCACGCGCGGGCCGGCGGACTCGGCCTGGGCCACGGCGAAGAGCGTCGCGTGCACCAGCTGGGCAAGCGCATCCGCGGGCACGGCCTCGCCCGCCGCGGCGATCTGTTTCATGAGCTGTTCGAACTTTCCAAGCAGTTGCTTGGCGGGCGCATCCAGCGCCAGGCCGTCGTGCAGCGCCTCGGCAAGCGCACCGGCGACCCAGAAGGTGCGGCGCATCTCGTGGCTGCTGCAGCTGACACCCAGTTTTTCGAGCGCGCCGGCCATTGCATGCAGACCGCCGGCCGGGTCCTTGCCAGTCAGCAATTTCACCAGCGAGGCCTGGTAGACGGGGCGCAGCTTTTGGGCGAGGGCACGCACATCGGCCTCGACGCGCGGGAAATCCGCTTCGCGCGGATAGACGTTGAGATCCGGCTGGAAAACGGCAGCGGGGCTGAGTTCCTGCTCGCCGCGCGCCTGGCGCAGTTCATTTACAAGCGGCAGCAGGATCAACGGACTGTCGGGCTGACCACCTTGCAGCACTTCCAGATAGTCGGGAAGCAGCAGCAGGGCGCGCATCAGCACCTCGAGGCCCGCGTCACGCGCCGCCAGGCCCGCCAGCACATCGGCCAACCGCTCCATTTCAGTAGCGAGCTGTCCGGCGCCGTAGAGCTCGACCATCTGCAGGGTACCGGCGACCTGGTGCAGGTGCGTACCGCAGAAATGCAGCTGGGTTACGTCATCGGGATTGTCGACGAACTTCTCGAGGGCGAGGCGCGCCTCCTTCAAAGTCTCGTCGATCTCGCCCTTGACCCAGTTGAGCGTGCTGACGTCGAAATGGTCAGTCATCGATTGATCCGCTATCCAGTAGCACTGCGTCCGTGATATCGCGCCACATCCGGCACGATCTCAAGGCGCGTCTCACGCCGGCAGCTTGAAGCCGGCCACCGACTTCTTCAGTGCATTCGCGAGTTCGGCGAGGTTACCGATGGCCGATGCCGTCTGGCTGGTGCCCGCCGAGGTCTGGTTGGTGATCTCCTGGATGATGTTCATGGTATCGGACACGTTGGCCGCGGCCTTGGCCTGTTGGCGGGTCGCGGCGGAGATGCTCTGTACCAGTTCGGAGAGGTGATCGGCCACGGACTCGATGGTGCCGAGGGCGGTGCCGGCATCCTCGGCGAGCTTGGCGCCGCTCACCACTTCCGAGGTGGTCTGCTCCATGGAGATGACCGCCTCGTTGGTGTCGGTCTGGATGGTCTTTACCAGGGCCTCGATCTGCTTGGTGGCGTCGGCGGAGCGCTCGGCGAGGCGCTGCACTTCGTCGGCAACCACCGCGAAGCCGCGGCCCGCCTCACCTGCCATGGCGGCCTGAATGGCGGCGTTCAGGGCGAGGATGTTGGTCTGCTCGGCGATGTCGTTGATGAGCTCAACGATGTCGCCGATTTCCTGCGAGCTTTCGCCAAGGCGCTTGATGCGCTTGGAGGTCTCCTGGATCTGCTCGCGGATGGTATTCATGCCCTCGATGGTCTTCTGCACCGCCTCGGTGCCCGCCTTGGCGGTATCCACCGAGCGCTGCGCCTCCTGGGCGAGGGTGTCGGCGTTGCGCGACACGCCCTGAATCGACACGGCCATTTCGTTGACCGCCGCCGATGCGGAACTGATCTCGTGCGCCTGGCTTTCACTGGCCTGGGCCAGCTGCACCGCGGTGGCCTGGCTCTGCTGCGCGGCGTGCGAGACCTGCGTGGCCGTGTCGTTGATGGCGGTAACCAGGGTGCGCAGCGCCTCGATGGCGTAGTTGATGGAGTCGGCGATGGCGCCCGTCACGTCCTCGGTGACGGTGGCATTCACGGTGAGGTCGCCGTCGGCCAGGTCACCCATTTCATCGAGCAGGCGCATGATGGCCTGCTGGTTACGCCGGTTGCGTTCTTCCGAATCCTGACGCTCGCTCTCGGCCTGCGTCACGCGACGCTGCCCGTCTGCACGCAGTTGCAGGCCGAGGCCGACGAGCAACACCAGCGCCAAGCCGCCGAACAGCGAACCGACGGCGGAATTGACGGCGCGTCCGGCGATGTAGCGGAGGTAGGCGGCCTCCAGATCGGTGATGCGCTGCAGCAGTTCATCGGACAGGTTCAGGGCCTCGAAGGAAGCCTCGGAGACCTGGAACATCTCCGGCGTACGTTCAAGGATGGCGCCGACCTGTTGGCCGATTTCAGTGAACAGGGCCTTCACTTCCTGGAGCTTGGCGCGTACCGGGCCGTCCTGGACGCGCTGGATGCTCATACCCTTGTTACCGTCGAGCAGGCCGTCGACCACGCGCCCGAACAGCGCGGCGTCGCGGCCGAAACGGTCGGCGGCAGTCACCGAACCTTCGCCGCCTTCCAGCACGCGGTTGACATTGTTGACGATGCGCTGGCTCAACATGAGCTGACGGCTGGCGATGTAAACCTGTTCGGGCGAGGCGCCGGTATTGGCCATCAGGGTCGCGACTTCGTCGGCCAAGGCGAGGAGTTGGGCGGCGCGGTCGTTGATGGTCTGCACCGTCTCGCGCATGGACGTGACGGTGTCCTTGTGCGCCAGGATGACCTTGATGTTCTGATCGTACTTTTTCCAAACGGTATCCACCGCGGAAAGCTCGCTCATCACCTCGGTGGGCGCGGCGCCCATGCCGCTGGCGGGATTGCCGCCCTTCAGCATGGCGAAGTTGCCCTCGAACCGAGTGTAGGATTCCTTGAGCTTGGTGAAGATGGCGGGGTCACTGCCAAGCGTCGCCTGGCCGGCGTACTTGGACAATCGTTGCGAAAGCACGCGCTGCTCGCCGAGCAGGGAGATGTACTCCTTATCGTCGCGGTCCTGCGTGGATACGAGGATGAACACGGCCACCGCGGCGATCAGCATGAGAACCACGAGGGCAATGAGCGCGATGAGGCTCTTGTTGCCGCCCGACGTGGTCGTCCTGGCCTTCGAAGGTTTCATTGCATGGCTCCTACGCCGTTCTAACTTCCACTACCCGATAGACGATAAAGCGGCTTACGCCGCCACCTGCATGAAGGCAGGATCCTGAATCAACCGGTGCATGTCGAACACCGTCCACACCTCGCCCGCCTGGGAAAAAGCCCCCGAGAGATAGGCGCGCAGACCCTCGGCACTGGAGGGGATGTGCGCCAGGCGGTCCTCTTCGAAAAAGTGGCGAAGCCCGAGCACCTCATCGACCATCAGGCCGGCCATCACGCCGCTGTGCTGCACCACCAGGACACGCGTGCGTCTGCCGCGCGCAGTGGGGCGGCTGCTCAGGAAACCCTGCAGGTCCAGGATCGGCAACAACGTGCCACGCACGTTGGCGATGCCGGTCACCCACTCCTTGGCCCCGGGGACGCGAGATACGGGCGGCGACACCAGCACTTCGCGCACCTGCCCAAGCGGGGCCACCAGCGGCATGCCGGCAAGCCGGAAACCGACCCCGTGCCACAGGGTCCTGGCCTCTTCGCGCTGCGGCAGACCGAAGGCATGGGCGCGCGCCCGCGCCTCCAGTTCGTACAGCAGCTCGAAAGGTGCTCGCGGCTGAGTACCCACGGCTCAGTTCAGAAGGCTGTTGATCTTCTCGATGAGCTCGCTCTCGGCGACGGGCTTGGTCAGATAATCCTTTGCCCCTTGCCGCAGCCCCCACACCCGGTCGGTCTCCTGATCCTTGGTGGTGACGATGATCACCGGGATATCGGCCGTGTCGGTGTCTTTGCTGAGTTGGCGTGTGGCCTGGAAACCGTTGATGCCGGGCATCACCACATCCATTAGGATCAGATCCGGTTTCTTTTCCTTGGCGGCCTTAATGCCGTCTTCGCCGTTGCTGACCGAACTGACGCTGAAACCATGCTTGGTGAGCATGGTGGTGAGCACGTGGATTTCAGTGGGTGAATCGTCGACGATGAGTATCTCGGCCATGGCTTTTTCCTATCCCTCTGCCTATCCGTTTGCGACCTGGGCGCGCGGATGCACGTGACGCTGGATAGCTCCGAGGAGTTCTTCTTTCGTGAACGGCTTGGTCAGGTATTCTTCCGAGCCGACTATCCGGCCGCGCGCACGATCGAACAGCCCGTCTTTGCTCGAGAGCATGATCACGGGCGTGCCCTTGAATTTCTGGTTGTGCTTGATAAGCGCGCAGGTCTGATAGCCGTCCAGGCGGGGCATCATGATATCAACGAAGATGATATCCGGGTTGTAGTCGGCGATGAGCGACAAGGCCTCGAAACCGTCGGCGGCGGAGATCACCTCCATGCCTTCCTTCTTCAGAAGGCTTTCCGCAGTGCGGCGGATGGTCTTGCTGTCATCGATCACCATCACCTTGAGTCCATTCGGAGCCTGCCCGGTCACGTCATTAACCGCCATTTCTTCCCCCAAAGAACACCTGCCTGTTTTGCCTCATCGAGGCGCCGAGATATTTAACACATTCGTTCAGGTTATACTACAAGCCCGCGCCAGCATTCGTATTTCCCTGCTTCACGGCCGGGTTTGGCAGTTCCTAACGGCGGTTTAGAGGATAGCCGCTTTTCTGGCCGGTATCCGGCTTGCACGTCCCGCCAAGTGCGGGCCACTATCATCTCCCGGCTCGCGCCAAACTGTGAAACTCGACACGAAAATGACCCTCGCCCTCGGCATCGTCATGGACCCGATCGGGACCATCAAATTTCACAAGGACAGCACGCTGGCCATGCTGCAGGCCGCCCAGGCGCGCGGCTGGCAACTGCATTACTTCGAAATGGCCGACCTGGCCATCCGGGACGGGGTCGCCTGGGGCCGGGCGCAGCCGCTGCGGGTGATGGACGATGCCGAGCACTGGTTCGAGCTCGGCGAGCCGCACGAGGGGCGGCTCGGCGACCTGGACGTCATCCTCATGCGCAAGGACCCGCCCTTCGATATGGAATACGTGTACGCCACGTACATCCTCGAGCAGGCGGAGCGCGATGGCGCCTGGGTCATCAACCGCCCGTCCAGCCTGCGCGACGCCAACGAAAAGGTGTTCGCCACCCGCTTTCCCGACCTCATGCCGCCGTCACTGGTCAGCCGTCGCGCCGAGGACATCCGGGCCTTCCTCACCAGCCATCCGCAGGCGGTGATCAAGCCGCTCGGCGGCATGGGCGGCGCCTCGGTGTTCCTGTTGCGTGCCGACGATCCCAACGCCGGCGTGATCATCGAGACCCTCACCGACGGGGACGCACGCTACGTGATGGTGCAGCGCTTCGTCCCGGAGATCGGCCAGGGCGACAAGCGCATCCTGCTCATCGACGGTGAGCCGGTCCCCTATGCCCTGGCGCGCATTCCCAGGTCCGGGGAATTCCGCGGCAACCTGGCGGCCGGCGGCCGCGGAGTGGGCGTGCCGCTCAGCGAGCGCGACCGCCTCATCTGCGCCCGCGTTGCCCCGGTGCTGCGCGAGCTGGGCCTGCTGTTCGTCGGCCTGGACGTGATTGGCGACTACCTCACCGAGATCAACGTGACCAGCCCCACCTGCATCCGCGAGCTCGATGCCCAGTTCGGCCTGGACATCGCCGGCCAGCTCATGGACGCCATCGAAGGCGGCCTCGCCGCCAGGCGCGGAAAGGGAAAAGCTTGAACCACGGAGAACACGGGGAAAGATCAGTAAACAGCGCCATCTGACTCGGCTGATAATGTTCTTTGGCATCAGCCAACTACCGATTCATCGCAACACAGCATTTCGGAATTCCCCGTGTTCCCCGTGGTTACGCTTTGGCCTTTCCCGGACATACTTCGCATAACGGTCGCCAACCTGACGGTGCCGTGAAGGCCTGGGTATAATCCGTCGCCACAGGAACCCCGCCATGGCCATTGCGACGAACTCACCTCCCATGACCCCGGCCGACCGGCTCGGGCTTGCCATGCTGCTGGCGGTGACGCTGCACGCCCTGGTAATCCTGGGCGTGAGCTTCGAGGCGGAGGAGCGCGCCCGCCGTGGTGCGACCCGGCCGCTGGAGATCATCCTGGTGCACAGCCAGGGGGAACGACCCGATAAGGCCGATTACCTGGCGCAGGCCGATCAGCGCGGCGGCGGGAACGTCGAAGAAAAGGTGCGTCCCTCCAGTCCGCAGCCCAACCCACGTCCGGTACCCGAACGCGGCACAGCCAACGAGACCCGTCAGGCCGCCGCACCGCGTCCCGAGCCGGAGCGCCCGCACACGGTCGTGACCACCCGCGCGCCCAATGACCGGCGCGCCAGCGACCTCCCCGTGGAACCCGTCCCGGACCTGCCGCTGCCGGATGCGGAGGTGCTGCGGGAGCAGAGCCTGGAAATGGCGCGGTTGTCCGCCGAGATCCGCGAGCGCCAGCAGACCTACGCCCAGAAACCGCGCGAAGAGTTTGTCACCGCCAACACCCGCCAGCACGACAGCGCCGCCTATGAGGAGGCGTGGCGCCACAAGGTGGAGCGTGTCGGTAACCTCAACTACCCGGACGAGGCCCGTCGCCGCGGCCTGTCCGGTGCGCTCATCCTGGATGTGGCCATCCGTGCCGACGGCAGCCTGGCGGATGTACGGGTGCAGCGCTCCTCAGGCAGCAAGGTGCTGGATGACGGCGCCATGCGCATCGTCAAGCTCGCCGCCCCCTTCGCACCCTTTCCACCGTCCATCCGCAAACGCATCGACGTGCTGCACATCGTGCGCACCTGGCAGTTCGAAAGCGACAGCCGGCTGCAGACGTACTGACGGCGGCAGGGAAGGAAAACACGGGGGAGATCGCATTGCTCCCTGGGCGGTAACCGCTTTTGTTACGCAGGACACATACCACCGCCTTCGCGTTGATGCTTTTTCTTCAAAATTCCCTGAACGTTCACGCTTCTCCGCTTCACGTCCCACGCCCCACGCCGTACGCTATGGCCATGACAGAGACCAAGTCCCTCGCCAACCACTTCCTCATCGCCATGCCGTCGCTGGAGGACCCCAACTTCAGCCACACGGTCACCTACATCTGTGAACACACTGCGGCCGGCGCCATGGGCATCGTCATCAACCGCCCGCTGCGGATCACCTTCGGCGAGGTGCTCGAACATATGCAGATCACGCCTGGGGCGCACGTGGACGTGGATCTGCCCGTGCTCGCGGGCGGGCCGGTGCAGGGCGAGCACGGCTTCGTGCTGCATTCACCGCCCGGGCAGTGGAATTCCAGCATCAGCATCTCCGACGCGATCGCGGTGACCACCTCGCGCGACATCCTCATGGCGCTCGCCGACGGCAAGGGCCCGACGCGTTATCTGCTCACCCTGGGCTATGCCGGCTGGGCCGCCGGGCAGCTGGAGCGCGAGATGGCCGAGAACGCCTGGCTCTCCGGGCCGGCCGATGCACACATCCTGTTCGACCTGCCCCTCGAGGAGCGCTGGCGCGCCGCCGCGGCGCTCATCGGCATCGACCTGAACCTGCTCTCCACCGAAGTGGGCCACGCCTGAGTGGGCACCCTGCTGGGCTTCGACTTCGGTACGCGGCGCATCGGCGTGGCGGTCGGGCAGACCGTCACGGGCACCGCCCGTCCCCTGCGCACCCTGCATAGCCAAAACGGCGGCGTGGACTGGGCCGCCGTCACCGAACTGATCCGCGAGTGGCAGCCCGAGGCCTTGGTGGTCGGTCTGCCGGTGCACATGGACGGCACCGAACACGAACTCACCGCCCGCGCGCGCCGCTTTGGTAATCGCCTGGCGGGCAGGTACAATCTGCGCGTCTTTTTCGTGGATGAGCGGCTGTCTTCGGACGAGGCCGAGCGCCTGCTGGCCGCCGAGGGCCATAAGGGCGACAAGGGCGCCGTGGACCGCGTGGCCGCGCAGCTCATCCTGCAATCCTGGCTGGACCAACAGACCCCATGACATCCGAGCGCTATCACGTCCCCGATATCATCGAGCGCATGGCCGGGGACCTGCGCATCCTGCTGCACCGGCGCGACGTCCATGAGCCCGCCATGATCGGTATTCACACCGGCGGCGCCTGGGTGGCCGAACACCTGCACCGGCTGCTCGCCCTGCCCACGCCGTTGGGTACGCTCGACATCTCCTTTTACCGGGACGATTTCTCCCGCATCGGCATGCATCCCCAGGTGCGCCCCTCCAGCCTGCCCTTCGAGGTGGAGGACCGCCACATCGTGCTGGTGGACGATGTGCTGCAATCGGGCCGCACGGTGCGCGCCGCGCTCAACGAAATCTTCGATTACGGCCGCCCGGCCTCGGTGGTCCTTGCTGTGCTGGTGGAACGTACCGGCCGCGAACTGCCCATCCAGGCCGACATCAGCGGCGTGCACATGCAACTCTCCCCCGGTGAACAGGTGAAGCTGACCGGCCCGGACCAACTCAACCTGGTGGTACAGACCCATGAACGGCGCTGACCTGCAATTGGACGCACAAGGCCGTCTGCGCCACTTTCTGTCCATCGAGGGCATGCGCCGCACACAGCTCGAAGAGATCCTCCAGTTGGCGGAATCCTTCATCGGCGTCGGCGAGCAGCAGGTAAAAAAGGTTCCCTTGCTGCGCGGCAAGACGGTGGTGAACCTGTTCTTCGAAAACAGCACGCGCACCCGCACCACGTTCGAACTGGCCGCCAAGCGCCTGTCCGCGGACGTGCTCAACATGAACATCGCCACCTCGGCCACCTCCAAGGGCGAGAGCCTGCTGGACATGCTGCGCAATCTCGAAGCCATGAACTGCGACATGTTCGTGGTGCGCCACGCCGACAGCGGCGCGGCCCATTTCATTGCCCACCACGTGGCCCCGCACATCTCGGTGATCAACGCCGGCGACGGTCGCCACGCGCACCCCACCCAGGCCATGCTGGACATGTTCACCATCCGCCGTCACAAGGGCGCCTTTCACAACCTGAAGGTGGCCATCGTGGGCGACGTACTGCATTCGCGCGTGGCGCGTTCCCAGATCCACGCGCTGTCCATCCTCGGTACCCCGGAGATCCGCGTCATCGGCCCACGCACCCTGGTGCCGCGCGATATCGCCGGGCTGGGGGTACACGTCCATCACGACCTGGCCGCCGGGCTCGAAGGCGTGGACGTAATCATCATGCTGCGCCTGCAGCGCGAGCGCATGCAGGGCGCCTTCCTGCCCAGCGAGGAGGAGTATTTCCAGTTGTTCGGTCTCAGCCCGGAAAAACTGGCACTGGCCAAGCAAGACGCCATCGTGATGCACCCGGGCCCCATCAACCGCGGCGTGGAGATCGCCTCCGAGGTGGCGGACGGGCCGCAATCGGTGATCCTGGAGCAGGTCACCAACGGCATCGCCGTGCGCATGGCGGTCATGGCCCTGGTGCTCGGCCGTCATCCGGGCGCCGGCGCGGAGGAGGCCGCATGAACATCGTGATCCGCGGGGGCCGCGTCATCGACCCGGCCGTCGGCCTCGACGCCACCACCGAGGTATGCATCGCCGACGGGCGCATCGCCGCAGTCGGCCATGTGCCCGAGGGCTTCCAGGCCGAACACACCATCGATGCCAGTCAGCGTGTGGTCTGCCCCGGCCTGGTGGACCTGCATGCGCGCCTGCGCGAACCGGGCCTCGAACACAAGGGCACCATCGCCAGCGAGACGCGCGCCGCCGCGAGCGCCGGCATCACCACGTTGTGCTGCCCGCCGGACACTGACCCGGTGGTGGACACCCCGGCCGCCGCCCAGCTCATCGTGCGGCGGGCGCGCGAGGCGGGCATGGCCCGTGTGCAGCCGCTCGGCGCCCTCACCCACGGCCTCAACGGCGAACAACTGGCGGAGATGGGCGCCCTGCGCGCGGCCGGCTGCGTGGCCATGGCCAATGCGCGCCGCCCCGTCGCCAGCACCCTGGTGATGCGCCGTGCGCTCGAATACGCCGCCACCCTGGACCTGCCCGTCTTCCTCTATCCGGAAGACCCTTGGCTCGCCACCGGCTGCGTGCACGAGGGTGCGGTGAGTGCGCGCCTCGGCCTGGCGGGCATCCCGGAGTGTGCGGAAGTGATCGGCCTGGCCCGTGACCTGCGCCTGGTAGAGCAAAGCGGTGTCCGCGCCCATTTCTGCCAACTGTCTTCGGCGGGCGCCGTGGAACTGGTGGCGCAGGCCCGCAGCCGCGGGCTGCCGGTGAGCGCCGACGTGGCCGCGCACCAGCTGTATCTCACGGAAATGGACGTGAATCCCTTCAACGCCCGCTGCCACCTGCGTCCCCCCCTGCGCACCCAGCGCGACCGCGACGCCTTGCGCGCGGGCCTGGCCAGTGGCGCGCTCAGCGCCATCTGTTCCGATCACCAGCCGCACGATGCCGACGCCAAGCTCGCACCGTTCCCGGTCACCGAGCCGGGCGCCTCCACGGTGGAGACCCTGCTGTCCCTGGTGCTGCGGCTGGCCGGGGAGGCCGTGTTGCCGCTGTCCGCTGCGCTCGCCAAGGTCACCTGCGAGCCGGCGCGCGTGCTCGGCAATGGCGCCGGCACCCTGCGGCCCGGTGCGCCGGCGGACCTATGCATTTTCGACCCGGAGCGTTGGTGGACGGTGAGCGAACACACCCTGTTGAGCCGCGGCAAGAACAGCCCGTTCCTCGGCTGGGAGCTCAAGGGCCGCGTCACCCATACCCTGCTCGGCGGCAAAGTGGTTTACGAACGCAATGACTGACATGCACAAGCCCCATCGCGACACGGTGTTCCTGGAACAGGCCGAGGTCCTCGCCCATGAGTGCCACGCCGGCGAGCAATACGTGCTGCGCGTACGCGCGCCGCAGATCGCCGCGCGCGCACGCGCCGGCAGCTTCGTCCACATCCAGTGCGATACACAGCGCCCGCTGCGCCGGCCCATTTCCATCATGCGCGTGGATGCACAGGCCGGCACCGTGGACTTCCTCTACAAGGTGCTCGGAGATGGCACACGCCTGCTGTCCAGCCGTTGCGTGGGCGAGCAACTCAGCATCCTCGGCCCCATCGGCACAGGTTTCACCGCCCATGCCGATCGCCCGCGCGCCCTGCTCATGGGCGGAGGCGTGGGCATGCCGCCCATGGTGTTCCTGGCTGACGAACTGCGTCGCAACGACGCCTTCAAACCCTTCGTGGTGCTCGGCTCGGAAGTACCCTTCCCGTTTACGCCACGCCCCAGCCAGTTCATGGTGCCGGGCGTACCCGCCCACGTCACCGCCGCCATGCCGCTGCTGGAAGACTGGGGCGTGCCGAGCCGCTTGGCCAGCCGCCAGGGCTACGCGGGCTGCCTGGATGGCTTCGTCACCGACCTGGCGCGCGCCTGGCTCGATACACTCAGCGACGCGCAGCGCAACGAAGTGGAAGTGTTCGCCTGCGGTCCGCACCCCATGCTGGATGCGGTCGCGAAACTCGCCCGCGACTACGGCCTGCCCTGCCAGATCTCGCTGGAAGAATTCATGGCCTGCGGCATCGGCGGCTGCGCCGGCTGCGTGGTGGAAGTACGCACCGACAGCGGCCCGGCCATGAAGCGCGTGTGCGTGGATGGGCCGGTATTTGACGCAACAACGGTGTTTCCGGGCTAAATCGCACCACGGGCCTGAATCAGCCGCCAGTACTCGGTCAAGGCGCTCGGCAAATCGACCTTTGCGAGCATCACCGCGTAAGCCTGATTCAGGCCGAACTACCGGCGCCGTGGCTCAAACGCCGCTTCCGCTAGCATAAGCGAACCGTGTCGTCGGGGCCGGATTACCGTCCCTTCCAGAGCATTTGCTCATCGCCCCCGCCCTCCCCACGCCATCGTCTCTTCAGCGAGCCTGTGGATGACTACCACGGTCAGATCTGGCAAGTTATTCGTGCACGACAGCAGCCGCATGCTCACTCAGCCATTTCCTGATCGGGGGTGTGGCTAGTCAGGTGAACGGTCTTCTCGCAGCAACGCCAAAACGGCAGGCTAAAGGCGAGGAGGCTCGCTCAACGGAGGACAAGGTCAAGGAAATGAACGAGACCGCTCCCAGTGATCTCAAAACGATCCTGCATTCCAAACGCGCCAACCTCTACTACCTCGAACACTGTAGGGTCCTGGTCAATGGAGGCAGGGTGGAATATGTCACCGACCAGGGTAAGCAATCGCTGTACTGGAACATCCCTATTGCCAACACTACGACCCTGTTACTCGGCACAGGAACTTCCATAACCCAGGCAGCGATGCGTGAGTTGGCAAAGGCCGGCGTCATGGTCGGATTTTGCGGAGGCGGCGGGACACCGCTGTTCAGCGCCACCGAGGTAGATGTTGAAGTCGCATGGCTAAGCCCGCAAAGTGAATACCGGCCTACCGAATATCTTCAGCTTTGGGTGCGTTTCTGGTTCGAAGACCGCCTGCGACTGGAGGCGGCAAGAATATTCCAGCGTGCACGTTTGGCACGCATTGAAACCCACTGGCTGGAAAACCGTGCGCTCAAGGAAGCAGGGTTCAGCGTGGATGCGTCGACGCTACGCACCGCACTTGCGCAGGCTCGGAACGAAATCGAGCGAGCACCGGATACGAATGCGCTGCTAACAGTGGAAGCGCGTTTGACAAAAAACCTTTTCAGAATGGTCGCCAGAGCCGTCGGCTACGGTGACTTCGTGAGGGCCAAGCGGGGTAGTGGCACAGACCCTGCTAATCGGTGTCTGGATCACGGCAATTATCTGGCCTACGGCCTGGGTGCGACGGCCACCTGGGTGCTTGGCCTGCCCCATGGGCTCGCGGTCCTGCACGGAAAGACACGCCGCGGCGGTCTGGTGTTCGATGCCGCAGATCTGATCAAGGATGCCGTGGTTCTGCCGCAGGCGTTCATCTCGGCCATGCGCGGTGACGATGAGCAGGCGTTTCGTCAGGCCTGTATCGAAGCCCTCACGCGCACGGAAAGCCTGGATTTCATGATCGACACACTCAAGGCCGTGGCCGAGGAACTCGAAAGACCTACGCCATGAATGTGCTGCTCGTCTCCCAATGTGACAAGAACGCACTGAAGGAGACCCGCCGCATTCTCGACCAGTTCGCCGAGCGCAAGGGTGAGAGGACATGGCAAACCCCGATCACCCAGCAGGGTCTGGATACGCTACGCCGCTTGCTGCGCAAGACGGCACGCAAGAACACGGCCGTTGCCTGCCACTGGATCCGTGGGCGTGATCACAGCGAACTGCTGTGGGTCGTTGGTGACACCAGCCGCTTCGGCCCGCACGGGACGGTGCCTACCAATACTACGACACGCAACATACTGCGGCGAGAAGACGAAAACGATTGGCACACGGCTGAGGACATCCGGCTGTTGGCGCAACTGGCCGCACTTCTGCATGACTTGGGCAAGGCCAGTCGTGCTTTTCAGCAACGGCTGCGCACTGCAAGCCGACAGCGCAATCTGTACCGCCATGAATGGATCTCGCTGCGCCTCTTCCAAGCATTCGTGGGAGAAGATGACGACGAGGCTTGGCTCAGCCGCCTTGCCGATGCCGAGGAAGCGGATGAACAGGCATGGGTTACGCAGTCCCACTTTTTGCGTGACGGGCTGGATGACATCGACCCATATCCCTTCCGGCGCTTGCCACCACTGGCAGCGGCAATAGGCTGGCTGATCGTTACCCATCATCGGCTGCCGGTCGTGCCCTGCTACGGAGATGATGGCCATCAGGAGTGGCGTGGAAAACGGGTCAAACGCTTCAATCCAGCTTTACTAGAGAAGCCGCTCGATCAGGTTGCGCACGACTGGAACGAAGTCGTCACCGACGCCGAACGTGAACAAATCGAACCGTTCTGGGAACTGGCCGGCCCATTGCCGGTGATCGGGCCCAAGTGGCGGGCACAGGCTGCCCGGCTGGCCCGACGGCTGCTCGAGCTGAAACGTCGTCGTGACGATAAATGGCTCGACAACCTTTACGTGATGCACCTGGCGCGCCTCAGTCTCATGCTGGCCGATCACCATTACTCCAGCCTGGAGAACTCGCCGGAGCGCGTTGAGGGCGACGGTAACCGAATCCTATATGCCAATACCCATCGTGAGGGTGGCCTGAAGCAGCCCCTGGACGAGCACTTGCTCGGCGTGGCCCGGAACGCGGGACTTGTCGCACACGCGCTGCCCGGCTTCGAGCGCCATCTGCCGCGACTCGCCAACCATCGCGGCCTGCGCAAGCGCAGCGCCGATCCCCGCTTCGCCTGGCAGGACAAGGCGGCCGATGCTGCCGCGTCGCTACGGGAGGCAGCCCGTGAGCACGGCGCTTTCATCGTCAACATGGCCTCCACCGGTTGTGGTAAGACGCTGGCGAACGCCCGCATTCTCTACGCATTGGCCGACCCGCAGCTAGGTATGCGCGCAAGCTACGCGCTCGGGCTGCGCACCCTGACGTTGCAGACTGGCCGGTCTTACCGCCACGACCTACACCTCGGTGAGGATGATCTGGCCATCCGCGTCGGTGGCTCGGCGAGCCGCGCCTTGTTTGAATATTACGAGCAGCAAGCCGAGGCGCGGGGTTCGGCATCAACACAAGACCTTCTCGAGGAGGATGGGCACGTCCTCTACGAAGGCAGAATCGCAGACCACCCCCTGCTGTCGCGGGCATTGAGCGACCCTGACGTGCGCAATCTGATCGCCGCACCGGTCCTGGTCTGTACCGTCGACCACTTGGTTCCGGCCACTGAATCGCTGCGCGCGGGTCGTCAGATCGCACCCATGCTGCGCCTGATGAGCGCCGAGCTGGTGCTCGACGAATTGGACGACTATGGCCTCGATGACTTGCCGGCACTGACCCGCCTTATCCATTGGGCCGGTATGCTCGGTACGCGCGTGGTGTTGTCATCGGCCACACTGGCGCCGGCGCTGGTCGAAGGCATGTTTCTCGCGTACCAGGCTGGACGTGGTCTCTACCGCCGCAATCGGGGAGCCCACGGCGGACGGGTGGATGGGCCCGTCGAGATCCCGTGTCTGTGGACCGACGAGTTCGGCGTGCAGACCGCCACCAGCTTTGACGCCAACGGCTTTCGCAGCGAACACATGCGATTCGTCGAAAAACGCGCCGCCCGGCTCGCCAAGGCCGAGCCGCTACGCCGGGGCGAACTGCTGCGGCTGGAAATAGCGGGAAATCTGAATAACGAGAAGATTCGCGCCCAATTCGCTGTACAAGTGCGCGATGCCTGTGTGCGTCTGCACGCCGACCACGCGGAAGTCGATCCGCTCAGCGGCAAGCGCATCAGCTTCGGGCTTGTGCGCATGGCCAACATCGACCCGCTGTTCGATGTGGCCCGGGCGCTGTATGCGCTTGGTTCCTCCGAGGGTAAGCGCATCCATCTTTGTGTTTACCACGCCCGTTTTCCACTCGTGCAGCGGTCGGCGATCGAACACCTGCTCGATACCGCACTCAACCGGCAGGGAGACGGGAAGGGCGTCTATCACCTGCCCGCCGTGCGGACCGTGATAGACGCTAATCCGGAAACCGATCAATTGTTCGTGGTCCTAGCAAGCCCCGTCTGCGAGGTGGGCCGCGACTGGGACGCCGATTGGGCTGTCTCTGAACCGTCATCCATGCGCTCTCTGATCCAGCTGGCCGGCCGTGTTCAGCGCCACCGCCGCCGGGGCGGGCAGAAACCCAACGTGCTGATCTTCGACACCAATCTTCGCTGGTTCGAAAAGGCTGCACGGAAACGTGACGATCCACCCGCGATCTTTTCACGACCGGGATTCGAGCATGAGAGCCAGGTGATCAGGAATGGAATTTTTCGCGTGACAGCCAACCGGCTCGACAAGTTGCTCGAACCGGAACACTACCGGCGGATCACGGCCATCCCGCGCGTGCTGCCGCGGGCCGAGCACGACTGGCTCCCCAGGCGCAGCCTGGTCGACCTCGAACAGGCCCGGATGACAGCCAGCATGCTGCCGCGCTCGCGCTGGCCGGCGCTGCTCCAAGAAGAACTAAGGGATGTTCTGGAACGGGATCAGGCCCCAGTGGCTTGGGAATATCCCCAGACATCGCTCATTGGCTTGCTTCCGCAACAGCAGCCATTCCGTGACGACCCGCAGCCCACGGAAACTCTCGTATTCCTACCGGACGAAGACGAGGAACGATTGATCCTGCACCGTATCGAGGAGACGACAGCCCGCCAGGGCGAAAAGCTCTACGTACCTGACGAGGCACGCCGACACGAGGTGGCGTTAGCCATGGGTGCGGGCATCGGTCCGTGGGGCAAGTTCGATCTCATGGCGCTGCTTGCCGAGCAGGCCGAGCACCTTGAGCTGCCATTACGTAAAGCGGCAGAGAAGGTGGGACTTGTAACGGTTCCGGAGAACCCGCAGGGCTGGCGGTACCATCCAGTCCTTGGGTTCGCGGTTTTGCAATGAACACCCCCCATGGTGAACGCGCGATTCTGCCTATGCGGCAGCAAAATTTCCAAGGCACCTAAGCCGATCATTTTCTGAGCTGCTTACTCAGCAGCTAACACCGAAGCCTATCATGGTTGACACCATATTCAGACATCCCTACCATCGGTACCGCAATTAATACGCCTCGCGTGCCGCTGCCACGGCACACGAGACATGCAACCAGCCGGTTGTGCTATGCCGGAGCCCATACACGGGGCTCTGCCGTGTAAAGGAGGACGCAGAGAGTGTTTGGTCAGCACTCCATCAGAAGATGACTGGGAGGGCTTGTCCCTCCTAAGTTTCGTTGCGCCCACGGCGGCAAGTCTGCCGTGGGCATTCTAGCTTCTCGGCTCATCAGAGTCTAATGACAAGGAGTTCTTTGTGACTGATGTATCGGAACATTCGTCACGCTCCGAGCGCTTCCGCTTTGCCATCGCCACGTTCATCGAAGCGCGGCGAGAAGCCAAGCTGAAGGGCAAGGCAGCTGAAGACGAAGGGGAACTGGAGAAATACGAATACGGAACATGGATAGCCGATGCGGCTCGCCGCGCTGGTCAGATAAAGACCGTTACACACGCACTCAAAGCAACCCACCCGGACGCGCGCGGCAGCAGCTTGTACACCAGGCCGAACCTCCTGCCGTCCCGCGCCGAAGTCGGTACACATTCACTTGGCGAAAACTTCGCCGAGGACGTGGTTGGCAATGCTGCCGCACTGGACGTGTTCAAATTCCTCCGTGTTGAGGTTGACGGACAACGCCTGCTGGACTGGGTGTTGGCTGGTGATGCCGACCTGCGGCACGCCATGCACGACGACCCGGCCGTAGCCGACGAATGGATGGCTGCCTTTGGCACTTTGGTGCGCAATGAGCCAAAAGCGATCTCACATGAACTGGCGAAGCAGGTTTATTGGTTGGTGGGCGATGATCCAACCCGGGATACGGGTTATCACCTGCTGCAGCCGATGTTCGCCACCAGTCTCGCCCACAGGGTGCATGCCGAAATCCAGGACGCCCGCTTCGGCGATACGAACCGTCTGGCCCGCGAGGCGTACCGAGTCCGCAAACCCCATGACGGCGGCTACCGCGAGTACCGCAACCTGGTAGCCCGCAAGCTCGGCGGAACCAAACCGCAAAACATCTCGCAGCTCAACAGCGAACGCGGCGGTGTGAATTACCTGCTTGCCTCGCTGCCTCCGACATGGACTCGCTCACGGTCGCTGGACCTGCTGAAGCAGAGGACCGTATTCCAGGTTTTTCTCCACTACGCGGGCGTACGTGGGCAGGTCCGGGCACTGGTGAAGTTATTGAAGGACCACGCGGAAGACGCGTCCACAATGACGATCCGGCAGGCCCGTGAGCGTATCGAGCAGGATCTTGGTGCCGGCCTCGCTGCATTCGGGCTTGAACAACAGCAGCGCTACGCCCCGGGCTGGACCCGCGAGTCCGCATGCCAACTGCCCGCATGCGAATGCTTGTGGCTCGATCCGGGCCGCGCCGAACTGCCCTCACGACCTGGACGTGAAGAAGCCGACGAATCCTTTCGAACGGCTCTTGCGCACGGCGATTGGGCCGACGAAGTCGCCGGCCGTTTCGCCAACTGGCTCAACGATCAACTTCGGGAGGCTGGCTTGACCGCTGTTGGCGATATCGAAGCGAGGCACTGGGCGCGGCAGGCCATAGTCGACGTGACCTGGCCCACACCACTGCAGCGGCAAGCAGGAGGTACGGCATGACCCGTTGCCCCGACTTCACCCATTTGTTGGTGCTGCCGCACCTACGGGTACAAAACGCCAACGCCATCTCCAGTCCCCTGACGCACGGTTTTCCGGCCATGACGGCCTTTACCGGCCTGATGTGGGCACTGGAGCGCCGGGCACGCGCAGACGGATTGGATTTCACATTCAAGGCGGTCGGCGCGGTCTGTCACGATCACCAGGAGCAGGTGTCCGACGGCGGCTACGTCAAGACGTTCTGCCTGTCGCGTAATCCAGTTGGCAAGGATGGGAAGACTGCGGCCATCGTCGAGGAGGGGCGCATCCACCTCGAACTGAGCCTGGTGTTGGCAGTTCAGAGCGAACGCTGGCAGCGCGAACCCGAAGCGCAGCAGGCAGACAGTGCACGCATTGCCGACCTGTTCTCCACGATGCGCGTGGCCGGCGGAACGCTACTCCCGTCATTGCCAGGTTACCGACCCTATCTAATTGACCTGACCGGTACCGAAAGAGACCGGCAGGAGGTGTTCCGTAAAGCGCGCTTGCGGCTGCTGCCGGGTTTCACGTTGGTGGCCCGCGACGATCTGCTCGACCAGCGGCTCACCACTCTTCAGGTCAACAACCCCGGTGCCACCCGGCTGGATGCCTGGCTGTCGCTGTCACGCATCAACTGGCACTGGCAGGCCATGGACGATGCCGAGGCCGAAGGCAAGTGGCTGCATGACCGCGACGATCTCGGTTGGGTGGTGCCGATCCCGGTCGGCTACGGTGCCTTGGGCGAGCTTCATCCACCGGGCAGCGTTGTCAACGCCCGCAGCGCGAACACCCCGTTCCGCTTCGTCGAGAGCCTGTACTCGGTAGGCGAGTGGATCAGCCCCCATCGTCTTGGGTCACCACAGCAAATGCTGTGGTACGCCGACAGCCGGACGGAGGACGGCCTCTACCGCCTCCGAAACGACTATCGCCCCGTTTCACACTACGAAACCGATTTCGACTGACCGACAACCACAAGGGAATAAGGAATAACGACATGGCCAATGAACTTACGACCGCTTCCGTCCTCGCCTTCGAGCGCAAGCTGGACCCCTCTGATGCGCTGTTCTTTGCCGGCGATTGGAACGACCTTGACAACTCCGATAGCTGGCTGCCGGTTCGGATTCGCGAGAAGTCGGTACGCGGCACCATCTCGAACCGCCTCAAGACCAAAGACCAGGATCCGGCAAAGCTGGACGCCGCAATTGAGAATCCAAATCTCCAAACCGTAGACGTCGCTACCCTCCCCCAGAGTACCGACACACTCAAGGTTCAGTTCACCCTGCGAGTGCTGGGCAACGTGGGCGAACCTTCTGCCTGCAACAACGACAGCTACCGGCGGAAGCTCGTGGCGACCGTCAACGGTTATGTAGAGGAAAACAGCTTCAGCGAACTGGCACGCCGCTATGCTGCAAATCTGGCCAATGGCCGCTTTCTCTGGCGCAACCGCATTGGCGCCGAACAAGTCGAGGTGCGAGTAGCGCAGCTGCAGAATGGCAAACCCATCACCGAGTGGACGTTCCAGGCACTCGAACACTCGCTGCGTACCTTGGAGGCAGGATCCTCGGATGCCGCGGATGTACAAGCACTGACTGAGGTGCTCGCCTCCGGTCTTAGCGGGCGCGCCCACGTCCTGCTGCGGGTCACCGCCTTTGCCCGCATTGGCGCCGGACAGGAGGTGTTCCCCTCGCAGGAGCTCCTCCTCGACCGCCAACGTGGCAGCAAGAGCAAAACCCTTTACGGCGTAGGCAAGGGCGAGGACGCTATCGCCGCCATTCACTCGCAGAAAATCGGCAATGCCCTGCGTACCATCGACACCTGGTATCCAGGCGCCGAGGAGAACGGCCCTATTGCAGTGGAGCCCTATGGTTCGGTCACCACACAGGGCAAGGCCTGGCGCCAGCCCAGGGAGAAGACGGATTTCTATAGCCTGCTCGATGGCTGGATCCTGAAGGACAAGGCGCCGGCAACGAATGACCAGCACTTCGTGGTGGCGACCCTGATTCGTGGCGGCGTGTTCGGCGACGCGGGCTAATTACCATGGACCACTATGTCGAGTTCAGCTTACGACAGGATCCGGAATTCACACCTCCGGTGCTCATGGGAGCGCTGTTCAGCAAACTGCACCGCGCTCTGGTGGTGCTGGAGGCGGACGATATCGGGGTGAGTTTTCCGCGATATCAGCTCAAACCACGGAGCCTGGGGACAATATTGCGTCTGCATGGTAAGGCCGACCGCCTGTGCCAGTTGCTTGCACTCGATTGGCTGGCTGGCATGCGGGATTTTGTCGATGTCGGTTTGGTGGCGGCAGTCCCGCATGGTGTCAAACACCGTGTCGTGCACCGAGTACAACCGAAAACGAGTGTCGAGCGGCTACGTCGGCGCCATGCGCGACGGCATCAGGTCTCGCTGTCGATCGCAGAGGAACGGATTCCTGACAGCGTGTTGCGACCGGTCGCGCTGCCCTTCGCTAATGTCCGCAGCCAAAGTACGGGGCAGACATTCAGCCTTTTCATAGGGATGGGAAAGCTGCTGGATGAACCTATACCCGGGACGTTCAGCCGCTACGGCCTTGCGACCGACGCGACCGTTCCCTGGTTCTGACCCTTTTTTGCGAGCGCACCAGCAGTCGTTAAAATACAACAACTTAGCGCCCCTGCCGTGGAATGGCACGGGGCGCCCGGTGCGCCGTTGCTCTTTAACAATCAGGTACTTGGAGTAATCCTTCTCTAGTTCGCTGCCGCACAGGCAGCTCAGAAAGCTGCGCTGTTGTTTGTGCTGTTTGTGCTTTCGTTCGCTGCCGCACAGGCAGCTCAGAAACTGGAAATTGGGGAAAGGAAAAGGGGAACAAAGTTCGCTGCCGCACAGGCAGCTCAGAAAGAGCCGCGCCTGAATCTCGTTCAACCTCGCCAGTTCGCTGCCGCACAGGCAGCTCAGAAATCCCGGCGTCCACGGCTCTTCCTCCTCGCCGCGTTCGCTGCCGCACAGGCAGCTCAGAAATTCGTTCATCGCTCACGCCGACGGCTCGCTAGGTTCGCTGCCGCACAGGCAGCTCAGAAATACACGGATTGCGGGCCGGTGAGTGTGTGGGAGTTCGCTGCCGCACAGGCAGCTCAGAAAAATCCCGATTTTGAACGGCGGGATGCCGAACGGTTCGCTGCCGCACAGGCAGCTCAGAAAAGGACACGGGCGCCGAGGCCGAGCCGCTGTTCGTTCGCTGCCGCACAGGCAGCTCAGAAATTTGCCGCTGGGCTGCTGCTGTGGATGTGCGCGTTCGCTGCCGCACAGGCAGCTCAGAAAGAACGCCATCACCATCGCAACGGCGGCGTCGAGTTCGCTGCCGCACAGGCAGCTCAGAAATGAAGGGGCTCCCGTTCCTGGACTGGATTGAAGTTCGCTGCCGCACAGGCAGCTCAGAAACTTGCGTCTGCGAGTGTTGGCCATTTCTACGAGTTCGCTGCCGCACAGGCAGCTCAGAAAATGATGTCCTCGAAGGCCCGCACGAACACCTGGTTCGCTGCCGCACAGGCAGCTCAGAAAGTCGACGATGATCACGCCGTCGACGGGAACGAGTTCGCTGCCGCACAGGCAGCTCAGAAACAACAGCACGCAAGCCGCGCCAACAGTCACCCGTTCGCTGCCGCACAGGCAGCTCAGAAATCCCCGGGGCTCGCGTAGGCCGCACGCACCTGGTTCGCTGCCGCACAGGCAGCTCAGAAAACGATGCGAGACACCAACTGATAAGGCGAAAGGTTCGCTGCCGCACAGGCAGCTCAGAAAATCGTGCAAGTCCAGCCTCACCAGCCTGTAGAGTTCGCTGCCGCACAGGCAGCTCAGAAACACCACGTCCTGATACTGAGCGCGGAGCTCGGGTTCGCTGCCGCACAGGCAGCTCAGAAATGTCACTTGGCGAAAACGTGTGGGCCGCGAATGTTCGCTGCCGCACAGGCAGCTCAGAAATATCTGCACATGCGTGCCGATGTGTCCGGCGTGTTCGCTGCCGCACAGGCAGCTCAGAAAACCAGAGGCCGGAGTCTTTCCCTTCGAGCCCCGTTCGCTGCCGCACAGGCAGCTCAGAAAACCAAACGACAGCTCGGCGATACACGGACCCAGTTCGCTGCCGCACAGGCAGCTCAGAAATTCCATGAACTCGGCAAGCAACAACCACAGACGTTCGCTGCCGCACAGGCAGCTCAGAAAACGACACACAACCCCTTGTCGTTGTCCTGGTCGTTCGCTGCCGCACAGGCAGCTCAGAAAACACCATCAAAGCAGAGGTATTTCATGCTGTGGTTCGCTGCCGCACAGGCAGCTCAGAAACGCCGATCCCAGCGGTTTACCGCCGTGCCGGGGTTCGCTGCCGCACAGGCAGCTCAGAAATCGCTGATGCCGCGCATGTCGGCTGCGGTACGGTTCGCTGCCGCACAGGCAGCTCAGAAATTATGGCCGTCGTAGACGACGAGAGCGACATGGTTCGCTGCCGCACAGGCAGCTCAGAAAGCATAAGCGCGTCACCAGTGCCGGATGGGTGTGTTCGCTGCCGCACAGGCAGCTCAGAAAAACTGCCGAGCAGGTTGGGGCACGGCCTGACAGTTCGCTGCCGCACAGGCAGCTCAGAAAACAAGGGGAACCGCAGTTTCCTTGAGTACCGCGTTCGCTGCCGCACAGGCAGCTCAGAAAGTCACGTCCAGAAGTCATGTTGGTTTCGCACCGTTCGCTGCCGCACAGGCAGCTCAGAAAGTCAACGGTGGCTCCATTCACAGGCGGCACTGGTTCGCTGCCGCACAGGCAGCTCAGAAAAAAAGTCTCTGTATGTTCGCGATCACCGTCTTGTTCGCTGCCGCACAGGCAGCTCAGAAACTCAGAGTCCCGCGCCGCCGAAGAGGCGAGGAGTTCGCTGCCGCACAGGCAGCTCAGAAAACGAGTCCACTGACGACTCGGCAACCATCTTGTGTTCGCTGCCGCACAGGCAGCTCAGAAATGGATGATGGCCTCCCTGTGCCTCTGCAGCTGGTTCGCTGCCGCACAGGCAGCTCAGAAAGCCTGGGAAATGCACCGGCACTACAATTGGGAGTTCGCTGCCGCACAGGCAGCTCAGAAAACCGTGACGCTCACGGAATACGATCTGCGCGGGTTCGCTGCCGCACAGGCAGCTCAGAAACCAGGGGCTGCGCACCCAGTCCAGCGCGCACAGTTCGCTGCCGCACAGGCAGCTCAGAAATGCGTGGGGAACGCGGCCACGCTCAGCGGGTTGTTCGCTGCCGCACAGGCAGCTCAGAAATGCACCACGCGCCAGTGCCGATGTTGTAGGCCGTTCGCTGCCGCACAGGCAGCTCAGAAAATGTAGATCTTCAGCGGCTTATCGAACCAGTCGTTCGCTGCCGCACAGGCAGCTCAGAAAGCCTCGCGGACCGACTCGCGGCGACACGCGCCGTTCGCTGCCGCACAGGCAGCTCAGAAAAACCGCGAACAGCGTTATCACACCAGCGAATCGTTCGCTGCCGCACAGGCAGCTCAGAAAGTTGGCAGGAAGCGGTTAGTCCGCTGATGGAGGTTCGCTGCCGCACAGGCAGCTCAGAAAAATGGAGACTACCCGGCACCGGGAACCATTCGGTTCGCTGCCGCACAGGCAGCTCAGAAAAAGAAACAGGAGTGGCTGCAGAAGGCGCGCGAGTTCGCTGCCGCACAGGCAGCTCAGAAATTGAGGCGAGCCAGTCGATTCCTGTTTCAACCGTTCGCTGCCGCACAGGCAGCTCAGAAATGTACATGGAGGATGCGCTGCACGGCCACATCGTTCGCTGCCGCACAGGCAGCTCAGAAAACGCCCACTGGCTTGTCATGCTGGTGTTGCCAGTTCGCTGCCGCACAGGCAGCTCAGAAAATCTCGGATGGGGTGGGCGAGGACGCGGATTTGTTCGCTGCCGCACAGGCAGCTCAGAAAACCGCCACCGCCGGTATCACCACCACCGCCAGGTTCGCTGCCGCACAGGCAGCTCAGAAAACATAGCGAGGCCACAGTTTCCGGATGATGGGCGTTCGCTGCCGCACAGGCAGCTCAGAAATTCGTGGCCGGCAGTCATTTCGAACACACCAAGTTCGCTGCCGCACAGGCAGCTCAGAAAGTAGCGCGTGAGCATGGATGTCACGTTCACCGGTTCGCTGCCGCACAGGCAGCTCAGAAAACGCACTCGCGCGGAGGACGGCACCGGCGGCGGTTCGCTGCCGCACAGGCAGCTCAGAAATTCGCCAACGGCCATGGCATTACCGCGACCGAGTTCGCTGCCGCACAGGCAGCTCAGAAATGGTGGTGTTCCGCCACCAGGACACGGGCGCCGTTCGCTGCCGCACAGGCAGCTCAGAAACTGGCGCACGCCGCGCACGTTGCGCACTGCGAGTTCGCTGCCGCACAGGCAGCTCAGAAAAGACCTGGCTGGACACCCCGGGCCAGCGCCTCGTTCGCTGCCGCACAGGCAGCTCAGAAAAAGCCGGCGCGCTCCTTCGCCCGATTGAACGCGTTCGCTGCCGCACAGGCAGCTCAGAAAACAAAAAGAGGTCGTATGCGCTGGAAACGCGAGTTCGCTGCCGCACAGGCAGCTCAGAAATCTTCACGCGCCTGAATCTTTCCCTCGGCGATGTTCGCTGCCGCACAGGCAGCTCAGAAAATGGGAGACGATAGGTTCATCGTCGAGTATCCGTTCGCTGCCGCACAGGCAGCTCAGAAAACACACCGCCACCACGATATTCTTGACCTGGAGTTCGCTGCCGCACAGGCAGCTCAGAAATGGCAACCAACAGCGCCTTGACCTGCGATGCCGTTCGCTGCCGCACAGGCAGCTCAGAAACTACTGTACGGCTCGGGCCTGCGCCTGGAGGAGTTCGCTGCCGCACAGGCAGCTCAGAAACGCCTGGTCACCTGTGGGACAGCCTGCGCGAGGTTCGCTGCCGCACAGGCAGCTCAGAAATGCGCGCCGGACAGGCGCTTGACGCCCTGCACGTTCGCTGCCGCACAGGCAGCTCAGAAATGAAGTTGATGGTTATGCGGCACTTTCACTAAGTTCGCTGCCGCACAGGCAGCTCAGAAACATCAAGGCCTGCCCCTTTTACGGCATCCATCGTTCGCTGCCGCACAGGCAGCTCAGAAAAAGCGAGAATGGTGCGCGGCTGAGCGCGTTCGGTTCGCTGCCGCACAGGCAGCTCAGAAAGCGTCGCTAGGCACTACCGGCTATCTGGCATTGTTCGCTGCCGCACAGGCAGCTCAGAAAGTTCTGGGTGTTTGTATTCATGCAGCGGCGTAGTTCGCTGCCGCACAGGCAGCTCAGAAAGTAACTAGTGCCAAGGTGCGCGTATTTGTTGCGTTCGCTGCCGCACAGGCAGCTCAGAAAAGTTCGGTGCGACGGCCGCGGCTGTCCATCACGTTCGCTGCCGCACAGGCAGCTCAGAAACTGGGAATTGTCAGCGCCGGCCGCGCCCGTGAAGTTCGCTGCCGCACAGGCAGCTCAGAAAGACTCCGCTTCGCTACGCGGCTTATGCGGAGCGTTCGCTGCCGCACAGGCAGCTCAGAAAGCTGCACCCGCTTGTTGTGCGGCTGGCGATTCTGTTCGCTGCCGCACAGGCAGCTCAGAAAGTCAGCGTATTGAGTCGGCGTAACAGTTTGGCGTTCGCTGCCGCACAGGCAGCTCAGAAAGCCGACCCTTGTCGTTATCTGGCCTCAGTGCTGTTCGCTGCCGCACAGGCAGCTCAGAAATCGTCGGCGACGCGTAACACCTCGCGACTGTCGTTCGCTGCCGCACAGGCAGCTCAGAAATGGCTGGCCGCGAAGTACGGGAAGCTCTCCGAGTTCGCTGCCGCACAGGCAGCTCAGAAAAGCTCCATGACGCGCTCAACCAGCGGGGACAGGTTCGCTGCCGCACAGGCAGCTCAGAAATATCCTCGGCGAGCAGCCAACCCACTGCTGGAGTTCGCTGCCGCACAGGCAGCTCAGAAACGAGTACGCCGACGGTTATGAATACGTGGTCGGGTTCGCTGCCGCACAGGCAGCTCAGAAAAGCAGGCGACGGCCTGGGCTGCACGTGCTACGGTTCGCTGCCGCACAGGCAGCTCAGAAACACACATTGCGGGGCAGGAACACCCGGCAAACGTTCGCTGCCGCACAGGCAGCTCAGAAACACACATTGCGGGGCAGGAACACCCGGCAAACGTTCGCTGCCGCACAGGCAGCTCAGAAACTGAGGCCAGATAACGGCCCGCTTGAGCCGCCGTTCGCTGCCGCACAGGCAGCTCAGAAATGCACGGTGCTGGTGTTGGGCGCGAGCTGGATGTTCGCTGCCGCACAGGCAGCTCAGAAAGGAACGGGTAGAGAGCGTGATGGCCAATCTCGGTTCGCTGCCGCACAGGCAGCTCAGAAATGACGTTCCTCCAGCGCATCACCACCGACTATGTTCGCTGCCGCACAGGCAGCTCAGAAAGAGCTGCGGATGCCTCACGCTCTTCGGCACAGGTTCGCTGCCGCACAGGCAGCTCAGAAAACGGTGAGCGCTTCGCGGCCGGCGGCGGGTGCGTTCGCTGCCGCACAGGCAGCTCAGAAAATAGACGAGCTGGTCATGGCGCGCGTGGAGACGTTCGCTGCCGCACAGGCAGCTCAGAAATTAGTTTCTCCCGTTCCTGAGTCAAGGAGCGTGTTCGCTGCCGCACAGGCAGCTCAGAAAAGACGCCTGGCCTGTCACTCCTGAAGAACGCAGTTCGCTGCCGCACAGGCAGCTCAGAAAGCCTCGCACTCCACCTCGTCGTTGGCAGAATCGTTCGCTGCCGCACAGGCAGCTCAGAAAACAGTGACTGTTGTCCCTGGCGGGTACTTGCTGTTCGCTGCCGCACAGGCAGCTCAGAAAGTAGCAGTATTCGAGTTTCATAGTTCCTCCAAGTTCGCTGCCGCACAGGCAGCTCAGAAAGGCTTTCGTGTTGAGGTGTTGGATTCCATCGAGTTCGCTGCCGCACAGGCAGCTCAGAAAACCTGGCCGGAGGAGGCGCGCAAGTGGTCGCAGTTCGCTGCCGCACAGGCAGCTCAGAAATGGCGTTCGTCCTGATCGAGCTTGCGGCCGAGGTTCGCTGCCGCACAGGCAGCTCAGAAATCCCTCAGGTCAGCGTCCAGCACGCCGCCCACGTTCGCTGCCGCACAGGCAGCTCAGAAAAGGATGCATACGGGCCTTGCCGGCCTCCCAGTGTTCGCTGCCGCACAGGCAGCTCAGAAAACGTTGGAGAGGGTGACACCCTGGGCGTCGGCGTTCGCTGCCGCACAGGCAGCTCAGAAAGTGATGATGCTCGCCGACGACGAGCAGGTGGAGTTCGCTGCCGCACAGGCAGCTCAGAAAAAAGCCAGCATGTGGGCGCGTTCGTCGGGGCTGTTCGCTGCCGCACAGGCAGCTCAGAAATAGCCCGCTGGCTCTTGGCAAAGCCGCTCGCCGTTCGCTGCCGCACAGGCAGCTCAGAAATTGCGACGTTCGGCCAGTCTCAACCCATCCCGGTTCGCTGCCGCACAGGCAGCTCAGAAAATCGCGCAGAGGATTTGTTCCGCTCATCCGATGTTCGCTGCCGCACAGGCAGCTCAGAAAATTTGGCAGTGAAACTGACCGAGCAGAAGTTGGTTCGCTGCCGCACAGGCAGCTCAGAAATCCACGACAAGCACAAATCCATTTTCAGGAACGTTCGCTGCCGCACAGGCAGCTCAGAAAGGTCACGTTCGCGGGTGGGTACACCACCCTGTGTTCGCTGCCGCACAGGCAGCTCAGAAATCGTAATCCTCCCACTTGGCCATCGGTTCCGGGTTCGCTGCCGCACAGGCAGCTCAGAAATCTACCAGCTGGCCAATGGCCTGGCGAAATGCGTTCGCTGCCGCACAGGCAGCTCAGAAACAGGTGACACGGCCAAAGAGTGATTGGGAGAAGTTCGCTGCCGCACAGGCAGCTAAGAAAGTAGGGCGCAGGCGCACGTTACGACCACGAAGGTTCGCTGCCGCACAGGCAGCTCAGAAATTCCAGGGCATCACAAGTCTCC
This sequence comes from Gammaproteobacteria bacterium, assembly GCA_023228645.1. Taxonomy (GTDB): domain Bacteria; phylum Pseudomonadota; class Gammaproteobacteria; order Thiohalomonadales; family Thiohalomonadaceae; genus JALOAT01. The sequence continues at coordinate 88,059 of JALOAT010000002.1, read as the reverse complement.
CTCTGGCTTTGTTCGCTGCCGCACAGGCAGCTCAGAAAACCACCGCGCACCTGTCCGGCGATGAAAACGTGTTCGCTGCCGCACAGGCAGCTCAGAAAGTGTGCAGGTGCACGAATACCCGCAGCGTGACGTTCGCTGCCGCACAGGCAGCTCAGAAATCTGCCTCAAGCGGCGACTCATCGGTACGAAAGTTCGCTGCCGCACACAGCTCCCAAATAGGACGTTCCATGCCTTAGTGCCCTTTCTGAACGGTTGTTCACCCGCTGAACGCTCACAAGCGACTAGGCAGTGTGTTGCCGGTGCGCATTGCCCCCGACGGCACAAAAGAGATGCGACCACGCCCAGCGCGGAGCTGTATTTTTCTTGTGGGAGCGCGCTTCCGCTCGCGAGCGGCGTGGCGAAGAATCGCGAGCGTAAGCTCGCTCCCACAAGGGGAGAAGCTCGAACTAGCCTAAAATCCGGCCCGACTCGTCGACGATTTTCCTCACCCGCAAGCGGCTCCTGCGTCTACGCACGAGTACCCAAGACCCGCGCTCAGCTCCACTGCCGCACAGTGCAACTGGCTGCTCCTGGCTCGCTTCCCGCTAGTTACGTTCCGACTAGCGGCGGATGCGTCCCGGCGCCTCGGTTTCCTCGAGGCGAAGGTTGTCGAGTCCCGCGGTGAGTTCCTCGGCCGAGGTGCCGCTGTCGCCGAGTTTGATCATGATGCGCACCTCGTTGGCCGAGTCGGCATTGCGCAGCGCATCCTGTTCGGTGATGTGGCCTTCACGGAAGAGTTCGTAGAGCGCCTGATCGAAGGTGCGCATGCCGTGTTCGGTGGACTTCTTCATCAGCTCCTTGATGCCGTGCACCTCGCCACGCAGGATGAGCTCGGCCACCAGCGGCGTGTTGATGAGTATCTCCACGGCTACGCGGCGGCCCTGACCGTCGGCGCGCGGGATGAGGCGCTGGGCCACCACGGCCTTGAGGTTCAGGGACAAGTCCATGAGGAGCTGCGAGCGGCGGTCTTCCGGGAAGAAGTTGATGATGCGGTCCAGCGCCTGATTGGCATTGTTCGCATGCAAGGTGGCGAGACACAGGTGACCCGTTTCCGCGAAGGCGATGGCGTACTCCATGGTCTCACGGTGGCGGATTTCGCCGATGAGGATCACGTCGGGCGCCTGACGCAGCGTATTCACCAGCGCACTTTCGAAATTATCGGTGTCGATGCCCACTTCGCGCTGCGTGACGATGCAGCTCTGGTGCTGGTGCACGTATTCGATAGGGTCTTCGATGGTAATGATATGACCCGTGCTGGTGCGGTTGCGGTAGTCCACCATGGAGGCCAGCGAGGTGGACTTACCGGAGCCCGTACCGCCCACGAACAGCACGATGCCGCGCTTGGTCATGGCCAGGTCCTGGAGAATGGACGGCAGATTCAAATCATCGAAGGTGGGGATGTGCGTCTCGATACGGCGCAGCACCATGCCGATCTGGTTGCGCTGCTGGAATACGTTCACGCGGAAGCGGCCGATGCCCGAGCGTGACAGCGCGAAATTGCACTCGCGATCCTCTTCGAACTCCTGGCGCTGCTTCTCGTTCATGATGCTGTAGACGATCTGGCGCGCCTGATCCGGGGTGAGGCTGCCCTTCGCCACCGGCGTGATCTTGCCGTGGATCTTCATGCTCGGCGGCACCCCGGCCGTGATGAACAGGTCGGAGGCGCTCTTGTGCACCATCAGCTTCAGCAGCGAATCAAAGTCCATGATGAATCCTTTTAGAAAGTCCGCACATGAACGCGGGCGGTTTCAAAGAAAAAAAGCATTAACCACGGGGGACACGGGGAACACGGGGGGTGAAAGGCCTCAGGCATGTGGGGAAGCGGGCTTCTGCTCGCGTCTTGGCTCTGCGGAACTCGTGAGCACATCGCGAGCAGAAGCGCGCTCCCACAGGGTTGCACTCATGCCTGTTCAGGCGCACGCGTTAACTTGATCTTGCCTTCCCCGTGCTCCCCGTGTCCCCCGTGGTTAATGCTTTTCTCTGCATCCGCTTGCGTTCAGTAGCGCACTTGAATGGTCAATCAGTTGAACACGTCCTTGTTGGCGGCCTTGAGGCGGGCCTCCTGCTTGGAGGTGATGCCGCGCTGCACCAGGTCCTGCAGGTTCTGGTCGAGGGTCTGCATGCCGAGGCTCTGGCCGGTCTGAATAGCCGAGTACATCTGCGCGACCTTGCCCTCGCGGATGAGATTGCGGATAGCCGGCGTGCCGATCATGATTTCATGCGCCGCGACGCGGCCACCGCCGGTCTTCTTGAGCAGGGTCTGGGAGATGACGGCGCGCAGGGATTCGGAAAGCATGGCGCGCACCATGTCCTTCTCCGCGGCAGGGAACACGTCGATGATGCGGTCGATGGTCTTGGCGGCCGAACTGGTATGCAGGGTGCCGAACACCAGGTGGCCGGTTTCGGCGGCGGTGAGCGCCAGGCGGATGGTTTCCAGGTCACGCATTTCGCCCACCAGGACCACGTCAGGGTCCTCACGCAAGGCCGAACGCAGCGCCTCGTTGAAGCCCAGGGTATCGCGATGCACCTCACGCTGGTTGATGAGGCACTTCTTGGATTCGTGGACGAACTCGATGGGGTCCTCGACGGTGAGGATGTGGCCGTACTCGTTGTCGTTCTTGTAGTCGATCATCGCAGCGAGCGTGGTCGACTTGCCCGAGCCGGTCGGCCCGGTCACCAGTACGATGCCGCGCGGGTTGTCCGCGATGGTCTTGAAGATCGGCGGGCAGTTGAGCTGCTCCAGGGTGAGGATTTTGGACGGAATGGTACGGAACACCGCACCCGACCCGCGGTGATGATTGAAGGCATTCACACGAAAGCGCGCGAGGCCCTTAATCTCGAACGAGAAGTCGGTCTCTAGGAATTCCTCGTAGTCCTTGCGCTGCTTGTCATTCATGATGTCGTACACGAGGCCGTGTACGGCCTTGTGGTCGAGGGGCGGCAGGTTGATGCGCCGCACATCGCCGTCGACGCGGATCATCGGCGGCAGTCCCGCGGAGAGATGCAGGTCGGATGCGCCGTTTTTGACGCCGAAGGCAAGCAGTTCGGTAATATCCATGGGCGGTGACTCTTGGTGTTGTTATCGGTGACCCTACCCGCGGTCGCGAGCGATAACTTATAACGTATGCCTATGACAGACAACATGAACGCCATCGCGACACGGCTCGCCGCCGTGCGCCGGCGCATTCGCGAAGCGCAGGATGACGCGAGGCGCCCGGCGGATTCCGTGACGCTGCTCGCAGTAAGCAAGACCTTTCCCGCCGACGCGGTGCGCGCCTGCGCGGCGGCGGGCCAGTCCCGCTTCGGGGAGAACTACGTGCAGGAGGCGCTCGCCAAGATCGCCGCCGTGGCCGACCCGAACCTGGAGTGGCACTTCATCGGCCCGCTGCAGTCCAACAAGACCCGTCCGGTCGCGGAGAACTTTCACTGGGCGCACACCATCGACCGCCTGAAGATCGCCCAGCGCCTGAACGAGCAGCGCCCCGCGCACCTGCCGCCATTGCAGGTCTGCATTCAGGTGAACACCAGCGGCGAGGCCAGCAAATCGGGTATCGGCTTCGATGCGCTGCCGGCACTCGCCGCGGCGGTGCGCGGAATGCCCCGCCTGCGGTTGCGCGGTCTCATGACCATCCCCGCCCCCAGCGATGACGCCGCAGCCCAGCGCGCGCCCTTCCGCGCCCTGCGCGAGGCCTTCGAACGGTTCAACGCCGAGGGCTACGGCCTCGATACCCTGTCCATGGGCATGTCCGACGACCTGGAGGCGGCGGTAGCCGAAGGCGCCACCCTGGTCCGTGTGGGCAGCGCCCTCTTCGGCGCCCGCGATTACGGTCAGTTGGATAAGCCTTAACACGGGGGACACGGGGTTTCCTGATTTTTGGGAGCGGCCTCAGGCCGCGATTGCGCCATGTCGAAGCTAGCGCGGCCTGAGGCCGCTCCGGTCGGGAACTACATGGAAGGATTTCCCCCGTGTCCCCGTGTTAAGGCTTTTTGCATGGCAGCCAAGCAAGACAGCCGTTATGCTTTAGCCGGCCTAACCAACCCCCGAGCACAATGAAAGCATCCACCATCGGTTTCATCGGCGGCGGCAACATGGCACGCAGCCTCATCGGCGGCCTGATTGCGGATCACACGGACCCAGCGACCCTCTGGGTGTCCGAACCGGATCCGCAGCAGCGCGAGCGCCTCCACGAAGGCTCAGTGCACGTCATCGACGACAACGACGCCCTGGTCCGGCATGCGGATGTGGTGGTGCTGGCGGTGAAGCCGCAGGTGCTCGGGCAGATTTGCCAGACCATCGCCCCTGTGGTCCGCGAGCGCAACCCGTTGATCGTCTCCATCGCGGCGGGCATCCGCCTGGCCGACATGGAACGCTGGCTCGGCGGCAAACCGGCCATCGTACGCACCATGCCCAACACCCCCGCGCTGGTGCAGTGCGGCGCCACGGCGCTGGTGGCCAACGCCCGCGTCAATGCCGCGCAGAAGGAATTGGCGGAAGGCATCATGCGCGCCGTCGGACTCACCCTCTGGCTCGAACGCGAAGAACAGATGGACGCGGTCACTGCCCTGTCGGGCAGTGGCCCGGCCTATTTCTTCCTGGTCATGGAGGCACTGGAGAGTGCCGCCGCGGAACTCGGCCTCGCCAAGGACACCGCACGCCTGCTCACCCTGCAGACCGCCTTCGGCGCCGCCAAGATGGCCCTCGAATCGCCCGACGACGCGGCCACCCTGCGCCAACGGGTGACCTCGCCGGGCGGCACCACCGAGCAGGCCCTGCGCGTGCTCGACGAAGGTGACCTGCGCCGCCTGTTCCGCCGCGCCTTGCAGGCCGCCAGCGACCGCTCCGAAGAACTCGCCCGCCTGTTGGGAGGCCAGGGATGAACGGCTATCTCGCCACGCCGCTGGCGTTCCTCATCAATACCCTGTTTCAGCTCTACATCATTGCGGTGTTGCTGCGCTTCCTGCTGCAATGGGCGCGGGCGAGTTTCTACAATCCCTTGTCGCAGTTCCTGGTGAAGGTTACCAACCCGGCCCTCAAGCCGCTGCGGCGCATCATTCCCGGGCTGGCGGGCCTCGATCTCGCCGCCGTGGTGTTGATGCTGGTGCTGCAAATGGTGGCACTCGGCCTGATCGCCGCGTTGAACGGGTTTGCCATCGGCCCTGGGACGCTGTTCCTGCTGGCCGTCGCCGAGCTCGTCGAGCTGACCGTGTACGTGTTCATCTTCTCCATCCTCATCGAGGCGCTGCTCAGTTGGGTCAACCCGGGACGCTACAACCCCATGGCCGACGCCCTGCACAGCCTCAACGACCCCATCCTGCGCCCCATCCGCCGTGTGGTGCCGCCAGTCTCCGGCTTCGACCTGTCGCCGCTGGTGGCCATCATCGGGCTGCAGGTCCTGCTCATGCTCATCATGCCTCCGTTGCGTGGCCTGGCGGGCTGACGCGCCGGTCTTGCGGCACGTTTAGGGGAACTGGGATGCCCGCGGTCCGTTGGGAAGGGGAAGACCTGCTGCTCGATTTGCGCGTGCAGCCGCGTGCCAGCCGTGACGAGCTGGTGGGTCCCCACGGCGAACAGCTGAAGGTGCGCATCACGGCGCCACCGGTGGACGGCAAGGCCAACGAGCATCTGCTGCGTTTCGTCGCCAAGGCCTTCGGCGTCGCCCCTTCCGCAGTCAGCCTGGTGGCGGGTGAAACCGGGCGTGACAAGCGCCTGCGCATCAGCCGTCCGCGTTCCTTTCCGAACGTGACCGGCATCACATGGGAGCCGGGCCGGCCGCCGTTACGCTGAGCCTTGTTGCTGTTAAAATTCCCCGGCGTTCAGCGGTTTGTAGCAGTCATGCGGCTTGCGGCGTCGCGGCAGCAGTCACCAACTAAGAGTCCTTGTCATGTCGAATGAGCGTTTGAGCGAGCAGATGCAGGCCTTCGATCGGTGGAAGTCCGATCTGCGCGAGGGCATCGTGCGCTACCAGAAGTGGCTGGAGGCGAACGACATGGTCGACAGCGAGGACGAACTGCGCATCTTCGAGATTCTCGACGCACTGCAAAGCGATCGGCTGACTATCGCCTTCGTAGCCGAGTTCGCGCGGGGCAAGACGGAACTCATCAACGCCATTTTCTTTTCCGAGTATGACCGCCGCCTGCTGCCCTCCGAGGCCGGCCGGACCACCATGTGTCCCACCGAGATGTTCTGGGACAACAAGGCACAGGAGGCCTACATCCGTCTGCTGCCCATCGAGACCCGGCTGAAGGAAACCAGTATCGCCGAGTTCCGCAATGAACCCATTCATTGGACCCACATCCCCCTCGACCTGAGTTCTCCCGACAGCATGGCCGAGGCCTTCCAGGAGGTGGTGCGCACCAAGCGCGTGCCGCTCCAGCAGGCGCGCGAGCTCGGGCTTTACCGGGACGAAGATCTGCAACTGCATTCCCCTGACGGCACGGTGCCGGAGGGCATCGACATCCCCATGTGGCGCCATGCCCTGATCAGCTTCCCCCACCCGATGCTCAAGCAGGGCCTGGTCATCCTCGACACGCCGGGCCTGAACGCCTTGGGCACCGAGCCCGAGCTCACCGTGAGCATGCTGCCCAACGCGCACGCGGTGGTGTTCGTACTCGCCGCCGACACCGGCGTCACCAAGTCCGATCTGGACATGTGGAAGCACAACGTGAAGTCCCTCCACAAGGAAAGCGGCGTGGTGGTGGTGCTGAACAAAGTGGACGTGCTGTGGGATGAACTCAAGACCCCGGACGCCGTAGAAAAATCCATCGATGAGCAGGCGCGCAAGGTATCTCAGACCCTCGGCATGGAGGCCTCGCGCGTATTCCCGGTGTCAGCGCAAAAAGGCCTGTTGGCGAAAATCCGCCACGACAACGCGCTGATCGAACGCAGCAACATCCTGCATCTGGAAGGCTACTTCGCCAGGGACATCCTGCCCTACAAGCAGAGCCTGGTGCGCCAGCACGTGGTGAACGAGATCGGCTCCATGGTGAAGGAATCCCACGACCTGCTGGCCTCGCGGCTCAATTCCGCCACCAAGCAGTTGCAGGAGCTCAAGGATCTGTCGGGCAAGAACAACGACGTGATCGAACATCTCATGAAGAAGGCCCGTGAGGAACAGGTGGCCTACTTCAAGAACGTGGAGAGTTTTCAGGCCAACAAACGCATCTTGTCCGAGCAGAGCAAGAAGCTGCTCGACCTGCTCAGCCTTTCCGAACTGGACAAGCTGGTCTCACAGACCCGTGAGGCAATGAGCGGCAGTTGGACCACCCACGGCATGAAGCTCGGCATGAAGACCTTTTTCGACGGCGTGGAGGAAAAACTGCGCGAGGTCGGTACCTACACGGAGCAGCTCAACCGGCTGGTAGTTACCGTGTATCGCAAGTTCCATCAGGAGCACGGTATCACCGAGATCAAACCGGTGCTCTATAACGTGGCGGAGTACCAAAGGGAATTCGAACAACTCAAGCAGGACGCCGAGACGTTCCGCAACAGCCCGCTCACAGTGGCTACCGAGCAGCACTACGTGATCAAGAAATTTTTTATTTCCCTGGTCAGCCATGCGCGCAACATCTTCTTCAAGGCGCACAAGGATGCCGAGCACTGGAGCAAGGCGGTCATGAGCCCGCTGGTCAAGCAGATCAAGGACCATAAGGAACAGATGGAGCAGCGTCTCGAAAATCTGCGCAAAATTAACGAGTCGCGCGACACCTTGCAGTCGCGCATCGAGGAGTTGGAGAAGTCATCCAGCATGCTGCGCACGCAGTATGCTGAGGTACGCAGCATACTGTCGACCATCAACCGGCCACTGGGCGCGGCCCAGGAGACGGCACGGGCGGCGGCAGGCTAACCGCCAGCCGGATCACGGGCGGGACTTCTGTTCAGTGCACGTGCCGAAAGCCGGGATACGACTATAGTTGTTTCATTCGGCTGCTCAGGGGGTTCCCATGAGACGTTTCGCGCTTCTCGCCGTCTGGTTGTTCGCGTTCGTCCCCGGCGCCGCCCAGGCGGTGCAATCAGTGGAATTCGACGATTACGTCGTCCACTACAATGCCTTCACCGCGGACATGCTGCATCCACCCATCGCGAAGTCCCATGGCATCCAGCGCAGCCACAATCGCGGTGTGCTGACCATCGCCATCCAGCGCAAGCCGGCGACGGCGATCGCCGATGTGGCCGCCAAGGTGAATGCCCGCGCCCTCACCCTGAACCAGCAGACGCGTGCGCTCGAGGTGCGTGAAGTGCGCGAAGGCGGCGCCATCTATTATTTGGCGGATTTCCCCGTCACCGACGAGGAAGTACTCGACTTCGAGGTGCGGGTCAGGCCAACCGAAGTGAAGCAGCCCTATACGTTCAATTTCCGCAAGCAATTCTTCACGCGCTGAAACGTCAGGCCCGGGAAGTGACGCAGGTCACTGCTCAGACCAAGGCGCGGTAGCCTTCCAGTGCACCAAATGCGATCACCAACAACCCTGCGCTGCGCTGCACCCAGGGCTTGCGGGTAAACGCGGCCATGCGTCCGGCCACCAGGCCCATGGCGAGCAGGTTGGGCAGGGTGCCCAGTCCGAAACCGAGCAGCAGCAGCGCGCCTTGCCCGGGACCGCCCGCGGCCAGCGCCCATACCAGGACGCTGTAGACCAGTCCGCAAGGCAGCCAGCCCCACACCAGACCGAGTCCGAAGGCATGGGCGGGGCGGCGCACCGGCACCAGCCGGCGCCCGAGCGGCTCCAGGCGTCGCCAGATCCCCGCGCCCGCGCGCTCGATATGCGCGAGTCCGCCCCACCAACCGCCCAGGTACAGTCCCAGCGCGATCATGAACAGCGCCGCCAAGCCTTGCAGGACCAGCTGGCCGCGGTGCAGCAGGGCCAGGTTGGCCGCCAGCAGACCGAGGCCGCCCACCAGCCCGCCGGCCACTGTGTAGCTGAGCAGGCGCCCGGTGTTGTAGGCGAGCAGGTAGGGAAGAAAACGCAGCGGTCGGCCGCGCACCGGCTCGGGCACACCGAAACTGAGCGCGCCGACGATGCCGCCGCACATGCCGACACAGTGCACGCCGCCGGTGAAACCGACGAGAAAAGCGGCCAGAAAAGAGGCATCCAGGGGCATGGGACTGGGTTCGCGGAGCGGGCTCGGAAACTGTGTATGATACCCGTCGCTCACCATCGACCCACACAGACGTGCCGGAACACACCCCCAAACTCCTCAAATCCAAACTGTTCTGGGTCGGCCTGCTGTATTTCGCCGAAGGCTTCCCGCTCGGCGTGTTTTACGACGTCTTCCCCGTGCACTTCCGCCAGCAGGGCGTCGATCTGCGCGACATCGGCCTCATCGGCCTCATCGGCCTGGCCTGGACGCTCAAATTCCTCTGGGCGCCGGCCATTGATCACTACCGGCAACACCGCCGCTGGATGGCCGGCGCCGACCTGGCCATGGGCCTGGTGCTCATCGCCCTGGCCGCGCACGGCGGCTTCGGCACCTGGGTGTGGATCGCCATCGGGGTGTTCGCCCTGCTCTCCGCCACCAACGACATCGCTATCGACGGCTACACCATCGAGCTGCTCGACAAGAACGAGCTGGGTCTCGCCAACGGTCTGCGCATCGGCCTGTACCGGGTCGGCATGCTCACCTCGGGCATCATGCTGATGCTGAGCGATTACCTGGGCTGGGCGGCCACTTATGCGGCCGGCGCCCTGCTGCTGGGGCTGCTTGGGTTGGCCTGTCTGCGTGCGCCGCGCGAACGCCCCGCGGCCACCACACCCGGCATGTCCCTCACCCATGAACTGCGCACCCTCGCCGCCCACCCGCTCGCCCTCACCGCGGTGATGCTGTTCCTGCTCGGCAGCCTGTGGCTGGTGGATCGCACCACCCAGTGGTCTGCGCAGTGGAGCGGCATGTGGACCTGGGCCTTCGTGCTCAGCGGCGGCGTGGTGCTCGCCGGCTCGGCCTTCCGCGCCCCCGGGACGGCAAGTTTCGAGTCCCTGAGCCACGGCCCCATGTTCGGCGCACTGATGGAGCTGCTGCGGCGGCGTTACATGCTGCCGGTCATCGGTTTCATCCTGTTGTTCAAGCTGGGCGACGCGGCCATGGGTCTGATGGTGAAGCCGTTCTGGGTGGATGCGGGTTTTTCCGCCAGCGCCATCGGCCTGGTGTCGGTGAACCTGGGCCTGGTGCTGTCCATCGCCGGCGGCGTGGTGGGTGGCCTGATCACCGACCGCATCGGTATCTTCCACGCCCTGTGGATCCTCGGCCTGTTCCAGGCGATCTCCAATCTGGTGTACGCCTACGCCGCCTATGCGATTCCGCTGGCAGGCGATCCCTCGCTGCCACAGGCCGCGCTGATGTACAGCGCGAGCGGTATCGAATCCTTCACCGGCGGACTGGGCACCGCCGCCTTCCTGGCCTTCCTCATGGCCATCGTGAACAAGGAGCACTCCGCCACCGAATACGCGCTGCTGTCTTCGGTGTTCGCCCTGAGCCGCTCCCTGGCGGGCTGGGCGAGCGGCTACGGCGCCGAAGGCCTCGGCTACTCCCTGTATTTCTTCGTCACCTTCCTGCTGGCCTTCCCCGCCTATCTGCTGCTGCCCTGGGTGCGCAAGTCCCTGGAGCTGAACCGCACCGGTTGAACCCCCGCTACACTCTGGTGGCTGACTCATCGGGGTGTACCGGGATGGAATACCTCCAGCAATTCTCCTCTGCCATGGACTCGGCGCTGGCGGCCTCGCCGCTGGCCTGGGACCACGGGCTGATCCTGCTGCATGCCTTCGCCGAGGCGGCCACGGCGCTCGCCTTGCTGCTGCTCCCGCTCGGCCTACTTTATCTCGCGCTGCGCCGCCGCGACCTCGGCTACCGCGGGCTGCTGGTACTGTGCGCGTCGGCGCTGTTCGCCCTCGCGGTGGTGCACGGCTTCGCCGCCTGGCAACTGTGGTGGCCGGACCCGGAACGCGGCGGACGCCTCGGCGCCATCGCCGCCACGCTGCTGGCGGTCACGGCGCTGGCGTTCCTCGCCTGGCTGCCCAGGGCGCGGCGTCTGCCGAGTCCCGTCCAGCTGCGGCGCGCCAACGCCACCTTGTCCCGGGAGGCCTTCGAACAACATCAGGAGTTGCGTGAGAGACGCGCGCGCGCCGCGCTGGTCACCCAGGCCCTGTTGCAGGCCGATACCGCGCTCGCGCTGGTGAGCCCGGGCGGCGGCTGGAGCGAGGTGAATCCCCGCTTCCTGACGCTGCTCGGCGTGAAACGCATGGACCTCGAAAGCCCCGAGGCCCTGCTCGGCAAGGGCTACGCGAAGACCGAAGGCACGCGCGTGGTGGAACGCTCGGATGAGGGTCAGTCGCGCACGCTGCGACTGAACTGGCGGTCGATCACCATCGAAGAACGCCACTTCGGCTGGCTGGTGCAGGGCACGGAGGTGGGCCAGGAGCGTGAGCACGTGCAGACCCTCGAACGCCTGCGCAAGGAGCTTGGCGAATCGGCCGAGGAACGCCAGCGCGCACAGGCGGCGCACCAACAGGAGCTGGCCGCGGCCAAGGCGCGCCTTGAGGAAGAAACGGAGGCGCGACGCCAAGCACTACAGCAGGTGCACAGCCTGGCCGAACAGCTGATGCGCACCAGCGCGCGGGTCAATCAGATCGACGAGCGCATCGGCACCCTGGCGCGCCGCGACCCGGCCACCGGGCTGGGCACACCCTATGCGTTCGCCGAACGCCTCGCCACCGCGCTCGCGGAAGCGAGGCGTCATGGCCAGCCGCTCGGCTTGCTGTTGCTCAGCCCTGACCCCGTGGAAGGCCTCTCGCCCCCGGCGGCCCTGGTCGCCGCCGCGAAGGCCGTCGCCGGCACCTTGCGGGAGACCGACGCGTCCGGCCTGCTGGACGAGCAGCACATGGCCGTTGTGCTTCCGCACACTGCGCCCGGCCAGGCGCTGCGGGTCGCCGAGCGGTTCCGCAGCGTCGTCCAGGAAAAGACCGCAGCCAGGTCGCCACGGCTCAGCTGCTGTATCGGTGTGGGCGCCTGGCGCACCGGGCAATCGGAAGAGGATCTGATCCGCGAGGCGGGTGACGCGTTGCGACGTGCCCGCAGTACGGGCCGCAACAAGGTCCAGGCCGCGGGCGCAGGCGAAGGGAGCTCTGCGAAATAGCCTGGCCTCAGCGCCGGCAGTCTGGTGTGCGCCCTTGTTGCTGCGCCTCTTGATAGAGGGCCAGCGCCTGGTCCATGCGCCGGTTGAGGTCGTCGGTGCGGGTGCCGTGGGACGGGTGGGTGGAAAGGAATTCGGGCGGGGCGCCGTTGCCGCCTGCGCCCATGTTCTGCCACAACTGCACGCTCTCGCGCGGGTCGAAACCGGCGCGGGCCATCAGATCGAGTCCGATGAGATCCGCCTCGGTCTCCTGGGTGCGTGAAAACGGCAGCAGCACGCCCACCTGCGCACCGAGTCCGAGCAAGGCCATGACGTTGTCGTTCTGTGCGCCCTGCCCGCCCGCGAGCGCCTGAACGAGCTGCAGTCCTGCTTCCGTGGCATAGGCGGTAGAGACCCGCTCGTTACCGTGTTCCGCCTGCACGTGGGCGATCTCGTGGCCGATCACCGTGGCGAGCTGGTGCTGGGTCTTCGCCACATCCAGCAGCCCGCGATAGACGCCGATCTTGCCACCGGGGAGCGCAAAGGCGTTGGCCTGCGGGTCGTCGAACACCACCACCTCCCAGGTTTCGGGACCACCCTCCACGAGCGGTGTGATGGCGTCGGCCACGCACTTCACATACCCGGTGAGCGCCGGGTCTGAGACGGCGGGGGTCTCCTTGCGGGTCTGCGCGAAGGCGGCCGCGCCCATCTCCGCCATCTGGTCGCCTGGAAAGAACCGCAGTTGCTGGCGCCCCAGCGGCGAGGTGGCACAGGCCACCGCGACGGTCGCGACGGCGGCGAAGAGGAGCGAGCGGTGCATGGCAAATCCTCTGGGTGGCTGCTGAAAGGATAGGACGGCGCATCGACGATGTTCCTTTGCGTCCTCTGCGCTCTCTGCGTCTCTGCGTCTCTGCGTTGGGCCGTTTTCTTCCCGGCTGCGACTCAAAGCTGGACGCCGTAATCCAGGATGAGCGGCGCGTGGTCGGAAAAGCGCTGGTCCTTGTAGATGCCGGCGGCCTGCACCCGCTCGCGCAGCGCGGGGGAGATGATCTGGTAATCGATGCGCCAACCCACGTTCTTCGCCCACGCCTGGCCCCGGTTCGACCACCAAGTGTACTGATCCGGCTCCTGGTTCACCACGCGGAAGGCGTCCACCCAGCCGAGTTCGTCGAACACCTCATCCAGCCAGGCACGCTCCTCGGGCAGAAAGCCCGAGTTCTTCTGGTTGCTGCGCCAGTTCTTCAGGTCGATGTTGCGGTGCGCGATGTTCCAGTCGCCGCAGATGATGTAGTCGCGGCCATCCTTGCGCATCCGTGCGAGCACCGCCAGGAACGCATCCATGAAGGCGTACTTCGCCGCCTGACGCTCCGGCCCTGCGGACCCGGAGGGCAGGTACAGCGAGGCGATGCTCAGATTGCCGTAGTCGGCCTGGATGTAGCGACCCTCGTCGTCGCAGCCGTCGAAGCCAAGCCCGCGCACCACGCGATCGGGCGGCCTGCGGCAGAACAACGCGACGCCGCTGTAACCCTTGCGCTGCGCGTCGAAATAGTGACAGGAGAGCCCGTCGGGTCGGAACTCGGGTGCAACGAGCTGATGTTCCTGGGCCTTGGTCTCCTGCACGCACACCACGTCCGCGTCCTGGCCCGCGAGCCAGCCGAAGAAGCCCTTGCTCGCCGCGGAGCGGATGCCGTTGACGTTGGCGCTGATGATTCTCACGAATACGCTCTCTGATTGGGGGAGACGGGAGCATAACGGAACGGTTCCGACGTGCAACCGCCGCGCCTATAATGGCGCCCTTCCTCTCCAGCAGGTTCCATTGCGATGCACGACTACCAGCGGGAATTTCTCGATTTCGCCATTTCGCGCGGCGTGCTGCGGTTCGGCCAGTTCACCCTCAAGTCCGGCCGCGTGAGCCCGTACTTCTTCAATGCCGGCCTGTTCAATTCCGGCGCCGCGCTGGCGCGCCTGGGCCGTTATTACGCCGCCGCCATCCACAATTCGGGGCTCGCCTTCGACGTGCTGTTCGGCCCCGCCTACAAGGGCATTCCGCTGGCGAGCGCCGCGGCCATCGCCCTCGCCGAGAATCACGATCGCGACCTGCCTTACTGCTTTAATCGCAAGGAGGCGAAGGACCACGGCGAAGGGGGCAACATCGTCGGCGCACCGCTGGCCGGGCGCGTGCTCATCGTCGATGACGTGATCACCGCGGGCACGGCCATCCGCGAATCCATGGGCCTCATCGAGGCCGCGGGCGCCACGGCGGCCGGCGTGGTGATCGCCCTCGATCGCCAGGAACGCGGCACGGGCGAACTCTCCGCCATCCAGGAGGTGGAGCGTAACTACGGCCTCAAGGTGATCAGTATCGTCACCCTCGCCGACCTCGACGCCTACCTGGAGGAAAAGGGCCGCAGCGCCGAGGTGGAGGCCATCCGCGCCTATCGCGCCCAGTACGGTATCGGCTGACTATTGCCGATGCCGACCGGCTCACACTAACGGCCTGGGTCGCACCGGGGCATGGCAGTATACTGGCCAGCGAACAGTCATCGGATCAGTGACCTTGCTAGCGAGATACTCCATGCGCATCATCAACCCTCTGCTTACGGGCGTGGCCCTGGTGCTGGCGTTCGGCGTCCCGAGCACCCAGGCGGCCATCAAGTGCTGGACCAACCACCAGGGCGTGCGCGAATGCGGCAATGCGGTGCCGCCCGAGTATGCCCAGCAGGAGACGCGCACCATCAATGAGCGCGGCATGACCCTGGAGGTACAGGAACGCGCGCGCAGTGCAAAAGAACTGGCGGCAGAGGAAGAAAGCCGCCGTCAGGAAGAAGCTGCGGCCAACGAAGAGCAACGCCGGCGCGAGGAACAGGTGCGGAATGATCGTGTCCTGCTCGCCACCTTCGCCAGCGAGCAGGACATCATCAGGGCGCGGGACCGCCAGCTGTCGGCGCTGGAAGGCATGGTGGAGTACGCCCAACTGAGCGTCGGCAAGCTGGAGACCCGGCTCGGTGATTTCCAGAAGCGTGCGGAGAAACTGCAGAGCGCGGGCAAGGCGGTGCCGAAGAACCTGCAGGATGACATCGATTCCCTGCAGAAGCAGCTGGAGAGCAAGCAGAGCTACGTAACGTCGAAGCAGGAGGAGATCAGCGCCCTGCGCGTGAAATACGGCCAAGACCTGCAGCGCTTCCGTGAGCTGAAGGGTCTGCCCGCCAACTAGGGGGCTGTTTCGCTCTCGGAGATTTCCGTATGTATCTCCATGAGCGGAAACAGCGCACTCTCAGGCCGTGGCCACACCAGGCAGGGTGCGCGCAGCGAACATGCCCTGGGCCAACATCGGCCACTGCTGCTCCCAGTTCTCCAGCGGCTCACGCTTGAAGCCGCTGCGCACGAAGTGATTCATGCGCCCGGCGGCGACGGACAGCATCAGGTTCGCCGCCGCGCCGATGGCGGTGCCGGGCAGCAGATCCCCGGCCAGCTCGCCTTCCCGCAGCACCTGCTTCAACTGCGTCTCCACGCGATCGAAAAACTGACCGATGCGCACGCGCAGGCGGTCGGTCTCACCCACCAGCGCATCGCCCATCAGGATGCGCGTGATGCCCGGGTTGCGGGCAGAAAACCCCAGCAGCACCGTGAGGATGCGCTCGCAGCGGATGGCTGACCCGCCCTGCTCGGCGAGGATGCGGTTCACCAGGCCGAATACCGTGTCCTCGATGAACTCGATGAGTCCCTCGAACATGCGCGCCTTGCTGGGAAAGTGCCGGTACAGCGCCGCCTCGGACACGCCCACGGCCTTGGCCAGGTTGGCCGTGGTGATGCGCTCGCCCGGGCAGGTCTCCAGCTGTTGCGCGAGGGCCTCGAGGATCTGGTGCCGGCGCGATTGTTTTTCGCTCTTCTCCGCCATGACTCTTACTCCTTCCGGATCAGCGACCCGACCCCTTCGTCAGTGAAAATCTCCAGCAACAGGGCGTGCTCGACACGGCCGTCGATGATGTGCGCGCTCGTCACCCCGTTGTTGACCGCGTCCACCGCGCAGCGGATCTTGGGCAGCATGCCGCCGTAGATGGTGCCGTCGGCGATGAGCCCGTCCACCTGCACGGCGGTCAGGCCGGTGAGCACCTGGCCCTGCTTGTCGAGCAAGCCCGCGGTATTGGTGAGCAGCATGAGCTTCTCGGCGCTGAGGGCCTCGGCCACCTTGCCGGCCACCATATCGGCGTTGATGTTGTAGGACTCGCCGTCCGGGCCCACCCCCACCGGCGCGATGACCGGGATGAAGTCGCCCTGCACCAGCATGTCCACCACGCTGGCGTCCACGGATTCCACCTCGCCCACGTGGCCGATGTCGATGATCTCGGGCGCGTTCATCTCGGGGGCGCTGCGCTTGAAGGTGAGCTTGCGCGCGCGGATGAGGTCCGCGTCCTTGCCGGTCAGGCCCACGGCCTTGCCGCCGTGACGGTTCAGCAGGCTGACGATCTGCTTGTTCACCAGGCCGCCGAGCACCATCTGCACCACGTCCATGGTCTCGGCGTCGGTGACGCGCATGCCGTCGACGAAGCGGCTCTCCTTGCCGAGGCGCTTGAGCAGGTCGCCGATCTGCGGCCCGCCGCCGTGCACCACCACCGGGTTCATGCCCACCAGCTTCATGAGCACCACGTCGCGGGCAAAGCTCACGTCGGCCGCGTCGTTCATGGCGTTGCCGCCGTACTTGATGACGATGGTCTTGCCGTAGAAGCGCCGGATGTACGGCAGTGCCTCGGACAGGATGCGGGCGTTGGTCACCGCCGCAGGGGTGTTGACGCTCATGGTTTGTGAAAACACTCCGAAGGTTGAAGGGATAGCGCGTCAGCGCGGGCGCAACGGGAGACTGGCGCCCGAACGGCAAACTTCACGAAGGCCGGTGACGCGCGACGTACGGAAAGGAACACGGCGGAATCCTGCTCAATGGCGCCCGGTGTGGCCGAAGCCGCCGTGGCCGCGAGCACTTTCGTCGAAGGCATCGACGATCTGGAAGGCCACTTGCACCACTGGAACGAACACCATCTGGGCGATGCGCTCGCCGACCTGGATCGTAAAAGAATCGCTGCCGCGGTTCCAACAGGACACGAACACCTGGCCCTGGTAATCGGAATCGATGAGGCCCACCAGATTGCCAAGCACGATGCCGTGCTTGTGGCCGAGGCCGGAGCGGGGCAGCAGCACGGCGGCGAGTTCCGGGGTGGCCATGTGCACCGCGAGCCCCGTTGGCACCAGGGCCGTCGCACCGGGGGCGAGGGTAAGCGGCGCATCGAGCATGGCCCGCAGGTCGAGGCCGGCCGCACCCGGCGTGGCGTACTCGGGCAGCGGATAGTCACGGCCGAGGCGGGCATCCAGGATCTTCAACTGCACGGGACGGCGGTTCATACGGGACGGCTCCGGTAACGGTCACTGATGAGTTGCACCAGTTCGTGGGCGAGCTGGCGTTTGTCCTGCAAAGGCAGCGTCGCCTCACCGTCCGCCCAGAACAGGCGCAGGGCGTTGACGGCGCTGTCGAAGCCACCCTCAGCCCGTGGGCTCACGTCGTTGGCGGCGATCATGTCGAGGCCCTTGCGGGCCAGCTTGTCGCGGGCATGGGTCTCGAGTTGCTCGGTCTCGGCGGCGAAGCCCACCGTGAACGGGCGCGCAGGACGCGCGGCCACGCCGGCAAGGATGTCCGGGTTGCGCTCCAGCTCAAGGGTAAGGCGCGCGGCGCTTTTCTTGATCTTTTCCGGGGCCGCCGCCACCGGACGGTAGTCGGCCACCGCGGCCGTGCCGATGAACAGGTCGCAATCGCATGCCTCCACCGCGGCGGCCATTTCGGCGGCGCTCACCACATCGACGCGCTGCACCCCGGGCGGCGTGGGCAGGTCCACCGGGCCGCTCACCAGCGTCACGGCAGCCCCGGCGGCCGCGGCGGCCTCGGCCACGGCAAAGCCCATGCGGCCCGAGCTGCGGTTGGAGATGTATCGCACCGGGTCGAGCGCCTCGCGGGTGGGGCCGGCGGTGACCAGCACGCGCACACCGGCGAGCCGCTCCGAGGCCATCAGAAGGCCGGCGCAGCAGGTGACCAGTTCCAGCGGCTCCAGCATACGGCCGGGCCCGGTCTCACCGCAGGCCTGTTCACCCTCGGCGGGCCCGAAGAGGTGTACGCCGCGCTCCCGCAGCAGGCCGACGTTATGCACCGTGGCCGCCGCCTGCCACATCTGCCGGTTCATTGCCGGGGCCACGGCGATGGGGGCCGCGGTGGCGAGGCAGAGGGTGGTGAGCAGGTCGTCGGCCAGCCCGGCGCTCAGGCGGGCCAGGAAGTTGGCCGTGGCGGGGGCCACCAGCACCAGGTCGGCCCAGCGCGCCAGGGCGATGTGGTCCATGCCGGCCTCGGCCGCCGGGTCGAACAATTCGCCGCGCACCGGATGGCCGGAGACGGCCTGCAGGCTGAGCGGGGCGACGAAGGCCTGCGCCGCCGGCGTCGTCACCACGCGCACCTCGGCGCCGGTCCGGCGCAGCTCGCGCACCAGCGCGGGGGCCTTGTAGGCCGCGATGCCGCCGGTGACACCGAGAAGTATGTGCTTACCCTGCAGGTTCATGGTGGCGGAGTTTATCACGCGGCCGGGGCGGGCTTCTGCCCGCCATGGGCGCGGTCGCTGCGCCGTCGTGAGTGGAAGCCCGCTCCCACAGGGTGCCTGGACGCTTCCCGGCGCAGGCCGCGATCGTTACCATGCGGCCCAGCGCAGAGGACAAAGGAGGTCCCATGGCCATCTCGGATTGGCCGCTCGCGGAGCGGCCGAGGGAAAAACTGCTGGAGCGCGGCCCGGAAGCGCTGTCGGATGCGGAACTGCTGGCCATCTTTCTACGCACTGGGGTGCGCGGCAAGACGGCGGTCGATCTGGCGCGCGAGGTGCTCGCCGGTTTCGGCAGCCTGCGGCGCCTGCTGGAGGCCGACGCGACGTCGTTCTGTTCTCGCCCGGGGCTTGGCGAGGCCAAATACGTGCAGCTCCAAGCCACCCTGGAACTGGCCCGCCGCCATCTCCACGCCACCCTCGAACGGGGCGACGTGCTCACCAGCCCCGACGCCACCCGCCGTTACCTGAGCGCGCGCCTGCGCGACAAGCCCCAGGAGGTGTTTGCCGTGCTGTTCCTCGACAACCGCCACCGGGTGCTGGCCTTCGAGGAGCTGTTCCACGGCACCGTGGACGGCGCCAGCGTACATCCCCGCGAAGTGGTGCGCCGCGTCCTCGCCCACAACGCCGCGGCGGTGATCCTGGCCCACAACCACCCTTCCGGCGTCGCCGAACCGAGCCGCGCCGACGAAGCCATCACCCGCCGCCTCAAGGACGCCCTCGCCCTGGTGGACGTGCGCGTGCTCGACCACATCGTGGTGGGCGAGGACATGGTCTCCTTCGCCGAGCGCGGGCTGCTTTGAAAAAAGCTTTAAAAAAGGCTTTAACCACGGGGAACACGGGGGGAAGAGGAAAACCGCTCCATTGCGTTTCCCTCGCGAGCACACATCCGAGCCCCCCGTAGGAGTAACCACCGGCCGCGAAAGCCGACCCAGCGCCGAGAAGAATCGCGGCCGGTAGCCCATTTTCCTGGTGTACTGCTCCGCTCTTGGAGGTAGTTTCATGGCCTCCAAACGCGCAGAAGTCCACTACAGTTGCGACGGGCGAAAGAGGTCTGCCGAAAGGCCCCGTGTTCCCCGTGTCCCCCGTGGTTAATGCTTTTCTCTTCGGTACCCCGGCTTGTTCCGCCAACAGGTTTCTGTTATAAAATCCGGCTTCCTGCCCAGCGGCAGGCCAGAATTCGATCATCCGGAGGCAAGAGCCATGTCCAGAGTTTGCCAGGTGACGGGTAAGCGCCCGGTCACCGGACACAATGTGTCCCACGCCAACAACAAGACCAACCGTCGTTTCCTGCCCAACCTGCACACCCATCGTTTCTGGGTGGAGGGCGAGAAGCGCTTCGTGAGCCTGCGTGTGAGCTCCCAGGGCATGCGCGTCATCGACAAGAAGGGCATCGACGCCGTACTGGCGGACCTGCGTGCCCGCGGCGAGAAGGTGTAAGCCATGGCCAAGGGTGCTCGCGACAAGATCAAGCTGGTTTCCAGCGCCGGGACCGGTCACTACTACACCACGACCAAAAACAAGCGCACCATGCCGGAGAAGATGGAGATCAAAAAGTATGATCCCGTCGTTCGCCAGCACGTGGTCTACAAGGAAGCCAAGATCAAGTAATTGCGCCTCGCCTCCGGCGCACCCAAAAAGCCCGGCCTCGCGCCGGGCTTTTTGCGTCAGGTGCCCTGGCGCAGCCGGTAGCCGCCGAGCCGCCGGGCGAATTCGGACAGCGCGGCAACGCCGCTCGCCTCGGCCTGCCGGCACCACTCCTGGAGCGCCGTGAGCATGGCCTCGGGCCCGCCGCTGGCGGACTGTTGCCAGATGCCCTGCAAGCGACGGCGGAACTGGTAGGCGGTCTGCAACGCCTGGCTGTGGCTGAGGACCAGTTCCAGGTGATGCCGACGTTCCCCGTCCAGCACTGATTCCTCCAGCAGCAGCAGCGGCCTTGCCGGCTTGAGCATACGTTTGAGGTGTCGATCCCGCGCCCGCCTCAGCTCGTCCCGATACACCCGCACCATCACCTCGCGTCCGTAGCCGGCCAGAACCTGCAGCCGCGCGGCAACGATGGCGCACGCCGCGTCCAAGTCGAGTCCGGCGCGGGTACGCCGGGCCGGGGGCGGCGCCACGACCTTTACCCGCGCCAGGCCCAGCAGCGCGAGCAGGCGGATATACAGCCAGCCGATATCCAGTTCCCACGGCCGCGAAGAAAGCTTCGCGGAGGCCGGGTAGGCATGGTGGTTGTTGTGCAGTTCCTCGCCGCCGATGAGCAGGCCGAGGGGCACGATATTGCGCGAGGCGTCGGGGCTCTGGTAGTTGCGGTAACCGAAGTAATGGCCGACGCCGTTGATCACCCCCGCCGCCCAAAACGGGATCCACAGCATCTGCACGGCCCACACACTGAGGCCACCGGGTCCGAGCAGCGCCAGGTCGATGGTGAGCATGAGGGTGATGCCGATGCCGTTGCGCGCATACACGTGGCGTTCCAGCCAGTCGTCCGGCGTGCCCTTGCCATAACGCGCCAGGGTCTCGCGATTGAGCGCCTCGGCACGGTAGAGCTCGGCCCCTTGCCACAGCACGCGCCGGAGCCCCAATACCTGGGGGCTGTGCGGGTCGTCCACGCTCTCGCAGCGTGCATGGTGCTTGCGATGCACCGCCACCCACTGCCGCGTCACCATGCCGGTGGTCAGCCACAACCAGAAGCGGAAGAAATGACTGATCACTGGGTGCAGTTCCACGGCACGATGGGCCTGCGCCCGGTGCAGGAAAATGGTCACCGCGGCGATGGTCACGTGAGTGAGCACCAGCGTGTAGAGCACGTAGCCACTGAAAGACATATCGAGAAGACCGTTGAGCATGGGAGCGACGACCTCGACGTCCGTGAATCGGTAACCGGGTATATAGAAGTCCGGCCATCACAAGGCAAACCCGAGCATTCCATCCAGTTTCGGTGGCGGGGCGGGATCGTGGGTGGCGCCCGGACGGCGGGGTAAGCTCCGCCCGGCACACCTGTTCCGTGCCGGTGGCGACGCAGGCGCGAGCTGGCCTAGCCACGCCTGAAGCGGTTGAAAATTTTCTGTGCCTAGCTTGCTCGGGATTTTCGTTGGTATAAGTTTCGTTAGTAAGGCCAGGGAAAAGCGCGGGGCCATGGAAAACTTTTATATAGGCCGACAACCCATCTACGACCGGCAGCTCGAGGTGTTCGCCTATGAGCTGCTGTTCCGCTGCCCCGGCGCGCCGCTGCCGGGCGGTGACGCCATGACGGCGCAGATCATCCTCAACTCCGTGATGGACCTGGGGCTGGACGCGGTGGCCGGCGATCGCACGGTGTTCATCAATCTCACCAGCGGTTTCCTCGACGGCAGCTATCCCCTGCCCTTCACCCCCCACCAGGTCGCCCTGGAAGACGTGGAACCCACCCCGGCCGTGCTCAACCACCTGCGCGAGCTGGTGCGAGGCGGCTATACCATCGCACTGGACGATTTCCAATTCCGCCCCGGCATCGAGGCGCTGCTGCCCTTCGCCAAACTGGTGAAGCTCGACGTGCTCGCCCTCGATGAGCACGAGTTGCGCGACCACATCGAGCGACTGCGGCCGTTCGGGGTGAAGCTGGTGGCCGAAAAGCTGGAGTCCCATGACGAGTTCGAGCTCTGCCGCGAACTCGGCTTCGACTACTTCCAGGGCTACTTCCTCGCCAAGCCCTACGTGATGGAGGCCCGCCGCGCCGGCACCCACCGTCTGGTGGTACTGCAACTGCTCGCCCGCCTGCACCACCCGCGCGCAGAATTCAGTGACCTGGAGGCCATCATCATCCGCGATGTGGCGCTCGCCTACCGGCTGTTGCGCTACACCAACTCGGCCGCCTTCGCCCTGCAACGCGAGGTGGCGTCGGTGCGCGACGCCCTGCTGCTGCTCGGCACCGAGACCATTCGCAACTGGGCCAGCCTGATCCTGCTCTCGCGCGTGAGCGACAAGCCGCGGGATCTGCTCAACACCGCCCTCATCCGCGCCCGCATGTGCGAACAGCTCGCGCGCCTGACCGGGCAGCGCGAGCCGCAGCAATACTTCACCGCCGGTCTGCTCTCGGTGCTCGACGCCCTCATGGACCAGCCCATGGAGCGCGTCATCAACACCCTGCCGCTGGTCCACGACATCAAACGGGCCTTGGTGGAACAACGCGGGCCCATTGGTGACGCACTGAGCCGTGTACTGCATTACGAGCGAGCGGATTGGGATAAGCTCGATGGCGGCGGTCTCGAACCATCCGCCTACACCCGCAGCTTCATCGAGGCGGTGCGCTGGGTGGCAGATACCGCGCCGGCCTTGCACGCGCCCGCCTGAAACAGAACGAACGGGGCCTCCTCAATCGGCGTCGAGCACCAGATTACCCACGGTATCCACCGCGGCCCGCCAGCCCGGCGCCACATAGGTGGTGGCCACCGTCTCGGTCACCAGCACCGGTCCCACCAGCACCTGACCCGCCGCAAGCCGGTCACGGGCATAGATCTCCACCGGGTCGTCGTATCCCCACAGGGCGGCGCGCCCGCTGGGCGCGGCCTCCGGGCACGGCGGCAACGGCGGCAGCCGGATGTCCGGCGCGGGACCGTGCAAGCCGACGCGCAGGTTCACCAGTTCCACGGGCCGGGCGAGATCGTGGCCAAAACGTGCGCGATGGGCCCCGTGGAAGGCCTCGCGGGTGCGCGCCAGCCCCTGCCAGGAGACGTTCAGGGTGTAGGCCTGGCCGCGATAGCGCAGGTCGAGACTGGCGATGCACTCGATGTACTCGCGGGCCACGCCTTCCGCGGCCAGGGCGGCGATGCCCTCCTCGGCCAGCGCATCCAGCTCCGCCTGCACGGTGGCCTCGTCCAGTGCGTCGAGCAGGCCAAGGCGGGTGCGCGAGCGCTGCCGGCCACGGGGCGCCGCCAGCATACCCAGGGCGGACAGCACGCCGGCCTGCACCGGCACCAGGGCGTGGCGCATGCCGACGGCCTCGGCCAGGGCGCACACATGCAGCCCGCCCGCACCGCCGAAGGACACCAGCGTCAGCCCGCGCGGATCGACGCCGCGCTGCACGGAGACCACCCGCAGCGCCCCGGCCATGTGCTCGTTGGCCAGCGCCACCACGCCGAGGGCCGCCTCTTCCACGGCACACTCCAGCGCCTCGGCGAGGGGCCGGAAGGCCTGGTGCGCCGCCGCCACGTCGAGGCGCATGCGCCCGCCAAGGAAGGCCTCGGGGCGCAGGCGGCCGAGCAGCAGGTTGGCGTCGGTGACGGTGGGCAGCGTGCCGCCCCGCCCATAGCCGGCCGGACCGGGCGCCGCCCCCGCGGACTCGGGACCGACGTGCAACAACCCGCCCGCATCCACCCGGGCGATGGAACCGCCGCCGGCACCGATGGTGTGCATGTCCACCATGGGCACGGCCACCGGCCAGGGACCGATGCGTCCCTCGCGGGTAAGGCGCGGCGCGCCATCGACCAGCGCCACGTCGGTGGAGGTGCCCCCCATATCGAAGGTGAGCAAGCGCGCACGCCCCGCCCCTGCCGCCACGAAGCGCGCCCCCGCCAAGCCGCCCGCCGGCCCGGATAGCAGCAGTCGCACCGCCTCACGCCCGGCCTGCGCCGCCGCCACGGTTTCGCCAGAACTCTGCATCACCGCCAGTTGGGATTCGCCGAGGGCGTTGCCGAGGCGCGCCAGATAACCTTGCACCAGCGGCCCGACCGAGGCGTTCAGCCAGGTGGCCACGCCGCGCTCGTACTCTCCCTGTTCGGGCAGCACCTCCGCGGAACAGGACACGAACACGCCGTCCGGAACCTGGCGTGCCACGGCGCGCTCAAAACCGGCGTCGAGATAGGAAAACAGCAGGCTGACGGCGACCGCCTGCGGCTTGAGCTCTGCCAGTTGCGCGGCCAGCGCCGTCAGCTCGGCCGCCGGGAGCGGCTCCACCACAGCCCCGTCTGCGCTCAGCCGGCCGCAGGTTTCGAGGCACAAGACGGGCGGCACAGGGACCGGCGGCGGCAGCGGTTGCAGGTCATACAGGGCGCGACGCGCCTGCCGTCCGATGGTCAGCAGATCGGCGAAGCCGCGGTTGGTGACGAACACGGTGCGCACGCCCTTGCCTTCCAGCACCGCGTTGGTGGCCACGGTGGAGCCATGCACCACCTGGAGACGCGCCAGTTCACCCGTGAGGCCGAGCTCGACGATGCCCTGTAGAATCGCCCGTTCGGGTGCCTCGGGCGTGGAAAGCACCTTGTGCACACGCAGGCGCTTGCCGTCATAGAGCACGAAGTCGGTGAAGGTGCCGCCGGTATCGACACCGAGGAGCAGGGGTGCAGAGGACATGGACTCGCAACAAGGGCAGGGGGATGGTATGGATTGCGCACTCCTGGAGCCGCTTGCGGGTCTCGCTGAACGAGCCTCACGAGGCCAATCCGTACATTAGGTTAGCAGTCCCTGCGCCGCTATTGGCAACCACGACAGGCTGAAAAATAATACCGCCCCATGGCAACGGACACTCTCATCGCAGTCGAACACCTGTTTCGCTGGTATGGCACCACCTGTGCCGTGAACGACCTGAGTTTCGAGGTCAGGCGCGGCGAGGTGCTGGGGTTCCTCGGACCGAACGGCGCCGGCAAATCCACCACCATGCAGGTGATCACGGGCAATCTGGCGCCGAGCGCCGGGCGCGTGACCATCAACGGCATCGACATCCTGGAACAGCCCAAGGCCGCCAAGGCCTCGCTCGGCTACCTGCCCGAGCAGCCGCCGGTGTATCGCGAGTTCACCGTGGACGAATACCTGCGGTTCTGCGCGCGCCTGAACCGCATTGAACGCGCGGGTATTCATCAGGCCGTGGAGCGCGCCAAGGAGCGCTGCGGCCTGGAACAGGTCGGCCGCCGCCTCATCGGCAACCTCTCCAAGGGCTATCAGCAGCGCGTGGGCATCGCCCAGGCCATCATCCACCAGCCGGACGTGGTGATCCTCGACGAGCCCACCGTGGGCCTCGACCCGATCCAGATCCGCGAGATCCGCGCGCTCATCCGCGAGCTCGGCAAGGACCACAGCGTGATCCTGTCGACCCACATCCTGCCCGAGGTGCAGGCCACCTGTACGCGGGTACAGATCATCAATCGCGGTGAACTGGTGCTGTCGGACAGCATCGACGGCCTCGCCTGGCGCATGCAAAGCTCCAGCCTGCTCATCGGCCTGCGCGCGGCGCCCGCGCCGGCGCTGCTCGCGGACATCGCCGGGGTGCACGCCGCCGAACAGGTGGACCCGCACCGCATCCGTGTGCAGCACGACCCGGGCGAAAATCCCGCCGAGGCCATCGCCGAGCGCGCCGTGCGCGAGGGCTGGGGTCTGTTCGAACTCACGCCGGAACGGCGCAGCCTGGAAGACATCTTCGTGGACATCACCACCACGGAAGCCGAGGAGGCCGCCGCATGATCGGCACCATCGCCATGCGCGAACTGCGCAGCCTGTTCCTGTCGCCGCTGGCCTGGTGCATCCTGGCGGTGGCGCAGTTCATCCTCGGCTTTTTGTTCCTGGCCCAGATCGAGGAATACCTGGCCCTGCAACCGCGGCTCGCCATGCTGGAAAACCCCATCGGCGTGACCGACGTGGTGGTCTCGCCCCTGTTCGCCAACGCCACGGTGCTGCTGCTATTGGTGATCCCGTTGCTCACCATGCGCCTGGTGAGCGAGGAACGCCGCGCCGGTACCCTGCCGTTGCTGTTCTCGGCGCCGGTGTCGCTCACCGAGATCGTGCTCGGCAAATACCTCGGCGTGATGGCCTTCCTGGGCATCCTGCTCGGCCTGCTCGCGCTCATGCCGCTGTCGCTGCTGTTCGCGGGCAATCTGGACTTCGGCACCTTCGCCGCCGGCCTGCTCGGCCTGCTGCTCATGCTGGCGGCGTTCGCCGCCGCGGGTCTGTGGGTATCGACGCTCACCGCACAGCCCACGGTGGCCGCGGTGGGTTCCTTCGGCATGCTCCTGCTGCTGTGGATCATCGACTGGGCCGGCCGCGCCGTGGCCGACAGCGGCCAGTCGGGCGTGTTCGCCTACCTGTCGCTGCAACGCCACTACCAAGCCATGTTGCGCGGCATCTTCGATACCAGCGACGTGGTCTATTACCTGCTGTTCATCACGGTGTTCGTCGTGTTCAGCATCCGCCGCCTTGACGCCGACCGCCTTCAGCATTGATGCCATGGAACTGAACAGCCACATCCGACGCCAGCTGCGCCTTCAGGGCTACACCTTCGCCGTGCTGTTCCTCGCCGCCGTCGCCCTCGTCGCTTGGCTGAGCACGCGCTATCACGTACAGGCAGACTGGACCGCGAGCGGACGCCACACCCTCGCCGAGGCGAGTGTGGCGGTGCTCGCGACCTTGCAGGAGCCGGTGACGGTCACCGCCTTCGCCCGCGACAGCGAACTGACCGCCTCGCGCCGCGCCATCGTCGATTTCATCGGACGCTATCAGCGCCACGACCCGCGCCTGCGCCTCAGCTTTGTGAATCCCGACCTCAGTCCCGACAAGGTGCGCACCTACGGCGTGACCCGGGACGGCGAGATGGTCCTGGAATATCGCGGCCGGCGCGAGCACGTGCAGGCGCTGGCCGAGGAAGACTTCACCAACGCCTTGCAGCGCCTGGCGCGCAGCGGCGAGCGGCGCATCGTGTTCCTGCAGGGCCACGGCGAGCGCAAGCCGCGCGGCCTGGCCAACCACGACCTGGGCAGCTTCGGCCAGCAACTGGAAAACAAGGGCTTCGTGCTCGGCGAGCTGAACCTGGCCGAGACGCCGGCCATCCCCGCCGACACCGTCGCGCTGGTGATCGCCAGCCCGCAGGTGAACCTGCTGGCCGGCGAGGTGGCGCAGGTGCGCGAGTTCGTGGCGCAGGGCGGCAATCTGCTGTGGTTCCTCGAACCCGGCGCGCTTGGCGCACTGGCGCCGCTGGCGGAACTGCTCGGGATCGAACAACTGCCCGGCCTGGTGGTCGACCCGACCACCCAGGTGCTCAACATCGCCGACCCGACCTTCTCGGTGGTGGCCGATTATCCGGCGCACGCCGCCACCGCGGGCCTCGACACCCTCACCCTGTTCCCGACCGCCGGCGCCCTGCGGATCAATGCCGCCGACGACTGGCAGCCGGCACCCTTGCTGCGCACCGTGGCGCGCAGCTGGTCCGAGACCGGCGCGCTGGAGGGTACTGTGGTGTTCGACACGGGCAAGGACATCGCCGGACCGCTGCAACTGGGCGTCGCGCTCACACGCGAGCTGGGCGACGGAGATGCCCGGCGCACCCAGCGCGTGGTGGTGCTGGGCGATGGCGACTTCCTCTCCAACGCCTTCGTGGGCAACGGTGCCAACCTGGAGCTGGGCAGCCGGCTGGTGAACTGGCTGAGCCACGACGACGCCTTCATCACCATCCCGCCCCGTACAGCGCCGGACGTGAGCCTCACGATCTCGCAGCCTTTGTCCCTGCTCATGGGCGCCGGCTTCCTGCTGCTCATCCCGGGGGCGCTAGTGGGCGGCGGCCTCACGCTCTGGTTCCGCAGGCGGCGGCGGTGATCATGCGCGCCCGGCTGCTGGTCAACCTGGCCCTGCTCGCGCTGGTCGCCCTGTTGGCGGCCGTGGCGTTCTTCGAACCCACCCTCGACGAACCGGCTGCACCGCCCACCCTCACCGGCCTCACCGCCCAGGACGTGGCGAGCCTGCGCATCGCACGCTCCGACGGCAGCGTGGTGGCCTTCGAGCGGCGCGACGGCGCGTGGTGGATGGTGGAACCCATCGAGATCCTGGCCAGCGATTACCGCGTGCAAGCGGTGGTGGCGCTGGCCGAGGCACACAGTCATGCCCGCTACGCCGTGGCCGACGTGGACCTGGCCGCCGTCGGCCTGGAGCCGCCCGAGGTGCGCGTGACCTACAACGGCGGTGAGGAGCTCGCCTTCGGCGGTCAGAGCCCGCTGGACCAGCGCCGCTACGTGCGCGTCGGCGACGTGGTGCACCTGGTCGACGGCGGCAGCTACTACCACTTGGTCGGTCACCACGCCAGTTTCGTGGACACCACCCTGCTGCCGCCCGGTGCACGCATCGCCGCCTTGCACCTGCCCGGCCTGGACGTGACCCAGCGGGACGGCCGCTGGCAGGTATCGCCGCGGCCCGACGAGTTCAGCGTGGACCGGGTCAACGCCCTGCTCGAACACTGGCGCCTCACGCGCGCTCTGCAGGTCAGCGGCCATGCCACCGACCACCACCACGGCATGCACGGCGACACGGCTCGGGTAGAGTTCGCCGATGGCCGCGCACCGATCACTTTTCTCATCGAGGCACGCGAACCGGAGCTGGTACTGAGCCGGCCCGAGCTGGGCCTGAGCTATCGCCTCACCGCCGAATCCGCCGAACGCCTCTTCAGCCTGCCGACGGTGACCGCACCGACGCCCTGACCCGCGCCCAGGCGCCCGCCCATGCCCGAACTGCCCGAAGTGGAAACCACCCGGCGCGGTATCGCGCCGCACCTCACCGGCCGGCGCGTGCGCGCGGTGGTGGTGCGCGAACCGCGCCTGCGCTGGCCCGTGCCCGCGGCGCTGGTGGAGGGCCTCACCGGCACGCGCATCGAGGCCGTGGAACGGCGCGCCAAGTACCTGCTGCTGCGCACCGCCCGCGGTACGGCCCTGCTGCACCTGGGCATGTCGGGCAGCCTGCGCCTGCTGAAGGCGGACACGCCGGCGGGCAAACACGATCACCTGGACCTGGTGCTCGACACGGGCCACTGCCTGCGGCTCACCGACCCGCGCCGCTTCGGTGCCGCGCTGTGGTGCGAGGGCGACGGCCACGATCACGCCCTGCTGAGCGGGCTCGGCCCCGAGCCGCTGAGCGACGCCTTCGACGCCGATCACCTGCACACCGCCATGCACGGCCGCAAGCTCGCGGTGAAGGCGCTCATCATGGATGCGCACGTGGTGGTGGGCGTCGGCAACATCTACGCCAGCGAATCGCTGTTCCTGGCCGGCATCCATCCCCAGCGCGCCGCCGGGCGCATCGGCCGCGCCCGCTGCGAGCGCCTGGTGCAGGCCATCAAGCAGGTGCTCACCGAGGCCATCGCCGCGGGCGGCACCACCTTGCGCGACTTCGTGGGCGGCGACGGCAAGCCGGGCTATTTCGCCCAGGAACTGCGCGTCTACGGCCGCACCGGCGAACCCTGCCGGGCCTGCGGCACGCCCATCCGCCAGATCACCACCGGCCAGCGCAGCACCTACTACTGCCCTCGCTGCCAACGCTAACATTCAAAGAATTCAACACAGAGACACGGAGAGCACAGAGGAATACTTGAGCTCTGCAGACCTTGCCCATCCACCCTGGCCTGAATCATCAACCTTTAAGTCTCTGTGTTCTCTGTGGCTCTGCGTCTCTGCGTTGGGCTTTTTCTTGGTTCTTCTTCGAATCAACCCACGGCGACGACCCGGTTGCGGCCTTGGGCCTTGGCGCTGTAGAGGGCCTGGTCGGCGCGCGCGATGCTCTCTTCCACGGGCCGGTGCGGGTCCAGGGCGGCGAGGCCGAACGATACGGTGATGCACAGGCCGCCCGCCCCCATGGGCTGCGCGGCGATCTCCTCGCGCAAACGGTCCATGATCGCGGCGGCGCGCGCGGCCTCGGTGTCGGGCAGGCAGAGCAGGAATTCCTCGCCGCCGTAACGATAGATGCGATCGTAAGGACGCAAGCGGCGTGTCACCAGGCGCGCCACGGCCCGCAGCACCGCGTCGCCGCCGCCGTGACCGTGGCCGTCGTTGATGGCCTTGAAGTGATCGATGTCCATCATCGCCAGGCTGCACGAGCGCTCGTCACGCAGGGCGCGGTGCTGTTCCTCGCGCAGTTCCAGCAGCATGCCCTGACGGTTGCGCAGACCCGTCAGCGCATCGATGAGGCAGGTGCTGTTCCAGAGGGCGCGCTCCAGTTGCACGGCGGCGTCCTTGAACGCCTTGCGCGCGGCGAGAAAGGCATCGAAGGTGGCCACCGGGATGCGCGTGCCATCGCGCGCGCGCGGCAGCTCGGCAGCAATCCGGTGCATGGCGCAGTGACGCTCGGCGAGCTGTGCGACGGCGCCGCTCGCCTCGTGGGGCACGGCGCCGGCCATGGTCAGCCAGCCGTCGAGCCGGCAGCTGGCAGACGCAACGGCATCTTCGCTGCACACGACCGAACGCTGGGTGGCCCAGAGCCAGTCGTAATGGCTCTCCAGGGCATCACTCAGGGAGTGAATCAGTTCAAGGAGCTCTGTGCTTTCCGGAACAGGCTCCGCAAATCTACCGTCCATGGCAATCTCGCGGGGCAACGGCCGACCGTTAACATTTAGCCGGAGGGCCCGTCAGCTACCAGCGCCCGCGCCGAAAAGCCGCACATATCTTCTTATCTGCAAAAAGGGCGGGATAACCGCGCTGCGCACGCACGGCGTGGAAACAAAAAGGCCCCGACAAGCGGGGCCTTTTCAGGGGAGGATGCTGGATTACTTGCTCTGCAGGCGCTCATACTTGGCCTTGAGATCGTCGTTGCTCTCCTCGTGCTCCGGATCCTTGACGATGCAGTCGACCGGGCAGACCTCGATGCACTGCGGGGTGTCGTAGTGACCGACGCACTCGGTGCAAAGCGACGGATCGATCACATAGATCTCGTCACCCTGGGCGATGGCGCCATTGGGGCACTCGGGCTCGCACACGTCGCAGTTGATGCACTCGTCGGTAATCATCAGGGCCATGGGGAACAACCTCCAGCAATCAAAGTTGGCGAATATTAGCGCATTCTGTTATTCAGCGCAGCCCGCACGGCGGGATGCACGAAGGCGGATACATCACCGCCCAACCCGGCGACTTCCTTCACCAGGGTCGAGGAAATGAACGACAGGCTCTCGGCGGGCGTGAGGAACAGCGTCTCGACCTCGGCGTTGAGGTGCCGGTTCATGCCGGCGAGTTGGATCTCGTACTCGAAATCCGACACCGCCCGCAGGCCGCGCAGGATCACATGGACACCGCGCTCGCGGGCGAAGTCCGCCAGCAGGGTGTCGAAGCCGACCACTTCCACGTCAGGCACTCCGACCAGTACCTCGCGGGCGAGTTCCACCCGTTCTTCCAGGGTGAACAGGGGTGACTTCTTCGGGCTTGCCGCCACGGCGACGATGACCTTGTCGAAGATTCGCGCGGCGCGCTCGACCAGATCCGAATGGCCGTTGGTGATGGGGTCGAAGGAGCCGGGGTAGAGCGCGATGACCGTCATCGTTCGCCTCGTGTTCTCGGGCCGCCATGATAACAAACCCCCGGACCCGAAACATCCGCAGCGCTCCGAATCAGGGCGCCAGCGCCAGGTGATAACCCACCTGGCCGGCCTGCTTGCTGCGCAGCAGTACCCAGCCCTCGGGCATGGGCAGTTCCGTCATCTCTGCCTCAGCCTCGATGTAGACCCGCGCCCCCGGTGCCAACCAGCCTTCGCCCAGGCGCGCCAGGCAGGGCGCGAGCAGACCCTTGTGATAGGGCGGGTCGAGGAACACCACGTCGAAGGGCTCGGGCGTCCCGGCCAGAAACGTCAGCGCGTCGGCCTGGTGCAGCGCGGCGCCTTCTGCCTGCAAAGTGCCGAGCTGCTCGCGCAGGTTGGCGATGGCCGCGCCGTCGCGATCCACCAGCACCACCCGCGCGGCGCCGCGCGAGAGGGCCTCCAGGCCGAAGGCGCCGCTGCCCGAGAACAGGTCGAGGCAGCGCGCGCCTTCGATGACCGGCATGAGCCAGTTGAACAGGGTCTCGCGCACCCGGTCCGGGCTCGGACGCAGCCCCTCCACGTCCGGGAAGCTCACGCGCCGCCCCCGCCAGCGGCCGCCGATGATGCGCAGCCGGTTGTTGCCGCCGCTGGCGCCACGCGGCCCGCGCCGCGTCCTGGTCTTCATGAGGCCGCTCCCACGCTCACCACGGTCATGGCCTCGGGGCGGATGCGGCGCTGGAAGGCGTCGCGAATCTGCTCCGCAGTGACGGCCTCCACGTGCTGGTTGAACTTCTCCAGGTAGTCCAGCGGCAGCCGGTAAAAACCGATCACGGCCAGGTACTGCACGATGTCGCTGTTGGAATCGATGCGCAGCGGAAAACCACCGGTGATGTTCTTCTTGGAGGCCTCCAGTTCCGCGGCCGTCGGCCCCTCGGCGACGAACTCGGCGAGGGTCGCGCGCAGCACCGCGAGGGCCTCATCGCGGTTGGCGGTGGCCGTCTGCAGGCCCATGATGAACGGCCCTTCCACCGCCATGGGGGTGAAATAGCTGTAGGCGCTGTAGGCGAAGCCGCGCTCCTCGCGGATGGCCTTGGTGATGCGCGAGGTGAAGCCGCTGCCGCCGAGCACGTGATTGCCCACGTACAGGGCGAAGTAGTCCGGGTCGACGCGGCGCATGCCCCGCTGGCCCACCAGCAGGTGGGTCTGCGCCGACGGGAAGGTCACGCGCAGCGGCTCGCGCGGCTGGGCCGCCGACGGAGCGGGCAACGGCGGCGGCGCCTCGCCCGCGGGGAGCCGGCCGACCAGGGTCTCGGCCAGGCGCTCGGCGGTGGCCCGATCCACGGCACCGACGATGGCGAGGGTGGCGTTGCGACCGACGAAATGGCGGCGGTAGTGCTCGCGCAGGTCGTCGCGGGTGAGGGCCTTGATGCTCGCCTCGCTGCCGATGGGCGGCTCGGCATAGGGATGTTTGCCGTACACGGCGCGATAGAAGGCCTTTTCCGCGACGGCCTCCGGCGACTGCTCCTGACGGCGCAGGCCGACCAGCACGCGGCTGCGCTCCCGCTCCATGGCCTGGGGCGGGAAATCGGGGCGGTTGAGCACCAGGGCGGCGGTCTCCACTGCCTGGGCCATGAGCTTGGGCTCGGTGAGGGTGCGCAGGCTGAAATAACTCATGTCGCGCAGGGCGTCGTTGCCGAAGCTCGCACCCACGTCCTCGAAGCGGCCGGCGATGGCATCGGCGTCGAGCCCGCCGGCCCCCTCGGCGAGCAGGGCGTTGGTGAGCAAAGCCCGGCCCGGTTTGCCCTCGTCGCGGGCGCTGCCGGCATCGAACACCACGTGGGCATCGACCATCGGCAGCTGCGGCGCATGCGCGTAATAGACCCGCGCGCCGTTCGGCAGGGTCCAGTGTTCGATGGCGGGCATGGCCTGGGTCAGGCCGGCGCCGGCCAGCAACAGCACGAACAGCAGCGGCTTAGTGGATCGCATCGGTAACTCCTTCCATCGGCGCCGGACGCGGCTTGCCGTCCAGCGGCAGCGGCTCGAGTGCGGCCACCGTGAGGCGTTCATCGGTGAGGAATTCGCGTGCCACCGCCTGTACCTGTTCGGCGGTGACCGCCGCGATGCGGTCCACGTATTCATCGGCCAGCCGGTAATCGAGACCGACCGTCTCGAGCATGCCGATCTGCATGGCTTGGTAATGCACGGAATCCTTCTCATAGACCTTGCCCGCGGTCACCTGGGCCTTGATGCGTGCCAACTCGCCGGGGCTCACCAATTCGCTTTGCAGCCGCGCGACTTGCTCGCGCAGGGCCTTCTCCAATTGGGCGACGGAACGGCCGCGCGCCGGCACGCCCTGCAACGAGAGCAGGCTGTCCTGGCGGGCGTACAAGTCGTAATCGGCGCCAGCGCTGCTGGCCACCTGGCCGCCCCGCACCAGATCGCGCGCGAGGCGCGCGCTGGCGCCGCCGTCCAGCACGCCGGCGAGCACTTCGAGTGCATAGGCCTTCCAGGGGGCATCGGCCGTCTTCAGCACCGGTGCCTTGTAGCCCATGATCAGGAACGGCACCTCCGCCGGGAGCTTCACTGTCAGGCGCCGCTCGCCGCGCTGCACCGGCTCCTCGCGCGGCTTCGGGGTGGTCAGCACGTTGGGCCGCAGGGGGCCGTAGTGCTTGTCCGCCAGGGCAAACACCTGATCGGGGTTGACGTCGCCGACCACTACCAGGGTCGCATTGTTGGGCGCGTACCAGGTGGCGTACCAGGCGCGCAGGTCCTCGATGCTCAGGTGCTCCAGATCGGTCATCCAGCCGATCACCGGGTTCTGGTAGGGGCTCACGGTGAAGGCCGCAGCCATGAACTGTTCATAGGTGAGGGCCGGGGGGCGGTCCTCGGTGCGCAGGCGACGCTCCTCCATGACCACCTGCACCTCTTTTGCGAAATTCTTGGGCAACAGCGCCAGATTGCGCATGCGGTCGGCCTCGAGCTCGAAGCTGATGGGCAGCCGGCTCGCTTCGAGCTGCTGGTAATAGGCGGTGAAGTCACGGCCGGTGAAGGCGTTCTCGCTGCCGCCGTTCTCGGCGATGATGCGCGAGAACTCGCCGGCCGGGTGTTTCTTGGTGCCCTGGAACATCATGTGCTCCAGCACGTGTGAAATGCCCGTGAGCCCTACGTGTTCGTAGCTGGCGCCGACCTTGTACCAAACCTGGGAGACCACCACCGGGGCGCGGTGGTCCTCCTTCACGATGACCTTGAGTCCGTTGTCGAGGGTGCGTTCATGGACCTGCGCGAAGGCCGCGCAAGGCAGGAGCAGGGCTGCAACGAGCCAGGTGGTTGCCGTCCGCATCTATAACCCTTTCGTTCGTGTGGTCGAGTCCCTGGGGTAGGACCGAAGTGATAGGATACCGCCCGCGCCGGGATCGGCGCGCTATCCCGGTGTGCGGGTCGCGCGACTTCAGGCGGGTGAGCCGCCGGAGGTGGCCCCGAGAGCGAACCAGTACACTAGACCGTATTCCCCTGCAGCGAGTTTCGCTACCCATGTTCGGCTTCGGCAAAGGCAAGAAAGAAACCCCCGACGGAACGACGGAACAGAACGGCCTGTTCGCACGCCTCAAACAGGGGCTCGCGCGCACCCGCGAGGTGCTCAACACCGACATCCGTGACCTGGTCGGCAGCCGCAAGATCGACGACGCGCTACTCGAGGACCT
Organism: Gammaproteobacteria bacterium; assembly: GCA_023228645.1. Taxonomy (GTDB): domain Bacteria; phylum Pseudomonadota; class Gammaproteobacteria; order Thiohalomonadales; family Thiohalomonadaceae; genus JALOAT01. Next base: position 52,374 of record JALOAT010000002.1, on the reverse strand, counting down.
CGAGACCCAGTTGCTCACCGCCGACGTGGGCGTGGATGCCACCTCGGAGCTCATCGCCAACATCACTGGCCGGGTCTCGCGCAAGCAGCTTGCCGACGGCGACGCGCTGTTCGCCGCGCTGCGCGAGGACATGGCCGGGCTGTTGCGACCCGTGGCCCAGCCCCTGGAGATCCCGGACGAGGTGCGGCCCTACGTGATCCTGGTGGTAGGCGTGAACGGTGCGGGCAAGACCACCACCATCGGCAAACTGGCCAAGCGCCTGCAAGCCCAGGGCGCCTCGGTGATGCTGGCGGCGGGCGACACCTTCCGCGCCGCGGCGGTGGAACAGCTGCAGGTGTGGGGTGAGCGCAACCACATCCCGGTCATCGCCCAGCACAGCGGCGCCGATGCGGCCTCGGTGATCTTCGATGCGGTGAACGCCGCCAAGGCACGCGGCATCGACGTGGTGATCGCCGATACCGCCGGGCGCCTGCACACCCAGAGCAATCTCATGGAAGAGCTGAAGAAGGTACGGCGCGTCATGGGCAAGGTGGAGCAAAGTGCGCCCCACGAGGTGCTGCTGGTGCTGGACGCGGGCATCGGCCAGAACGCGGTGAACCAGGCCGAGCAGTTCCACAACGCCGTCGGCCTCACCGGCCTGGTGCTCACCAAGCTGGATGGCACCGCCAAGGGCGGTATCATCTTCGCCATCGCCAAACGCCTGGGTGTGCCCATCCGCTTCATCGGCGTGGGAGAAGGCATCGACGACCTGCGCGTGTTCGACGCCGACGAATTCGTCGACGCCTTGCTGGGTGGTTGAAGACAAATGCCTGAACACGGGGGACACGGGGTAAATTCAGGACCGACTGGTCGCGCATGGGCACGCTGTCTCGGTTCGGATGCATGAAATGCCGACCGAACAAGAAATTCCCATGCCCCCGTGTTAGTGCTTTTTCCATGATCCGACTTACCAATGTCAGCAAGCGGTATCCGGGCGGCTTCGAGGCGCTGAAGGATGTGAGCCTGCATCTTGCGCCGGGCGAGATGGCCTTCCTCACCGGCCACTCGGGCGCAGGCAAGAGCACGCTGCTGAAGCTGGTGTCGCTTATCGAACGCAGTTCCAATGGCCAGGTGGTGGTCAACGGCCACAACCTCGCCAAGGTGTCGCGGCGCGGCATCCCCGGCCACCGCCGGCAGATCGGCATCATCTTCCAGGACTATCGCCTGCTGTTCGACCGCACCGTATTCGACAACGTGGCGCTGCCCCTGGTGGTGGCAGGCCACTCCGCCCACGAGATCGGCAAGCGGGTGCGCGCGGCGCTCGACAAGGTCGGCCTGCTCGGCAAGGAGCGCATGTATCCCATCACCCTGTCCGGCGGCGAACAGCAGCGCGTGGCCATCGCGCGCGCGGTGGTGAGCAAGCCGGCGCTCATCCTCGCCGACGAACCCACCGGCAACCTGGACCCGGCGATGGCGCGCGACATCATGGGCATTTTCGAGGAATTCCAGCGCGTGGGTGTCTCTGTCCTGGTGGCCACCCACGACATCCCGCTCATCGAGACCCTGCCCCACCGCATCCTGCAATTGCACCAGGGCCGCCTGGTGGCCGACGTGGCGGCCCGCCCATGAGCGCACCGGAACGCACCGTGGGCGCGCGGCCCGTGCGCAAGGGACCTTTCACTGCCGTGCAGGTGTACCTGCTGCGCCATGTGCAGACCCTGCTCTACGCCCTCGGTCAGTTGTCGGCGCGTCCGGCAGCGACCCTCATGACGGCCGCGGTGATCGGCATCGCACTCGCACTCCCTGCGGGCCTGCACGTGCTGCTCAACAACGCCCGGGCGGTGACCTCCGGCTGGGACGGCGCTACGCAGATCTCCGTGTTCCTGAAGCTGGATGCGAGCGAGGCGCGCGGCCGGGCGTTGGCCAACGAATTCCGCAGCCGGGGCGACATCGTCGACGCCCGGTTCGTCTCCCGCGGCGAGGCGCTGGAGGAATTCCGTCGCCTCTCCGGCTTCGGCGAGGCCCTGGAAGCCCTGGAGGACAATCCGCTGCCCGCGGTGATCGTGCTGCACCCCGCGCTGGATGCAAACGACGCAGCCGACATCGGTGCACTGCTCGACGGGTTGCGTGCGCGCCCGGAGGTGGACCGGGCGCAGCTGGACATGGATTGGGTCAAGCGGCTTTACGCCATCATGGAGATGGCCCGCCGCGGCACTTGGGTGCTGGGCGGATTGCTGTCGCTGGCGGTACTGCTGGTGGTGGGCAACACCATCCGCCTGGCCATCATGAACCGGCGCGACGAGATCGTGCTCACCAAACTCATCGGCGGCACGGACGCCTTCGTGCGCCGGCCCTTCCTCTATGCGGGGTTGTGGTATGGCTTGGCGGGCGGCGCCATTGCCCTGATATTGCTCGCCGGCGCCCTCGCGCTGCTGGCCGGTCCGGCCGCAGATCTGGCTGCGCTTTATCAGAGCGACTATCGCATCCAGGGCCTTGCAGCGGGCGACGCGGCAACGGTGCTCCTGGCCGGGGCCTTACTTGGCCTGGTAGGTTCCTGGCTGGCGGTGGGACGGCATTTGCGTGCCATCGAACCGACCTGACAGCCACTGCGAGTCACTGCCTTTCCGCAAATCGGCTCGCCCCAATCTTGCCGATAGGCGGCCACGTGATATAACTCCTTACCATTCCCTCAAAATTCCCAAGGACAGGCCCAGACGTGCGTAGCGTACTTGTGGTTGACGGGTCGGCCGTTTCTCGCGAACTCCTCACCCGCGTGATCAGTGAGGAGCTCAAGGGTGTGCGTGTCACCTCCTGCGGTAGCGGGCATGAGGCCCTGGAGCGGCTTGCCGCCGATCGCTTCGATCTCATCACCACCGCATTGGTCCTGCCCGATATGGACGGCCTGTACCTGTGCCGGCACATCCGTTCGAGCGAAAACCACTATCTGACACCCATCATCGTCACCTCCGGCGATGCGGACGGCCGCTTGCTGCGCGAGGGCTTCACCGCCGGTGTCACCGACTACTTCGAGAAGTCCAGCGGCTATCAGGCGTTCGGACCTTTCTTGCGCCGCTTTCTGGATCGGCACGCCGGCCTCACCGGACGCGTCCTGTACGTGGAGGACAGTCACACGGTGGCGGCACTCACCCGCAAGATCCTCGAACGCCACAACCTGCGCGCAGAGCACGTGATGAGCGCCGAGGAGGCCTTGCAACTGGTGCGCGCGGAGCCGCGCGGGGCCTTCGACCTGGTGATCACCGACATGGCCCTGAAGGGCGAGCTGAGCGGGGGTGACCTGCTGCACGTGCTGCGCACCCAGTTGCGCTATTTCCAGGAAGAGCTCCCGGTGCTGGTCCTGACGGGCGACGAGGGCGTGAACACCCAGTTGGGCGTGTTCCGCGCCGGTGCCAACGACTTCGTCAGCAAGCCGCTGGTGGAGGAAATCCTCATGGCCCGTGTGCGCCTGCTGCTCACCGTCAAGCACCAGTTCGACACCCTCAAGCACCAGGCCCAGGCCATGCAGCGCATGGCAGTCACCGACAGCCTCACCGGCGTGTACAACCGCCACTATCTGGCCAACGAGGGCATACGCTTCGCCGCCGACAAGCGCAACCAGCCCCTGTGGGTGATGATCGTCGACTTGGATCACTTCAAGCAGATCAACGACAACCACGGCCATTTGACCGGCGACGTGGTGCTCACGGCCATAGGCCAGCTGTTGTCGGAACGCTTTCCGGACGGCCTGCCGGTGCGCTTCGGCGGCGAGGAGTTCGCCGTGCTGGTGCCGCGCTGCTCGCGTCAGCAGGCTGGCGAGCGCGCCGAGGAGTTGCGTGCCGCGGTCGCCTCCCTCAAGCCCGCCGGGGTATCAATCTCGGTGAGCATCGGCATCGCCTGTGCCGAGCAGCACCCGGACGCCAATCTGAATGCCCTCATGGCGCTCGCAGACAAGGCGCTGTACGCCGCCAAGGCGGCCGGCCGCAACCGCATCTACGTCAACGATGCCCGCAACCAGATCCAGCCGCTGCTCCAGGCGGCCGGCTAGCCCCAGCGCACGCCCGAGGGCTGTGCTCTCAGGGTAGGGTGCGGCCTCCCTTGGCGACAGGAACTTTTCCACGCCTTGGCACTCTCAAAGTCCGAGTGCTAGTATCCGTTATAAGAAAGCGCTAATCCTTTTCTTCAGGGGAGGAACGATGTCCAAGGCACTTGAGCTGCAATTGGTTCCGACGGGCAGCATCGAAGCGTACATCCAGTCCGTGAACCGCATACCCATGCTCTCCGCCGAGGAAGAGCGTGAGCTTGCCGAGCGCCTGCAACGGTTCAACGACCTGGACGCCGCACGGCGTCTGGTACTGTCCCACCTGCGCTTCGTGGCGCACATCGCCCGCGGCTACGCCGGCTACGGCCTGCCCCAGGCCGACCTCATCCAGGAAGGCAACATCGGCCTCATGAAGGCCGTCAAGCGTTTCGACCCGGGCATGAACGTGCGTCTGGTGTCCTTCGCCGTGCACTGGATTCGCGCCGAGATCCACGAATTCATCCTGCGCAACTGGCGCATCGTGAAGGTCGCCACCACCAAGGCGCAGCGCAAGCTGTTCTTCAACCTGCGCAGTTCCAAGAAGCGCCTGGGCTGGTTCTCCCGGGAAGAGGTCGAACAAGTGGCCCAGAACCTGGGCGTGACCTCGGCGCAGGTGCTCGAGATGGAGCAGCGCCTGGCCGGTCAGGACGTGGGCTTCGACCCACAGTCGGACGCCGATGACGAGGCACCCGCCCCCGCCGCCTACCTGGCCGATATGCGCCACGACCCGGCCACCTTGGTGGAAAACGCCCAGTGGGAAAGCGAGAGCGTGGATCAGCTGCAGACCGCCCTGGCGCGCCTGGACGAGCGTAGCCGCGACATCCTCCAGCGCCGCTGGCTGGACGAGGACAACAAGGCCACCTTGCAGGAACTCGCCGACAAATACGGTGTCTCCGCCGAGCGCATCCGCCAGTTGGAGAAAAACGCCATGAACCGGCTCAAGAACGTCCTGGCGGCGTAAAAGCGCACATAAGGATTGGTAAAACGCGGAGGACGCGGAGACGCAGAGGACGCGGAGGTTTGAAGACGTGATTCACCCTCCGCAGCCTCAGCACCCCGCGTCCTCCGCGTTTCTATCGGGTTCGAGTCGGCAGAGGCTCACACGAGTTCAGTCCCTCCGCGATCTCCGCGCCTCCGCGTTAACGTCCCTTCTCAATCAGGCCCGGCCGACGTTGGCGTCGTTGGGCGAGTGGTAGTAGTCGCTGTCCTGGGCCAGCTCGCGAACGAGTTGCAGCAGTTCGGCGACGCGCTGCTCGGCCGTGCTGATGGGCGCGCAGTCCTCGCAGCGGGGGTCGTCGCAGGGCTGGCGGGCGTAGAGCCAGAAATGGATGGCCCCGGCGAGCAGGCCGTCGGCCACGTCCCACAGGCCCACCTCTTTGTCACCGGCGACCAGTCGGTTGCCGAGTTCGACCGCTTCGCGGGCGGCCTCGTCATAGACGTCGTTTTCCTGGTACATGCGCTTGTCGTCGGCTGTGTGGGGGCAAATCTTACCAGAGCGGGCACCGCAGGGCTCAGTGCACGACAGGGACGGTGACTTCCTGCACCAGCACCCAGGGCGCCGCCACCACCGCCCAGAAGGTGGGCGCCCGCGCCGACCAGTCGCGCGCCTGGCGCTCATTGGCACGCGCCAGGCGGCCCTCGCCGATCCAGCGCTGGATCGCCGCCGAATCGTCTTCCACCATGCGCGCCGCCACGTCCACCAGATCGAGGTCCGGCGCGGCGACGATCACCACACCGCGGGCGAAGAAACGTTCCAGTTCCTTCCAGGCGAGCTTGCCGGTCTCGGCGTTCAGGCGAATGCGCAATTCGGTATCGGCCATGGGGCGTGTTCCTGTCGGGGCCGCGCATGGTAGCAAAGCCGGCCCTGCGCGCCCACGCCGCGGCTCAGCCCTTGATGCACACCAGGGGCTCGAGGCGCGCCACACGCCGCGACAGGCCCGCCAGCTCAGCGGCCTGCACCACCTCCGCGACGTCCTTGTAGGCACCGGGGGCCTCTTCGGCGACCCCGCGCATGGAGGCGCTGCGGATGATGATGCCGCGGCCGCGCAGCGCGTCCACCAGGGCGCGGCCGCGCCACTGCTTGAGCGCCTGGGTGCGGCTCATGGCCCGTCCGGCGCCGTGACAGGAGGAACTGAACGCCCGCGCCTCGCCTTCGGCCATGCCGGCCAGCACGTAGCTGGCGGTCCCCATGGACCCGCCGATGATCACCGGCTGGCCCACGGCCCGGTAGTCCGCCGGCACGGCCGGGTGGCCCGGCCCGAAGGCGCGCGTGGCGCCCTTGCGGTGCACGAACAAGCGGCGCTCGCGGCCGTCCACCAGGTGCGTCTCTTCCTTGCAGGTGTTGTGGGACACGTCGTAGAGCACGCGCAGATCCGCCTCCGGCAGAACCTGGGCAAAGGCCTCGCGGGTCAGGTGGGTGATGATCTGGCGGTTGGCCAGGGCACAGTTGATGCCGGCGCGCATGGCGCCCAGGTAGCGCCGGCCGAGGGGTGAGCGGATAGGGGCACAAGCCAGTTCGCGGTCCGGCAGGTCGATGCCATGGTGCGGTGCGGCCACTACCATCTCGCGCAGGAACTCGGTGCCGATCTGGTGGCCGAGGCCGCGCGAGCCGCAGTGAATGCTCACCACGACGTCGCCTTCGCGCAGGCCGAATGCGGCGGCCACGTCGGGCGCGTAGATGGCCGCCACATGCTGCACCTCCAAGTAGTGGTTTCCCGAGCCCAGGGTGCCCATTTCCTTGCGCTGGCGCTTGCGGGCAAGGGCCGACACCTCGCCCGGTTCGGCGCCCGGCATGCGTCCGCCCTCCTCCACGTGGTCGAGGTCCTCGGGCCGGCCATAGCCCTGCGCCACCGCCCAGGCGGCGCCGCCGTCGAGCATGGCGTCCATGGCCGCGTCGTTGAGGTGCAGGCGGCCGGTGGACCCCATGCCGGCGGGGACGGCGGCGAACAGCGCGTCCGCCAGGCGCTCCTTCACCGGTTCCAGTTGCGCGCGGGTGAGACCGGTGAGCAGGGTGCGCACGCCGCAGGAGATGTCGAACCCCACCCCGCCCGCCGATACCACGCCGCCCTGGTCCGGGTCGAAGGCCGCCACGCCGCCGATGGGAAAGCCGTAGCCCCAATGGGCATCGGGCATGGCGTAGGACGCCTGCACGATGCCGGGCAGCCTCGCCACGTTGGCGGCCTGCTCGAATACCTTGTGGTCCATGGCCCGCACCAGCGCCTCGGTGGCGTAGATCACCGCCGGGACGTGCATGGCGCCCTGGCGCGGGATCTCCCAGCAATAGTCGGTGCGACGCAGGGGATGCAGTGCCGCCGGTTCGAATCGGGTGTCATTCATGTCACACGTCCACCACGCATTGGGCGCACCACAGGCCGTCGGCCTGCTGCACCACCTTGAGTTCGGTGAAGGTAGCGCCCTTCACCTCCACGGCCGGGTCGTGCCGGTCCAGGGCCACCGGCTCGCCGCACGCGCTGGCCACCAACCGCCCCCCTGCGATGCGCACGGCGCATTCGCCGAACACCAGCTTGGCGGTGGCCATCTCGTAGATGAGCGCGTTCATGAAGTCGAGGAACAACAGGTCGAGGTCCGGGGCCTCGCGCTCGATGGAGACCCGCTGCATGCAGCCGACACCGGCCGGGTCGGTGACTACAGAGGTCAGGGCGAGGGCCGCCGCGGCGAAGGCCTCGGCCGGGGTCGCGCCCCGGCCGCGCACGCCGATGTCCGCCTCATGGGTAAAGGTTTCCCAATCACGCATAAGCACACCGAAAGCATAGGGGGCGTCAGAAGCTGCCGCGGGTGCCGAGATAGCTCGCGAATTCGCCCGCACCGAGACCGTAGCCCAGGTCCGCGGCGATGGTCACGTCCACCAGGAACTGGACGCGCCAGCGCAGGCCGAAACCGATGCCGGCCTCCAGGTCGCCAGGGTCCATGTCGATCACCTCGGGGTAGACGTTGCCCAAGTCCAGGAAGGTCACGGCACTGACGGCGGGGTGGCCCGGGATCTGCTGGTGATACTCCAGATTGGAAAGGGCCATGGCGTTGCCGCGCAGGGTCGGGTAGCCGCGCAGGGTCGCGAAGCCGCCGATGCTGTAGGCACTGTCGTCGAACACCTCGCCGCGGCCGAAGCCGATGCGCAGTTGCCAATTGATGTTGGCGCCCTGCTCCGGCAGGCGGTGGTAGACCCGCAGATAGAACAGGTGCCTGGTGAAGCTGAAGTCGGAACCGAGCTCGGGCAGCCCCAGGGTGCCGTTCCAGCCATAGGCGGCGCCGGTCCGGTAGTAGCCGTGATCGTGCACTTCGGCAAAGCCCAGGCTGGCGTCCAGGCTGACGGCCTTGGCATCCACGAACAAGTCGGGAACGCCTGCCACGTAGTCGTAGGTGTGCGAGGCGTAACTGACGCCGAGGCCGCCACGCCAGCCGGCGCTCGGCCCCTGCGGAAACAGCCAGCGCGAGGTACCCAGGCTGACGTTCAGGCGATTGCGCCGATAGCGCCCCAGGGCATCGCTCTCGTCGCGGGCATTCAGTTCCTCGGTATTGAGCCGGGTGTCGAGGGACACGGTGTAGGGCGTGCCGATGACCCGCGGATAGGTGTAGGACAGCCGGTATTCGTCGCGCTTCGGAACCGCTTCGTCCGTGGCGTCCTCGTGTTCGTAGCTCAGGCGTACGCGCTGGTTCAGGCCCATGAGGTTGTCCAGGCGCAGTTCGAGGCCGTATTCCACGTCCTGGGTGCGGGGGTCGCCGTCCAGGATGGGGGCGGGCAGGATGTAGTACTTCTCCTGCACCGTGATCACCAGCACCTGGCCCTCCTCCCCTTCCTCCAGGCTGGCGCGCACGGACTTGAACAACCCCAGGTCCATGACGGCCTGCCGTGCGGCCTCGATATCGGCGCGGCGGACCCGCTGGCCGGGGCGCAGGCGCATTTCCTGCAGCAGGATCGCCTCTCGGGTGTGCTTGTTACCTTCGAAGCGAATAGCCCCCAGGTAGATCCCATCTTCAGCGGCCTGCGCCAAGGGAGCGACCGCGATGAGCAGTGCGGCAAACAGCAGGGCCCGCCAGCGGGCCAGGGTCAGCCAAGCAGCATACGAAGCCCGAGGAAGGCGAGGAACACAGCAAAGAAGCGCTTCAGCGCGGGCGCGGGCACCGCGTGAGCGAGCCGGGCGCCCACCGGCGCGCACAGCACACTCGCCAGCGCAATGCCAAGCAGCGCCGGAAGATACACATAGCCCAGCGCCCCAGGCGGCAGCGCCGGGTGCCCCAGCCCCATGAGTGCATACCCGAGGGCACCGGCGACGGCGATGGGCAGACCCACCGCCGCCGAGGTGGCGACTGCCACGCGCATGGGGACGTTGCACCAGGCCAGGAAGGGCACGGTGAGGCTGCCGCCGCCAATACCCACGATGGCCGAAACAACGCCGATGACGCTGCCCGCCAGGCCCATACCGGCGCGCCCGGGCAGCTCCCGCTGCGGCGGGGGCTTCGCGGCGAGGCCCAGCTGCAACGCCACCAGCAGGGCGAATACGCCGAACACGAGGCGCAGGGGTCCCGCAGGCAGCGCATCGGCGACGGCCGCGCCCAGGAAGGCACCCACCAGCACGCCCGGCGTCAGCCGCCCAAAGACCTTCCACTGAACGCCTCCACGCCGATGGTGTGCAACGACCGACGAACTGGATGTGAGCACGATGGTAGCCAGCGAGGTGCCGAGCGCCAGGTGCATGACCACCTCAGGCGCAACCCCGCGGGCGGGCAACAGATAGGCGAGCGCGGGCACGATGACCAGGCCGCCGCCCACGCCGAGCAGTCCCGCCAGGACACCCGCGAAGGCACCGAGTAAAAGATAGGAGAGGATTTCCATCACGAAACCGATGAGTGGAGACGGCAGGGTGTCTGGTCGGACCGCGGAAACGGCGCCTTCAGCGCACCCACAGGGTCTTGGCGTTGACGAACTCGCGCAGGCCGTGCAGGGCCAGTTCCCTTCCGTAGCCCGAGGCCTTCACGCCGCCGAAGGGCAGGCGCGGATCGCTCTTGACCACGCCGTTCACGAAGGCGCAGCCGCATTCCAGGCGCCGCGCCACGCGCTCGCCGCGCGCCGGGTCCGCGGTCCATACGCTGCCGCCCAGCCCGTAGCGACTGTCGTTGGCGATGGCGACGGCGTGCTCCTCGTCCCGGGCGCGGATCACCGCGGCCACGGGCCCGAAGAGTTCCTCCTCGTAGGCCGGCATGCCGGGCTGCACCCGGTCGAGCAGGGTGGCCGCGTAGTAGAAACCCGGCCCCTCGATGGGATGGCCGCCGATCACCCGCTCGGCGCCCAGGGCGATGCTGCGGCTCACCTGCGCGTGCAACGCCTGGCGCTGATCGTCGCGCACCATGGGGGCGAGGCCGGTGGCCGGGTCGTCCGGTGCGCCGGGCAGGAGCCGGGCGATGGCGTCGCGAAAACGCGCCACGAAGGCATTGGCGATGGCCTCCACCACCACAAAGCGCTTGGCCGCGATGCAACTCTGCCCGGCGTTCTGGAAGCGCGCGATCACCGCCTGCGCCACGGTGAACTCCAGGTCGGCATCCTCGAGCACCAAAAAGGCGTCGGAGCCGCCCAGTTCCAGCACGGTCTTCTTGAGCGCAGCCCCGGCCGCCGCCGCCACCTGGCGGCCGGCGCCCTCGGAGCCGGTCAGGGCCACACCGTGCACGCGCGGGTCGGCGATGACCTGCGCCACCTGCGACGCACCGATCATCAGGTTCTGGAACACGCCCCCGGGCAGCCCCGCGTCGCGGAACACGTCCTCGATGGCGAGCGCGCACAAATGGGTGTTGGAGGCGTGCTTGAGCAGCGCCGTGTTGCCGGCCACGAGCGCCGGCGCGGCGAAGCGGAACACCTGCCAGAGGGGAAAATTCCAGGGCATCACCGCGAGCACCGTGCCGAGGGGCTGGTAGACCACCAGGCTGCGCGATGCGTCGGAGGCGACCGCCTCGTCGGCGAGGAAGGCGGGCGCGTGCTCGGCATAGTAGTCGCAGACCAGTGCGCACTTCTCCACCTCGGCGCGCGCCTCGCGCTGCAGCTTGCCCATTTCCCGGGTGACCAGGGCGGCGAGTTTGGCGACGCGTCCGCGCAGAATTTCCGCTACACGACGCAGGTCGTCGCAACGCTGCTGGACCGGGCGCGCCGACCACGCCGATGCCGCGACCGCTGCGCGCGCCAGGGCCTCCGTGATCTCCGCCTCGCCCCACGCGGGATGCCCGGCGAAGCGTTCTCCGGTGGCGGGATTGATGGACACGAAGGACATGGCAGCTCCATCCACGTAACAGCCCGTAGTATACACTTCACCCCGGGAACGCCTGCCTCGCGCACTCGCATCCAATGACCACGCAAACCATCTGCATCCTCGGCGGCACCGGCTTCGTGGGTCGCCACCTCGCCGCGCGCCTGGCGAAGGACGGCCACCGCCTGAAGGTGCTCACCCGCCATCGCGAACGGCACCGGGATCTCTTGGTGCTGCCCCGGCTGATCCTCGCCGAGGCCGACGCGCATGATGCCAAGGTGCTCGCGGCGGAACTGGACGGTTGCGACGCCGCGGTGAACCTGATCGGCATCCTCAATGAGCGCGGCCGCGACGGACGCGGCTTCTACCAGGCCCACGTGGAACTCCCGCGCAAGCTCGCCCAGGCCTGTCGCGAAACCGGCGTGCGGCGCGTGTTGCACATGAGCGCGCTCAATGCCGACGCTGCCTATGGGCGCAGCCATTATCTGCGCACCAAGGGCGAAGGCGAGAACATCATGCACGCCGCCCATGACCTGCGCGTGACCAGCTTCCGGCCGTCGATCATCTTCGGCGTCGGCGACAGCTTCTTCAATCGCTTCGCGCGCCTGCTGAAGGTCACGCCCTACTGGTTTCCACTCGCCGCGGCCGGCGCGCGCTTGCAACCGGTCCATGTGGGCGACGTTGTCGAGGCCTTTGCGCGCGTCCTCGCGCGCGAGGGCACCGTCGGCAAGCGCCTGGAACTGTGCGGACCGAAGGTGTATTCCCTCGAAGAACTGGTGGAATACACGGCCGCCACGCTCGGACTGCGGCGCAGCGTGCTGGCGCTCGGCGATGGTATGTCCCGCCTGCAGGCGCGCCTGCTGGAACACCTGCCGGGAAAACCGTTCTCATGGGACAATTACCTGACGCTGCAGCAAGATAGCGTCTGTCACACCGGCTTCCCCGAGGAGCTGGACATCACCCCGGCGGCGGTGGAAGACATCGTCCCGGGCTATCTCACACGCTGAGAACATCATGAAGATCTATCTCGTCGGCGGTGCCGTGCGCGACCAGTTGCTCGGCCTCGTCCCGCAGGACCGCGATTGGGTGGTGGTGGGCGCGACGCCCGAGGAGATGCTTGCGCGCGGCTTTCGCCCCGTTGGCAAGGATTTCCCGGTCTTTCTGCACCCGGAGACTAACGAGGAACACGCCCTGGCGCGCACCGAGCGCAAGACCGCACCGGGCTATCACGGCTTCCACTTCCACGCCGCACCGGACGTGACGCTGGAAGAGGATCTGCGCCGGCGCGATCTCACCATCAATGCCATGGCCATGGACGAGGACGGCACGCTCATCGATCCGTACGGCGGCCGGGAAGACCTGCGCCTCGGCCGCTTGCGTCACGTCTCGGAGGCGTTTGCCGAAGACCCGGTGCGCATCCTGCGCGTGGCGCGCTACGCCGCGCGCTACGGTCGCTGGGGCTTTCGCGTGGCGCACGGCACCCACCGCCTGATGCGCACCATGGTGGAAAACGGCGAAGTGGATGCGCTGGTGCCCGAACGCGTGTGGCAGGAACTGGAACGCGCGCTCGGCGAACCCACCCCCTCGCGTTTCATCGAGGTGTTGCGCGGCTGCGGCGCGCTGGCGCGCGTGTTGCCGGAACTGGATCGGCTGTTCGGCGTACCGCAACCGCGTCACTGGCATCCCGAGGAAGACACGGGCACGCACGTGCTGATGGTGGTCGATCAGGCCGCGCGCCTCAGCGCCGATACGCGCGTGCGCTTCGCCGCCCTGGTGCACGATCTCGGCAAGGGCACCACGCCCCGCGAGGAATGGCCGCGCCACATCGCCCACGAGGAGCGCGGCGTGCGCCTGGTGGAACAGCTGTGCGCGCGTCTGCGCGTGCCCAACGAGCATCGCGAACTGGCGCTGCTGGTCACGCGCTGGCACGGCCACTATCACCGCGCGCTGGAGATGCGCGCCGCCACGCTGCTCAAGACCCTGGAGGCCATCGATGTCTTCCGCCGCCCCGGGCGCCTCGATCAGTATCTGCTCGCCTGTGAGGCGGACGCACGCGGCCGGCCCGGGTTTGAAGACGCGGAACGACCCGAGACGGCACTGTTCCGTCGGGCTTATGCGGCGGCCTGTGCCGTCACCGCGCGGGAGGTGATGGCGGCCGATTTCACCGGCGTACAGATCCGCGAGGAACAACACCGGCGTCGCGTGCGTGCCATCCATGTGGCGCTCGGCCGCGATGGCGACGACAGTGGCGATGACGACGGCGAGGCGCCCCGTTGAGTTTCAAGGACCACTTCTCCGCCCTCGCGGCCGGCTATGCCGTCTTTCGGCCCGACTACCCGCAGGCATTATTCGAGTATCTCGCCGCGGTGGCACCGCGCGGTGAATGCGCCTGGGACTGCGCCACGGGTTCTGGCCAGGCCGCGGTGGCGCTCGCCCGCCACTTTCAGCGCGTGATCGCCACCGATGCCAGCGCCGAACAGATCGCGAAGGCCCACCCGCACCCGCGCGTGCACTATGCCGTGGCGGCGGCGGAAGACAGCGACCTACCCAGCCGCTCAGTGGATCTCGTCACCGTTGCCCAGGCCTTGCACTGGTTCGACCTGCCGCGCTTTTTCACCGAAGTCGATCGCGTGCTGCGCCCCGATGGCGTGTTGGCGGTATGGACCTATAACCTGTTTCGCACCGACATAGCCGAGCTCGATGCCGCAATCCAGCGGCTCTATGGTGATGTGCTTGACGGTTATTGGCCGCCCGAGCGGCGCCTGGTGGAGCGCGGCTATCAGGACCTGGCTATTCCATTCACAGCGCTCGCCGTACCCACGTTCGAAATGCACAGTTGCTGGGATGCGACGCATCTGCTCGGCTACCTGCGTACCTGGTCCGCGGTGCGGCATTATCGGGAGTCCTGCGGAACGGACCCTGTCGCTGCGTTGGAGGAGGAAGTTCGCGCGAGGGCGGGTGCGCAATCCTTGGAGATTCGCTGGCCGCTCGCCGTGCGCGTGTTCAAGCGGTGAGTGCACACGCCTCAGGCCAGCGCGCGCTCCAGGTGCCATAACAACCGCGAGAACGGCGGGCGCAGCACCCACCAGGCCAGCAGTACGCCGCTCGCGTTCGCCGCCGCATCCAGGTAATCGAAATAGCGCACGCCGCCCAGTCCTTGAAGGATTTCCACCGCAAAGCCGAGTGCGGTCAACGCCAGGGCAATACGTGCCCGCACCGTGGGCTGCGCATAGATTTGCATGAACCAACCCATGAGTACGGCATAGCCCATCATGTGCTCGATCTTGTCGGAGCCTTCGAAGTCGAGGCCGGTGGGTGGTGCGGGGATGAGCGACAACACCACCAGTGTGGTGACGAGTCCGAGGCCGATGGCAACCCAGATGCCGTGATATCTCAGCCGCACGCTATCAGCCACGCTGTGTGCCGTGTGGCATCAGGGGCGTCGTTCTGCGACCAGGCGTGCATAACGGCCCTCCTTGCTGAGGTGGGTGTCGAGCACCGCAAAACCGGTGTGATTCAGAAGATAGACAAGATCGCCGCGTGAAAACCGATTGTGCTCGATGAAGTGCACGAACAGGTTTTCCAGCTCATCGGCGGACATGGCCCCATCGAACACGCGTGCCTCGTCGCTCTGGCTGCGCAGGTAGACATCCAGCGGCGCCCGCACCCAGTCCTGGACCAGCAGACGCCCGCCCGGCTTCAGGCAGCGCCGCAGCTCCAGCAAAAGCCGCACGGGCTGGTTCAACTCGTGCAGCACCACCGAGGCGAGCGCCGCGTCGACGCTCCCGTCCGCCAGGGGCAGATGGGCGTCGTGCAGGTCTTCGCAGACCATGCTCGCGTTGTCCGGCAGGTCCGCCACGGCATCGAGCATGTACGGCGCGCACTCCACCCCCACGGCACGCAACTGCGGGTGGCGCTCGGCCAGGGCGGCCACGAACAGCCCGGGACCTGCGCCGAGGTCGACCACCAGCGGCGCCTCCGAATAGGCCGGCTCCATCCAGGTGCGCCAGACCACCCAGAAGTCCTCGTTATAGCGGCGCTCGAAACCTTCTCGCGTCAGACGCGCAAGGCGCTCGCCGTCGCCGTGGTGCTTCTCCAGCATTGCCAGGGTTTTTCTGGTTCTCGTCGTCATGGGGGGCTCGCATATTTGAAAGGCGGAGGCATTGGGCTACCTTTCGGTGGTCGGTATCAAAACCGACTGCCCAGCCGCAGCAATGGTTGATCGGCTGTCAAAAAGCGCTGCCAGGATAGGCGCGCACATCGGTTCCAATAACTACAAGGGACAACAACATGACGGACATCATCGATTTCTACACAGCGGCCTTGCCACGGGGACCGCATAGCGAGGTGCGGCTCATCGAAGAGATCGCCTTTCTCGAAGCGCGCTCCCGTGAGGCGGCCCGGCGCGCCGATTGCGCCTATGAACGCTCGCTGGCCAGGACGTACGTCGCGCTGCTGAATGCCCGCCGCGCCGAACTGGCCCGCCTGAAGACGCACTGAAGCTCACAGGCGCGCCCTGTCGTCACGCAATCGGAACCCGCTCAGGGGACCGTCCACTCCCCGCCCCACGGCAAGTACCTTGAACAGCTCGCCCATTTCACTGGGCAGGGTCAGCTTGTGTACCGCCGCGGCGCGCTCCAGCTGCGCCCGCGGTTCCAGCGGGCTCGCCAGGAATTCCATGAGGCCGGCGCCCATGAGGAAGCTGGCCTGGTTCGAAAATCCCAGCACGTCCAGGCCGGCGGCATGAGCCGCCTCGGCCATGGCCGTGAAATCCACGTGGGCCGTGATGTCCTGCAGGCCGACTGCAAAGAAGGGATCGGCGTGGGCGCGAT
This sequence comes from Gammaproteobacteria bacterium, assembly GCA_023228645.1. Lineage (GTDB taxonomy): Bacteria > Pseudomonadota > Gammaproteobacteria > Thiohalomonadales > Thiohalomonadaceae > JALOAT01. The sequence goes on along the minus strand of JALOAT010000002.1, from coordinate 36,238 downwards.
GACGGTAGTGGCACATGAGGGTGCCGCTCCTGCGCTGCGAGTGGTAGAACTCGCGTTCAGGAAAGCCGTAGTCCACGAGCAGTGCCACGCCGCGGTGGAGCACATCCGCCAGGGTACGCAGCCAATCCTCCGCGGCGAACCCCACTTCGCTCTCGTAAGGCGCGTCGAAGCCACAAGCCCGCGCAAGGGAGCGCACACGTTCGGCGAGCCGCGCCTCCGCCGGACAGGCCTGCCACACAAAACCGTCCGCGGTACACGCGACCCTCAGCTCTTCCACGTCCCCGTCGCCAAGCCGGAACCGCTGCACGGGCATGGCGTCGAGGACCTCGTTGGCGATCACCACGCCCTCGAAGGCGGCGGGCAATTGGGTCAGCCAGGCGACCCGCGGCGCCAAGTGCGGCGCCTCACTGAGCACCCGCATGCGCTGACGCTCGGCCAGTTCGGCGCTCACTTCCAGGATCAGATAGCGCGCCGGCAGGGCGTCGAGCCGTTCCAGTTCGCGCAGCATCTCGATCATGAGTGCGCCCGTGCCGGCGCCGAATTCGAGGATCTCGCCGCCGCCGAGTTGCGCAAGGATGTCGGCGCTCTGGCGCGCCAGGCACCAGGCAAAGAGGGGCGAGATTTCCGGTGCCGTCACGAAGTCGCCGGCCTCGCCGAATTTGCGGCTGCCGCCGGCGTAATAGCCGAGTCCCGGGGCGTACAGTGCCAGCGCCATGAAGCGCGCGAAGGACAGTGGCCCCCGCTCCGCTTCCGCACAGATCTGCGCGCGCAGGCGCTCACTCGCGGCGAGCGCCTCGGGTGCGGGCGCGGGGAGGCCGGACGGAGAACGAGGCATTCAGGAATACTCGGGCCGGAAACGGATATAGTTTACGTGTTCTTGACGATGTCACGGAGAGCGACGTGGAAAACGGTGAAAACCTACAGGGCCGGGTAATATTGATTACGGGCGCCGCGCACCGCATCGGTGCCGAGACCGCCCGCTTGCTGCATGCCAATGGCGCCAACATCGTGCTGCACTACCGCAGCTCGCGCAAATCCGCCCTCGCTGTGCAGGAGGAACTTCAGCGCCGCCGCCCCAATTCGGTGGTACTGATCCAGGCCGATCTGCTCGATATCGGCAAGCTGCCCGCGCTGGTGCGTGAGGCGCACGGGATCTGGGGCCGCCTGGATGCGCTGGTGAACAACGCCTCCACCTTTTACCCGACACCGCTCGGCACCGTGGACGATCAGCAGTGGAACGACCTGCTCGGCACTAATTTGAAGGCACCGTTCTTCCTCGCCCAGGCCGCCGCCCCGCATCTGGCCCGCCAGCGCGGCTGCATCGTCAACATCGTGGACATCCATGCCGACCGTCCGCTCAAGGGCCACCCGGTGTACAGCATCGCCAAGGCGGGCCTGGCCATGATGACCAAGGCACTGGCCGGCGAACTGGGCCCCGAGGTGCGCGTCAACGGCATCGCGCCCGGTGCCATCCTCTGGCCCGAGCGCGACATGGACGACATCACCAAGCAGCGCATCATCTCCCGCACCTTCCTCAAGCGCCAAGGTTCACCCGCGGACATCGCCAAAACGGTGCTGTTCCTGGTACGTGATGCCCAGTACATGAGCGGCCAGATCCTGACCGTGGACGGTGGGCGCTCACTCAACTCCTGAGTAACGACGTCGCCCGGATGAAGCGCAGCGGAATCCGGGAATTCCGGCAATCCCGGATTGCGCTGCGCTCCATATACTGGCTACGACCAATCAAACGCCACGGGCCACAGCGGTTGCGAGGCCTTGTCGAAGGCCTCCCACATGGCCGCGTAGGTCTTGCCGGTCAGCGGATGCACTGCGTCAGGAGCGAGCTCTGCGAGGGGCAGCAACACGAAGGCATTGCGCGTGATCTCCTTGCGCGGAATCACTACCGGCGCGTCGAACACCGCATTGCCGTAGAGCAGCAGGTCGATATCGAGGGTGCGCGAGGAAAAACGCGGGCCCGTACGCACCCGGCCGTGGCGATCCTCGATGGCGCGCAGGGCCGTGACGAGTTCCTCGGGCGTGGCATCCGTCTCGAATCCGGCCACCAGATTGAAGAAGGGATCGCCCTCGAAGCCCACCGCCTCGCTCTCATACACGCTGGAAAGCCGCAGTTCGCCGAAACATTCACGCAACGCCGCCACACCGGCGCGAATGTTCTTTTCCCGATCGATGTTGCTGCCAATACTGAGGAAAACGCGGGTCACGGGCGGTTTCCGCGTTCGATGATCACCCCCACATCCTGGGCGAAGCGCACAGCGCCGCGCTTGTTCAGGCGCACACGCACCCACGGCACGTTGAATTCCTCAAGGAGGATCTGGGCGATCCGTTCGGCGAGGGTCTCCACCAACTGGAATTCGCTGCCTTCCACGAAGGCAATGAGGCGTTTGGCGACGGCCTTGTAATTGAGGGTGTCTTCGATGCTGTCCGTGGCGGCGGCACGGCGGATATCGGCCGCCATTTCGAGATCGATGCTCACCGTCTGACGGATGCGGCGCTCCCAATCGAAGATGCCGATGACCGTTTCGACCCGCAGGTCCGTGAGATAAATGATGTCGTGGCTTTGCGCGTTCATGGACAGGCACTATAAACAGTGACGCGCAGGCCGACCAGTGCAGCGGCGCGTGTGAATCCTTATAATTCCGCGACCTTTCTGGCGATTACCCCATGACCACCATCGATCTCGGCCTCGTCCTGCTGGGCTATCTGTTCGGCTCCATCTCCACCGCCATCCTGGTGGCGCGCGCCATGGGCCTGCCCGACCCGCGCACCCAGGGCTCGAAAAATCCCGGTGCGACCAACGTACTGCGCCTCGGTGGCAAGAAGGCGGCCGCACTCACCCTGTTCGGCGACAGCCTCAAAGGCCTCCTCCCCGTGCTCGCGGCACGGCTGTTCTCCGACGACCCGGTCGTGCTCGCTGCGGTGGCCATGGCCGCGTTCCTGGGCCACTTGTTTCCGGTGTTCTTCGGTTTTCGCGGCGGCAAGGGCGTGGCGACCGCACTGGGTGTACTGCTCGCCCTGTCGTGGCCGGTGGCCCTGGCAGTGCTCGCCACGTGGTTGTTCATGGCCAAGGTGGTGCGCATCTCCTCGCTCTCGGCGCTCACCGCCGCCGTGCTCGCCCCCGCCTACACCTGGCTCCTCGATCCACAGCCCGCCTACCTGGCCATGGTCGGCGCCATGAGCGCCCTGCTGCTCCTGCGCCACCGCAGCAACATCCAGAAGCTCCTGCGCGGCGAGGAAGGCCGCATCGGGGAGAAGAGCTAAGAAAGCCTGAACACGGGGCACACGGGGATTTCGGGATCACGCTTTTCGTAGGTCACGTTGGCGCGCAGCGCCTACGTGACATTCTGCGCTTCGAGCTGTCACGTAGCTTCGCAACGTGACCTCAGCCACGTCCACGATTGCCGTCCGTGATTCAAACCAATCGCGGCCTGAGGCCGCTCCTACCCAGGGGAAGAACAACAATGATCTTTCCCCCGTGTTCCCGTGTCCCCCGTTGTTCAAGCTGTTCCTTCTTCCCTGAGCGCCGGCAGTTCCGCCAAAGGCCAGCGGGGCCGGGCGGTGAAGCCGGGGCCCGGGTCGTGTTGGCCGAGGGAGAGGCGCTGGGCGCCGGCGAAGGCGATCATGGCGCCGTTGTCGGTGCAGAACGCCGGGCGCGGATAATAGGCGCGGCCACCTTCCGCCTCGGCCATGGCGCTCAGTCCCTCGCGCAGGCGCCGGTTGGCGCTCACACCACCGGCCACCACCAGGCGTTCCAGGCCCGTGTGCCGCAGGGCGCGGCGGCACTTGATCACCAGCGTATCCACCACGGCGTCCTCGAAGGCGCGCGCGATGTCGGCCCTGGCGACCATCCCCTCGTCCTGCAAGGTGGTGAGGGCGAAGGTCTTGAGGCCGGAGAAACTGAAATCGAGCCCTGGCCGGTCGGTCATGGGACGCGGGAAACGGAAGCGCTGCGGATCGCCCTGTTCGGCGAGCCGGGCCAGTTCGGGGCCGCCGGGATAGCCGAGGCCGAGCAGCTTGGCGGTCTTGTCGAAGGCCTCGCCCGCCGCATCGTCCAGAGATTCCCCAAGCAGCGTGTAGCGGCCCACCCCATCCACGCGCACCAATTGGGTATGGCCTCCCGAGACCAGCAGGGCCACGAAGGGAAAGGGCGGCGGGTCCGGCTCGAGCAGGGGTGCGAGCAGGTGGCCTTCCATGTGATGCACGGCCAGCGCCGGCACGTCCCAGGCCCAGGCCAGACTCCGGCCGATGGCCGCGCCCACCAACAGGGCGCCGACCAGTCCCGGACCCGCGGTATAGGCCACCGCATCGACGTCGCGCCGGGTCAGACCTGCTTCAGCAAGCACTTGATCCAGCAAGGGAAGCACCTTGCGAACATGGTCGCGGGAGGCCAGCTCGGGGACTACGCCGCCATAGGTGGCGTGCAACGCAATCTGGCTGTGCAGGGCATGGGCGAGCAGGCCACGGTCGCTGTCGTACAGGGCCAGGCCGGTCTCGTCGCAGGAGGTTTCGATACCAAGGACGTGCATTGGCGTATTGTCCGGGGCCGCTACACTGGCCACAAGAGATTTTGCATTCTGTGGGTGCGGCCCTTAGAATGCGCGGTTCTCGGCCCTAGGTCCCGATCAAACCAGAGGTAGAAAGGTACATGCCTTCCGTTCGCGTAAGAGAAAACGAGCCCTTCGACGTCGCCCTGCGTCGCTTCAAGCGCAGCTGTGAAAAGGCTGGCATCCTCTCCGAGGTGCGCGCGCGCCAGTACTATGAGAAGCCGACCACCGAGCGCAAGCGCAAGAAAGCCGCCGCCGTGAAGCGTCAGCAGAAGAAGGTGTCGCGCGAGGTTGCACGTCGTCGTCGCCTGTATTGATTTTCTCTTGGGCGGAACGTTCCCGAACTCCTGAGGCGAACCCATGACCCAGTCCCTGAAGCAGCGCATCGACGACGAAATCAAGGTGGCGATGCGCGCCAAGGACAAGACTCGGCTCGGAACTCTTCGCCTTGTCTCCGCAGCCATCAAGCAGCGCGAGGTGGACGAGCGCATCACCCTGGACGATATCCAGGTGCTGGCCGTGCTCGACAAGATGATCAAGCAGCGCCGCGACTCCATCGAACAGTACCGCAAGGCTGCTCGCGAGGAGCTGGCGCAGCGGGAAGAGGTCGAGATTCAGGTCATCCAGGCGTTCATGCCCGCAGCGCTCAGCGAGGCGGAGCTCGATGCCCTGGTAGCCGAAGCGGTGACCGAAAGCGGCGCCGCTTCCATCAAGGACATGGGCAAGGTCATGGCCCTGCTGAGGCCCAAGGTTCAGGGCCGCGCCGACATGGGCGTGGTCAGCGCGAAGCTCAAGGCGCGGCTGCCGGCCTGAGGGCCGACGCCCGGCCCGCGTCAGGCGGCGGCCATGGGCAGAATTCCCCAGAATTTCATCGATGACCTGCTGTCCCGCGTCGACCTCGTCGAGGTGGTCGATGCCCGCGTGCCGCTGAAGAAGGCCGGACGCGAATTCACCGCCTGCTGTCCGTTTCACAACGAAAAGACGCCGTCCTTCACCGTGAGCCCGGCCAAGCAGTTCTACCACTGCTTCGGCTGCGGCGCCCATGGCAATGCCATCGGCTTTCTCATGGCCTACGAACACCTCGAGTTCGTCGACGCCATCGAGAGCCTGGCGGCGGGGCTCGGTGTCACGGTGCCGCGCGAAGGGCCGGAACCGCGCGCCGGTGCCGAGCGCCGCAGCAGCGACAACCAGGCCTTATATGACCTGTTGGAACGCGCCGGGCGTTATTTCCGACATCAGTTGAAGAATCACCCGGAACGGGCGCGCGCCGTGGACTATCTGCAACGGCGCGGACTGTCGGGGGAAATCGCCCGCGACTTCGGCATCGGTTATGCGCCGCCGGGCTGGCAGCATCTCATCGGGGCCTTCAACGGCCAGCCTGCACAGGGGCGCTTAGCTGAGGCGGGGCTGGTCATCGAGGCGGACGGCAAGCGCTACGACCGCTTCCGCGACCGGATCATGTTCCCGATCCGCGACAGCCGCGGCCGCTACATCGGCTTCGGCGGCCGCGTGCTCGGCGACGACACACCCAAGTACCTGAACTCGCCCGAGACGCCGGTATTTCACAAGGGCCGCGAGCTGTACGGCTTTTTCGAGGCCCGCCAGGCGCTTCGGGACCTCCACCGGATTCTGGTGGTCGAAGGCTACATGGACGTGGTGGCATTGGCCCAGTTCGGCATCCGCTATGCGGTGGCCACCCTGGGCACGGCGGTCACCCGCGAGCACCTGGAGCGGCTGTTCCGCACCACCCAGGAGGTGGTGTTCTGTTTCGACGGTGACCGGGCCGGCCGTGATGCCGCCTGGCGTGGCCTGGAAAACGCCCTGCCGCTCATGCGCGAGGGTTACCAGGTGCGCTTCATGTTCCTCCCCGAGGGCGAGGACCCGGACTCCCTGGTAAGGCGCATCGGCAAGGCCGCCTTCGAGGATCTGCTCGAAAAGGCGCTGCCGCTGTCGCAGTTTTTCATCGACCAACTGCGACACGAAGTGGATCTCGGCAGCCTGGACGGGCGCGCCCGGCTGGTTGAAAAGGTGCGCCCGCTGCTGGCGACTGTGCCGGAAGGCATCTACCGGCACCTGCTGCTGGAGCGGCTGGCGGAGTTCGCGCGCGTCGCGCCCGACCAGCTCGGCTGGCTACTGGACGGCCGGGAACCGGCGCTGCGGCGGGCCGCCCTGTATCGCCCGACGCGCGAGCCGCGGGGCAAGCGGCGCAGTGCCCCGTCGGCGGTGCGCCACGCCCTCTCACACCTGGTGCTGGCGCCTGAGTTGGCCGCCAGGGCCGGGGACCCGTCGCGCTTCAGCGGGCTGCGCCTGCCGGGGGTCCGCCTGTTGGCGGATCTAATCGACTTGCTCCAGCGCAAGCCGGGCTTGAGTTGGGGCGCCGTGCTGGAACACTGGCGCGGTACCGATGAGGGCCGCCATCTGGCGCGGCTCGCCGCCGAGGAGCCGCTCATCGAGGAACCGGAACTGCTCGAGGATGAATTCCTCGGCGCGCTCCAGATCATCGAAAGGGAGTTCCTGCGCCAGCGGCGGGAAGAACTGGAGGAGCGGTTCAGGTCCTTGAGCGAGGCCGAAAAACTCGAATTGAACCAGGTCATGGTTCGCGAGCGCGCCCTGCGTAACGCCTAAACTGCGCCGCGCTTGTGCCGATCACATATTCAGCATCTAGCGTTGAACCCAGTCGAACATGGCCGCATCTAACTACCGGCACTACGAAAACGTCGACGACGTAGTCCGTGTGTGCCTGATGACAACCCTCGGGTATGTCGGATAGCCGATGCCCGGGAATTGACCATAGCGAATTCCATGGCCCTTGCCTCGCAAACCGGCAAGGGTCGTCTATACTATTGCGATCTTTTGGCCGCCGGGCCGTACCACCGCGAGTAACGCCGAGATGATGGATCAAGACCAGCAATCCCAGCTCAAGATGTTGATCGCCAAGGGCAAGGAGCAGGGCTACCTCACCTATGCCGAGGTCAACGATCATCTGCCCAACGACCTCGTCGACCCCGAGCAGATCGAAGACGTCATCGCGATGATCAACGACATGGGCATCACGGTGCACGAAGTGGCGCCCGATGCCGACACCCTGCTCATGACCGAAGGCAGCGTAGGCCCGGACGACGACGCCGCTGAGGAGGCCGCCGCCGCACTGGCCTCCGTCGATGCCGAGTTTGGCCGCACCACCGACCCGGTGCGCATGTACATGCGCGAGATGGGCCAGGTGGAACTGCTCACCCGCGAGGGTGAAATCAAGATAGCAAAACGCATCGAAGACGGCATGACCCAGATGCTAGAGGCCCTCGCCTCCCATCCGGAAACCATCGCCGTGCTGCTGCGCGAGTTCGAAAAGGTCGAGGCGGGCGAAGGCCGCCTCACCGACATGGTATCCGGCTTCATGGAACCCGAAGCGATTGGCGACGAGAACAACCTCGACGACGAGGAAGGCAGTATCGCCAGCGGCGCCAATGCCGCGGCCAATGATGACGACGAGTCCGAGGACGGCGACAGCAGCGGCAGCGACGACGACGAAGGTACTTCTGGTCCCGACCTGGAAGAGACCCGCTCGCGCATGGCCAACATGCGTGACCTGCACGAGAAGTGCACGGCCGCCATTGCCAAGCACGGCAAGGTCCACGCCAAGACCAAGAAGCTGCGCACCGAGCTGACCGAGTGTTTCATGGAGTTCAAGCTCGCCAGCAAGATGGTGGATTCCCTGGTCACCAACCTGCGCCATCTGGTTGACCGCATCCGCGAGCAGGAACGGGTGATCATGGACCTGTGCACCAATCACGGTATGCCGCGCAAGGAGTTCATCGCCTCCTTCCCGGATAACGAGACCAACGTCAAATGGGTCGACGCTCACCTGAAGGCCAAAGGCTATGGTGAGTCGCTCAAGAAGGTCGCCGACGAGGTGGTGCGCGCCCAATCCAAGCTGGCCCAGCTGGAACAGGAATGCGGCATGACCATCGCCGAGATCAAGGACATCAATCGCAAGATGTCCATCGGCGAGGCCAAGGCGCGGCGCGCCAAGAAGGAGATGGTGGAGGCCAACCTGCGCCTGGTGATCTCCATCGCCAAGAAATACACCAACCGCGGACTGCAGTTCCTGGACCTCATCCAGGAGGGCAACATCGGCCTTATGAAGGCGGTGGACAAGTTCGAATACCGCCGTGGCTACAAGTTCTCGACCTATGCCACCTGGTGGATCCGTCAGGCCATCACCCGTTCCATTGCGGACCAGGCCCGCACCATCCGTATCCCGGTGCACATGATCGAGACCATCAACAAACTGAACCGTATCTCGCGCCAGATGCTCCAGGAAATGGGCCGCGAACCGCTGCCCGAGGAACTGGCCAAGCGCATGGAGATGCCTGAGGACAAGATCCGCAAGGTGCTCAAGATCGCCAAGGAGCCCATCTCCATGGAGACCCCCATCGGTGATGACGAGGATTCACATCTCGGCGACTTCATCGAGGATCAGAGCGTCATGTCCCCAGTGGACTTCGCCACCCAGTCGGGCCTGCGGGAAGCCACGGCCGAGGTCCTTGAAGGCCTCACCGCGCGCGAGTCCAAGGTGCTGCGCATGCGTTTCGGCATCGATATGAACACCGACCACACCCTTGAGGAGGTCGGCAAGCAGTTCGACGTCACCCGCGAGCGCATCCGCCAGATCGAAGCCAAGGCCCTGCGCAAGCTGCGTCACCCCAGCCGCAGCGAGATCCTGCGCAGCTTCCTCGACGCCGAGTGATCCTTCCCCCGCGCCAGCGGGTATACTCAAGCGCCCGGGCCCAGCCCGGGCGCTTTCGTTTTAGGGCCTATAGCTCAATGGTCAGAGCAGGGGACTCATAATCCCTTGGTTCCAGGTTCGAGTCCTGGTGGGCCCACCATCTCTTCTCTCAGCGAAAATAAATCGACGAGTCGAGGCGGCGGCCGCATCAACCTTGGTCATTTCCCTCGGCGCTGATTTCGCCTCCCGCCCTGCGCCGCTTCGCGCAAAGAACGACAGCTTCAAGCCATGGCCTACGTCTACTATGCGGGCCACGGCGTGCCGGGCAGGGACGGCAATTCCTATCTCCTGCCCGCGGACATGAGCGCGGATACCATCCACCTCGAACCGAGCCTGATGCTGAACAGCATTTACCAGCGATTGGCGCAGGGCAAGGCATCCAACATCTATGTCTTCGTGGATTCCTGTTTCAGCGGCAAGGATGATCGCGGCGAGTTGCTCTACAAAGGTGTCGCGCCGCTGCTTCGTGTGGCGAGTGCCAAGCCAGTGGCGAAAAACCTCACCGTCGTCACTGCCGGAGGCGCGTCGGATTTCGCCAACGACCTGGAAGCGAAAAAGCAGCGGATGTTTACCTATTACCTGATCAAGGCGCTGGAGGGCGGCGCGACGCGCATCGACAGCGTTTTCCCCCAAGTCCAGTCACAGGTCAAGCGCGCCTCGCTGATGAAAGGCATCGGCTACATGCAGGTACCGGAACTGGCCGGAAACACAAACGCATCACTCTACTGAAACCATGAACGGGCGGCGGTGAGCTGATAGCCCACCGCCTTCGTTCCGGTGCAATTCGCTTCATGGGGAGACAGCGCGCATAAGGGCTCTTGCTGCGGAGTACCGACCGTTCTTAGCGTTATTGAAGCAAGCGTTACGACTCGGTCGCCTGTTCTTCATCCATGGCCTCAAGGCTAAGGCTCAGTCCCGATTCGGAAGGGGTGCCGCTCTTTTCTGAGAGTGTCACACGCAACCGCAGGTTGTTAGGCGAGTCGGCGTTCTTGAGTGCCTCGTCCAGGGTGATGGTGCCTTCCTTGTAGAGGTGGAACAGTGCACCGTCGAAGGTGCGCATACCGATGTTCTCCGATTTCTCCATCACTTCCTTGATGGCGTGCAGATCGCCGCGGCGGATGAGCTCCTTCACGGTCGAGGAGCCGAGCAACACTTCCACGGCGGCGCAACGCTTGCCGTCCACCGTCGGCACCAGTCGCTGGGAAACGAACGCACGCAGATTGTTGGACAAATCGTTGAGCAGCTGGGGCCGGCGTTCCTCGGGGAAGAAGTTGATGATGCGATCGAGCGCCTGGTTGGCGTTGTTGGCGTGCAGGGTGGAGATGGCCAGGTGGCCCGTCTCGGCGAAGGCGAGCGCATGCTCCATGGTCTCGCGGTCGCGGATCTCGCCGATGAGGATCACGTCGGGCGCCTGGCGCAAGGCGTGCTTGAGTGCATCGGCGAAACTGAGCGTATCCACACCGACTTCGCGTTGGTTGACGATGCTCTTCTTGTGCGGATGCACGTATTCGATGGGGTCCTCAATGGTGATGATGTGGCCGCCCGCATTGCTGTTGCGATAATCGATGAGCGCCGCGAGCGAGGTGGACTTGCCCGAGCCGGTGCCGCCGACGAACAGGATCAGCCCGCGTTTTTCCATGATGACCTTCGGCAGCACCTCGGGTAGGTTGAGGTCCTGGAGTTTGGGGATATCCGTCTTGATGTTACGCACCACCAGGGATATTTCATTGCGCTGACGGAACATGTTCACGCGGAAGCGCCCGACGCCCGATTCGGAGATGGCGAGATTCATTTCGAGCTTTTGCTCGAATTCCTTGATCTGCTCCGGCGACAGGATGGAATAGGCGATCTCCTTCACCTTGCCGGGCGCGAGCGAGACCTTTTCCAACGGCTTCAGGGTGCCATGGAACTTCGCACAGGGCGGCGCCCCTGTACTGAGGTAGAGATCGGAGCCGTCTTTCAGGGCGAGAATCTTCAGGTAATCTTTGAAGTCCATGTTCAGTCTTTTTTTGGTTTTTCGATGAAGTTCTTCAGCGCGGCATTCATCAGCATGAGCCCGCGCCGCATGTTTTTGCGAACGATGGGCCAGACCAGCGTGCTCAGCAGGCCGCTGAAGCGCTGGCGCTGAACAAGCTGGGTACGATGCTCGTCGAGCGGCACCAGCAGGAAGGCGTGTTCTGCGGCGAGCAATCCCGGGACCAGCAGGTAGTTCAGCCAGGCGAGTTCGCGCCCGGAATGCACGCGCGTCACGCGCGAACGCAGGCGCCACGACGGATGGCCGGGCAGGTGTACGGTCACGGCAAGGCGGCTACCGTCACGCGGCTCCCCCTCGATGCGCCGCAGAAAGGGGTTCCAGTCGGGATAGGCCGGGAAATCGCAAAGCGCCTGCCATAGCCGAGCCACCGGCACATTGATAATGATTTGGGTGACGACTTCGCAACTCATCCGTCAAAAACCCCACAATGGTGCAAGCAGCTCCGTCATGCCCGCGTATTCCGCGGGATCGGCAGGCACGAACCGTTCATGTTTGAAGGCCTTGAGCAGCTGCGCGCCCGCTTGCGCGCCCTCGTCGCTCACCAGCGCCGCGGCGATGCGCGCACGGAGCTCCGGCTCGATTTCTGCCGAAATGCTGATGGTCCGCTCGGGATAGCCGTGGGCCGGCAGATCGAGTGCCCGCAGTCCGGTCTTGTCGAGCTTCTCCCAGGGTTCCTGGCGCAGCACGGCGGCATCGCCGCGGCCCTCGCGCAAGCATTTGGTCAGCCCGCCCAGACCATTCACCGGCACCAGCGCCGGCTGGCGTGCCGGGTTGGGGAAATGCGTGAGGAAGATCATGGACAGCATGTTGGGCGAGGGGAAGGCGCACACGCGCCGTCCGACCGCGAGTTCGTCGACGGCGCGGACCCCGTCTGCATCCCGTACCGCCACGACGATCTGGATCTTGCCAGGCAACCGCACAAGCGGCACGTGGCCCAGATGCTCCATGCGCCAGCTCACGAAGTGCGGCCCGTCGAACACCATGTCGTAGGCACCCTGGCGCATGCGGGCCGTGTACTCTACGTAGTTGGAGGCCAGTTCCATGACCACCCGCTTGCCACTCGCCTTTGCCACCAGAGCGAGCAAGGGCTGGTAGAAGGCCTTCACCTCATCGGAGCTCTCGGTGGGGGCGGCAGAAAACACGATGGTGTCCTTAACCGCAAGCGCCGGACTGCACACAGCCATGAGCAGGATGGCGAGTGGAACAAGTGTGCAGTTTTTCATAGTCATTTCAGCTTATCCTTATAGGCTCGTTAGGTCTTCCCTTTGCAGGTACAGATGGTGCCGTCTGTAGCCATCCGGTTGCAACTGCGCCCGTCGAACGGTACAGCGATGAGTAAACCCTTCACAGCCGCCCTTGCCGCCCTCGCCCTCGTGCTCACCGGTTGCGGCCAGCAGGCCCCGACCGCCCATGACCGGCCGAAACCTGAGCATCTGGTGGAGACCGCGCGCGCCGTGTTGGGCGAGCATGGCGCCACACTGGAGCGCATTGGCACACTGCGGGCCCGGCGCGAGATACGGGTGCTGATGCGGGAGGAGGGGCGGCTGCTGGAATTGCCGCACCACGAGGGTGACCGCGTCGCCAAGGGGGCCTTGCTCGCACGCCTGGACGACGCCTTGCTGAGCGCGGAATTGCGCAAGGCCGAGGCGCAACAGCGCCAGAGCACGGATAACCTGCGGCGTATCGAGCGCTTGCAGGCCCAGGGCCTGGTGTCCGAGGACGAACTGAGCAAGGCCCGCGCCACCGCCGAGATCGCCCGGGCCGAGGCCGAGTTGCTTCGCGTGCGGCTTGGCTTCACGCGCGTGACGGCGCCGTTCGCGGGTGTAATCAGCGCGCGGCTGGTCGAGCCGGGCGATGTGGTGCAGAAATTCGGCCATGTGCTGACCCTGACCGACCCCCATTCCCTGGTCACCGAAGTGCCCGTGTCCGAACTGCTGCTGCCGGACTTGGCGGTGGGTGACCCCGTAGCCATGCGCATCGATGCCCTGGGACCACGCGACCTCGAAGGGCGCATCCTGCGCGTCCATCCCAACGTGGATGCGGCCACCCGCCAGGGCATGGTGGAGGTGGCCCTGGAGCCGGCGCCCGCCGGTGCCGGCCCGGGCCAGCTGGCACGGCTGCGCATCCACGCCCGGCGTGCCGAACGCCTCACGGTGCCGTTCGCCGCGCTGCAGCGCGACGCGAAAGGGGAGTTCGTGTTCCGGGTGCAGGAGCAGGTCGTGCAGCGCACGCCGGTGACCAGCGGACTGCAACTGGGTGACGTGGTGGAGATCATCGCCGGCCTCGACCAGGACGATCAGGTCGTGGTGCGCGGCTTCTTGAACCTCACCGATGGCAAGACGGTCAAGGTGGTCGGCTTATGACACAGGGCTACGGCCACGGGGGCGGTCTCGCCGCCTGGTCCATCCGTCACCCGGTGGGCGTGAGCATGATCGCGCTGGCGGTGGTGGTGCTCGGTTTGTTCGCCTTCGCGCGCCTCTCCGTCGACCTGTTGCCCAACATCATCTACCCGGAAATTGCCGTGCGCGTCGCCGACCCGGGCGTTCCCGCGCGCATCATGGAAGACCAGGTGACGCGCCACCTCGAGGAGCAACTCGCGGTCACCGAAGACAGCATCGCCATTCAGTCGCGCAGCAGCGAAGGGCGGAGCAACATCGACCTGTCCTTCGAATACGGCACCGACATCGACGTGGCCCTACGCGACGCCAGCACGCGCCTCGACCGGGCCCGCCGCCTGCTGCCGGACACCATCGATCCCCCCACCATCTTCAAGCGCGATCCCTCGCAGATCGCGGTGATTGAATTCGTGGTGAGTTCACCACTGCGCGATCCGGCAGCGCTGCGCACCTGGGTCGATTACGACTTCTCCAAGCAGTTCCTGAACCTGCCCGGCGTGGCCGCCGTGGAGGTGGGCGGCGGTGTGGAGCGTGAAGTGCATGTGCTTCCCGACCAGCAGCGCCTCGCCGCCATGGGCCTGGTCCTGGAGGACGTGGTGCGCGCGCTTGAGGAGGGCAACAGCGAGACAGCCGTGGGCCGTCTGACCCTGCCCGGGCGCGAACTGAGTGGGCGCACCACCGGGCGCTTTGCTTCGGTCGATGACATCCGCGACCTGCCCCTGCGCCTTGCCAACGGCACTACGGTGGCGCTCGGTGAGATCTGCGAGGTGCGTGACACCCACGCCGACCAGCGCGTGCTGGTGCGTCTCAACGGCATCCCCGGAGTGAAAATCTCCATGCAGAAACAGCCAAACGCCAACACCGTGGACGTGGTGGATGCCGTCAACACGCGGCTCGACTGGCTGCGCGCGCAGCGGCTCATTCCGGACGACGTGGAAGTCATGCCGGTGGCCGACCAGTCCGTGTACGTTCGTAGCGCACTGGACAACGCCACAGGCGCGGCCTTGAGCGGCATGCTGCTCGCCATGCTGGTGGTCTACGTGTTCCTGGGCGATCTACGCCGTACGCTCATCATCGGCTCGGCCATTCCCATCGCGGTGATGGTTACCTTCACGCTCATGGGCCTTGGCGGGCTGACCTTCAATATCATGACCCTGGGCGGCCTTGCGCTCGGCGTCGGCATGCTGGTGGACAACACCATCGTCATGCTGGAGAACGTCTACCGTCACCAGCGCAAAGGCGAGGAACCCGTGACGGCAGGCACCACGGCCGCGGCGGAGATCACCAGCGCCATCGTGGCCTCCACCACCACCAACCTGGCGGCGGTGCTGCCGTTCCTGTTCATCGGCGGTCTGGTAGGCCTGCTGTTTCGCGAGCTCATCTTCACCATCTCGGCGGCCATCGTCGCGTCGCTGATGGTGGCCATCACACTGGTGCCGGCCTGGGGCGTGCACGTGCGCGTGCGGGGCGGGCAGAAGGCACCGGCGGACCGCTTGGTGCCCTGGCTGCAGGAACGCTACGCGGCCCTGATAAACACCTTGCTCAGCCACCGGCTGCTGCGCATCGGGACGGTTACCGCACTGGTGGCGGCCCTGGCCGCCAGCGTGCCGGTGTTCATGCTGGGTAAGCAGGACTTCCTGCCACAGATGGACACCGGCGAGATCAGCGTGAACATCACCGCCGACTCCGGTATCGATCTCGCAGATATGGACCGGCGCATCGCCGCTCTGGAGGCACTGTTCCGTGACCAGCCCGAGGTCGTCAGCGTCTATGCCACCGTGGGCGGCTATGTGTTCGGGCGCAACCAGGTGGAAAGCAGCAACCGCGGATCCCTGACCGTGCAACTGGTGCCGCGCGAACAGCGCACCATCAGCGCCGATCAATGGGTCCGCCGCATGCAGACCGAAATCACCGCGCAGCAGTTCGCCGGCATGCAGGTGCTCATGCGCCAGCGCGGCATCCGCGGCATTCGTGTGGGCCGGGGCGACGACGATATCAGTGTGCGCGTGCAGGGGCCCGATCTGGATCGCCTCGCGGCCATTGCGGACCAGGCCGTGGTGCTGTTGCGCGACGTGCCAGGCCTCAGCAATCTCACCCATTCGGCCGAGGAACGCCGCCAGGAGCTGAACGTGGTGGTGGACCGGGCCCGTGCGGCGGCCCTGGGCCTGGACCCGCAGGCGGTGGGGCTGGCGGTGCGGCGCGCCCTGGACGGCGAGGAGGTCACCGAGTTGTTCGAGGGCGATCGCAGCTTCGCCGTGCGCCTGCGCCTGCCACGCGGCGATGTCACCTCGCCGCTCGCCATCGAGCAGGTGATCGTCGCCGCACATGCCGACGGCCGTCCGGTACGCCTGGGTGAGGTGGCCCGCATCGAACTGGGTGCGTCACCCGCCGAGATCATGCGCGATGGGCAGCGCCGCATCGTGGAAATCACCGCCACCCTCGGCGAAGACCTGGACCTCGCCAACGCCGCCAAGGCCATCCAGGCGCGCCTCGCCGATCTCCCGCTGCCGCCCGGCTACGTCATCTATGATGGCGGCGGCGTGCAGGCCCTGCAGGAAGGTACGGCGCTCGGCCGGATCCTGCTCGGGCTGGCGGTATTCCTGGTGTTCGTAGTGTTGGCGGTACAGTACGAATCGCTGCGCAATCCGTTCGTGATCCTGCTGGCTGTGCCCTTCGCCGCGGCAGGGGTAGCGCTCAGCCTGGTGCTCACCGGCCTGCCGCTGTCCATGCCGGTATGGCTCGGTCTCATCATGCTGGCGGGCATTGTGGTGAACAACGCCATCGTACTGGTGGAATACGTGGAACTGGCGCGCGGCAGGGGGCTCGCCCGCGACGCGGCCATTGTGGATGCTGCGCGCCTGCGCCTGCGCCCCATCCTCATGACCACGCTCACCACGGTCATGGGCATGCTGCCGCTGGCGCTCGGCTGGGGCGAAGGCGCGGAGATGCTGCAACCCCTCGCGGTGGCGATGGTCGGTGGCCTGAGCCTCTCCCTGATCGTCACCCTGGTGCTGGTGCCCATCGTCTACCGCTGGTTCCACCCGGAACGGGCGCCGGGTACCGCCGTGCAGGCAGCGTAAGAATCAACCTACGGGGTCATTACAACGCGGAGGACGCGGAGGCGCAGAGGCCGCGGAGGAGTTGAAGTATGGACTGCGTCGCGCGCGGACGTTAGCCGCGAGGGACCGGGTAACCAGAACCCGAAAGAGAATTACGGAGCCTTGCCTTCTCCTGCGTAGCGGTCGATACGGCGCGCCCTGACTGCCACGCCCCGATAGTGGCACATTCGATTTCTCCGCGGCCTCCGCGCCTCCGCGTCCTCCGCGTTGCCCCACGAATGAGGCTACGAGGTTTTGTCCTGCTCAGCCCGCCCTTCGACAGCCGCCTGCTCCGCTTCGTAGCGGGCCAGGGTAGCGTCCATGTCCAGCTCTTCTTCCTCCTCCTGCTCGCGCTGCTGCTTGAGCTTCAGGAAATAACCGGAAAAGAACAGGCCGGCCTCGAACAGCATCCACATGGGGATGGCGAGCAAGGTCTGGGAGAAGATGTCGGGCGGAGTCAGCAGCATACCCACCACGAAGGCGCCCACCACAATGTACGGGCGCTTCCCGCGCAGGCTTTCGGGCGTGGTCACGCCGGTCCACACCAGCAGGATGGTGAAGATCGGTACCTCGAAGGCGATGCCGAAGGCGAAGAAGATGGTGAGGACGAAATCGAGGTACTTGCTGATGTCGGTCATCACCGCGACGCCTGTCGGGGCAGTCGCCGTGAAGAAACCGAACACCAGGGGAAACACCACGAAATAGGCGAACGCCATGCCCGCATAGAACAGGAACACGCTCGACACCATGAGCGGGAAGATCAGCTTGCGTTCGTGGGCATACAGCCCGGGCGCCACGAAGGCCCACAGTTGATACAGGATGAACGGCATGGCGGCGAACACCGAGACCACCAGCGCCAGCTTTATAGGTGTCAGGAACGGTGAGGCCACGTCCGTGGCGATCATGGTGCCCTCGGCAGGCAGGTGCGCCAGCAGCGGTCCGGCCAGCAGGGTGTACAGGTCGTTGGAGAAGTACACCAGGCCGGCGAAGATCACCAGCACCGCCAGCACCACATGCAACAAACGGTTGCGCAGCTCGATGAGATGGGAGATCAGCGGCTGCTCGGTTTCCACCTCGTGCGGTGTTTCAGCCATGACGTTCCTGGGACGGTGTCGCGTCCGATGATGGTTGAGCCTCGGCAGGCGCCTCGCCGGGCTGTGAGGCGAGCGACGCTGTGGAGGCCGGCGGCGGGGCGATGGTCTGTTCGGTCACCGTACGGTTGAGGTCATCTGCCGCCGCGCGGGTCTCTTCCATAAGTTCGTGGAGGCCCGAGCTCTTGGCCTGCTCCTCCATGATGCGCTTGAGTTCCTCGGCCTTCACCTCCCGCTCGATATCAGCCTTGACGCCTGCCACGAAGCGGCGCAGGCGGCCGAGCCACAGGCCCGCGGTACGGGCAACACCCGGCAGGCGCTCGGGACCGATGACGATCAGCGCCACGATGCCAATCACCACCAATTCCCAGAATCCCACATCGAACATGGCTGTGCGTCCCGTACGCTAGAGGGGCCGGTCGATCAGGCCTTGTCCTTCTCGCGGGTGGCCTGGCCTTCGATGACCGTGCCTTCGTTCTTGGGCAGATGGCTCTGGGCATCGGCCGACTTCTGCTCTTCGGCCTCGCTTTCACGCATGGCGCCGCGGAAGCTCTTGATGGCGCCGCCCAGGTCCGAACCGATGTTGCGCAGCTTCTTGGTGCCGAACAGCAGCACGATGATGGCCAGGACGATCAGAAGCTGCCAGATGCTGATTCCCATTGCACGAATCTCCGATTAAAACCCCGGCAGCCCTTCGCCGCCGAGCAGATGGATGTGAAGGTGAAAGATTTCCTGGCCGCCGCTGCGACCGGTATTGATGACCGTGCGAAACCCGTCCAGGCCGTGGTCGCGGGCAAGCTGCGGCAACAGCCGCATCATCTGTCCCATCAGACCCTCGTCACCCGGCGCCAGTTCGGCCAGGCTGGCGATGTGCTTGCGCGGAATCACCAGCAGGTGCACGGCCGCTTTGGGATGCAGGTCGTGAAAGGCGATGAAGCGTTCGTCCTCGAAGGCCTTGCGCGCCGGGATCTCACCGGCAGCGATGCGGCAGAAGATGCAGTCGGTCATCACTGGCCTCGGCTGGCTTTCTCCTCGATACCCGAGAGCCCGAAACGGCGCGCCAGTTCATCCAGCACATCCTGCGGACCCAGGTCGAGGTGCTTGAGCATCACAAGGGTGTGGAACCACAGGTCCGCGGTTTCGTAGATCACCTGTCCCTTGTCACCGCCCTTGGCGGCAATCACGGTCTCGGTGGCCTCTTCGCCGACCTTCTTCAGTATGGAATCCAGGCCTTTAGCATACAACTTGGCCACGTAAGAAGATTCGGGGTCGGCGTGCTTGCGCTCGGCCAGCACGGCGTCGAGGCGGGAGAGGATGTCGTTCATGATTTTTTGTAGATCTCGTCGGGATCACGCCGTACCGGATCGGTCTCCACCCACTGCCCATCGCGCAGTTCGCGGTAAAAGCAGCTGTGCCGGCCGGTATGGCAGGCGATGCCGCCCAGCTGTTCCACCTCCATGAGCAGCACATCCGCGTCGCAGTCCAGGCGCATACTGACCACGCGCTGCACATGCCCCGATTCCTCGCCCTTGGGCCAGAGCTTGCCGCGCGAGCGCGACCAGTACACCGCACGCCCCTCGGCCACCGTGCGCGCGAGGGATTCGCGGTTCATCCACGCGAACATGAGCACCCGCCCGGAGCCGGTCTCCTGGGCAATGACGGGCACCAGCCCGTCCTCGGTCCACTTGATCTCGTCCAGCCAGGTCATCCGCAGAAGACCTCATCGCAAAGACGCAAAGGGCGCCAAGGACGCAAAGATTCGGATTGGAAGCTTCTCATATTGTCCCCTTCGCGTTCTTTGCGCCCTTCGCGCCTTTGCGTTGACTTCTTTTCATTACGCTACAGCCGCACTTCGATGCCGGCCTCGGCCATGCGGCGCTTGGCCTGCTCGATGGTGTATTCGCCGAAGTGGAAGATGCTGGCGGCCAGCACGGCTTCCGCGTGGCCTTCCTTGATGCCGTCCACCAGGTGATCAAGCGTGCCGACCCCGCCCGAGGCGATGACCGGCACGTGCACGGCGTCGCTCACGGCGCGGGTGAGCTCCAGGTCGAAGCCGGCCTTGGTGCCATCGCGGTCCATGCTGGTGAGCAGGATTTCGCCGGCGCCATATTCCACCATGCGTCCGGCCCAGACCACGGCGTCGAGGCCGGTGGGCTTGCGGCCGCCGTGGGTGAAGATCTCCCAGCGCGCCGGTTCGCCCGGACCGCTGACGCGCTTGGCGTCGATGGCGACCACAATGCACTGGGCGCCGAAACTGTCCGAGGCCTCTTTCACGAACTCGGGATTGAACACCGCGGCGGTGTTGATGGCCACCTTGTCGGCGCCGGCGTTGAGCATGCGGCGCACGTCGGCGCTGGTGCGGATGCCGCCGCCCACGGTGAGCGGGATGAAGACCTGGCCGGCCACCTGCTCCACCACGTGCACCATGGTCTCGCGCTCGTGGGCGCTGGCGGTGATGTCGAGGAAGGTGATCTCGTCGGCGCCCTGCTGATCGTAGCGGCGAGCGATCTCCACCGGGTCACCCGCGTCGCGGATGTCGACGAACTGAACGCCCTTGACCACCCGGCCGTTGTCCACGTCCAGGCATGGAATGATGCGTTTGGCGAGGCCCATGGTTTTTAAGTCCGTAAATGAACGCGAATGGACGCAAATGTCTGAAGAGGCGCCCGCATCATGTCACCGCTCACGCGATCTGCGTTGATTGGCGTTCCTGCGGACCGTTTTCATTATCCGCAGAGTTCATCCGCAAGGCGTTGGCCCTCGGCGAAGTCGAGGGTGCCTTCGTAGATGGCGCGGCCGGTGATGGCGGCGGTGATACCCGAGTCCGTCACTTCGCACAGCTTGCGGATGTCTTCCAGATTGGTAATGCCGCCGGAGGCGATGATGGGGATCTGCACCGCCTCGGCGAGGCGCACCGTGGCCTCCACGTTGACGCCGCTCATCATGCCGTCGCGGCCGATGTCGGTGTAGACGATGGCCGATACGCCGTCATCCTCGAAATGCTGGGCGAGGTCGATGACGTCGTGCCTGGAGAGTTTGGACCAGCCGTCTACCGCCACTTTGCCCTCTTTTGCATCCAGGCCGACGATGATGTGGCCCGGGAAATTCAGGCACAGATCCTGGACGAAATGGGGGGCGCTGACCGCCTTGGTGCCAATGATCACGTATTGGACGCCCAGCTCCAGATAGGCCTCGACGGTTTCCTCCTCGCGGATGCCGCCGCCGACCTGGATGGGCAGCTCCGGAAAAGCCCGGCAGATGGCCTCGATGGCCGCACGGTTCACCGGCTTGCCCTCGAACGCGCCGTTCAAATCAACCAGGTGCAGCCGGCGCGCACCGGCATCCACCCAACGCTTGGCGACCGCCACCGGATCGTCCGAAAACACCGTGGCATCCTCCATGCGGCCCTGGCGCAGACGCACACACTTGCCGTCCTTCAGGTCGATGGCGGGGATCAACAGCATGGAAGTGCTTCCTCTAACAGTGGTTCGGGCACGCGTTCAGGACTGACCGTCCCAGCGCAGGAAATTGGCATACAGGGCCAGTCCCGCGGTATGGCTTTTCTCGGGATGGAACTGGGTGGCGAAGATATTGCCACGAGCCACGGCCGCGGCGAAAGTCACGCCGTGGGTGGCGCTCGCGGCGACGAACGGGACATCGGCGGGCTGCACGCAGTAGCTGTGCACGAAATAGAAGCGCGTGTCCTGGGCGATGCCCTTCCACAGGGGGTGTTCGCCGCGCTGGTGGACCTGATTCCAGCCCATGTGCGGGACCTTCAGGCTGGCGCCGGTGTGCGGGTCGCGCAGATTGGCGCCGAAATACTCCACCCGCCCCGGGAACAGGCCCAGGCAGGGGGTGCCGTCGTTCTCGGCGCTCCACTCCATGAGGGCCTGCATGCCCACGCATACGCCGAGGAAGGGCTTGGTCTGTACCACCTCGTACACCAATTCGTCGAGATGCAGCCGGCGCAATTCGGCCATGCAGTCGCGGATGGCCCCGACCCCAGGCAGCACCACGCGGTTAGCGCGACGGATGAGTTCCGCCTCATGGGTGACCACCACCCGATCCACGCAGCCGGTGTGTTCGAGGGCCTTGGCTACCGAATGCAGGTTGCCCATGCCATAGTCGATGACGGCGACGGAGCTCATGAGAAAGACCGCGAAGGTTCGATGATGCTTTTAAAGGGTGCCCTTGGTGGACGGCATCTGCCCCGCCATGCGCTCGTCGGGCGAAAGGGCCATGCGCAGCGCCCGGCCAAAGGCCTTGAAAAGGGTCTCCGCCACGTGGTGGTCGTTGCGCCCGCGCAGGCAGTCCACATGCAGCGTCACCTGGGCGTGATTGACGAAGCCCTGGAAGAATTCGCGCACCAGGTCCGATTCGAGGTCACCCATGCGCGCACGATGGAATTCCGCATGAAACTCGAGTCCCGGGCGCCCGGAGAGGTCGATCACCACGCGCGACAGGGCCTCGTCCAGCGGCACGTAGGCATGGCCATAGCGGCGGATGCCCTTCTTGTCGCCCACCGCCTGGGCAAACGCCTGGCCGAGGGTGATGCCGACGTCCTCCACCGTGTGATGGCCGTCGATGTGCAGGTCGCCATGCGCACTAACGCGCAGGTCGAGGAGGCCATGGCGTGCCACCTGGTCGAGCATGTGCTCGAAAAAGGGCAGTCCGGTGGCCAGTTCCGAACGGCCGCTGCCGTCCAGATCGAGTTCGATCTCGACTTGGGTTTCCAGGGTGTTACGGGCTACGGTCGCCCTGCGCGCTGCCATGACGGTTCCTCGCATCCCGCGGATGCGGGATAAATGCGGCGCCTAGGATACCTGATCGTGAGGCTCCTGTTGAACACAGCCTTGCAAGTCCCGGTGACATATAAGAGGATTGCCCTCTCCACCTGCACGGACGGGCCCGATGGGAGGCGAAGACCTCAGCAAAATCATCTCGCTAACGCAGATCAAGGTTGCCTGCAAGGACTGCAACCTTTTTCAGCTATGCCTGCCCGTGGGCATCGGTGACGAGGACCTGGAACTGCTGGACCGGATCATCCGCCGCAAGCGCCCGGTGCGGCGCGGCGAGCACCTGTTCCAGGTGGGTGACCGCTTCCAGGCGATCTATGCCGTGCGCTCCGGGTCCATCAAGACTTTCGCCCCCACCGAGGACGGCCACGAGCAGGTCATCGGCTTTCATCTTCCGGGCGAACTGCTCGGCCTCGCCGCCATCACCGCCGAATATCACCCCTGTGCCGCCAAGGCCCTGGAGACCTCCAGCGTCTGCGAGATCCCGTTTGACGAGCTGGAGCAGCTGAGTGAGCAGGTCCCCAGCCTGCAGCACCAATTGCTCAAGGTCATGAGCAAGGAAATTCTGCATGACCAGTCGTTATTGATGCTGCTCGGCAAGAAGAGCGCGGAAGAGCGCCTGGCCGCGCTGCTCATCAGTCTCTCGGATCGTTACCGGCAACGGGGCTTCTCAGTCTCCGAGTTTCACCTCAGCATGTCGCGCAACGATATCGGCAATTACCTGGGCCTTGCCGTAGAAACCGTGAGCCGCCTGTTCACGCGTTTCCAGGAGGAAGGTCTGCTCACGGTCCAGCGCAAACACATCCGCATACTCGACCTGCCGCGCCTGCGTGCCCTCGCCACCAACGTCCGCCCTGCCCCTTCACGCCTCTCCCAGGCCTGATAACCCAGTAAACCCCTGGGTGTTCCCTGTATGGGAATTACCGGCTTGTTTGACGAATATCAATGTTTCTTCATATTGAGGCTGGCTAGTATGCGCCGCGTACGTCGCGAAACCGGTCGCGGCGTCACATAAGGTGCTGCTGCATGCCGATACCCCATCGCATTGACCACCGCCCTCCCCGCGTCAGGCACCACGCTTCTATCGATCTTTCCCTGTTGCACCACGCTGCCGTCCATCTCGCGTGCGAGCGGCCCGAAATGCATGCGCGATGCAACTGAGCAAGACCGAGTCCGCCAGGGAATGCAACATGAAAATAAGGAGTACGCCGCTACCTAAATGGTGGTACAGGGGGTAGGATCCGGGCGCTGCTCGGAAATGGGGTTTGCCGCCACGATCTTCAACCCCGATCGAGGCGGGAGCAGCTTGGCAAGTAACTATTGGCAAAGAGAGGAGAACTACTCGTGGAAGCACAAGTAGACAAGAAATACGACTTTGACGTCGTCAGATGGTTTACCGTCGCGGCGATCGTCTATCTGGTCGTAGGCACCCTGGTGGGTGTGTACGTCGCATCCGAGTTGGCCTGGCCGTTCCTCAATTTTGATTTGGCGGAATTGTCCTTCGGCCGTCTGCGTCCGCTGCATACCAATGCAGTGATCTTCGCCTTCGGCGGCTGTGCCCTCATGGCCACAGCGTTCTACTCCGTGCAGCGCACCTGCGGTGTGCGGCTGTGGAGCAGCGCCATGGGCTGGTTCAGCTTCTGGGGTTGGAACCTCATCATCGTGTGCGCCGTCATTACCCTGCCGCTGGGCCTGACCCAGGGCAAGGAATACGCCGAGCTCGAGTGGTGGATCGACATCATGATTGCCGTGGTGTGGCTGTCGTTCGCGTTCAACTTCGTGATGACCGTGGCCAACCGCAAGACCTCGCACATCTACGTGTCGAACTGGTTCTTCATGGGCATGATGGTGATGATCACCTACCTGCACGTGGTGAACAGCCTCGCCATCCCCGTCAGCCTCGCCAAGTCCTACTCCATCTTCTCCGGTGTGCAGGACGCCATGATCCAGTGGTGGTGGGGCCATAACGCGGTGGGCTTCTACCTGACTGCGGGCTTCCTCGGCATCATGTACTACTTCGTGCCGAAGCAGGCCGGTCGTCCGGTGTTCTCCTACCGCCTGTCGGTCATCCACTTCTGGGCCCTGATGTTCGGCTACGTGTGGCTGGGTGCGCACCACCTCCAGTACACCGCGCTGCCCGACTGGACCGGTTCGCTGGGTGCCGCCGTGTCGCTTGCCATGATCATCCCCTCCTGGGGTGGCGCCGTGAACGGCATGATGACCCTCTCGGGTGCCTGGGATAAGCTCCGCACCGACTACGTGCTGCGCTTCCTCATCATGTCCCTGGCCTTCTACG
The DNA here is from genome assembly GCA_023228645.1 of Gammaproteobacteria bacterium. GTDB lineage: Bacteria > Pseudomonadota > Gammaproteobacteria > Thiohalomonadales > Thiohalomonadaceae > JALOAT01. The sequence goes on along the minus strand of JALOAT010000002.1, from coordinate 11,178 downwards.
CCATGTCCACCTTCGAAGGTCCGGTCATGTCGTCCAAGACCGTCAACGCCCTGTCGCACTACACCGACTGGACTGTGGGCCACGTGCACTCCGGTGCCCTGGGTTGGGTGGCGATGGTTGCCTCCGGCGCCCTGTACCACCTGGTGATGAAGCTGTGGAACACCGAGATGTACAGCGCCAAGTTGGTGAACCTGCACTTCTGGATGGCCACCATCGGCGCCGTGGTTTACGTCACCGCCATGTGGGTGTCCGGCATCATGCAGGGCCTGATGTGGCGTGACTACGACGAGTTCGGCACCTTGACGTACACCTTCGCCGAATCCGTTGCTGCCATGCACCCGTACTACGCCATGCGTGCCATCGGTGGCCTCATCTACTGGGCCGGCGCCGTCGTGATGCTCTACAACACCGTCATGACCATCCGCGTGGCCGCTACCCGTGGCGTCCGCACGGCCGCCGCCGCTGCCTGAGCCGAAGGAGTAGACAACAATGGCTGATCAAATTCATTCAACCAAGCTTCAAGACAAGGCCGAGCGTAACGTCTTCGTTATGCTGGTCCTGTTGATGGTGCTCCTGTCGGTCGGCGGCCTGGTGGAAATCGTGCCGCTGTTCTTCATCAAGGACACGGTGGAGCACAACAAGCACCCCGAAGTGGTGTGGCAGCGTCAGGCCGGCCAGACCCTGGCCGACTGGAAGGCCGGTGACGGCATGCGCCCCTACACCGCTCTGGAACTTGCCGGTCGTGACGTCTATCTGCGCGAAGGCTGCTACACCTGCCATTCGCAGATGATCCGTCCGTTCCGTGACGAGAAGGAGCGCTACGGCCACTACTCGCTGGCCTCCGAGTCCATGTACGACCACCCCTTCCAGTGGGGTTCCAAGCGTACCGGTCCGGACCTGGCCCGCGTGGGCGGCAAGTACTCCGATGAATGGCACATCCGTCACCTCCGCGCCCCGCGCTCGGTGGTACCGGAGTCCGTCATGCCCAACTATCCGTGGCTCGATGCCAACAAGGTCGACGGTGATCACGTGGTCAAGGCCATGAAGGCCATGAAGATGGTCGGCGTGCCCTACACGGACGACGACATCACCGCCGCCAAGGCGACCGTTGCCGGCAAGACCGAAATGGAGGCCGTCGTGGCCTACCTGCAGGTCCTGGGCACCATGGTGACGTTCGAAGAGGGTGTGGATTACCGTGAGTAATCTCCAGGAATACTTCCACACCGATTGGGCAGCGATGACGCTGCACGATTGGATCGGTCTGACCGTCACGGTGGGCATTTTCTGCCTGATGGTCTTCGCCTATGTGTATGTGTTCCACCCCAAGAACAAAGCAAAGTTCGAGTCACAGCGTCTTGAACCGATAGACGCGGATACGGAGAAAGCAAATGACCGACAAATCTAACCCGTACCAGGTGCCCACCACCGGGCACGTGTGGGATGACAATCTGGCGGAGCTCGTCAATCCGCCGCCGAAGTGGTGGATGATCGGCCTGCACGCCAGCTGGCTGCTGGTGGTGCTCTACGGCGTGTTCTACCCCATGTGGCCCAGCCTCGGCGGCTATACCAAGGGCATCCTGGGCTGGACCCAGGTCGGCGAGTACAAGCAGGACCTCAAGGCCATCGAGGCCGTGCGTGCCAAGTACGAGGAGCGCCTGGTGACGGCCGACGCCGCCGGTATCCTGGGTGATCAGGAACTGCGCGACTACACCGTCAAGTCCGCCAAGGTGCTGTTCGGTGACAACTGTGCCGCCTGCCACGGCGGTGGCGGTCAGGGTGGCCCGAACTACCCCGTGCTGGCTGACGACGACTGGCTGTACGGCGGCGACATCAACACCATCCAGGCCTCCATCACCAACGGCCGTATGGGCATGATGCCCGCCAAGGCTGGCGTGGAGCTGTCCGAAGCCGAGATCGACCAACTCGCCAACGCCATCGCGCAGGGCCAGCCCGCCTCCACCCCGCTGTTCATGGAGAAGGGCTGCTTCGCGTGCCATGGCATGGACGGCAAGGGCATGCAGGCCCTGGGCTCGGCCAACCTGACCGACGGTATCTGGCGCTTCAGCGGCACGGTCGAAGGCATCAAGTACACCATTACCCATGGTGTGAACGATCCGTCCGACCCGGAGTCGCGCAATGCCGTGATGCCCACCTTCGGCAACACCAAGCTGAGCGAGACCGACCTCAAGAAGCTGGCGGTCTATGTGCATCAGCTCGGCGGTGGCAAGTAATCCGTACGCCTGTAAACCTTCAGCGTCATCGGGACCGCATGGCCTAAGGCCATGCGGCCTCCCGCCAAACTAAAGGGGTGTAAAAATGGATTGGGTAGAACTGAGTGCTTACCTGTCTGTAGCCTTCATGGTCGTCATGATGGTTTACCTTGCCATCAAAGTCCGCAATCTGATGAACAACAAGAAGTAAAAAGCGGAATGTGTTCCTGCAAGGGAGCAAAACAGAGGGGGCAGCAATGCCCCCTCTTCATTTCTAACATGCAGTCATGCGACCGGGCAGTGCGCATTCGCATTTCAGCCGTTCATCAGCCCGTGCTAATATTCGCGGCCATGCAGTGAACAACCACAAGCTACGCAGATGCCGGGATATTTTCGCGAGGTCCAGCAGGCGTTTGGGAGGGAAGTGTGACTACTGAAACCGACAACGTGACCCGTCAAGATCGGGTCGAAGAGTTGTATGCCGAATCCAGCGTTTGGCATGTGAATACTGGCGGCGAGACCATCCACGCCAAGCGCATGCCAGGCAAATTCCGAACTTTCAAATGGCTTGCCGCCTCCGTGTGGTTGATCTTCTTCTTCGGCCCCTATCTCCGTTGGGGCGACCGTCAGGCGGTGCTGCTCGACATCCCCAACCGTAAATTTCACATCTTCGACATCACCATCATGCCTCAGGACATCTGGATGTTGTCCCTGACGCTCCTGTTCTTCGCGATTCTACTCGCGGTGGTGACGTCGATTGCAGGCCGCGTTTTCTGCGGCTACTTCTGTTTCCAGACCATCTGGACCGACGTGTTCACCTGGATCGAGGACAAGATCGAAGGCAATCCCGCGCAGCGCCGCAAGTTGGACAAGGCGCCGCTCACCTTCGAGAAGCTCAAGGTCAAGGTACCGAAGCACGCCGCCTGGCTCGTCGTCTCCATGTTGACCGGCGTGTCTTTCGCGGCCTGGTTCACCGACGCCTTCGAGCTGTGGCAGGGCTACCTCACCCTGTCCGCGCCGATGGTCGCCTGGATCGTGCTCGCACTTTTTACCGTCGGCACCTATGGCCTCGCCGGTTTCATGCGTGAGCAGGTGTGCTTCTGGTTATGCCCCTATGCCCGAATCCAGGGCGTGATGTACGACCGCGAGACCATTCTGCCCGCCTACGACCGCAGCCGCGGCGAGCCGCGCGGCAAGATGAAGAAGGGTTCCCACGACCCCGAGAAAGGCGATTGCATCGACTGTGGCCAGTGCCTCGCGGTCTGCCCCACCGGCGTCGACATCCGCGACGGCCAGCAGGAAGGCTGCATCACCTGCGGCCTGTGCATCGACGCCTGCGACGCCGTCATGCAGAAAATCGACAAGCCGCTTGGGCTGGTCCGCTACGCCTCTTTCGACGAGCTGGAGGGCACGCCGGCCATTCCCCTGCACAAGCGCCCGCGCGTGCTGGTGTACATCACCATCCTCACATTGGCCGCGAGCGGTATTCTGTACGGCCTGTCGCACCTGGCGGGCATCGAGCTCAAAGTGCTGCACGAACGCCAGCCGCTGTTCGTGCAACAGAGTGACGGTTCGATCCAGAACAAGTACTATCTCAAAATTCTCAACAAGACCGACAATCCCGTACGCGTCACCTTGACCGCGGAAGGACCGGATCAGCTCCAGCTGGTCGGTGGCGGTGAGGTCGAGTTGCGGCCGGGCGACATCACGCCCCACACCGTTTACGTGCGGGTGCCTAGAAACCAGCTGCAGAGCGAGTCCACGCCGGTCATTTTCCGCATCCTCGCCAATGATGATCCATCCCTGGCGAGTGAACGGGAGAGCGTAATCTTCGGGCCCTAAGCCGGTCCGTACAGCCATCGAAGACGAGGGTCAGAGCCGTCATGAGCGAGAGCATCGACGTTTTGCACAAGGGGATTTCCCAATCCAGCAAGCGCGCATTGCGCAATCCCTGGGTGCTCGGATGGCTCGCCCTCGTCGCCGTGGTGCTCGGCGTGAACATCTTCATGATCTCCATGGCCTTCACCACCAGCCCGGGGCTGGTTTCCAAGGATTATTACGAAAAGGGCCGCAGCTACGAGCGCACGGTCCAGCAGCGCATTGCGTCACGTACCGCGCTCGGCTGGGAGCTCGCGCTCGACGTGCCCGAGCGCATCGTGCTGCAGCGTCCGGCGGCATTTCGTCTCCAGGTAGCCGACAAGGTGGGGCTGCCGCTCGCCGGTGCGAACGTTACCGTACACGCCTTCCGTCCCTCCGACGCCGATGCGGATTTTGCCATGCCGCTCGCGGAAGTCAGCGGCGGCCATTATGTCGGTGACCTGCAGTTTGCGCTGAAGGGCAAGTGGGACTTGCTCGTCGAGGTCAAGCAGGGTGAACACAGCTACCAGATCGCGCGCAATGTCTTCGTTGACGCGAACTGACGCCCTTACCGCGTCTCCATCCCAAGGCTGTTTCCACTGCGGGTTGCCCGTTCCCGAAGGCGAGGCCTTCGCGGAAACCATCGACGGGCAGGCACGCTCGTTCTGCTGTATCGGCTGTCAGTCGGTCTGCAAGTTCATCTACGACTCGGGACTCGAAGGTTTCTATCAGCGCACGCCGGACGGCACGTTGCTCGCGCCGCCGCCGCCGCCCCCCAGGGACGTGGCGCTGTTCGATCTCGAAGAGGTCCAAGAGGAATTTATCACCCGGTCAGGGGCCGAACGCAGCATTCACCTGCTGGTGGAAGGAATCCACTGCGCCGCCTGCGTATGGCTCATCGAGCGCACCCTCGGTCAAATGCCGGGCGTTCTCGGGGCGCGCGTCAACCTCAGCGGCAAGCGCGTGCAGGTCAGCTGGGACGGCGCCCGCGTCAAGCTTTCCACCATCATCCAGCGCCTCGGCGACATCGGCTATTCCGCGGTGCCTTATGACCCGGAGGCCGCGGAAGGCCGCCTGAAAAAGCAGGACCGCGACCTGCTGTTCCGCATGGCGTTCGCGGCCTTCGCCGCGTCCAACCTCATGTGGACTTCCATCGCCCTCTACTCGGGCGCATCCCAGGACGAGTTCCGCAGCCTGTTCCACTGGGTCGGCCTGGTACTCGCGCTGCCCACCTTGCTGTATTCCGGCTGGCCGTTTTTCAAGGGCGCGTGGACCGGGCTGCGTAACCGCCACCCCACCATGGACCTGCCCATTGCCCTGGGCGCCACGGTCACCTTCCTGTATTCGCTCTACATCACCCTCACGGGCAGCACCACGGGCGAGGTGTACTACGACACGGTGGTGAACTTCCTGTTCATCATTCTCATCGGCCGCTACCTGGAAGGCCTGTCCAGGCGCCAGGCGGTGGCCTCCACACAGCGCCTGCTCGACCTCCAACCCAAGGGCGCTACCGTGCTGCGCGAAGGCCGGGAAGAGATGGTGCCCATCCGCGCGGTGAAAGTGGGCGAGCTGGTATTGGTGCGCCCGGGCGACAAGATCGCCGTGGATGGTGAGGTGCAGGAGGGTCGCAGCGCGGTCAACGAGGCCATGCTCACCGGCGAATCGGTTCCAGTCGCCAAGACCCCCGGCGACAAGGTCTCCGCGGGCACCCTGAATCAGAGCGGTGCGTTGACCGTGCGCGTGGAAGCCACCCTGCGCAATACCGCCCTCGGCCGCATCATCCAGCTGGTGGAAGAGGCCCAGGCCTCCAAGGCGCCCATCCAGTGCACGGCCGATCGCATCGTGCCCTGGTTCGTGTTCGTCACCCTGGCGCTCGCCTCGGTGACCTTCCTGTTCTGGGTGGAGACCGACTTCGAGGTAGCCCTCATGGCCGCCACCTCCGTGCTCATCATCACCTGTCCGTGTGCGTTCGGCCTCGCCACACCCATGGCCATCGCGGTCGCCTCCGGGCTGGGTGCGCGCCACGGCATCCTGGTGAAGAACGGCGCAGTGCTCGAAACCCTGTCCAAGGTGGACCACGTGGTATTCGACAAGACCGGCACGCTCACCGAGGGCCGCATGCGCCTGACCGAGGTGGCCACCGCACCAGACCAGGAGGCCGATCGGCTGCTCGCTGCGGCGGCCGCGGTCGAGCGCCTGTCAGAACACGTCATCGGCAAGGCCGTGCTCACGGCCGCGAAGGAACGCGGCCTGGCGCTCCCGGAAGTCGCCGACTTCGAGAGCATGCCGGGCCTCGGCGTGCGCGCCTGGGTCGCCGGCGAGCGCGTGGTCATCGGCACCGAGAGCTGGCTCGCACACAACGGCGTGATCGATGGCCAAGCCTTCCAGGCGCCCGTCCAGCAGTGGGAGGCGCAGGGCACCACGTCCATCTACGTAGCTGTGGACGGCACGTGCCGCGCGGTGTTTGGCATCACTGACGAGCTGCGCGCCGACGCGCCGGCCTTGGTGGAGAGCCTGCGCCGTGCCGGAATCCGCATGACGCTGTTATCCGGCGATCGCCGCCGTGTCGCCGAAGCGGTGGCGGAACGCCTCGGCGGCATGAGTGTGATCGCCGAGGTGCTGCCCGAAGACAAGGACCGCGTCATCGCCGAGCTGCAAGCGCGCGGCGATTACGTGGCGATGGTCGGTGATGGCGTCAACGACGCCCCTGCCCTGACGCGAGCCCACGTAGGTATTGCCATCGGTTCCGGCACCGATGTTTCCGTGGAGAGCGCGGATATCGTGCTGGTCTCCAATGAACTCGACAAAGTGCGCTTGGCCATCAGGTTGTCGCAGCGCACCCTGCGCACCATCAAACAGAACATAGGCGCCTCGCTGGCCTACAACGTGGTGATGATCCCCCTCGCCATGGCTGCCTTCATCACGCCCCTGTTCGCAGCCGTCGCCATGCCGTTCAGCTCGCTGTTCGTAATAGCAAACGCCGCGCGCATTCGCACCCTGTTCAAACAGCAGGCGCGCGAGACCGCGCAAGCCCCGCGCGAGACGCGTCCGCTGGAGGTGAGATAGTGGAAGTCATCTACACGCTGGTCCCGGCGATGATCGTGTTGGGTCTGGTGCTGGTCGGCATTCTGGTATGGGCCGTCAAGAAGGGCCAATACGAGGACTTCGAAGGCGAGGCCAACCGCATCCTGCTCGACGAAGACGAGCCGCTCACTCCGCGGACCAGAAAAAAGGCCGACCCCAACTGGCCCGACGCGGACGAGGATTGAGGATCGCGCCTCACCGGACGCCATGAGTCCGGCGCCTCAGACCATCGTTTGACACGACAGGGGAGTCGCGGGCTGAGCCCGCGCAACACGTAATCAGGATAGTGGCGGCACGATCGAGCCGGGGCGCTAGCGCACCACCGGCACGTCCTGTAGCGGGCGGGTAAGGCGCTCGAAATCGGCAGGCAGGACGTACTGCAATACCTCCTTCTTGCGTTCGCTGATGGCCACGTCGAGACCGAGCCCGGGATAAAGCCAATGCTCCACCGGTTCATCGCCGGTCTCACGACGACGCTCGGCGGGGACGCCAAAGCGCTTTTCCACCTGTTCAGGCGACAGATTGACGGACGGCATGTAGGTGATGCTGTTTACCGGCAGGTCGCGCACCTTGGCCAAATCCTCCGGTGCGAGCGTCACCTTCTGCTCACCACTGCCCATGCGGCTGGCGCGAATGCCGCGTTCGTACATGGGTTCGAGCCACGCCTCGGGTACATCCACGCCGAGCACGGCCTTGGCGGACAGACCGCTCAGGGTTACCTGATCGACGTAGGCCTCCACCACGCGCTGCCCGCCCGGGGCATTGAACAGGGTCACTTCCGCGGTATGCCTGAGTGCGCGCTCGGCCTCGGTCAGTGTGCTCTCCCCAAGGGTGATGCCGAACACTCTGGTGTTTCCCGTGGCCGTCTTCTCGATCTGCCAGGGCAGATCGCGGGCCGGCTCCGGCTCCACCAACAGTGCGGGCAGGAACACGCCGAGCACGAAGGCGAGAACCACGAATCCCAGCACGCCCAGGATGATGCGCTTTTCCATGTCAGGCGGCCTCCACCTGCGGCTGCGGCAGACGTTCATGCACCCACTGGGGCATGTGACCGTGGGTCGCCTGTTGCATGGCGTCGGTCTCCAGGATGATCAACACCAGCACGGTCACCATCACCGGCAAAATGGTGGCGCCGAGGATGGCCCAGTGCTGCGGTTTGGGGTCGCCGCCGGCAAGCAGCAGGATCACGGCGACGAGGACGGACACCGCCGCCAGCATGATCAGAAACATCCGGCTGCGGCGTGCGGCTACCTGCCAATGGCCGGCCACGAACCAGGGATCGGCGTACAGCGAACGCCGTGCACGCACCAGCGTGTAGCTGAGCACACTCGCCGAGGCGATGAAGATGGGCAGCAATAGCAGCGGATACGACGTGGCCACGCCCAGCGCCGCGGCAAACAACAGGATGTGATTGGTGATCAAGTTGATAAGGAACAGTTCGTGCGGCTGACGTGCCCGCTTCTTATCCTGCTCCGAAATCTCGTGCGACATGCGCGCTCCCCCGTTCATGGCCGGTCCGCAAGGAAAAGCCGACCTCAAGCTGATCAGGACATTCTACGCGTGTTTGCCGGGACGCGGGACGGCAATAGGCGGTCTCAGCCCGGCGGCACGCGCAGCCAGAAGGTCACCGGGCCGTCATTGACAAGATGGACCTGCATGTCGGCCCCGAACTGCCCGCTTGCCACCGGCCCGTGGGTTGCCCGTGCCTGGGCAAGCACGTAGTCGAACCAGCGTTGGCCGTCGGCCGGCTCGGCGGCGGGCGTGAAGCTCGGGCGCATACCCTTGGCGGTGTCGGCGGCGAGGGTGAACTGCGGCACCAGCAGCAGGCCACCCTGTACGTCGCGCAGGCTCAGGTTCATGCGCTCTGCCGCGTCCGGAAAGACCCGGTATCCCAGCAGGCGCTCCAGCAGACGATCGGCCTGGGGCCGGCCGTCGCCCTGTTCCACGCCCAGCAGCACCAGCAGACCGCGGCCGATCTCGCCCACCACCTCGCCGGCCACCAGCACGCGGGCCTCGCTGACCCGTTGCAACAAGCCGATCATGCGAAGCGCTCGGCGAAGGCGTCGGTGGCCTCCACCAGTGCGCTGGTGTTGCCCGGTTCGGCGGCGGAATGGCCGGCGTCCGGGATGATACGCAGGTCGGCGCCGGGCCAGGCCTGATGCAACTGCCAGGCGTTCTCCACCGGGCAGATGACGTCGTAGCGGCCGTGGACGATGACCCCAGGGATGTCCTTCAGGCGGTGGGCATCCGCCAGGATCTGGTTGGGACGCAGGAAGCTGTCATGCACGAAGTAATGGCACTCGATGCGCGCCAGGGACAGGGCGGTGTAGGAATCGGCGAAGTGATCGATCACTGACTTGTTGGGGCGCAGGGTCGCCGTGGAGCCCTCCCAGATGGACCAGGCCTTGGCGGCGGCCATGCGGGTGACTTCATCGTCGTCGGTGAGGCGCCGGTGGTAGGCGCCCAGCAGGTCGCCGCGCTCCTCGGCGGGAATGGGCGCGAGGTAGTGCTGCCAGTGCTCCGGGAACAGGCGGCTGGCGCCCTCCTGATAGAACCAGGCGATCTCATGGGGCCGGCACAGGAAGATGCCGCGCAGCACCAGAGCGAGCACGCGCTCGGGATGGGTTTCCGCGTAGACCAGCCCCAATGTGGAGCCCCAGGATCCGCCGAACACCACCCAGCGCTCGATGCCCAGGTGCTCGCGGATGCGCTCCATGTCAGCCACGAGGTCTTGCGTGGTATTGGCCTCCAGGCTGGCATGGGGCACCGAGCGCCCGCAACCGCGCTGATCGAACAGCACGATGCGGTAGCGCGCCGGGTCGAAGAAGCGCCGGTGCCAAGGCTCACAGCCCGCCCCGGGGCCGCCGTGCACGAACACCACGGGCAGCCCCTGCGGATTCCCGCACTCCTCCACGTGCAATACGTGGGGCGGCGCCACGGCCAGCGAATGCTGCACGTAAGGCTGGATCTCCGGATACAGCGTGCGCGGCATGGGCGGTTCCTCTTTTCGGGACGAAGAAGAAGACAAAGCTATACCACGGGGGACACGAGGAACACGGGGTCAAGAACAGGAATTTCTTCAGGTGCAAGGACGTTGAGATGCGACGAGCGGTGGTAATGCACTGCTCGCCCATCCCTTGATTTCCCCGTGTTCCCCGTGTCCCCCGTGGTTACATCTTTTCTCAGTCCGTCCGCGACGCCTTCTTGCGGTCGTTTTCCTTGAGGTACTTCTTGCGGATGCGGATGGATTCGGGGGTGACTTCCACCAGCTCGTCCTCGTCGATGAACTCCAGGGACTGCTCCAGGGACATGCGGATGGGGGGGACGAGGATGATGTTCTCGTCCGAACCGGCGGCGCGCACGTTGGTGAGCTGCTTGCCCTTGAGGGGGTTCACCACCAGGTCGTTGTCGCGGGAGTGGATGCCGATCACCATGCCCTCGTACACCTCGTCGCCGTGGCCGATGAACAGGCGTCCACGCTCCTGCAGGTTGAACAGGGCGTAGCCGAGGGCCTTGCCCTGGCCGTTGGCGATGAGCACGCCGTTGATGCGCGTGCCGTAGGTGCCCCGCTTCATGGGGCCGTAGTGATCGAACACGCTGTAGATGAGCCCGGTGCCCTGGGTCGCGGTGAGGAACTCGGTGCGGAAGCCGATGAGGCCGCGCGAGGGGATGATGTAGTCGAGACGCACGCGGCCCTTGCCGTCGGGCAGCATGTCCTTCAGGTCGCCGCCGCGCGTACCGAGCTTCTCCATTACGCCGCCCTGATGCTGCTCTTCCACGTCGACGGTGAGCTGCTCGTACGGCTCCTGCTTCTCGCCGTCCACTTCGCGCACGATGACCTCGGGACGGGACACGCCAAGTTCATAGCCTTCGCGGCGCATGTTCTCGATGAGGATGCCAAGGTGCAGCTCGCCGCGACCGGAGACGCGGAACTTGTCCGGGTCGTCGGTCTCTTCCACGCGCAGGGCCACGTTGTGCACCAGTTCGCGCGTCAGGCGCTCGCGGATCTGCCGCGAGGTGACGAACT
>JALOAT010000079.1 GCA_023228645.1 Gammaproteobacteria bacterium | reverse complement strand
CCCGCCCCCGATTTCCGCAGCACACCCCGCGCAAGCAGGTCGTTGATGTCGCGCAGCGCCGTGTCCGGCGAGCATTTGGCGATCGCCGCCCACTTGCTGCTGGTGAGCTTGCCTTCGAAACCGTCGAGCAGATTGTTCAGCAACTTCACCTGCCGCTCGTTGAGTGGTGTGGTCGCCCAGCGTTGCCAGAAGCGCGCCTTGGTCAGCACGGCGTCGAGCGTGTGCTGCGCCTGATCGACGGCGCGATGGAGCGTGTCGAGGAACCAGGCAAGCCACTCGGTGACGTCCATCGACCGCTTCTGCGTCCGCTCCAGGGCGTCGTAGTAGGCCTTGCGCTCGCGCTGGATCTGCGCCGACAAACTGTAGAACCGCTGTGGACTGCCATCGGCACGCGCCAGCAGCAGATCGCCGATGGCTCGGGCAATACGGCCATTGCCGTCGTCGAACGGATGCAGGGTGACGAACCACAGGTGGCCGAGGCCGGCCTTGAGCAGCGGCGGTTCGCTCGATGGACCATTCAGCCAGTCGAGGAAGCGGCTGGTTTCGGCTTCAAGGCGATCGGCGGGCGGCGCTTCAAAATGCACCCGCTGCCGACCGATGGGGCCGGACACCACTTGCATCGGACCACTGGCATCGTCGCGCCAACCGCCGACCTTGATCTTGGCAAGGCCGGAGTAGCCGGTGGGAAACAGTGCAGCATGCCAGCCGAACAACCGCTCACGCGACACCGGCGCATGGCAGTTGGCCGTAGCGTCGAGCACCATCTCGACCACCCCCTCGACGTGGCGATCGACCGGAGCGAGCGCGCCGATGTCTACGCCCAACCTGGGGGCGATGGACGAGCGCACGGACTCGACGTTGAGCTGCTCACCCTCGATCTCGCTGGTTTTGACAACATCCTCGGTAAGCGCAGCGAGGCTTGCCTGGTCGCGCAGGGCCATGCCCACGTCGGCCAGACGGCCCATCAACAGCCCCTGGGCACGACTGACCTCGACCATAGGGGCAGCGAGTGCCGCCAGATCGAAGCGCCAGTTCGGCCAGTCACCGGTCTGCCAGATGTAGTGGTAATCGCCGCTATTCATGCGGAGATTGGGGCTGCATTCTCCGCATGCGCAAATCATTTGCCGCATGTAAAGCGGTGAATAGGAACGCCATTCGCCGCACGGTGGCGGATAGATCACCGCGCCTCGAACGCCGGTCGGTGGCGATGGGGATGTAGCGGCGCACCATGTGCGCCATGCGCCCGCAGCCCTTGGCGGGCTGGTATCGTGTTACCCTGAAGCGCAACCGCACAGACCTCGTCAGCGCGCCGATGCGCGCGCAAACAACAGGGAACAGCAGTGCAAACCACCACCGGCCTGCCGAACCGCTGGCTCGCTGCACTCGGCCCGCTCGACCTGGCGGAGGTGGCGCCGCTTGCGGCGGCCTGGCAGCAACAGAACGAAGCCCCCTTGCACGCGGCACATGCCGCCGAGCGGCTGTTTTTTCGGCATCGACATGCAGGGGGCGCACCGACCTGGCTTGCCTTCGCCATCGCCGTATCGGGTCGCATCCACACCCTTTCGGACTTTCACCCGCTCGATCCGCTGCTGGCCGAGTTTGCCCGCCGACGACCCGGCCTCGTCCTTCCCGAGGCCTTGCTGCGGGAACTGGACGCCTGCTACTTCGGTGGCCTGGTCTTTCGCCAGCCGGATCATCCGCAGATGGCCCACTGGGCCGGGCGCTGCCTGGCGGCGTTCGAGGCCGAAGGCGACGACTTTGCCCGCCTGAGTGCCGCCAACTATCTGCTCCTCTACCGCATCTGGCGCGGCGATCTGCTGGGCGCCGAGTCGCTCAGCCGGCGCATGACGGCGATCCGCGAACGGACCGGCGACGTACGCACCCGCCTGCTCAGCCATTCCCTGGTGGCGATGATCCGGCGCCTGTTCGTCGAATACGCCGAATGCATGAGCGAAGTGGAACAGGGGCTCACCCTGGCCGAGGCGAGCGGCGTGCACTTCTGGGATTCCCATTTCCACATGCAGGGGGCGTTTCTCGCCCTGACGCGGCACAACCTGGAGCAGGCCGGCGAGTGGCTGGCCCGAATGGAACGGTCGGCGCCGCCCGAACACTATCTGGACCGCTCCGGTTATCACTACAGCCGTGCCTGGCTGCACCTGTTGCAGAACGACGTGCCGCTGGCCCTGCGGCACGCCCGCGAGGCGGTGACTCTGGCGGAAAAATCCGGCGCCGTGTTTCCCCAGGCGGTGACCCACATCGGGCTTGCCCAACTTTACGTGGAACGGCGCCGGTTTCTGCGCGCACTGGTGCACGTCGGCCGGGCGCGGTTCATCGGTCGTGCCATGGATTCCGGATACGTCCCGTTCGCGCGCGGCCTCACCCGGGCGCACGCGGCCTTCAGCCTGGGCATGGAGGCCCGCGGCCGGCGCGTGCTGGCGCAGACCCTCGCGCTGGGCCGTGAGCAGCGCTATGTCAACTTCCCCTGGTGGCGCGGGAGCACAATGGCGACGCTCTGCGCCCGCGCGCTCGCCGCCGGCATCGAGCCGGATTACGTGCGCTGGTTGATCCGACAGCGCCGCCTGGTGCCGCCGCCGGATCTCGCCGCCCCGGAATCCTGGTACTGGGCACTGGAAGTGGCGCTCCTCGGCGGGCCGACGATTCGCCTCGACAGCCAGCCGCTGGAGCTGGGCGGCAAGGCGCACGAGCTACTGCTGAATCTGGCCTGCCTGGGCGACGGCAAACACCCGGTCTTGCGCGAACGGCTCACCGACCGGCTCTGGCCCGAGAGCGAAGGCGATCGCGCTCAGCGGGCGCTCGATACGGCGATCCATCGCCTGCGGCGCTATCTCGGCGGCGAGGAGATGATCCTGACCCGCCCGGGCAGCGTGGCGCTCAACCCGGCCCTGTGCCGGGTGGATTATTGGTGGCTGCTGCGTGACCTGGAGGGCACGGAGCACGGCCGCGCGCAGTTGGCGCGTTTCGTCGAGGCGGCGGTACGTCTGCCCACGGCACCGGACCCGCTGCCGAAAGCGGCATTGTCGCGCCGTATCGCGGCAGCGGTGCTGGAACGACTGGACGATGCCGCTGCCGCCGACCGGGAGGCCTGGCTGGAGACGCTGCTGGAGGCGCAACCCGCCAATGAGCGGTTATGGCAGGCGCTGATCCGCCACCATCTGGCCCTGGACCTGCCCAGCGCGGCGGTGGCGGCGTGGCAGCGCTGTGTCGCGGCCCTTGCCGCCCACGTCGGGGTGGCACCGTCGGCGGCGACCCGGGCGCTGGTCGCGGAGCTGCTGCAGGGGCCAAAGCCGTAACCGTAACCCGCCGCCTTACCACGTCGGCACCGCTTGCGGCTCGTCGAACCAGGCGCTGCGCAGGCCGAGGAGGTGCCGCCGGCCTTGAGGCGAAGGTGCGCAACCCGTTCGCGCGGACGGTTTCCCAGCCGGGATCGGCCACAGTCTGTACCGCTGGGGAAAGTGCGCGTGACGAAAAGACGCTGGAATCAGCAGAGTCTGGTACACGCGCTAATGGCGCGGGTGTTAATTTAATTCACCTTGGACCCTTTGGTTGACTTGCTGCCGCTGACCCCGAGTTCCACAGGGTCAGAATGCAATGCAAACTATTCCCAAATCACTGTCCCGCGCGCACCAACCGGACACGGTTGGTGTAGTCCTTTATGTTGGGGTTGTTGGTATGGCCGAAGTCGAAGTAGACGATCCACGCGTTGTTGGGGCTGCCGGCGTAGGGCGAAGACGACCAGAAATAACTCACCGGGGTCTTCGGGAACAGTGCCGCGTTGATGGCCGGATACCAACAGCGCCGCTCGACGATGGACCCCAGTTCGTTCCGATTGGGCAGCCGCCAATCACTCGCGCCGGCATAGCCCGCCGCATCGTCGCCATCAACGTCCGAGGCGCCGCTATTGATGTCGAGCGCCGCCTGCAATGCAGCCTGCCAGGTGTAGAAGCCGGCGGTGCCGATACAGGTGCTCCCGTCCCAGGTCTGCCCGAGGCTGCAGCGCATCCAGACGAGGCCGGTGCGGGTGTCGGTCACCGTGCCGTTGCCGTTGTCGGTGAAGTCCGCGGTCGCGGTGGTCTCGGCAACGGCGCTATTTTCGTTGGCGCACGTTACGGCAGCCTGCGGCCTGCCGGTGGACACGGCCAGGCCGAGGGCCAGCAGGCCGGCAGCAATGGGCTTTGCATTGTTCACTGAGTCTCTCCTTGCATGAATGGGTTCGTTCGTCGACTCGCGGATTCGATGACTTGCTCATGAGTCGCCGCAGGAGCCACCGTTTCAGGCCGCCCTCCCGAAAGTTCTACTCGTCGCAGAGCAGGTAGCTGCGCCCTTGCCGCAAGCGACGCTCGGCAACGGTTCGACGTGCCAGGGGAAGCTCCAGGCGTCGATGGCGGAGGCGCCGGTGTACGGTTCAGCGCCGGGAAACGGTTCACCCGGCAGCAGTTGCCGGCCGCACTGCATGAGCAGGACGCTGCCCGGCCAACCGCCTCGGAACGCGCCACTACCAGGCCACCGAGTCGGCCTGGCCCTGCGAGGACTCCTCAACCCTTGGGGTTCTCAACGGTAAAGACAACGAGCGGCTCCGGCCGCCAGCGCCGTTCCAGCAGAGCAACCCGCGTCTCCACGAGAGACCCAGCAGCCGCTGCTCATACAGACATGCACGCACCCTAGCGCACTTGCACCGACGGCAGGCGCGATACGTCCGCTCAACGGTACGCAGACCCAGGTACGGCGCACTTTCACTATTCCGCGCGCACCAACCTGACCCTGTCGGTGTTGTTCCTGTTGTCCGCGTTGAAATTGCCGTTGTTGAAGTTGACGTTTTTAGGCCGCATCCCTGTGGCGTCCCCTTTCGGCACACTGCGTGCGACCCAAATTGCTCTTGGCAATTTGGTTTACGCATTGTACGAGTCCGAGGCGTTCGAAGACGAAGACGCACACCGGCGCACTTGCGACTCGGCGCCCCATCCGCTCGGGCAGGAACGCTTCGCCATCCGGACAACTCGGGGGTGGCGCGGGCACTCAGTGAATCGGGACACAGCGCGGGCCGTCCCGCCCGCCCCTGCTGCCCGCCGCTTTGTCTGCCCAGCGGCGCCGCCAGCTCCGCGCATTGTTCGAACTGCGCAAAGCTGGCGAACGCCTTGATGGTCTTGGCCAGTTGCTGTGTGAGCTTGAACTCATCGACCGCCCACACCATGCGCCCCAAGTGCTCGGCCTGGCTCCACCTGTCGCGCCAAACGCGGTTGGCGAGGCTTGAGTGCTGCATCGCCCGACGGCGCATATCGGTTCCGACCGCGTTCTTGTGGTAACGAGCGAAGCGGTGCATCACCTCCTTGACCAGAACGAGGAGGCGGTTGGCGTCACGGACGATGGGCGGCAAGCCGCCATGCTCTGTCGAGCCGTTCATTGGTCAAAAATCCAATTACTGACCGGCACGCACCAGACGAACATGTTGGATGCTGCCCTTAGAGAAGAAGTTGTCGAGTCCATCCATGAAGCTGACGAGCCACGCGGAGCCCGCAGCCGAGGCATGCGGAGACGAAGACCAGTGCCAGGTCGACACGGTGTTCGGGAAGAATCCGGTGTCGATGGCGGGGCTGACACTCCCCAGGTCTGCGATGGAGTGCAGTTCCTCCTGAGTGGGCACTCGCCAGTCGTTGAACCCGCACAGCCCGGCGACGTTGACGGCAGCTACGTATTTCTCGCTATCGCAGTTGCTGTCATCAACGCACGCGCCCCCGTTGGCCGTGCCGGCGTTGCCGCCGTTGGTGGCGCTATCCGAGTTATACCAGGTATAGGTCCAGTCCTTGTCGTGCAGACCGTTGTCGTCGGTCTTCACCTCCCACATCAGGCCGGTGACGTTGTCGAGGACGCAGGACCACGGGGTGGTGGCGTAGGCGGCGGTCTGGTCGGCGAGAGGGTCGCCGCTGCTGTCCAGCTTGGTGAAGGAGAAACCCGCTTTACCGTCCGCGTCGTCGTTGGTGAGCGGGTTGGCATCGCGACCGAAGTGGGCGTCCTGGCCGGCGGGGACCGGGTCGCCGTCGCCGTCGGTGCCGCTCGCGGTGGTGGTGGCGCCGACGGCGGCGCAGTCGACGTCGTTGTTGTGGGTGCCGCTGCCGCCGAAAGCGTAATCGCCGCAGGCGGTTATGCCGGTGTCGTTGAGCTTGCCGAAGGCATCGTCGTTGGTGATGGTGCCGGTGGCGGTGAGGGTGCCCGCTACCGCGTTGGCCGAGACATTGGAAAGAGTGAGCGTGAAGGTCTCGTCCGCCTCCGGGACGGTCTCGCCACAGAGCTGCACGGCGATGGTGCCGCTAGTGGTCCCGCTGGCAATCGTCAGGCTGTCGGCGGCGGTGATGTAGTCGACCCCGATGGTGCAGCCGGCACCGCCGGCGGCGCTGCCGCTGCTGGTGGCGTAGTCGACGGTGACGTCGCCGTTGGCCTGAGTGCTCAGAGTGACGGCGAAGACGAGGCTGGTGGTACCGCTGTTCCCTTCAAGGACGGCGGCGTCGGCGACACTGACGGTGGGCAAGACGGCCGCGAAGCTGGCCGTCACCGTGCAATCGGCGATGATGGCGCCGGTGGTGTAGGTGCCGCCGTCCAGCGTGCCGTCGCAGCCGTCAACCGAAACGATTTGATAGCCGCTGTCCGGCGTGACGGTGAAGATCGCGGTGCTGCCGTGGCTCACCGTGCGGCTGGCCGGACTGATCTCGCCGCCCGGCCCGGCGCTGGTGGAGACGGTGTAGCTGTTCGGGCTGAAGGCTGCCGTCACCGTGCAATCGGCGGTGATGGCGCCGGTGGTGTAGGTGCCGCCGTCCAGCGTGCCGTCGCAGCCGTCGACCGAAAGGATTTGGTAGCCGCTGTCCGGCGTGACGGTGAAGCTCGCGGTGCTGCCGTGGCTCACCGTGCGGCTGGCCGGGCTGATGTTGCCGCCCGCCCCGGCGTTGGTGGAGACGGTGTAGCTATCCCCCGAGCCACCCCCGCCGCCGCAACCGGCAAGCAGAACGAGCATAAGGACGAACGATACGGCGTTCGTGACGGTACGACCCATAGCACTTCCCCGTGGCTTCACGACGATTCCATGCTAGGGGGCGCCGCCTTACATTCGCCTTACACTGTTTATTTCCCCGACAAATAACGCCTGTCGTCGAAGGTGCTGATCCAGTCCGGGCGAAACAGCGCCAGGCTGGCGGCGATCATGCCGGTGAAGAAGGCCTCGGCGAAGATCATGAGCGGCGCGAACGGCAGGTAGTCGTGGGCGACCTTGCTGAAGCTGTAGGGACCGCAGCAGGCCAGCAACACGGTGGCGGCCGTGATGGTTGCGACCATGGCCAGTCCCCCGCACAAAAATCCATTGCCGAGTACGTAGACGAAGAAGTGGTGCGGCAGAAAGCGCACCGACAGGCGGTAGATGGTCTCGCTCACCAGCACGGGCACCGCCACCATCACCATGCCGTTCAAGGCCAGTGATTGCAGATCACCCATGCCATCGAAGGTGGTGCCGAGCAGCACCAGGCTGAGGCCGATGAAGGCCAGCTGCCAGCCGAACATCAACACGAACAGAGTGGCGCCGAGCAGGTGAAAACTCATGCCGGGCTTCAGGCCCGCTTCCATCTGCCACAGCAGCAGCAACAGCACGCAACTTGCCAGCAGCACGTGGCTCTTGGCCGGGTCTTTGCGATAGACCTGCCATGGCGCCGTGTAGGCCGCCCAGCCGAACGCCACGGTGAATCCAATCGACGCGAGCCAGTAGAAAAACGGCGGCAAGAGGCCCGCAGAAAGGTTCATCGGATGACTCCTCGGGGATGGCCGGCCATGAGTATTACCGCATGGGCCGCGCCGTTCCAGACCCCGCGGACCCGATACAGACTGTCCTTACCATCAGCTTATACGACGGGCGCGAATGCGAAGAACCGGCTATACCGCATCCGGGGTTCGCCAAGGCAGGCAGACTGGGCGCGTCACCACGCGGTGCCGCAGGAACTGACGCAGCAATCGGTTGATCTGGCGGCGTTCATCGCGCACGTAGCGCGGATCGCCGTTGACGGCGTAAGGCGCCGGCAGGCGCTCGCAGCCCTGATAGGCGATTACTTCCGCAACCCGCGCATCATGGTAGATGCGCACGGTCATGGAAATGTCAGGAACCAGTTCGTCCTGGTCGAAATGATGGCGAATCCGAAGGGTGGTCGTGTACCTCGAGTGTTCCAGGAACTCCATGTCGAACCCGACGGGCGGCCGCGCGGCGCCACTCGCCAGCTCGGGCAGCAGCAGTGCCAACAATCCGTAGAGCTCTTCAAAGAGCGCGTCGGGCTTTTCTCGGAAAGCGCATTTCACGGTGCACCATCGGTTCTTCGCGTCATTCAGCTAAAGACAGGCCACAATCCGCACGGTTCCGTGCGATTCAAAAGTAAGGAAACGATTCGGGAGCAAACCGGCTCAAGGCCGGATGCCGACAGGACTTCCTGGTCAGTGCAGCGCCGCCCCGCGCTGCAAACGCGAGGCTGAAGCAGCATAACACCGGGAGGAGGTTTGACGGAAATTGACGTCTGGAGTCGAAACGTGAACGCTTCCGATAGAAGCGAAAAGCCCGCGCAGCGCGGGCTTCGGCAAGCGCGCAGCGGCGACCCGCTGCACGGATGATTAGCCGGACGGCGCCGAGTCTTCGGCAGCGGCTCAGGCGAAGAAGTCGACCATGCCGCGGCCGCCGTCGGCGTGACTCACCTCGGTGCCGATGTCCGTGTCCTCCACCTCGGCACCGCCCACCTGAGGGCCACCGCGCCCGCCCAGGTGTTCACGCCCGTCGCCGCGTTCCTGCGGCGATTGCTGCGACACCTCCGACTGCACCAGATTGAGGCCGCTGTCCGCCAGCATGTCCCGCAGGCGTGGCATCGCCGCTTCGATGGCATCACGGGCCACGACGTTGTGTGCCGTGAAGTTGACCGTCGCCTGATCCTGCTGCACGGAAATGCGCACCTCGATGGGGCCCATCTCGCGGGGGGTCACCTGGATGTGCGCCTCCTGGATGCCCTGGCGGGCCATCCACACCACGCGCTCGTTGAAAGCCTGATCCCAACCGGCGTGGTTGAGCGGCACGGGAATGCTTGGGGCGGCAGAGGCCTGCGCGGCCATCGGCGCCACCCCTCGGCCGGGCGCAGCTCCCAGGCCGTTCAGCAGACCGAGAAAATCAGTGCCGCGCGGTGCGGACGGGTCTGCCGGCTTGCCCTCACCCGGCACGGTCGTTTCCAACACCATCTTCCCGGCACTTTGCTCCTGGGCCGCCATGCGACTGAAACGGAACGCCGCGAGCAGATCGCCGGCCGGGCGCTCGGTGGACGGCTTCGCCTCCTGACCTGTCGCCAGCGCGACTTCGCTGGCACGCGCGCCCGCGCGGCGCGGCTGCTGCACTACCCGCGGGTCTTCGGTCGCCGCGTTGCTGTCCGTGGCGGCGGCAAGCGGATTGAACACGTCATGCTCGTCAGCCATCTCAGACGCCATTTCGGACACCAGCTCAGACGCAATCTCGGGCGTCACCTCGGATGCCATTTCGGACACCCGCTCAGACGCAATCTCGGGCGTCACCTCGGATGCCATTTCGGGCGTTACTTCGTGAGAGGCTCCGGTCGTTGCAACACCCTCCTGCACGCCGACCGGCAACTCCTTGCCGTTCAGTGCGGCAAGGAGTTGTTCGGGAGTGGGCTCCGCCGCGTCTTCGCCCTCCATCGCCATCGGCGCCTCGGCAGTCACGCCCGAGGCTTCGGCCGCCATCTCCCCAGTCGGTTCCTCCGTGCCGGCCTCTTCGACCGCCCGGGCCGGACGCTCCTTACTCATGGCGGCGCCGTTCGCCTCCGGTGTCTTGCCGGCAGCTTCGGCTTCAGGCTCTTTGGCGCCGCCATGGCGCGCAGGCATGCGCTCGTTACCGCGCACCTGGGCTTCGAAGACCTCGGCAAAGCTGCCGTCGCCCCCCGTCCGTCCCGCGCGCGGGCGCGTATTGGCGGCGTCGAAGCCGAGCAGCCCGGCGTCCAGGTTCTTGGTGTTATTGGGTGTCATGTCTGTTTTCCCTCGCTGTATCGAGAATGAAGCAACATCCATTCCACTCTCATTCGTCACTGGGCCGCTTGCGCTGCGCCAGTTCGTCCGATGCCTTCTGATCCCGCTTGTCGTCCGCCAGGCTCTCCTGAGCCTCGAAGCGCTCCTTGGCCTTGATGAAGGTCTGGGATTTTTGTCGTGCCCTGAGCCACAGCTGGCGTTTTTGCTCACACAGGCGCGTGGCATTGCTCACCGCCTGTTGCTGCTGGGCGATGGCCTGGTCCAGTTGCGCCAGGAAACGCCGCGTATCGAGCAGCCGCGCCGCACTAATGCCCGCCGCGCCGCTGGTCTCGAAGCGCGCCTGGTATTCGCGCCGGTAGCCTTGCAACTGGGCCAGCTGGCGTTCGTGTTCATCGAGCTGTCGTCGGCTGGCGCCGAATTCCTGGGCGGCCTTGTCCTCGCGCGAGGCGGCGACGCGCAACACCGGTTCCATGCGTTTTGACTTACGCATCACTCAATTCAGCCGCGCGCCGCCCTGGCGGGCAGCGTGGGCGGTGCCTGTTCCAGCAGGGCCTGCAAATCGTGCTGGCTGTTTTCGAAATTCACTGCCTCGCGGATGCCCTGGGCCAGGAAATCCATCATGTGCGGCTGCATGCGTATGGCCTCGTCGATGCGCGGATCGGCACCCGGCGTGTACGCGCCCACGCTGATGAGGTCGCGGTTCTGCTCGTACGTGGAGTACATCTTCTTGAAACGCCTCGCTGACTGCTGGTATTCAGGCGTGGTGATCTCGGTCATGGCGCGGCTGATGGAGGCCTCGATGTCGATGGCCGGGTAGTGACCGGAGTCCGCCAGGCGGCGGGTCAGCACCACGTGGCCGTCGAGGATGGCGCGTGCCGCGTCGGCGATGGGGTCTTGCTGATCGTCACCCTCGGCCAACACGGTGTAGAAACCTGTGATGGAACCGCCGCCCTCGCCGCCATTGCCCGCGCGCTCCACCAGCGCCGGAAGCTTGGCGAACACCGAGGCCGGATAACCCTTGGTGGCCGGCGGCTCGCCGATGGCCAGCGCCAGTTCGCGCTGCGCCTGCGCATAGCGCGTCAGCGAGTCCATGAGCAACAGCACGTCCTTGCCCTGGTCGCGGAAATACTCGGCGATGCTGGTGGCAAGCGCCGCCCCGTGCAGGCGCATCACCGGCGTGGTATCCGCCGGCGCCGCCACCACCACGGCGCGCGCCATGCCCTCTTCGCCGAGGATGTTCTCGATGAATTCCTTCACCTCGCGGCCGCGCTCACCGATGAGCCCCACCACGATCACGTCCGCCGTGGTGAAGCGCGTCATCATGCCGAGCAACACGCTCTTGCCCACGCCGGAACCGGCGAACAGGCCCATGCGCTGCCCGCGCCCCACGGTGAGCAGGGCGTTGATGGCGCGGATGCCCACGTCCAGTGGTTCGCGGATGGGCCGACGCGCCATGGGATTGATGGGCCGGCCGGTGAGCGGCATGCGTTCGTGGGTGGCGGGTTCGCCCTTGCCGTCGAGGGGCCGGCCGGCGCCGTCCAGCACGCGGCCGAGCAGCGCGTCGCCGACCGGCGCGTCGTAGGTGCTGCCGGTGGGAATGACGCGCGAATCGGGGCCGACACCGCGGATGTCGCCGGTAGGCATGAGGTAGAGCCGGTCGCGCGCGAAGCCGACCACCTCCGCCTCGATGAAATTTCCGCCCGCGCCCTCGACCAGGCAGCGCGTGCCGATGGTGGCCTGCAGACCGACCGCCTCGAGCGTCAGACCGACCAGCCGACTGAGGCGCCCTTCCACGCGCAAGGGCATGGGTGTGGCAATGCGCGCGCGTTTTTCGCGCAGTGCCTCCGCCCAGCGCTCCGCGCGCGTCTTCTCAGGGCGATGGCTGGTCATCCGCCCCGCCCATGAGTTTTTCCATCACCTCGGCGACCCGGGATTCGAGCGTCGCATCAATGCGGGAGTTATCGCTGGTGACGCGGCAACCGCCGCGCGTCAGCGCCGACTCTTCGACGATGCGCCAGGGCGTGTCCGTACCGGCGATGTGCTCACGCACCAGCGCCGCGTCGTCAGGATGCAAAAACAGCTGGATGCGTTCCGCATGGGACGGCAGTGCGCCGACCGCCTCGCGCACCACGGCCAGCACCTGGGCCGGATCGCTCGCCAGTTCGCGTCGCACCACCTGGCGGGCGACCGCCAGCGCCAGTTGTACCAGTTCGTCTTCGACCCGTGCGTTGATGTCGTTGAGGGGCTCGGCCATGGCGCTGAGAATCTGGCTCAAGCGCTGCACCTGCGCCGCCACCTCCTTCTGCCCCGCCTGCAACCCGTCGCGCCGGCCCTGTTCCAAGCCCTGTTCAAGGCCTTGTTCAAAACCCTCTTTCTGAGCCTCGCGGCGGATCTCCTCAAGCTTTTCCGCCGACAGCAGTTCGCGTAGCTCCGCAGCGTCGATCTCCTCGGCGGTGGGCTGTGGCGGTTCAGGTACGTCCGGCTCGCCGACGTTAGGAAGTTCCCAGCGCTCGTAGGCGGTGAGTGATTCCTTGGCGATGACCTTAGACGTACTCATCGCCGCCTCCGCCCAGCGACAAATCGCCGGATTCCCCATGCGGCGTGCGATGGACAG
>JALOAT010000019.1 GCA_023228645.1 Gammaproteobacteria bacterium | reverse complement strand
CGGCCTTCCAGCAGGCCGGCCGTGGCCAGCACCTTGGGGGCGGCGCAGATGGCGGCAGTGTACCTGCCGGCGTCGGCCATGCGCTTGAGCAGACTCACCACGCGCGGGTCGTCGTTGAGGCGGTCGGAGCCCGGACCGCCGCCCGGCAGCACCACCATGTCGAAGTCCTGGCGCAGGGCCGCGTCGAGGGTGGTGTCCGGCACCAGCACCACGCCACGGCTTGCCGTCACCGGGCCGTCCTCGAGCCCGGCGCTCAGCACCTCGATGCCGGCGCGGCGCAACAGGTCGATGACGGTTACGGCTTCGAGTTCTTCGCAGCCGGGGGCAAGGGGGACAAGGACGCGTGCCATAGGTCGGGACTCCGTTTCGTGTTCTGCGCGATCATGGCCGAGACCGGCACCAGACGGAAGCCCCGCGCGGCCAGGCGCGGCAGTTCCCGTTCCAGCAACGCGAGGGTTTCCGGGTAAGGGTGGCCGATGACGATGGCGTGGCCGGCGCGGCGCGCCTTGGCGAGTGCGCGCTCCCATTGCAGCTGGATGGCGCCGGCCTCCCGGACGGGGTCGAGGAACACGTCGCGGGTCGCACTCGGTACCCCGTATTCCTGGGCGACGGGCAGGGCAACACTGGCCGGGGTGGTGCGGCTGTCCACGAAATACAGGCCGCCGCGCTGGCGAAGCTCGTTCATGAGCCAGCTCATGTGTCCGGGGTGCAGGGTGAGCAGGCTGCCCATGTGATTGTTCACGCCGCGCACGTGGGGCACGGCGGCCAGGTTGGCGCGCACCCTGCGTGTGAACTCGGCCTGGCCCATGTGCAGGGTCACGCCACCGGGACCCAGGGGCCGGGGTTCAACGGACTCCATGGGCAGGTGCAGCATGATCTCCTTGCCACGGGCGTGGGCCTCGCGGGCCAGGCGCGCCGCGAACGGGGTGTGGGGCAGCATGGACAGGGTGACCGGGCCGGGCAAGGCGACCACGCGGCGGCCGTCCTTCAGGCGATCACCCAGGTCATCAATGATAACCGTGAGTACGTGCTCCGCGGCGGCAGCGGTGGAAAGCAAAAGGGCCGCTGCCCCGGCGAGGAGCAGCGACCCGATGCGGGTGCGGGCGGTAAACAGTCCGGGCCCTTTCCTAGTGCACTAGTTGCGGGCCTGGAGGATGTACAGGCCCTTCAGCAGATTGAGCGCCTCATGCAGGCCGTAGTCCTCGAGCCCAGTGTCGTCGGACGCGGCGGAGCCCGGCTTGGGCTGCGCGGGTTTGGCCTTTTCGGCGTTGCCGTTACGGAGATGGCCGGTGAGGTCCGCCTCTTTCACCTGGGTAAAGTCACCGTCCTGGTCGGCCTTGGCAAGCTTCAGCCCGGCCAGCGCGATGTCGGGCTCGATGCCCTGCGCCTGGATGGAACGGCCGGACGGGGTGAAATAACGCGCCGTGGTGAGCTTCACCGCCGTATCGTTGCTCATGGGGATGATGGTCTGCACCGAGCCCTTGCCGAAGGTGCGCTCGCCCATGATGATGGCGCGCTTGTGGTCCTGCAGGGCGCCCGCGACGATCTCCGAGGCCGACGCGGAACCGCCGTTCACCAGCACCACGATGGGCGCGCCGTCCAGCACGTCTGCCGGGGTGGCGTTGAAGCGTAGCTCGGCATCCTTGGCTCGGCCCTCGGTGTAGACGATGGTGCCCTTCTCCAGGAAGGCGTCGGACACGGAGACCGCCGCGCCGAGCACGCCGCCCGGGTTGTTGCGCAGGTCGAGCACCAGGCCACGGAGCTCACCCTTGCTCTCCTTGCGCAGGGCCTCGATGGCGGCAACCATCTGTTCACCGGTCTGGGTCTGGAAGTTGCTGACGCGCACATAGCCATAGCCCGGTTCGAGCAGGCGGCTCTTCACGCTCTTCACCTTGATGACATCACGGGTGATGCGCACGGTGAGGGGCTTGGCCTCACCCTCGCGCACGATGGTGAGCACGATGTCGCTGCCGGGCTTGCCGCGCATACGGCCCACGGCGTCGTTCAGGCTCATGCCCTTCACCGGGGTGTCGTCGAGGCGGATCACCAGGTCGCCGCTCTTCACACCGGCGCGCTGGGCAGGCGTGTCGTCGATGGGCGAGATGACCTTCACGAAGCCGTCTTCCATGCCGACCTCGATGCCGAGGCCGCCGAACTCGCCGGTGGTGCCCACCTGGAGCTCACGAAACTCCTTCTGATCCAGGTAGTTGGAATGCGGGTCCAGGCCGCTCAGCATGCCGCGGATGGCATTCTGGAGCAGCACCTTGTCGTCGACCTGCTCCACGTAGTCGCTCTTGATCTTACCGAACACCTCCGAAAGGCCTTGCAGCTCTTCGAGCGGGAGCGCCCCGCCAGTGGCATCCGTCCGGTTGGCCAGTGCGCCGCTGCCGAGGCTCAGGCTGATACCCATCGTGAGCCCGAGGCTGAGCACCAGGGCGTGACGAACAAAGGCTTTCATGAAGTGCTCCCAGGTCAAGACGAGGCGGGCTTATTTGCCCTTGATCGCTGTAAATAGACAGCGGCCTGAAAGATATTACTGCAAGCGCGCGGCGTTTCCATCCTAACCAAGCACTTAACGCGGCATTTGGCCGCATTTGACTCAACGGCGGGCAAGCACCCATTTGGCCGGATCGAGCGGTTTGCCGTTGTGACGGATTTCGAAATACAGCCCGGCGTGATCGCTGCCGCCACTGTCCCCCACGGTGGCGATGAGCTGGCCGGCCTGCACCCAGTCGCCGACCTCCGCGAGCACGCTCTGGTTGTGGCCGTACAGGCTCATGTAGCCGTCGCCGTGATCGATGATCACCAGAAGGCCATAGCCACGCAGCCATTCGGCAAACGCCACCCGGCCGTGCGACACCGCCTTGACTTCCTGTCCCTGATCGGCGCGGATGAGCATGCCCTGCCAGCGCAGCCGGCCGTAGGCACGGTCGGATCCGAACGCCGCCGCGACCCGGCCGCGGGTCGGCCAGGGCAAACGGCCGCGTGACTTGGCGAAGGGCTGGCCGGCCGTAGCCGGCAGGTCGTCGATGGCGTCGGCCAGGCCTTGCAGCAGGCGCACCAGGTCACGCTCGTCTGCCAGCAAGTGCCGCAGGCGTTCGTCCTTGGTAGCGACCTCCTGGCGCAACTTCGCCACCAGCACGCTGCGCTGCCTGCGGTCCGTTTCCAGGGCCTTGAGTTCCGCGGCACGGTCCACGCGCAGGGCGGCGAGGCGCTCGGTCTCGCTGTTCAGCGTCACGCCCAGCGCGTCGAGCCGCTGTACATCCTGCTGAAGCTTACCGATGCGCCCGGCGCGGGCCCGGTTCATGTAGTCGTAATACACCAGGACCCGCCCCAGGGCCGCCGGATCTTCCTGGTTGAGCACGAGCTTGAGGTATTCCTGGCGACCCATGGCGTGGGAGGCACGCACCTGGGCGGCCAGGTGGGCGCGCTGGGTGTCGATGGAGGCGCGCAGCGCCCGTTGTTCCGCCGTCAGGCGGTCGAGGCGCTTGCGCTGGCCGGCGATATCGGCATCGAGGCTGCGGATGTTGCGGACCAGCCGCCCGATACGGCGCTCGGTGTCGCGCAGGTCCTTGCGCGCGGTGCTGAAGCGCCCCTTGGTTTCATCCAGGGCCTGGCGCAGGCTGCCGATGCGCTCGCGCAGCTGGGTCAATTCCGCCTGCTTGAGGTCCCGCTCGCCGGCCGCGGCCGGCACTGCCAGCAGGGCGGCGCACAGCACGGCCAGCGTGGTGCGGGTGCGCTTCACGCCTCGCCCGCGGGCTCCAGCAACTGCATGAGGGACTTGCCGGTCATCTCCTCGGGCTGTGGCATGGCCATGAGGGCGAGGAGGGTGGGCGCCACGTCGCAGAGGGCACCGGTGGCGGCCAGTTCCGCCGGCCGGCGGCTGACGTAGATGAAGGGCACGGGGTTGGAGGTATGGGCCGTGTGCGGCTGGCCGGTGTCTTCGCCCAGCATCTGTTCCGCGTTGCCGTGATCGGCGGTGATGAGCATCTCGCCGCCGGCGGCGCGTACCGCGTCGTGGACGCGGCCGAGGCAGTCGTCCAGCGCCTCGATGGCGCGGATGGTGGCGGCCATGTCGCCGGTGTGGCCGACCATGTCCGGGTTGGCGTAGTTGCAGATGATCACGTCGTAACGGCCTGCATCGATGGCCGCCACCAGCTGGTCCGTGAGCTCGACGGCGCTCATCTCGGGCTTCTGGTCGTAGGTGGATACCTGCGGCGAGGGGATCAGGATACGGTCCTCGCCCGGAAACGGCTCTTCGCGTCCGCCGTTGAAGAAGAAGGTGACGTGGGCGTACTTCTCGGTCTCGGCGATGCGCAGCTGGTGCAGGCCGGCGTTGGCAATGTATTCACCGAACACGTTGCGCATGCGCTCGGGCGGAAACGCCACCGGCACGTCGAAGTCGGCGCTGTATTCGGTGAGGGTCACGAAGGCGGCCAGCTGCGGGTGGCGCTCGCGCGGGAAGCAGTCGAAGCCGGGCTCGATGAAGGCGCGGGTGATCTGGCGGGCGCGATCGGAGCGGTAGTTCATGAACACCACCGCGTCGCCGTCCTCGATCACCACCGGCTTGCCGCCCGGGGGCACGATGCGGGTCGCTTGCACGAACTCGTCGTTCTCGCCGCGGGCATAGGCCATGTCCAGCGCCGCGAGGGCGTCCGGCGCCTCATGCTCGGCCTTGCCGAGGGTCATCAGGTCATAGGCGGCCTGCACGCGCGGCCAGCGGTGGTCGCGGTCCATGGCGTAGAAACGGCCCACCATAGAAACCAGGCGTCCGCCGCCGATGGTTTCGAACTTCTCCTCCAGCAGGCGCAGCGAGGCCTCGGCGCTGCGCGGCGGGGTATCGCGGCCGTCCAGGAAGGCATGCACATAGACCTTGCCGACGCCGCGCTTTACCGCCAGATCGACCATGGCGTGCACGTGCTCCTCGTGGCTGTGCACGCCGCCCGGCGACAGCAGGCCGAGGATGTGCACCGCCTTGCCGGTGTCGCGGGCCTGGTCGATTGCCTCGTTGAGGGAGTCATTGGTGAAGAAGCTGCCGTGCTTGATGGCGCGGTCGACGCGCGTGAATTCCTGGTACACCACCCGGCCGGCCCCAAGGTTCAGGTGGCCGACCTCGGAATTGCCCATCTGGTCGGCGGGCAGGCCCACCTCGGCGCCGGAGGTGCGGATGAGGGTGTGCGGGTAATCGCTCCAGAGCCGGTCCCAGACAGGGGTGCGGGCTGCGGCGATGGCGTTGGACGGGCTGGTTTCGGAATACCCCCAACCGTCGAGAACGATGAGGACTACGGGTTTCGGCCTGCCATTTGGAGACATAAGACTTGGGAGGGTCGCTTTTTTGACGAATTCTATCGGGAATTCACAACACAAACCATGCCCGCGGCAACGGCGGGGCGAAACATGAGCGAATCAAAGTATTAGAATAGAGAGCGCTTCTCAAAAACGCCGACATTGTATATTGTTTTCCCGGTCCAAGCAGCTCATAAAGAGAGACTATGGTAAACGCGGGCAACCGTTCATGCCGGACTCATCCTGCTCTCGAGGACGAGGACACGGAAGAATTCACACTGATGACCAGGGATGAGGATATCGAGCGTGCTTCACGCTCCCTCAAGGCGATGTCCCATCCGCTGCGTCTCAAGATCCTTTGCACCCTGGGCGACCAGGAGGTGAGCGTCCAGGAGATCGTCGACCGTGTCGGCACCTCCCAGAGCAACATCTCCCAGCATCTGGCCATCCTGCGCGACAAGGGCATCCTGTCGGCCCGCAAGGACGCCAACCGGGTGTTCTATCGCGTGGAAGACGCGCGCACCCTGCGGCTTATCGGCATGATGCGCAACGTGTTCTGCAGCATGTCCGAGTGATCCGACGGCGGCATCAGGATTTGCTAATATACGCGCCCTCTGGTGTTTGATCCCCTTTGGAGAAATCGAGCAATGACCGTTGAACGCGTCGTCCGTATCGTCGCCGGCACCTTCGTCCTGCTGAGCCTTGCGCTCGGCGTCGAGGCCAGCCCGCTGTTCCACAACGTGAACTGGCTGTGGTTCACCGCCTTCGTCGGCGCCAACCTGTTCCAGAGCGGTTTCACCCGGTTCTGCCCGCTCGACATCATGCTCAAGAAGGCCGGCGTCCCCACCGCGAGCCGCTGAGCCACATCCGGCGCTGCCGGTCCCGGCAGCGCCGCGCCTTGGAATCACGAGATCCGTACCCATGCACCGCTTTCCCGAGTTCTTCATCAATCACTGGGACCTGTTCCTGACCCTCGGGGTCATCGTCGGCCTGATCGTCTGGCAGATGTTCCGCGGCAAGCTCAGCGGATTCAACGAGCTGAGCCCCACGGAGACGGTCCAGCTCATCAATCACCAGAATGCCCTGGTGCTCGACGTGCGTGAAGACAATGAATTCCGCGACGGCCACATCGTGGACGCGCGCCACATCCCGCTGGGTGCGCTCAGCAAGCGCCTTGGCGAACTGGAGGCCTTCAAGGACAAGCCGGTGGTGGTCAGCTGCCGTTCCGGCCATCGTTCCGCCAGCGCCTGCGGGGTGTTGAAGAAGGCCGGATTTACTAACATTTACAACCTGCATGGCGGCATCATGGCCTGGCAGAACGCCGGTCTGCCGGTGAACAAGGGCAACCCGAAGAGGAGCAAGAAATGACGGAAGTGGTCATGTACACCACGGGGATGTGTCCCTATTGCGTCCGGGCGAAGAAGCTCCTGGAAAAGAAGGGCGTCAAGGAGATCACCGAGATCCGCGTCGACAACGACCCCTCCCTGTGGCCGGAAATGGAGAAACGCACCGGCCGCCGCACCGTCCCGCAGATCTTCGTGGGCGAGACCCACGTGGGCGGTTTCGACGACCTCGCGGAACTGGACCTCGAAGGCAAGCTGGACCCGCTCCTCGGCATCGCCTGACATGAGCGACGCCCGTCACGTCGTCTGTCCGCACTGCCACAGCGTCAACCGGGTCCCGGTGGACAAGCTGGCGGCCGGCGGCAAGTGCGGGCGCTGCCACCGGGCCCTGTTCGAGGGCCATCCGGTGGAGCTGGACGAGGCGAGCTTCGCCACGCATGTCGGCCGCAGTGACCTGCCGGTGCTGGTGGATTTCTGGGCCCCCTGGTGCGGGCCCTGCCGCATGATGGCGCCGGCGTTCGCGCAGGCCGCCGCCCAGCTCGAACCGCGTCTGCGCCTCGCCAAGGTCAACACCGAAGAACAACAGGCCCTCGCGGCACGCTACGACATCCGCAGCATCCCCACGCTGGCTCTTTTCAAGCAGGGTCGCGAAGTGGCCCGCAGCGCCGGCGCCATGGATCTGCGTCAGCTGCTCGCCTGGGCGCAACAACATGCCTGACACCCAAGGGAACCCCATGGCCGAAAACGCCAAGCCCCAACCGCAGTTCGCCATCCAGCGCATTTACGTGAAAGACCTCTCCTTCGAGGCCCCGGGCAGCCCGGCGGTCTTTCTGGAGAAGTGGGAGCCCCAGGTGACCCTGGACCTGAACTCCAAGGCCCAGCCGCTCAACGAGGGCGTCTACGAGGTGGTGCTCTCGCTCACGGTGACCACCAAGGCCGGTGACAAGACCGCCTACCTGGTCGAGGTGCAGCAGGCCGGCATCTTCAGCGTGGCGGGCTTCTCCGAGGCGGAACTGGGTTCGCTGCTCGGCAGCCACTGCCCGAACATCCTGTACCCGTTTGCACGCGAAGTGGTGTCTGACCTGGTCACCCGGGGCAGCTTCCCTCAGCTCATCCTCAACCCCATCAACTTCGACGCTCTCTACGCGCGCCAGCACCAGAAGGCGGACGCAGCCGGCGGCGAAAGCACCCATTGATGGCGGAGCGTTGCAGCGTCGCGGTCCTGGGCGCCGGTTCCTGGGGGACCGCGCTGGCCATCGTGCTGGCTCGTAACGGGGCGCGGGTGCGCCTGTGGGGGCGGGACGGGGCCCAGCTCGCGGCCATGGCCGAATGCCGCTGCAACCAGCGCTATCTGCCGGACGTCGCCCTGCCGGACGGCCTCGAACCCTGTGCCGACCTGCGCGAGGCGGTGAGCCGCTGCGGCGACGTGCTGCTCGCGGTGCCGAGCCACGCCTTTCGCGACACGCTCAACACCATCGGCGGCTGGCTCGCGCCGGGCGCGCGGCTGGCCTGGGCCACCAAGGGCCTGGAGCCCGGCTCGCGCAAGCTGCTCCACCAAGTGGTGCGCGAGACCCTCGGCGCCGAGGTACCCGTCGCGATCATTTCCGGGCCAACCTTCGCCCGCGAGGTGGCCCGCGGCCTGCCCACGGCCGTGACCGTGGCCGCCTCGGACGAGGCCACCGCAGGCCATTTCGCCCGCCTGCTGCACGACCCGACCCTGCGTCCGTACACCAGCACCGATCTGGTGGGCGTGGAGATCGGCGGGGCGGTGAAGAACGTGCTGGCGCTGGCCGCGGGCATCGCCGACGGGCTCGGCTTCGGCGCCAACACCCGCGCCGCGCTGATCACCCGCGGGCTGGCCGAGATGATGCGCCTGGGCGCGGCCCTGGGCGGACAGCCCGAGACCTTCATGGGCCTCACGGGCCTCGGCGACCTGGTGCTCACCTGCACCGACGACCAGTCCCGCAACCGCCGCGTGGGCCTCGCGCTCGGCCGGGGCGTGCCCCTCGACGAGGCCATCGCCCAGGTGGGGCAGGCCGTGGAAGGCGTAAAGTCCGCCCCCGAAGTCCAGCAGCTCGCCCGCTCCCTGGGCGTGGAAATGCCCATCACTGAACAGGTCTGCCGCGTCGTCCTCGACGGCGTCCCGCCCCAAGAGGCCGTCCAGGCCCTGCTCACCCGCGAGCCGAAGCCGGAGCGGGTCTGAAAGGCAAGAGCTTCAACGCAAAGGCGCAAAGGCGCAAAGGGCGCAAAATCACCAAGGTGGGTTGATGCGGGCAAGGCGCAATCCACCAACAGCCGTGAAGGCTGACGCGCAACAGGAAGGGGCAACCTTCAACCACTTTGCGTCCTTTGCGTCCTTTGCGCCCTTTGCGTCTTTGCGTTGAACTCCCCCCCCCTAAATCGCCCCGTCGAAGCCGAACTGCCGCCACACCTCGTAGACCGCCACGGCGACGGCGTTGGAGAGGTTGAGGCTGCGGTTGTCCGGGCGCATGGGGATGCGCAGGCGGTGCGCTTCAGGGATGCGTTCCTTGACCGGCGCCGGCAAGCCGCGCGATTCGGCCCCGAAGATCAACGCATCACCTTGTCGAAATGCCACGTCCGTAAACGACCGGGCGCCACCGGTGGTGAGCGCGAAGCAGCGCCCCGGCTGAACGCTTGCCACGAAGGCGTCAAAGGAGGGGTGCACGCGCAGGCTCGCGTACTCGTGGTAATCGAGCCCGGCGCGACGCAGGCGGCTGTCGTCCAGTTCGAAGCCAAGCGGTTCGACGAGATGCAGCGCCGCGCCGGTGTTGGCGCACAGTCGAATGATGTTGCCGGTGTTCTGTGGGATCTCGGGGTTATGCAGGACGACGTGGATCATGGCCGGTGGCGGGAGGCGTGGGTGTGACGCGGGAAGATACCGCAGGCCGGCGCCGATCGGTTACGCTTATCGCCCTTCGGCGCAAGGCCCTCACCTCCAACGCGTAACGACCGACGTCATGAATCCCGATGACCTGAATATGCTCGCCGTCGACTTCTGCGGCCTGAAGTTCGACACCCCGCTCGTACTGCTCTCCGGCTGTGTCGGCTTCGGCGAGGAATACACCCGCGTCAGCGGCTTTTCCAATCGCGACGCCGGCGCCGTGTGCCTGAAGGGCACCACGCTGGAGCCGCGCCTCGGCAACCAGCCGCACCGCGTGTGCGAGACCCCGGGCGGTATGCTCAACGCCATCGGCCTGCAGAACCCGGGCGCGCGCTATGTAGTGGACAAAATCCTCCCCAGCCTCGACTTCTCCGAGACACGCTTCATCGCCAACATCGCCGGTTCCACCCTGGAGGATTACGTGGAAGTGGCGCGCATCTTCGAGGATTCGCCCGTCGACGCCATCGAGATCAACATCTCCTGCCCCAACGTGAAGGCGGGCGGCGTGGCCTTCGGCAACGACCCGGACATGTCGGCACGCGTGGTAAGCGCCGTACGTGCCGTCACCCGGAAGCCGCTGATCACCAAGCTCTCACCCAACCAGACCGACATCCAGCACAGCGCGCGGCGCTGCATCGAGGCGGGCACCGACGCCTTTGCGGTCATCAACACCCTGATGGGCATGGCCATCGACATCGAGTCGCGCAGTCCGGTGCTCGGCAACAACCAGGGCGGGCTGTCCGGCCCGGCCATCAAGCCGGTGGCCGTGCTGCGCACCCATCAGGTGTACCAGGTGTGCCGCCCGCACGGCATTCCCATCATTGGCCAGGGTGGCGTGACCTGCGCCGAAGATGCCCTCGAATTCCTCATCGCCGGCGCCTCCGCGGTGGGCGTGGGCACGGCGCTGTTCTACGACCCGCTGGTGCTGCCCCGGATCAACGCCGGCATTGTGGATTACCTGAAGCGCCACGGCATGAGCACCGTCGCACAGCTCACCGGCAGCCTGGCACTCAACCAGGCCAAGCCCGCCTGCACGTGTTGAAGCCCTCCCGCTCCTAAAGTCAATCAGTTGCAGGAGAAGCAGAGGACAGGGGGCAAGAAGGGTCCGACGGCCGGGGCAATATTGCTGTCGTAATCCTTAATTTTCTGCACGTTGTTGGTTATGCTGGACGCGGTCAAGAAATCATCCAACCGGCCCGGCCCTCATGATTCCGCGCAAGAAGATCCGTATCGGCGACCTGCTGGTCGAGCACAAGGTCGTGTCCGAAATCCAGCTGCAAAATGCGCTGGTAGAGCAGCGGAAGAGCGGCCACAAGCTGGGCCGCACGCTGGTCGCCCTCGGCTACATCAGCGAGGACCAGCTGCTCGATTATCTTTCGCGCCAGCTGCAGCTGCCGTTCATCGATCTCAAGCACTACAAGTACAACCCGGACACCGTGCGCCTGCTGCCCGAAACCGTGGCGCGGCGCTACCGGGTCATCGCCCTGGACAGCTCGAACGATGCGGTGCTGGTGGGCATGGCCGATCCTACCGACATCTTCGCCTATGACGAGATCGCGCGCGTCCTGAAGCGTCCCCTGCGCGAGGCAGTGGTGCGCGAAAGCGACCTGCTGCGCA
This sequence comes from Gammaproteobacteria bacterium, assembly GCA_023228645.1. Classification (GTDB taxonomy): domain Bacteria; phylum Pseudomonadota; class Gammaproteobacteria; order Thiohalomonadales; family Thiohalomonadaceae; genus JALOAT01. Next base: position 51,247 of record JALOAT010000019.1, on the reverse strand, counting down.
CCATCGACACGGTGTACCGCCGCACCGAGGAAATCAGCTCCCTGGCGGAAGAATTGAGCGAGGAGCTCTCGGAAACGGACTTCGACCTGGCGCAGCTGGCCGAGACCTCGGACGTCAGCGAAGCCCCTGTGGTCAAGCTGCTGCAATCGCTGTTCGAGGACGCGGTGCAGGTGGGCGCCTCCGATATTCACATCGAGCCGGACGAGGCGGTGCTGCGCATCCGCCAGCGCATCGACGGCATGCTGCACGAGCAGGTGATGAAGGAAAAGCGCATCGCCGGCGCGTTGGTATCGCGCCTGAAGCTCATGTCGGGTCTTGACATCTCCGAGAAGCGCCTGCCCCAGGACGGCCGCTTCAACATCCGCGTGAAGGGCCGCACCATCGACGTGCGCGTGTCCACCATGCCCATCCAGCACGGCGAGTCCGTGGTCATGCGCCTGCTCGATCAGGCCGGCGGTATGCTCGAACTCGACCATCTCGGCATGCCCGCTGACGTGCTGGCGCGTTTTCGCCGCAGCATCCATCGTCCGCACGGCATGGTGCTGGTTACCGGCCCCACCGGCAGCGGCAAGACCACCACCCTGTACGGCGCGCTGAACGAACTCAACCTGCCCGAGGTGAAGATCATCACCGTCGAGGACCCGGTGGAATACGACCTGCCGCGGGTCAATCAGGTGCAGGTGAAACCAAAAATCGGCCTGGATTTCGCCACCGTGCTGCGCACGGCCCTGCGCCAGGACCCTGACATCGTCCTGGTGGGCGAGATCCGCGACAGCGAAACCGCCGAGATCGCCCTGCGCGCATCCATCACCGGTCACCTGGTGTTGTCCACCTTGCACACCAACGACGCCGTGAGCACCGCCATCCGCCTCATCGACATGGGGGCCGAGGGCTTCATGGTGGCGACGGCCCTGCAAGCCATCATTGCCCAGCGCCTGGTACGGCGAATCTGCATCAGTTGCGTGACGGAACACCCGCTGGAGGCCCGTGAAAAGGCCTGGGTGGAGGGCGTGCTCGGTGAATCGATCGACGGCGTGCAGTTCCGCCGCGGCACCGGCTGCCCGCATTGCAACAACACCGGTTACCGCGGCCGCGTGGGCGTCTACGAGTTCCTCGAGATGAGCCCTGAACTCACCGATACGCTGCGCCGCAACGACACATCGGCTTTCGCGCAGCTGGCCGGGCAGAGTGCCGGTTTCCGCTCCCTGGCACGCAGCGCGCTGGACCATGCCCGCGCGGGTGTGACCACACTGGAGGAAGTACTGCGCGTCACCGGCAGTTCCGATCAGGAATTCGAGTCGCTGAGCGTCACGGCCCAGCGAGCGGCAGGCTAACGCGCCGTGGCCCAGTTCCATTACCGCGCGCGCAACAGCCGGGGCGACCTGGTGGAAGGTACCGTCGAGGCGGGTTCTGCCGAGGCGGTGGCCACCCAGCTATTGAACACCGGCGTCACACCCATCGACATCGGCGAGGCGCGGCCACGGAGCGATGCCTTCGCGCAGCTGCGCGCACGGCTCGGCCCCGGCACCCCGTCGCTGGACGACCTCATCCTGTTCTGCCGCCAGATGTACACCCTGACCCGCGCGGGCGTGCCCATCATCCGCGGCATCACGGGCCTCGCGGAGACGACGCGTCACCCAGCGCTGGTGGAGGTACTCAAGCGCGTGCGCATCGAACTGGAGGCCGGGCGCGAACTGTCCACCGCACTCGCCCAGTTTCCGAACATCTTCAGCACGCTCATCGTGAGCATGGTGAAGGTGGGCGAGAACACCGGCCGCCTGGAAGAGGCCTTTCTGCAACTGGCGCGCTACCTGGAGTTGGAACGCGACACGCGCAACCGCGTGAAATCGGCGTTGCGCTACCCGACCTTCGTCCTGGTGGCCATCGCCATCGCCATCGCCGTGGTCAACATCTTCGTCATCCCGGCCTTCGCCGGCGTGTTCGCCGGCATGAAGATGGAACTGCCATGGCAGACCAAGGCCCTCATCGCCACCTCCCGCTTCTTCGTCGCCTGGTGGCCGGCCATGCTGGTGGCGTTGGTGGCCGCGATGATCGGTTTCAACCATTGGATCAAAACCGAGGACGGACGCTACCGCTGGGACCGCTTCAAGCTTCGCATCCCCATCGCCGGCAGCATCGTCCAGCGCGCCCTGCTGGGCCGCTTCGCCCGTTCCTTCGCCATGACCATGCGCTCGGGCGTGCCGCTCATCCAGGCGCTCACCGTGGTGGCGCGCGCCGTGGACAACGCCTACGTGGCGCAGCGCATCGTCGCCATGCGCACCGGCGTGGAGCGCGGCGACTCACTCAGCCGCACCGCCGCGGCGGCGGGCATGTTCACGCCGCTGGTGTTACAGATGATGAGCGTGGGCGAGGAGACCGGCGGCGTGGACGCCATGATGGACGAGGTGGCCGATTTCTATGAACGTGAAGTGGATTACGACCTCAAGAATCTCGCTTCATCCATCGAGCCCATCCTCATCGTCGCGGTCGGCGTGCTGGTGCTGATCCTCGCACTCGGCATCTTCCTGCCCATGTGGGACATGGCCCAAATGGCGGGGCGCTGATTGAAACGCGCCAACGACTTCGCCTATTACCGCCGATTCTACGAGACGGTGCTGGTCATCATCCTGGCACTGGTCTTCATAGCCATCGCGGCCCAGCGCATTTTCGAACTGCGCATCGTCGCCGAGCAGGTCGGCGTGGCGCACACGGTGAGTGCGTTGCGCACCGGCCTGAGCCACAGGGTGGTGGAGCTCGCCTTGCGGCAGGACATCAGCGCACTTGCCGGATTGTCGCAGGCCAATCCGCTCGATTTTCTGAACGAGGCCCCGACGCGCTACGTCACCCTGGCCAAACCCCTACCTCCCGAAGAGATGCTGCCGTACCATTGGTACTTCGACCCGGCCAGCGGCGTGCTCACCTATCGTGTGGGCAATGAAGAGGAGCTAGTCAGCCCCTTGCCGCCGCCGGCGCGGATCCGCTTCCGCGTGCAACTGGATTACACGGACAGAGACCGAAACGGCCGCTTCGATGCCGGCCATGAGGTCATCACACGCCTGGATTTCGTCCCGCTCGAGGCCTATGCCTGGCGGGCCGCGCAGGAGAACCAATGAGCATCATCGATCTGGCGGTCTGGAGCGCCCTGCTGTTGCTCCTGTTTTCCGCCCTCGTCGGCCTCGGCCTCATCCTGATACCCCAGGCCATGGCCCGCATCGCCGCCATGCATTATGGGTGGGCGCCGCTGTCGCGCCTGCTGTCCTCGCTCGATCAGGTCTACCGCATCGAGCGTTTTTTCTACCGCCACCATCGGCTGTTCGGCGCCTTCCTGCTGGCCGGCAGCGGATACACCCTTTACCACGCCAGCTTCCGCCCCGACCTGCTCGTCCATGCCTATGAGGCCTGGGGACCGGTCGGCGAGGCCGTCGCCATCATGATACTGGGCGGGAACATCGTGGCCCTGGTACTGGGGGCGGTGGTGCTGGTGCGCCCGAGCCTGCTGAAGGAACCGGAACGCCTGAGCAACCGCTGGATCCGCGTCGCGCCGCTTTCGCCGCTGCACGGCGCCGGCGCGGAGGCGATCATCGCACGCCAGCCGCGGCTGGCCGGCGCCTTCATCCTGGGCGGCGCGCTCTATGCAATGGCGGTAATCGTGCGTTACATGCAATTCCCACACTAACTGTCGGGTAGATATATGTGATGGAGTTCACAAAATTTTTGCTGTTCAGTGCAGGTGTGTGGTATTGAAGACCCGTGAATGGACTCTCTCTAACTACAGAGAATGCCCCACCCGGGCGGTAAACCAAACAGGGGCTGCGGCCCCCTCTTGAGGATTCTGAAAATGCGTAAGCAACAGGCAGGCTTCACCCTGATCGAACTGGTCATGGTGATTGTGATTTTGGGTATTTTGGCGGCAACGGCGATTCCGAAATTCTACGACCTTTCATCCCAGGCGCTCACGGCCTCGAAGGCAGGCATGTCCGGGGCGGTCAAGTCGGCGCATGCGATTTTCTATGCTAATGCAGCCGCGACCGGCGCAGCGATCAAGTTCCCGACTGTTACTCAGCTGGCTACCGAGATCAACCCAGCTGGCACGGCTGCCGTTGATGGCGTTCAGGTTAAGATCGATGGTAACGACCACACCGTGCCCACGTACACGGACAGTGACTGCACGACCGCAACCGCCGCTGTCGGCGATCTTGTGCAGTGCGTGGGCGATATTCTTTGAGCACGCGTCGCGGCACCCCGGCTAAATGGGGTCAGAGTTGTTTGACCGTCTGATCCTATCTGTGGTCCGCCTAAGGTCGCACGAACGGCCGCCGCAAGGCGGCCGTTCTCTTGTGCGGAATGGGGTCTGCGGAATGGGGTCAGTTCTTGACCTTGCACCTCTAAAAGGCGCATAAGCCGCCCATGGCCCGCCCGCTTCGTCTCGAGTTCCCCGGCGCGGTTTATCACATCACTGCCCGTGGAAATGAACGCCGTAACATCTTCGTCGACGACGCGGACAGACGTTGCTTTCTTGACCGCCTTGGTCGCGAGATAGAGCAACAAGGCTGGCTCTGCCACGCCTATTGCCTCATGTCCAATCACTATCACCTGTTGCTCGAAACGCCCCAGCCCAATCTTGCCCAGGGAATGCGCCGCTTGAACGGTTCATACACGCAGGCCTTCAATCAACGGCACAAACGGGTCGGACACCTCTTTCAGGGGCGCTACAAAGGCATTTTGGTCGACCGGGATTCCTATCTGCTGGAACTCAGCCGTTACATCGTCCTCAACCCTGTGCGCGCCCGGATGGTTGCTGACCCAGCGCAGTATGAGTGGAGTAGTTACCGCGCAACCGCCGACATGCATCCGTCTCCACCATGGCTCCACACCAAAGATGTCCTTGGATACTTCGAACCGACGACGGAGCACGCCGCCCGCCGGTACGCGCAATTCGTGCACCAAGGCCTGGAAGGCGCTTCGCCATGGGCACAGTTAAGGGGGCAAGTCTGGTTAGGCAGTGCGGAATTTCGTGCGCACATGGAAAAACAACTCGGCAACGGAGAGTTGCGTGAAATTCCACGGGCGCAGCAGCGGCCGACCCAGCCCACGCAAGAGGAAGTTCTGAGGAGCGTTGCTTCACATTTCGGCATTGCGGCTGCTGATGCCGTCGGCCGGCAACACCGCGTTGCCTACCACACCGGAGCCTACCTGCTCCGTCGGGCCGCCAATCTTCCGCTCAACGACGTGGCCCAACTGTTCGGCGTTTCCCCTTCCCGCATCTCACACATTCAAAGGAAAATCGAAGCGGGAGAACATCGCGAGGTGCTGGCCTCGCTCTACCGTGCGCTTGGCTCGAAAACAGGAGGGGCGGAGTGCAAGCTCAAGAACTGACCCCTTGGCGTTGGACCACTAGGTGTCTTGGAACGGCGCTGGTGTTTCTTACTGGTCTCGTTTTCAGCGCCGCCTCCGCCGCCGAAACTGACGATTACCAGACACCCGGAACGTATACCTGGGTAGCGCCTCCAGGTGTTAGCTCTGTCACCGTCGAGGCTTGGGGCGGTGGTGGTGCCGGTGGAGGGGCCACAGGAAACAGAGCGGCCGGAGGTGGTGGCGCGGGTGGCCAGTATGCGCGCCGTGTGGTTACGGTCGTGCCTGGCAACAGCTACGCCGTTGTGGTTGGAGAGGGGGGGACAGGATCGACAGGCAATGGGCAGCCCGGTGGCGAGTCCAGATTTGGTACCAATGCCGTGGTTGCCAAAGGCGGCGCAGGTGGCGAGGGTGAGTCCTCCAATAACCGACAAGGAGCAGGTGGCCTCGGCTCCACGACCGGGGGCGTCGGCGATCATGTGTATCGCGGAGGCAATGGCGCCAATGGAAAAGGCCAGAGCAATCCGTACGGCGGCGGAGGGGGTGGCGGTGCAGGGAGCGGGGGAGCCGGCGGAGACGCGGACCGGCGCTTTGGCGGGTCCGGCACAAATGTGGGGGGCGGAAACGGCGCGAGGGGTTCCACGAGCGAGAGCAATGGCAGCGGCGGCAGCCGGGCCGGTGGTGGGGGCGCCGGCGCTAACGCCACTGACCACACCGACCACCGCGGCGGCAACGGTGGCGCCGGCCGGGTACAACTCACCTATACCATCCCCGAACTCGTACTGACCGCCAATGGCCAGTCCGGGACGGTTGCCGTCGTTACCGGAGAGCCGGTAGCATTCGAGGCGACGGCCTACAACTGCTCCGGATCAGGCACGCAGCAATGGCGCGACAGTTGGGCTATCGACGGCGTACAGCAGTCTTCAAATACCTACACCAGCACGACGTGCAGCCGGTCGCCTATCGCTTGGCCTCATCCATTCCCAGGGGGCACCTACGACGTCAGCGCCCGAACCGAATATCGCACATGCACGCTCCAGATCATTGTCTGCCTAAGCTGGAGCAGTTGGACTACCCACGGGGAAGCCTCGGTGACCATTGAGGTCACCGGCGCCCTGGACGTCACGGCCATCAGCCGCGCCGATCCGAATCCCACCACCGCCGATAGCGTCTCGTGGACGGTGCGCTTCAACCGCCCGGTCACAGGCGTGGACTTGAGTGACTTCATGCTCGCGTCCAGTGGTATCACCGGCGCAACGCTCAGCGGGATCAGCGGCAACGGCGACACCTACACTGTGACGGCGAGCACCGGCAGCGGGAGCGGCACACTCGGGCTGAACCTGGTCGACAACGACTCCATTCACAGCACCACAGGGGGCTATGTGCTGGGCGGGAGCGGCCCGGGTAATGGGAACTTCACCGGCGAGGTATATAACATCACGTCGCAGGAGATGTGCTCGTCCGAAAACGTCTTCACGGACGACTTCAATCGTTCCAACGGCGATCCCGGTGATCTTTGGGCCACGGCGAGCAGCAGCGGCAGCTTCGGTCCGCCGAAGATCGTCAACCATCGACTGCGGCTGACCGATGCCACCGGTAACAACGCAGCCGCCGCAACGCTCATGAAACTGTTCCCCGGTGCGGGCAACAAGGTGGTGGTGGAATTCGACCATTTCGCCCATGGCGGCAACGGCGCGGACGGCATCGCCATCACCTTCTCGGACGCGGAGCAGACGCCGATTCCCGGTGCCTTCGGCGGCTCGCTCGGCTATGCACAAAAAAATACGACGGATTGCCCCTCGTGCCCCGGCTTTAATGGCGGCTGGTTGGGTGTCGGCATCGATGAATTCGGCAACTACTCCAACCCGAGCGAAGGTCGCGTCGGCGGGCCCGGTGCCCGCCAGGATTCGGTGGCCATACGTGGCTCGGGATCGGGACAGAGCGGCTATCGCTATCACACCGGCACCGCGGCCAACCTGAATCCGGAGGTGGACAAGAATGGCTCGGCCAGTCCGCCGCATCGCTATCGCATCACGCTCGATCACCTCGACGGCAGCCATGCCTGGGTGTCGGTGGAGCGCGACACGGGCTCGGGCTATCAGATGCTGATCAACCCCTATGACGCCAAGGCCCAGTCCGGTCAGGCCGAGGTCCCGGCCAACTGGCTGGTCTCGTACACGGGCTCAACCGGTGGTTCCACGAACATCCACGAGATCGACAACCTTCGCGTGTGTGCCACGGACATGGTGGCCTACCAGACCGAAATCGATCACTTCGAGTTCTATTACGACAGCCCTGCCACCGCCTGCGCGCCGCAGAGCATTCGTGTGCGTGCCTGCCAGAACGCGTCGTGCAGCGAACGGGTGGTGGGCTCCATCACGGCCACGTTTACCGATGGCAAGACCCGCACGTTCAGCAGTGACGATACGCTGCAATTCGAATACACGAGCAACAGCACCGTCGGTAGCACTAGCAGCGAACCGCCGCTCAAGCCCCTGAGCCAGCCCAAGTGCTTCGATACTGATGGGAACCCGCGCGCGGGCTGCAGTATCGCCATCCAGGGCTCCGGGTTCAGCATCACCGTACCCAACCACGTTGCCGCAACGCCACAGACCGCCACGATCAAGGCACAGAGCGCCGGTTGCGGCGCTCTGCTCGCTAACCAGACGCGGAACGTCAGTTTCTGGTCGGGGTATGCCAACCCGTCAGACAACCCGGCCAATTCGTCAGTCACCATCAACGGGACCGCCATCGACACAAGCCCCGGTTCGGGCATGAACTTGAGCTTCAACGCGAGCGGCGAAGCCACGTTCACGCTGGTCTACCCGGACGCCGGCGCGATGCGACTCAACGCGTCCTGTTCTGCAAGTTCCTGCGGTACGCAACTTACGGGTAATACCGTTTTCGTCGCCAAGCCCAAGGCCTTCGTGTTCAGTGCCATCAAGGCGGGTGCAATCAATAACGCGGCCGGAACGGACAAGTGGATAGCTGCCGGGCAACCCTTCGATTTCACATTGACTGCAGTGAACGCCAACGATGTGGCGACGCCCAATTTCGGCCGGGAACTCTCACCGGATACCATCATCATCGGCAGCAATCTGGTGGCGCCGGCTGGGGGTGCGAATCCCGCGGTGGTTCCGCCTGGCGAGCCGCCCACACATCTATCCGCCTCTGCGTTTTCCGCTGGCGTGGCGGCGGCCAATGGTTTTTCCTGGGGTGAGGTGGGCAACATCAAGTTGACCGCGGTCCTGGGCGATGTCGATTACCTTGGCGCCGGTGAAGTGAAAGGAGAATCGGGACTCGTGGGCCGCTTCATCCCCTTCGCGTTCGATATCGAACCCACCAACGACGGCACGCTCGCCAACGCCATGACCGGGGGTGCAACAGCGTTCACCTATACGGGCCAACCGTTCGACTACGGGGACAATCCGGCCGCCACCATCACCGCCGTAAATACGGAAGGCGCGACAGTTACCAACTATACGGGGCTCTTTAACAAGCTCACGTTGACGGACGTCGAGGTCACCTATCCCACCCAGGACAATGCTCAGCCCCAAGCAGGCGCGAGCTGCGCTGCGCCCGGCGATCCCGGCTGCCTGGCGGTATCCATCACTACGGAACCTGGCAATGCCAACCACTCCCTCGATGGTGATCACGGTGTGTTCACCTTCACGCTCGGCGCCGTCGCATCGGACACCTTCAGCTATCCACGCGATGCCACCAGTCTGGTGGGGCCGTTCACCGCGGCCCTCACCCTGACCATCCGCGATGTCACGGACGGCGATGGGGTCAGCGATACGGGACCGGTGGATCTCAATCCGACAGGCACGCTCATTCGCTACGGCCGCGGCTATGTGCGGGATGTCTACGGCACCTACGGCAACCCGGGCGACACGCTGATGCTACCCGTCGGCAGTGAATACTTTCTGGGCGCGGGGCGCTGGGCACTGAACTCGGATGATTTCGGAGGCCGATTCTCCTGCAGCAAGTCGGAAAGCGGGATCACGGTCAATCCACTTCCGCTGGGTAATGTGACCCTGCTGGGTGGTATCGGTGATCTGGGACTTACGGTCAGCGCAGATGCGGCCCCGCCCGGCGGCAATGTGGAGGTCGACTTCACCTGGCCGGATGCCTGGCTACCTGGTCCCAGCAAGGCGCGCGCGACGTTCGGCGTGTTCCGCAGCGATGACCGCTTCCTGTATTGGCAGGAACCATGAGACAACACGGCTTTACGCTTATTGAACTCGTTCTCGTCATGGTCCTCGTTGGCATACTTGCCGTCTACGCTGCACCACGCCTTGGGAGCGGTTACGACGTGGCAGCCGCACGTGATGAGCTGATCGAGGCATTGCGCTACGCGCAGCAGCAGTCCACGTCGAACACTGGCGCGGCGAGTTTCTCCGTCGCGCTGACGGCCGACGGTTTCTCCGTTCAACAAGGCGGCGTCACGGTGAACGATCCCGCGGGTGGTGCCTACTCGCGCCAATGGAGCGACATTACGCTTGTGCCGGCTGGAACCGTCATCACGTTCGGCAGTCGGGGCGACACAGCCAATTCCGTTACCATGACACTCACCGGGGGAAGCGATTCCGCCACGGTGTTGGTCGAGGCGCAAACGGGGTATGTGCGTTGATGTGTAAGCGCGTTGCTCAAGTGTGGACTGCAAAATGCGCTTCGAGTGCAGCGCCGCGTGTTTACGGGTGCGGGGCTGACCAGAGCCCTGGCCCATGCCGCCACGCAGGTTTCAGCCTGGTGGAACTGGTGCTGTTCATCACCATCGTCGGTATCGCCTTGTCAGGCATCATGGCGGTCTACATCCGCAGCGTGTCGGCCAGCGCTGATCCGGTGATTCGTCAGCGCACGATTGCGGTGGCCAGTGCGTACATGGATGAGATCCTGCGCAAACGATGGAACGAAAATTCACCGGTGGGCGGCGGTTGTGTGGTCACCGGCGGTGGCAGCTGTGCCGCCGAATCTGCGACTAGCTGGACGGGTCTGACCGCTTACGCGCCAGGTGCTCATGTGATGCCCACATCGCCAACGGTGCCCGGTTGTCGTTTCCTCACCAATGCCAACGGCACAAGTGGAGTGGTGGAGCCTGTTTGGCCCACGTCGCTCGGTGGGACCGTGGCGGACGGCAATTTGACCTGGACATGCGTCGCCCTGGATGCGGCGATGATCGGCGCAGAAGCCGGTGAGGCACGCTCTTCATACGATGACATCGACGACTATGACGGCATCAACGGCGCACCTCCGACTCACCAGACCGGGGGTTTGATGCCCGGGTATGGCGACTACACGGTGCGGGTGGATGTGGAACAGGTCAGCGTTTTTGCAGGTGTCGCGGAGGAGGACACGCGGCGCATCACCGTCTCGGTCACCAATCCCTTGGGCGAGACATTCCAGCTCCAAGCCGTCCGGTTGAACTTCTGATGAGGCATGGACGCACCCATGGCTTCACGCTGGTCGAGATGGTGATGACCATCGTTCTGCTGGCGATCCTTTCAGGGGTATTGGCGCCAATCATCGCATCGGCCTTTCGTGCTTACGGCGATACCAAGGCACGCGCCGACCTCATTGCAAGGGGCCGGAGCGCCCTGGAGCGTTTAGGACGGGAATTGCGCCACGCGGTGCCGAATTCCGTGGAGGTGGTGACCGATGCGGGTGGCAGAGCGGGGATCCAATTCGTCGTCACGACCGCCGGTGGACGTTATGTGGATCGGTTCGACGATTTCACGGGCGGGGAGTTCGCCGTAGCCAACCGCCGCCTTTCGCCGGGCGCATCGCGTAACGAACTCTACGTGCTGGGATCCGGCCTCGGTTACGGGGCGGGTGACATGCTGATTATCGGCAACACCGCACCGGGAGACCTGCGCAACAGCCGCTCGGCCGTGGGGCTCACCGGTATCACGGGCACGAGTACCGCGGCGGACGGCGTCGACGGGCATACGGTATTGCAGTTCAACAACTTCACCTTCCAGAACGGATCGCCCGGGAGGCATTACACCATCGCCCGCCGAACCGTGGAGGTCGGGCTGGCCGCGGACGACTCGCTGCGTTGGCATGTTTCCAATGGCATCGGCGAGTATGACGGCAACGGAGACTGGAGCATGGCCGATCCGATGCTGGTCCACGGCGTCGCCAATCCCGCGGGCGTGACCTTTACCTACGATGCCGGCACCCCCTCGGGAAGCGGGATCTTGCAGGTGGCGCTCACCCTTACCGAAGGGACTGAACAGATCCAGCTTTACCAGGAGTTCCATGTCCGCAACACGCCGTGAACGCCAGAGGGGTGCGTCGCTCATCACTGCCGTATTCCTGATCACGGCCATGGCAGTGATCGGCGCCGTGATGGTCCGCCTGAGCGCAAACACCCACGTGACGACGACCGAGGAATGGCTCTCGGCACAAGCGTTGTACGCGGCGGAAAGCGGTATTGACTGGGCTGCCTACAAGATCGGAGACGGGACCATCGGGTGCGCCGGTTCGGATTCGGGCGACGTCGATGTGGGAGATGCCTGGTTCCACGTAACCACAGGCGCTTGCGTCGCAGTGGGCGGCCGCGAGGTGTACGCCATCACCAGCATCGGCTACGCGGGTGGAGCGCACGGAAGTGCTGCCGTTCAACGGCGCATCGTTGTTCAGTTCATGCCCTAGTTGGCCCGCACCGCAAGCCAAGCGGCGGGCACGGCCCGCCCTATGTGGCGGATTCGCTCAGGGGCGTTTCGCCGTTCTCGTCGTCGCCCATGCCCAGCTCCTTGATCTTGCGCGTGAGCGTGTTGCGCCCCCAGCCGAGGAGGCGGGCAGCTTCCTGGCGCATGCCGCCGGTCTGCTTGAGGGCGGCTTCGATCATGGTGCGTTCGAAATCGGGTACGGCGCTGTCGAGGAGGGAGACGTCGCCCTGGGCCAGGTGACGTTCCGCCCAACGTCGCAGCGGGCTGAGCCAGTCTTCGCTGTCCGCCTGCGCGCCAGCGCCCGTGCGCAATTCGGGCGGCAGGTCTTCGAAGTGAATCTCCTGGCCAGGCGACATGACGGTGAGCCAGCGGCAGGTATTTTCAAGCTGACGCACGTTGCCGGGCCATTCGAGGCCGGTGAGGAAGACCTCGGTGTCCTTGTCGACGCGTTTGGTTTCCACATTGAGTTCGTCGGCGGCACGCTTGAGGAAATGGCGCACCAATAGCGCGATGTCCTCGCGCCGTTCGCGCAGCGGCGGCACGTGGATGCGGATGACGTTGAGGCGGTGGAACAGGTCTTCCCGGAACAGCCCCTGTTTCACACGCTGTTCCAGGTTCTGGTGGGTGGCGGCGATGACGCGCACATCCACCTTGATGGGTGCGTGGCCGCCGACGCGATAAAACGTGCCGTCGGCCAGCACGCGCAGCAAGCGCGTCTGCAGCTCCGCAGGCATGTCGCCGATCTCGTCCAGGAACAGGGTGCCGCCGTCGGCCTGTTCGAAGCGTCCCTGACGCATGCCCTGCGCGCCCGTGAAGGCGCCGCGCTCGTGACCGAACAGTTCCGACTCGAGCAGGTCGCGGGGAATGGCGGCGGTGTTCAGCGCGATGAAGGGTCTGCTGGCTCGCGGGCTGTGGCGGTGCAGGGCATTGGCGACCAGTTCCTTGCCAGTGCCCGATTCGCCGTTGATGAGCACCGTGATGTGGGATTTGGCCAAGCGGCCGATGGCGCGAAACACTTCCTGCATGGAAGGCGCCTCGCCGATGATCTCCGGCGCCTTGCCGGGCTCTTCGAAGTCCGCAGCGAGGGGTTGATCGCGGTGATGGGCCACTGCACGCCTGGCAAGCTCCACGGCCTCGTCGACATCGAAGGGCTTGGGCAGGTATTCGAAGGCGCCGCCCTGATAGGCGGAGACCGCGCTGTCCAGATCCGAATGCGCGGTGATGATGATCACCGGCAGCTGCGGGTGGCGCGCGGTGATCTCGGCAAGCAGTTCGAGGCCATTCAGGCCGGGCATGCGGATGTCGGTGATGATGGCGTCGGGCTGGCGCCGGCCGAGCTCACGCAGGGCGGGGGCCGCCTCTCCGAAGGCGCGTACGTCCATGTCGGCCTGCCTGAGGGCCTTTTCCAGCACCCAGCGAATGGAACGGTCATCGTCGATGACCCAGATTTCACTGCGCTTGTTCAATGGCTCTACCTCATGTCGGTGGGCTCGCCATCCCGGGAGAGGGGCAGCAAGACCGTGAACACCGTGCGCCCCGGCTGGCTCTCGCATTCGATCAGCCCGCCGTGGAGATTGATGAGGGATTGCGCGATGGGCAGCCCGAGGCCGGTGCCGTCGGCACGCCCGGTGACCATCGGCAGGAATACGTTCTCGATCACCTCTGGCGGAACGCCGGGACCGTCGTCGATCACCTCGATACGCGCCACCAGCTTGTGCCGGGTCTGGCCGATGGTGTACTGACGCAAGGTGCGGGTGCGCAGGATGATGATGCCGCGATCGCCCAGGGACTGGGCCGCGTTGCGCACCAGGTTCAGCACGGCCTGGATGAGCTGGTCGCGGTCGGCGATCAGCTCGGGAATGCTCGGATCGTAGTCGCAGACCAGGCGGATGCCCGGCGGCACCTCGGCACGCACCAGCTGGCGCACGCGCTCCATGATTTCATGGATGTTGACCGGCGCGCGCTGGGGCAGGGCCTTGGGGCCGAGCATGCGATCCACCAGTGCTTGCAGCCGATCCGCCTCGCTGATGATCACGCTGGTGTACTCCGTCAGCTCGCCGTCTTCCAGCTCGCGATCGAGCAACTGCGCGGCGCCGCGCAGGCCACCGAGGGGATTCTTGATCTCGTGGGCCAAGCCGCGTACCAGGGTGCGCGTGGCCGTACTCTGGGCCAGCAGGGATTCTTCGCGTGAGATGCGCAGTTGACGATCGAGCTCGTTGATTTCCACCAACAGCTCGGTGCCGGCCTTGGGATCGCGCAGGGGAATGGCCGTGAAGTCCACGGTGACACGGCGCGTGGGGACGAGATTGAGCGCCAACTCGCGCTCGGTGAACGGGTGACCGGAGGCCAGCGCGGCACGCAGCGAGGCAACCAAATCGTCGTTATTGAAAAGGAGGTAGGCGGTGGCGCCGACAATGCGCGCGGCGCTCACGGCAAACAGCATCTCGCCGGCGGGATTGATGTAGCGGAGATGGAGCCGGGCGTCGAAAAGCAGCACGGTGGTGTGCAGGTTTTCGATGACGCGCTGGATCAGATCCGGAGGCGGGCTCGGCATGTTCATACCCCCTTGCCAAGCAAATTCCAAACCAGGCATGCAATGGCAGTGCGCTTGGCCATACGTGCAGCTGGGAGCCGCGGGTTGCACCAATATAGTGCGCGCCTGCGAGGCGATGCGCCAGGATGGATCAGCGCCTCAGGCGCGAGTGCTGGATGAGGTGGAACGTAATGGGCGCGGCGCGTAGCAGCACCCGGCCGCTGGCGTCCTGGACCTCCGCCGTGAGGCGGTGGGTACCGCGCGGTGGGGTGGGAATGGTGATACCCGTGGAGGGGCCGGCGGCCACCGGCTGGCCGTCCACGTAGACCACCACCCGATCCCCGGGGCGCAGATTGGGTGCCACGACCACGTTCACCCCGAGGCCTGCTGCATCGAAGAACAGGGTCTGGTCTTCGACGGGCTGGGTGATGCGGACGCTCTGGTACGCGGGAGTCACCGCACGGGGCGGCTGCACGGCGGAAGGCGGCGCCAGGGGTGGTACCGGTTGGGCCTGGTAACCTTGCACGCCCGGCACCTCCAGGGGCACGGAGCCGGGCAGGGGCTGATCGCTGTATTCGATGGAGCCGTCCGGACGCACCCGTTGATAGATGGTCTCGGCCGCAAGGGGCAGGGCAGCAAATATCAGCAGAAACAGGACGGCGCGGCGCATGGCCTCAGCATAGCGAAACCCCACAAAAAGAAAACGCCCCGCGAGAGGGCGTTTTCCTGTCCGATGCGGCCTGGGTTAGAGGCTGTAGTACATATCGAACTCGACCGGGTGCGTGGTCATGCGGAAGCGGGTGACTTCGTCCATCTTCAGCTTGATGTAGGCGTCGATCATGTCGTTGGTAAACACGCCGCCCTTGGTGAGGAACTCGCGGTCCCTGTCCAGATAATCCAGCGCCTGGTCGAGGGCATGGCACACGGTGGGGATGGCCTTGGCCTCTTCCGCGGGTAGGTCGTAGAGGTCCTTGTCCATGGCGTCGCCCGGGTGGATCTTGTTCTGGATACCGTCCAGGCCGGCCATCATCAGTGCGGCGAACGACAGGTAAGGGTTGGCGGACGGATCCGGGAAGCGCACCTCGATACGGCGGGCCTTGGGATTGGTCACGTAGGGGATGCGAATGGAGGCGGAACGGTTACGCGCCGAGTAGGCCAGCATCACCGGCGCCTCGAAACCGGGCACCAGGCGCTTGTAGCTGTTGGTACCGGGGTTGGTGAGAGCGTTCAGGGCGCGGGCGTGCTTGATGACGCCGCCGATGTAATACAAGGCGGTCTCGGACAGACCACCGTAGCCGTTACCGGCGAACAGGTTCTTGCCTTCTTTCGCCAGGGACATGTGCACGTGCATGCCGGATCCGTTGTCACCGACGATGGGCTTGGGCATGAAGGTGGCAGTCTTACCGTAGGCGTGGGCCACGTTGTGGATCACGTACTTGAGCTTCATGACCTCGTCGGCCTTCTTCACCAGGCTGTTGAAGGCGACGCCGATCTCGCACTGGCCGGCGGTGGCCACCTCGTGGTGATGCACTTCCACAGCCAGGCCGATCTCTTCCATGGCCAGGCACATGGCGGCACGGATGTCGTACAGGCTGTCCACCGGTGGCACCGGGAAGTAGCCGCCCTTGACGCTGGGACGGTGGCCCATGTTGCCGTCGGGGTAGACGCGCTCGGAGTTCCAGTTGGCTTCGGAAGAATCGATCTTCACGAAGGACCCGGACATGTCGGCGCTCCAGCGCACGTCGTCGAAGATGAAGAACTCGGGCTCGGGCCCGAAGAAGGCGGCGTCGGCGATGCCGGTGGACTTCAAGTATTCCTCGGCGCGCTTTGCGACGGAGCGCGGGTCGCGCTCATAGCCCTGCATGGTGGCGGGCTCAACGATGTCGCAGGTGACGTTGAGGGTGGGCTCGTCGGTGAACGGGTCCAGATAGGCGGAAGCGGCATCCGGCATGAGGATCATGTCGGACTCATTGATGTGCTTCCAGCCGGAGATGGATGAGCCGTCGAACATGACGCCATCGGCGAAGGTGCCTTCGTCGATCTTGCTCACCGGATAGGAGACGTGCTGCTCCTTGCCGCGGGTATCCGTGAAGCGCATGTCCACGAACTTCACGCCCTTTTCCTTGATGGTCTTGAGAACGCTGTCGACCGACATCGAGTGCCTCCGCAATGGTCAGAAATCTGCTGCCCGATGGGCAGCCGCTATAAAAAAGGCCTGCCGGTACAATGCATCGAGCATGCCACCGGCCAGACCACTGTGTTCAAGCGGGTCCCCGTACCTCACGGTGACCTGGAAGCCAAAATTCCGGAGGCTAAAACGGTGCGTCGCGGCGAGAACACGCACCATTTTGGGGCTCCTAAAAAAATGATGCTCGCACGCTGACAACACTGTCGATCCCGGCCGCGCTGTCGGCCAGGGCATCGGCCAAGCGGCGCGCGTCATCGAGACAGCTCACGCAGGTCAGGGGCAGCGCCAGCTCCACCGCGACACGGCCATCCAGATAGTGCAGGGTGATCTGAGAGATGTGCTGCGCACCGGATATTTCCGCCCAGCGCGGGTGCAACCAGCCGATGACCTCCGCGCGGGTCGGCACGCCGCGGATGGGGGTCGTGCGCTCGTCGTCTTCCGGGTCCACGTGAACGAGCACGTCCTGCACGCCCTCCACTTCGTCCACCACGCGATCATATACCGCCTGACTGATGTAATGGCCTTCGGAAACGGATAAGCGCGGGTCTACCAGCACGTGCACGTCCACCAGCACGCCGCCACCCATGCGGCGGGTGCGCAGGGTGTGGACGGCGTCGACCCCGGCGACGCCGAGGATCAGCTTGCGGATCGCTTCGACCTGTTCCTCCTCAAGGCCCGTGTCGATCAGTTCGGTGCCACCCTGCCAGGCGAGATCCCAGCCGATCTTGGCGATCATCCAGGCGACCACCAGGGCACCGATGGCGTCGAGATAGGTGTAACCGAGCAGGGTACCGCCGATGCCGATGGCAGCCACCACGGAGGCGATGGCATCGGAACGGCTGTGCCAGGCGTTGGCGTGCAGCAACGCGGAATTGAGCCGGCGCGCCGTGCGCATGGTGTAGTGATATACCCATTCCTTGGCGAAGATAGAGACACATGCCACGGCCAGGGCGAGGAAACCCGGTACCAGGAGTTCCTCGGGATGCATGAGGCGGCTGACCGCATCCCAAGCCACACCGAGGCCGGTAAGGATCAGTGCCGCGCCGAGGCCGAGGGTCGCCAGGGTCTCGATGCGCGCATGCCCGTAAGGATGGTCGTCATCGGCGGCACGGCTACCGTGCTTGGCCGCGAACAACACCAGGAAGTCGCTGGCGAGGTCCGCCGCGGAGTGAAAGCCGTCCGCGATGAGCGCCTGCGACTGACCCACGAAACCGGCGATGAGCTTCACCACCGCCACCACCAGATTGACCACGGCGCCGACCAGGGTCACGTGGCGCACCTGTTGATAGCGTGCGTCGTGCGGGTCGAACTCCGTACTGTGCCCGTGCCTGTGATCGTGGTGCGCGCCGCCCATGGCGTATTACTCCTTGTTACCTACTTGCAGCGTGATGGTCACCTCGCCGCCGTCGACGTGGCTCTCCAGGACCTGGTGGCCGTTGATGCGGCACCAGGCCGGGATGTCGTTGAGCACACCGCGATCCGTGGCCTTCACCTCCAGCACGTCGCCCGCCGCGAGCGTGGCGACTTTGTCCTGGGTGCGGATCACCGGCAGCGGGCAGAGCAGTCGGCGCGCATCCAGCTGGTATTTCACAGGTACCAGCCCTCCGGGATCTCGTGGGGGGCGAAGGGTGCCACCTCCAGCACGCGCTCCGGCCCGCCGCGCTCGGCAACCGCGAGTTTCATGGTCGGCAGCGCACGTCCCTTGGAATAGCGCGCCGCGATGCGCGCGGCAAGCACCAGGTCCTGCTCGCCCGGGTTGCCGTCCACCAGCACCAGCGGTCCGGGGCAGTCCACCGTGCGCAGGGTTATGAACTGCTTGCGGTAGCCCTCCATGAACTGGTTTTCACCGTCCTCGCGGCCGATGATGAGCTTGAAGTGCGGCGCGGGGCGTACGTGGCGACCTACTTTCAGCAGCAGGATGTCGTCCAGCTCATAGGTGCGATCGCCGCGCGCCTGCCACAGGTCTACCAGCTTGCGGGAATACTGCTCGTCGGTGAGGAAACAGCAGCCGCCGGAGGGCTGGGCGTAATCGGTCAGGCCGAACTTCGCGGCCAGTTCCATCTGCGGCTTGCGGGAGCGGCCGGAGAATCCGTAGAGGCGATCGCGGTCGACCCAGCCCTCGCGTTCTGGCAGGGTGGGCGGCAGGTTGAGGGCACACAGCGGCCGCAGCAGGCGGTCCTCGGCGCCGGACTCGTGGGCCACCACGGGCATGGTGTCCTTGCGCTGCGACATGGGCCGCTGGCCGATCACCTCGCCGGTGATGATGAAATCAAAGCCATGCTGCGCCATCCACTGGTGCGCCTTGCGCACCATGAACACCTTGCAGTCCAGGCAAGGATTCAGGTGGGCGCCGTAGCCGTGCTTGGGATTGACCAGTACGTCCTTGTACTCCTCCACGATGTCCACGATGTGGAGCTTCATGCCGAGCTGCTCGGCCACCCACAGGGCGTTGTTGCGCTTGGGCTTGTTCAGGTCCTTCTGGCGAATGGCGTGGGTGTGTCCCTCCACGCAGAAACCGGTGAAGAAGTTGATGCCCTCCACGTGGATGCCCTGTTCCTGCATCACCTTGGCGGCGAGCAGGGAATCGAGACCACCCGAGATGAGGGCGACGGCTTTGCGGGGTTGAGGCATGGCGGAGAACGGGCGAGTCGGAGAGGCGCCAGTTTACCGGATCGGCGCGCTGCTAAACACCGGCGGCTATAAAGGAAAACGGCGCGCTGGTTATAATGTGCGGCTATTGGACAAACCAGCCGCCTAAGGGTTTCCACCTTGACCGACATCGCCGCGACGCACGACGTGAGCACCTTCCAGGGGCTCATCCTCGCGCTGCAGAACTACTGGGCCCGCCAGGGCTGTGTGCTATTGCAGCCCCTCGACATGGAAGTGGGTGCCGGCACCTTTCACCCGGCCACCTTCCTGCGCTCCATCGGCCCGGAGCCCTGGAACGCCGCCTACGTGCAGCCCTCGCGCCGGCCCACCGACGGGCGCTACGGCGAGAACCCGAACCGACTACAGCACTACTACCAATTCCAGGTGGTGCTGAAGCCGTCGCCGCTCAACATCCAGGAGCTCTATCTCGACTCCCTGCGCATGCTGGGCTTCGACCCGCTCGTGCATGACATCCGCTTCGTGGAGGACAACTGGGAATCGCCCACCCTGGGCGCCTGGGGCCTGGGCTGGGAGGTGTGGCTGAACGGCATGGAGGTCACCCAGTTCACCTATTTCCAGCAGGTGGGCGGCCTGGACTGCAAGCCGGTCACCGGCGAGATCACCTACGGCCTGGAGCGCCTGGCCATGTATCTGCAAGGCGTGGAAAGCGTGTTCGACCTGACCTGGGCCAACGGTCCCAATGGCAAGGTGAGCTACGGCGACGTCTACCACCAGAACGAGGTGGAGATGTCCACGTTCAATTTCGAGCAGGCGGAGGTGAAAAACCTGTTCCGCCAGTTCGACCACTACGAAAAGGAGAGCGGCCGGCTCATCGAGCTCGGCCTGCCGCTGCCGGCCTACGAGATGGTGCTCAAGGCCTCGCACACCTTCAACCTTCTGGATGCCCGCAAGGCCATTTCCGTGACCGAACGTCAGCGCTTCATCCTGCGCGTGCGCACCCTGTCGCGCGCCGTGGCGCAGGCCTATTACGACCGCCGCGAGGCGCTCGGCTTTCCCATGCTCAAGAACCCGGAGGCCGCCCGATGATGCCGCGCGATCTACTCATCGAGATCGGCACCGAGGAGCTGCCGCCGAAGGCGCTGCCCACCCTGTCCGGTGCATTTCGCCAGGGCATCGAGGACGGCTTTGCGAAAGCCGGTCTCAGTGTCGGTGCCGTCCAGGAATTCGCCAGCCCGCGCCGCCTGGCGGTGCTGGTGAAGGGGCTGCCGGTCGGCCAGGCCGACAAGACCGTGGAGCGCCGCGGTCCCGCGCTCACCGCTGCCTTCGACGAAGAGGGTGTGCCCACCAAGGCGGCCCAGGGGTTTGCTGCATCCTGCGGCGTCACCGTGGATCAGCTCGAACGGGTGGAGACCGACAAGGGCGCCTGGCTGGTGCATCGCAGCGTGCAGCCGGGTCGCCTTACCGCGGACATCATCCCGGATATCGTGCGCGCCTCGCTGGATCGCCTGCCGATTCCGAAGCGCATGCGCTGGGGTGACCTGGAGGCGGAATTCGTGCGCCCGGTGCACTGGGTGGTGATGCTGTTCGGCGACGAGGTGATCGACTGCGAGATCCTCAGCGTGCGTTCCGGTCGTGAGACACGCGGCCATCGTTTCCATCACCCCGCGCCCCTCTATCTGGGCGAGCCGGAGGCCTATGAGCCCCTGCTGTTGTCGGAAGGCCGGGTGATTGCCGATTTTGCGAAGCGTCGCGAGGCGGTGCGCGCCCAGGTGCTCGAAGCCGCGGCGCAACTGGGTGGCCACGCGGTCATCGACGAGGCCTTGCTCGACGAGGTCACGGCCCTGGTGGAGTGGCCCGTCGCCCTGGTCGGCGATTTCGAACAGCGCTTCCTGGAAGTACCGGCGGAGGCGCTGGTGTCGTCCATGAAGGGACACCAAAAGTACTTCCACGTGATCGATGCGGACGGCCAACTGCTGCCGCATTTCATCGCCATCGCCAACATCGACAGCCGCGAGCCGGAACACGTGCGCGCGGGCAACGAGCGCGTGATTCGCCCGCGTTTGTCCGATGCGAGCTTCTTCTGGAACCAGGACCGCAAGCAACCGCTGGCGGCGCGGGTCGAACAGCTCAAGACCGTGGTGTTCCAGCAGAAACTCGGCACCTTGCAGGCCAAGAGCGAGCGGGTCGCCGCACTCGCTCGGGCGGTCGCCGAGGCCATCGGCGGTGATGCCGCCCAGGCCGAACGCGCCGCCCACCTCAGTAAGTGCGATCTCATGACCGCCATGGTGGGCGAATTCCCGGAACTCCAGGGCATCATGGGCCGCTACTACGCGCTGCACGACGGCGAGCCCGCCGAGGTCGCCGCGGCCCTCGATGAGCAATACATGCCGCGCTTTGCCGGCGACGGGCTGCCCGCGACGGGCACCGGCCAGGCGCTGGCCATTGCCGACAGGCTCGACACCCTCGCCGGCATCTTCGGCATCGGCCAACTGCCCACCGGCGACAAGGACCCGTTTGCCCTGCGCCGTGCCGCCCTCGGCGTGCTGCGTACCTGCGTCGAGAAGCAGCTCGACCTGGACTTGCGTGCACTGCTCGACCAGGCCGCCGCGCGGCTGCGGAGCGACGCCGTGAAGATCGCCGACACCACCGCCGAGCAGGTCTTCGAGTTCATGATGGAGCGCCTGCGCGCCTACTACCAGGACGCCGGGGTGACGGCGGATACCTTCGAGGCCGTGCTGGCGCGCCAGCCCGCCCGGCCGCTCGATTTCGACGCGCGCATCCGCGCGGTCACCGCGTTCCGCCGCCTGCCCGAGGCCGAGAGCCTGGCCGCCGCCAACAAGCGCATCCAGAACATCCTGCGCAAGTCGGAGACCGCCGTGCCCGAGCAGGTGCAGGCGGCGCTGTTCGTGGAACCGGCGGAACGTGCGCTCGGTGAACAGCTCGCGGCGCTCGAAGGTGAAGTGCGCACGCTGCTCGGTGAACGCCGCTACGAGGACGCGCTGTGCCGCCTTGCAGGCCTGCGCGGTGTGGTGGACGGCTTCTTCGACGCGGTGATGGTGATGGCCGAGGACACCAAACTGCGCGACAACCGTCTGGCCCTGCTCAAGCGCCTGGGGGACCTGTTCCTCGAGGTGGCTGACATCTCGCGGTTGCAGGGCTGAACATGAAGCTGGTCATCCTGGACCGTGACGGGGTCATCAACGAGGACTCGGACGACTACATCAAGTCGGCCGAGGAATTCCACTTCATCCCGGGCAGCCTGGAGGCCATCGCGCGCCTGAATCAGGCCGGCTACCGGGTCGCGGTGGCCACCAATCAATCCGGACTGGCGCGCGGCTACTTCGATCTGGATACCCTCAACACCATGCACGGCAAGTTGCGCCAGGCGCTGGCGGCGCTGGGCGGCCACATCGAGCTCATTGCATTTTGTCCGCACGGACCGGACGACGGCTGCGACTGCCGCAAGCCCTTGCCCGGACTGCTGCGGGAGATTGGTGAACGCCTCGGCATCAGCGTGGCCGGCGTGCCAGTCATCGGGGATACCCTGCGCGATGTGGAGGCCGCCCGTGCCGTCGGCGCAAGCCCGATACTCGTGCGTACCGGTAAAGGTGAACGCACACTAACCAACAACAAGGGCCTGGAAGGCGTAGCGGTGTATGCGGATCTCGGCGAGGCCGTCGATGCATTGCTGGCGGTACGTTGATGCTCGCGCTCCGATCGGTACTTTTCTATCTGGGCATGTGGCTGGCCACCCTGGTGGTGGTGCTGTTCGTGCCCCTGGTCCTTCCACTCGACCCGCATGTGCGCTACCGCTACGTGGCGCTGTGGGGAAAATTCGTGCTGTGGTGGCTGCGCGTGACGTGCGGGGTCACGTATCGCGTGGAAGGGCGCGAACACATCCCGAATTCGCCCTCGGTGGTGCTTGCCAAACACCAGAGCACCTGGGAGACCATCGCCTTCCAGTCCATCTTTCCCACCCAGACCTGGGTGCTCAAGAAGGAACTGCTGCGCGTCCCGTTCTTCGGCTGGGGACTCGCGGCGGTGTGGCCCATCGCTATCGACCGCAAGGCAGGCCGCGAGGCGGTGAAGCAGGTGATAGCCCAAGGCACTGAACGCCTGAAGGGCAGATTCTGGGTGGTGGTTTTCCCTGAGGGGACCCGCGTCGCACCCGGGGTGCGCGGCCGCTATGCCACGGGCGGCGGCGCCCTGGCACGGCATGCACAGGTCCCGGTGGTCCCGGTTGCCCATAACGGCGGTGAACACTGGCGACGGGACAGCTTCATCAAGATCCCGGGCGAAATCCAGGTGCGCATCGGGCCGGTCATCGCCACCACTGGCAAGAGCGCGGCCGCCATCACCCAGGAAGCGGAAAGCTGGATAGAGCACGCCATGGACACCATCCAGACCACTTCCAGGTCCATCAGAACTGCGTGATATACTCGCCTTCAATCGCGTGGCCGGTAAGGCCACGCCTCCTAACGATAATTCAGGCCCCGACCTGAAGCCGCATTCCATAAAACCACAGGACCACATGCCATGCAGAACAACCGCGTCTCGCTAACGCAGTTCATCATTGAGGAGCAGCGCCGGGTGAAGGGCGCCACCGGCGACTTCACGTCGCTGCTCAATGACATCGTCACCGCGTGCAAGCAGATCTCCGGCCTGGTGAACAAGGGCGCCCTGGTGGGCGTGCTGGGCAGCGCCGGCTCGGAGAACGTGCAGGGCGAGACCCAGAAGAAGCTGGACATCATCTCCAACGAGATCTTCCTGCAAACCAACGAGTGGGCAGGGCACCTGGCCGCCATGGCCTCCGAGGAGATGGATGACATCTACCCGATCCCCGCGCGCTACCCGCGTGGCAAGTACTTGCTCACTTTCGATCCGCTGGACGGCTCGTCCAACATCGACGTAAACGTCTCCGTGGGCACCATCTTCTCCATCCTGCGCTGCCCGGGTAATTGCGAGAATCCCACGGCCGAGGCCTTCCTGCAGCCCGGGACCCAGCAGGTCTGCGCCGGCTACGCCATCTACGGGCCTTCGACCATGATGGTGCTCACCACGGGCCACGGCGTAAACGGCTTCACCCTGGACCAGAGCATCGGTGAGTTCGTACTCACTCACGCGAACATCCAGATCCCCGCGGATACCAACGAATTCGCCATCAACGCCTCCAACATGCGTTTCTGGGAAAAGCCCGTGAAGCGCTACGTGGACGAATGCCTGGCCGGCAAGACTGGCGAGCGCGACAAGGACTTCAACATGCGCTGGGTCGCCTCCATGGTGGCCGAGGTGCACCGCATCCTGACCCGCGGCGGCGTGTTCATGTACCCGCTGGACAGCAAGATGAAGGACAAGGGCGGCAAGCTGCGCCTTATGTACGAGGCCAACCCCATGTCGTTCATCATCGAACAGGCGGGCGGCGCCAGCAGTACGGGCCGCACGCGCATCATGGACATCCAACCCACCGGCCTGCACCAGCGCGTGCCGGTCATCCTGGGTTCCAGGAACGAGGTGGAGCGCATCATCTCCTACCACCAGGATGCGTGAGTAGTTTAGCGACGTAGCGCAACGCGGAGTACGCGGAGAAGGGCTAGAGAGAAGGGGAAAGCGGAGGCCTTCCCCTTTTTTTGTGCGCCGCAGCGGGCGGGGAAGCGGGCTTCGATAAGGACTGCGTCAGTGAAAAGCATTGGCGAATTCTTGCCCCCTCTCCCTCCGGGCTGTCTCTTGGTCACATCTTGCCCGCACACTCCCTCTCCCTCCGGGAGACGAGCGCATGGATGCGCGAGGTACGACCCCATGGATGGGGGAGGTAGACCGCGCCGGGAGCAGGCGGTCGAGAGCAGCGGAGAGCAGTTGGCGAGGGTATCAAAGCCCAACCGATTTGCCCGGACGGTGCCAAGCGGCAGGTGCGGCCTGTCCTAGGCTGTCTCTGTGCTCGCCGTGGCTCCGTGTTGGGTTTGTGTTCGTAAAGCAGGCGAAAAGGGAGCCACCGTGCACACCAGTGGCTCCCTTGGTTGAGCCTCGCTCAGACGTCCAGATTGGCCACCTGCAGCGCGTTCTGCTCGATGAACTCGCGGCGGGGTTCCACGGCGTCGCCCATGAGGGTGGAGAAGATGGCATCGGCGGCCACTGCGTCTTCGATCTTCACCTGCAAGAGGCGGCGGGTCTCCTGGTTCATGGTGGTTTCCCACAACTGCTCAGGATTCATCTCACCGAGACCCTTGTAGCGCTGGATGTGCTGACCACGCTTGGCTTCCTCCAGCATCCAGTCGAGCGCCTGCTTGAAGCTGCCGACCGGCTGGCGACGCTCACCACGCTGCATGTAGGCATCAGCGGACAACAGGCCGTTGAGCTGGTCGTGCAGGTCGTGGATGGCTTGATATTCGGGCGAGGCGAAGAAATCCACCTGATAACTGAATTCCGAGGCGACGCCGTGACGCCATTCGACGATGACGATGCCCTCGACACTCCCCCCCGGCGCTGTTTCGAGCCGATAGTCGTAGCGGCGCTCAGCCCCGGCATCGGCGTTCAACAAACCGACCAGGTCCTGGAACCAGGCCTTCGCGGTGTCATGGCGCAGGAAATCTTCCAGCGACAGGCCCGGCAGGGCAATCATCTTTTCCAGGACGTGGGCATTGAAGCGGCGGCCCAGGCGACTGATGCTGGCCATGACCGTCTGATAACGCCTGGCAAGCTGTTCGAGGGCGAGCCCGGACAAGGGCGGGGCGCCGGTAGTGACGAACAGTTCCGTGCCGTCCAAGGCCTGCTGAAGCAGGTTGGCGTTGAGCTCTGCATCGTCTTTCACGTAGCGCTCCTGCTTGCCGCGCTTGACCTTGTAGAGCGGCGGCTGAGCGATATAGACATGGCCGCGCTCGACGATCTCAGGCATCTGGCGGTAGAAGAAGGTGAGCAGCAGGGTGCGGATGTGCGAGCCGTCCACGTCCGCGTCGGTCATGATGATGATGCGGTGGTAGCGCAGCTTGTCCGGGTTGAATTCCTCCCGGCCGATGCCGCAGCCCAGGGCCGTGATCAGAGTGCCCACCTCGGCGGAGGAGAGCATCTTGTCGAAACGGGCCTTTTCCACGTTCAGGATCTTGCCCTTGAGGGGCAGGATGGCCTGGGTGCGGCGATCGCGGCCCTGTTTGGCCGAGCCGCCGGCGGAGTCACCCTCGACCAGGAAAAGTTCGGAATGGGCCGGGTCGCGTTCCTGGCAGTCGGCGAGCTTTCCGGGCAGCCCGGCGATGTCCAGGGCGCCCTTGCGGCGGGTCATTTCGCGGGCCTTGCGTGCCGCCTCGCGGGCGCGCGCCGCTTCCACCACCTTGCCGGAGATGACCTTCGCGTCGCTGGGATTCTCCAGCAGGAATTCTTCGAGCTTTTCCACCGTGGTCGCCTCAACCACCGGCTTCACCTCGGAGGAAACCAGCTTGTCCTTGGTCTGCGAGGAGAACTTCGGGTCCGGTACCTTTACGGAAAGTACTGCGGTGAGGCCTTCGCGGGCGTCGTCGCCCGTGGTGGCTATTTTGGCCTTCTTGGCCAGACCCTGCGCCTCGATGTAGTTGTTGATGGTGCGGGTCAGCGCGGCACGGAACCCGGCCAGGTGGGTACCGCCATCGCGCTGCGGGATGTTGTTGGTGAAGCAGTAGACGCTTTCCTGATAGGCGTCGCTCCACTGCATGGCCACTTCCACGGTGATGCCGTCGCGTTCCGTGAGGAAATGGAAGACATTGGCGTGGAGCGGGTTCTTGTTGCGATTCAGGTGCTCCACGAAGGCCTTGATGCCGCCCTGGTATTCAAAGATGTCTTCCTTGCCGGTGCGCTCATCCAGTAGGTGGATACGCACGCCGGAGTTCAGGAATGACAACTCACGCAGGCGCTTGGCCAGGATGTCGTAGCTGTATTCGGTCTGGGTGAAGATCGCGCGGGAAGGTTTGAAGCGGACCTCGGTACCCGTGGTGGTGGACTCGCCGATGACCTTGAGCGGGTAGGCGGGATCGCCATTGTAATAGTCCTGCTCGTGGATCTTGCCGTGACGGCGAATGAGTAATTTCAGGTGTTCGGACAGCGCGTTCACCACGGACACGCCCACCCCGTGCAGGCCACCCGACACCTTATAGGAGTTCTGGTCGAACTTACCGCCCGCATGCAGCACGGTCATGATGACCTCGGCAGCGGAACGGCCTTCTTCTGTGTGGATGTCCACCGGGATGCCGCGGCCGTTGTCACGCACGGACACGGAGTCGTCGGTGTGGACGACCACGTCTATCTGGGTGCAGTGGCCGGCCAGCGCCTCGTCGATGGCATTGTCTACCACCTCGAACACCATGTGGTGGAGGCCGGTGCCATCATCCGTGTCGCCTATGTACATGCCCGGACGCTTGCGAACGGCATCCAGGCCCTTGAGTACCTTGATCTGGGTAGAGTCGTAGCTATTTTCGTCCGTCATAACAGGCTCCGCATGGAAGCGGGCATTATACCACCGTGGTGATGCAGCCTTGTTCCACGTGGAACAATCGGCTACCGGAAAAGGGCGTCGGCGTGAGGGAGCGGTCCGTGGTGGTGACGAATACCTGTGCACCGAGGGCCACCAACGCCTCCAGCAGAAGACAACGGTTTCGTTCGTCCAGTTCGGAAGGGAGATCATCCAACAGCACGATGGGCGCCCGGGCGGTGATCTCGCGTACCAGCACCAGCTGGGCGAGCCACAAACCACACACCAGCAGTTTCTCCTGCCCCCGGGACAGGACGTCGCTCGCCGGGTGGTCGTCTATACGGATTTTCATGTCCCCGCGATGAGGACCGCTGTGTGTGAGGCCATCCCGGCGGTCACGTTCGGTGTCGCGCTCCAGAGCCTCGGCCAAGCTGTGTTCTTTTATCCAACCACGCTCATACCAGAGATGCACCCCCCCGGGGAGAGAGCCGAGTAGTGGCGATTGGCCGAGCTCGGCAGCCACGCGCTCCACCCAGGCACGCCGCCCTCCATCGACGCGCGTGCCCGCTTCACACAGCATGGGGGTCCAAGCGCTTGCCTCTTCAGCACCCTGTGCCAGGCAAGCATTGCGCTGTCGCAGGGCGCGCTGATAGCGTCGCCACACCTCGAGGAAATCCTGTTCCACGTGGAACAATCCCCAGTCGAGAAAACTGCGCCGCTCCTTCGGGCCACCTTCGACCAGGGCGTGGCTCTCCGGGGTAATCACTGCCAGCGGCTTCCCCTGCGCCAGTGCGGCGCGCGTATTGATGCGTTCCCCGTCGCGCCGGAACTCCCATTCACCCCCTGCACTGAACCGCACCCCCGTACGCTCTTCGCGATCCTGGTCTTGCCGGATCACGAACACGGTCGCCTCAGGACAACCCTGGCGGATCAGCAATTGTCGATGGTGAGTCAGGAAAGAGCGTCCCACACCGGCGACATGGATCGCCTCAAGGAGGCTGGTCTTGCCACTGCCGTTCGGACCTTCGATCAGGTTGATCGCCGGCCCGGGCTCAAGGGTGACTTCCTGGAGGTTGCGAAAGTTACGGACGTCGAGGCGCTTGATGGTCACGAGCCGAACGCCTAAGAAGCTGGCAGGCACCCGCCAAGGCGGGTGCCTTGTCGATAATTTCTTGAAAAAGCAATAGCTTGTACTTTATTGCCTGAACCGGCACGCCTTGGCGGGCGTCCCGTTCAGAGCCGCATCGGCATGATGACGTAGCGCGTTGCCTTGTCTTCGAGACCCTGCAGCAGACAGCTGCTGTTGGCATCAGTCAGACCCAGGCGGACCCTGTCTTCCCTGACCGCATTCAGCGCCTCCAGCACATAGCTCACATTGAAGCCAATCTCGAAGAGATCGCCCTGATAATCGACCTCGATCTCTTCCTCGGCTTCTTCCTGCTCCGGATTGCTCACCAGGGCGCGCAATTTTCCTGACGAGAACTCGATGCGCACGCCCCGGTATTTCTCGTTGGAAAGGATGGCCGCCCGCGCCAATGCCTGGCGCAGCGTTTCCCGGTCTGCCACCACCTGCTTGTCGGACTGGCGCGGGATGACACGCTCGTAATCCGGGAAGCGACCGTCGATGAGCTTCGAGGTCATCACGATGCCGTCGAAATCGACGCGGATATGATTGGCATTCATGCGCACGTTGACGCGTTCTTCCCGATCACCGAGCAGCCGGCCCAGTTCGCCGACACCCTTGCGGGGCACGATCACCTGGTGCTTAACGCTTACCCCCACCTCGGCACCGATTTCGCTGTACGCGAGCCGGTGACCATCCGTTGCCACTGCGCGCACCACGTCGCGATCAATCTCCAACAGCATCCCATTCAGGTAATACCGCACGTCCTGGTTGGCCATGCAGAACTGGGTGCGTTCGATGAGCGTCTTCAACTGCACGTGCGTGAGGGTGAACTCTATGCCACCGCCTACGTCGTCCGTGGCCGGGAAGTCGTTTGCGGGCAGGGTGGCCAGGCTGAAGCGACTGCGACCCGAACGCACCAGCGCTTTGCCTTCATCCACCCTGAATTCCAACTCAGCGCCTTCCGGTAGGCTCTTGCAGATATCGACGAATTTCTTGGCCGGCACGGTGATCTCACCGGCTTCCACGTCCGAAACCTGGGCTGTGGCCGTGAGTTCCACCTCCAAATCCGTTCCTGTCATGGTCAGGGTATCGCCGCTTACCTGGACAAGGATGTTCGACAAGATGGGGAGCGTTTGTCGACGTTCGACCACACCGCCTGCCACCTGAAGGGGCCTTAGAAGCGTTTCCCTGCTGACTCGGAACTTCATCGGGTTGCCTCATTTGCTTATTAATTAATGTTTTTAAGATCTTTTAATCTGTTACTACAAGCTACCGGCTTGTCTGTGGATAACGCTGCTTAGTTACTGATTCTAGACGGCTTCTTCGCGATTGAAACGGTCTGTGTAAGCCCGGTTTATCCTGTGGATAAGGTGTGCACCCTTCTGGGCCTGAAACTTATCCACACCTTATCCCTGGTTATGTGCTCAGGGTTCTTAACAGCATTGCAAAGTCTTCCGCCACCTTGGTATCGGTTTCCTTCAGTTCCCGGACCTTTCGGCAGGCATGCAGCACTGTCGTGTGGTCGCGGCCGCCGAACGCGTCGCCGATCTCGGGGAGACTGTGGTTCGTTAGCTCCTTGGCCAAGGCCATGGCCACCTGGCGCGGTCTGGCCACGGAACGGGTGCGCCGCTTGGACAGCAGGTCGGCGACGCGAATCTTATAGTACTCCGCCACGGTCTTCTGGATGTTCTCCACACTGACCAGCTTGTCCTGCAAGGCGAGGAGGTCGCTCAGCGCCTCTTTGGCGAAGTCCACGGTGATGGGGCGGGCGGTGAAGTGGGCATTGGCAATGACGCGGCGCAGCGCGCCCTCCAGCTCACGGATGTTGGAGCGGACGCGCTTGGCGATCAAAAAGGCCACGTCCTCGGGGAGGGTGACGCGTGCCTGCTCGGCCTTGTTCATGAGGATGGCAACACGGGTCTCGAAATCCGGCGGCTCCACGGCCACCGTGAGTCCCCAGCCGAACCGGGATTTCAGGCGCTCTTCCAGCCCGTTCACCTCCTTTGGGTAGCGGTCGCAGGTGAGGATGACCTGCTGCTGACCCTCGAGCAGGGCATTGAAGGTGTGGAAGAACTCTTCCTGGGAGCGTTCCTTGCCGGCGAAGAATTGGATGTCATCGATGAGCAGGGCGTCCACGGAGCGATAGAAGCGCTTGAACTCGTTGATGGCATTGTGCTGCAACGCTTTGACCATGTCGCCCACGAAGCGCTCGGAGTGCAGGTACACCACGTTGGCACCGGGCTTGCGGCTCTGAATCAGGTTGCCGATGGCGTGCATGAGGTGCGTCTTGCCGAGGCCGACGCCGCCATACAGGAACAGCGGGTTGTAGGCGCCGCCGGGGTTTTCGCCCACCTGCATGGAGGCAGCGCGGGCCAATTGGTTGGATTTGCCTTCCACAAAATTGCTGAACACGAAATTGGGGTTCAGGTTGCTCCGGCGCGCCGGGACCTTTTCCGGCTCCCGCCCTGGTTCGTTACGCGCGGGGACCACGGCGGGTGTGGGTCGCGGCGGTGCGCTGGCGCGCCGGCTGCCCACTTCGAAGCTAAGGGTCAGGCCTTCGCCATCTTCGAACTGTGAAATCAACTCGTTGAATTTACTGCTGTATTTTTCCTTCACCCACTCTAGGACAAACTTGTTGGGAGCCAACAGGCGCAGCACGCCGCCCTCCAACTGGGCCTGCAACGGGCGAATCCACGTATTGAAGTGCTGGGCGGGGAGGTCCTGCTCCAGCCATTCAAGACATCGTTTCCACACCGCAGGCGTCACTGTTCTACCTCTGTCCGACTCGCAAGGGCCGCAGTCTATCCTTCGAGACGCGAGTTATCCACATGTTGCACACATCGCTTTCCGTTGACAGGCGCCGGCCTCGCGGTTATCTTGGCCGGCCTTTCGCGGGCCACGCGTCCGTGGTTCCTATTCCTTATTCGTTGTGGTGTCTGACTCATGAAGCGCACATTCCAACCCAGCAAGATCAAGCGTGCCCGTACGCATGGCTTCCGTGCCCGTATGGCGACCAAGGGCGGCCGTCGTATCCTGAAGGCTCGTCGCGCCAAAGGCCGCGCCCGGCTGTCCGCCTGACGCCGGCTACACGGCATGGCGCCCGCTCCGCGCAGCGCGGGTTTCGCGCGTCGCCAGCGGATCACGCGCCCTGCCGAGTTCAAGCGCGCCTTTGCCGACGGTTGCCGCAGTGCGGCCGGCCCCTTGGTGCTCATCTCCGTGGCTAACGGGTGTGAGCACGCGCGCTTGGGTCTGGCGGTACCGAAACGCTGGGTCCGCCTTGCGGTGGACCGGAACCGCATCAAGCGTCTCGCCCGCGAATTCTTTCGCACCCACGCCGCCGAGGTGAAAGGGCGCGATCTCGTTCTTCTGGTCCGCGGCGGTGTGGATGGCTGGGACAACCCCCGCTTTCGCGCCGCCCTGACCGCCCTATGGGGGCAACACCTCCGCCAATGCGCCGCCTCGTCATCCTCCTGATTGGCGCCTACCGCTACCTGCTCAGCCCATTCCTGGGCGCCAACTGCCGTTTCACCCCCACGTGTTCTGCTTACGCACAAGAGGCGGTGGACCGCTATGGTATCCTTCGCGGCGGCTGGATGAGCCTGCGCCGGTTGTCCCGCTGCCACCCCTGGCATGAGGGGGGCTACGACCCTGTCCCCGAGCATAAAGACTGATCTCCATGGATTTTCAGCGCACCATTCTTTTCCTCGCCCTCGCGTTTACGCTGCTCCTGCTGTGGCAGGCCTGGCAGGCGGATTACGGGCCGCAGCCGACGCCCGCGCCGACGGTTCAGGCTCCCGCCCAGGACCTACCGGTGCCTGCCGCGCCGGATAGCGGTGCCGCCGCGGGTGCGCCCATGCGGCCAGGTCTCGATTCGGTGCAGCGCGTGCGCGTCGTGACGGACGTATTCAATGCCGTGATCGATGCCAAGGGCGGTGATCTGCGCCACGTCGACTTACTCGGTTACCCGGTCTCGGTGGACGACCCGGACAACCCGGTGACCCTGCTCTCCGATGAGCGTGAGCTCTTCGTCGCCCAGTCGGGCCTGCTGCCCGCCGACCGTGCGCCCTCCCACCACGCCACCTACGTGCCCGAGGCCGCCGAATACCGATTGGCAGCGGGTCAGGATGCCCTCGAGGTTCCACTGCACTGGACCTCGCCCGAAGGCATCACTGTCACCAAAACCTACACGTTTCACCGCGGCTCCTATGCGGTGGATGTGACCCATCGTGTCGCCAACAGCGCCAGCGCCGAATGGCGCGGAAACGTGTATTACCAGTGGCTGCGCTCCCCACCGGTCGACAACGGCAGGGCGTTTATTTACACCTATACGGGCGGCGTCATCTCGGGCCAGGAAGCCAAGTACGAGAAAATCGACTTCGACGATATGGAAGACAAGGACCTGGCCCGCGACCTGACCGGCGGTTGGGCGGCCATGATCCAGCATTACTTCCTCGGCGCCTGGATCCCGCCCCAGGATGCCAGCTACCGGTACTACAGCAATGCGCTGGGCGACAGCCGCTACATCCTGGGCTTGATCAGCCCGGCACTGACCGTGGCGCCGGGTGACACGGGCGAGTTCCCGGCGCGGCTCTACGTGGGGCCGAAGGCTCAGGAAACCCTGGCCCAGGTGGCGCCCAACCTGGAACTCACCGTCGACTACGGCATGTTGACCGTCATCGCCAAGCCGCTCTACTGGCTGCTGGAGAAGATCCACAGCTTCGTCGGCAACTGGGGCTGGGCCATCATCATCCTCACCATCCTCATCAAGCTGGCCTTCTACAAGCTCTCCGAGACCAGCTACAAGTCCATGGCGCACATGCGCAAGGTGCAGCCGCGCCTGGTGGCCCTCAAGGAGCGTTTCGGCGATGACCGTCAGAAGCTCAACGAGGCCATGATGAAGATGTACCGGGAGGAGAAGATCAACCCGCTGGGCGGCTGCCTGCCCATCCTGGTGCAGATCCCGGTGTTCATCGCCCTGTACTGGGTGCTGCTCGAGAGCGTGGAGCTGCGTCAGGCGCCCGGCATCCTGTGGATCCAGGACCTGTCCATCGCCGACCCGTTCTTCATCCTGCCCATCCTCATGGGTGTCACCATGCTGGTCCAGCACCGCCTGAACCCGACGCCCATGGACCCGGTGCAGGCCAAGGTGATGTTGGCCCTGCCCATCATCTTCACGGTGTTCTTCGCCTTCTTCCCGGCAGGCCTGGTGCTCTACTGGGTGGTCAACAACACCTTGTCCATCCTCCAGCAGTGGTACATCACGCGCTGGGTGGTGAAGGCCTGACAGCCCCCAGCGGGCGGCCGTGACCGCACTCAACGAGACCATTGCCGCCATCGCCACCCCGCCGGGACGGGGTGGGGTGGGGATCGTGCGGGTCTCGGGTCCCGCCGCCCGCCAGGTGGCCGAGCGTCTGTTTGGCCACTGCCCTGCGCCACGCCACGCCAGCTACGGCGTGTTCCGCGATCCCCAAGGTCAGGTGCTCGACGAGGGCATCGCCCTGTTCTTCGCCAACCCCCATTCCTTCACCGGCGAAGACGTGCTCGAACTTCAGGGCCACGGCGGCCCGGTGGTGCTCGATGGGGTACTCAGCGCGGCCCTCGCCGCGGGCGCCCGGCCCGCCCGCCCGGGCGAGTTCTCCGAGCGCGCCTTCCTGAACGGCAAACTCGACCTGGCCCAGGCCGAGGCCGTCGCGGATCTCATCGAGGCCGGCTCCCGTGAGGCCGCGCGGCTCGCCCTGCGTTCCTTGCAAGGGGCCTTCTCCGCCCGCATCCACGCGCTGGTGGACGGCCTCACTGGGCTGCGCACCTACGTGGAGGCCTCCATCGATTTCAGCGACGAGGAGATCGATTTTCTCTCCGAGGGCGGGGTGGACGCGCGGCTCGCGGCCCTGGACGGGCAACTGGCGGAGGTGCGTGAGGCGGCCCGACAGGGCGCGGTCATGCGCGAGGGCATCACCGTGGTCATCGCCGGCCTGCCCAATGCCGGCAAATCCAGCCTGCTGAACGCCCTGTCCGGCCGCGACGCCGCCATCGTCACCGAGGTCCCGGGGACCACTCGCGACGTGCTCCGCGAACAGATCGCCATCGACGGCGTACCCCTGCACGTGGTCGACACGGCGGGGCTGCGCGAAAGCGCCGATCGCGTGGAGCAGGAAGGGATCCGCCGCGCCTGGCAGGAGCTGGAGAAGGCCGACCGCATCCTGCTGGTGGTGGACGATGCCGTCGGCATTACGGACGCCGAACGCACCATCCTGACCCGCCTGCCCCACATCCCCGTCACCGTGGTGCGCAACAAGATCGACCTGTCCGGCCAAACGCCCGCGGTACTCGAAGGTCCCCTGGGCCCGGAGGTGCGGCTTTCGGCGCGCAGCGGCGCGGGGCTCGACGGGCTGCGCGCGCACCTCAAGCACAGCGTGGGCTGGCGCGACAGCACGGAAGGCCTGTTTACCGCCCGCCGCCGCCACCTCGACGCCCTGGACCGCGCCGCCGCCCACCTGGCCCAGGGCGCCCAGGCGCTGCGCGACTTCCGCGCCGGCGAACTGCTCGCCGAAGAGCTGCGCCTCGCCCAGCAGGCCCTCGGCGAGATCACCGGCGAGGTCACCAGCGA
This sequence comes from Gammaproteobacteria bacterium, assembly GCA_023228645.1. Classification (GTDB taxonomy): domain Bacteria; phylum Pseudomonadota; class Gammaproteobacteria; order Thiohalomonadales; family Thiohalomonadaceae; genus JALOAT01. The sequence continues at coordinate 15,729 of JALOAT010000019.1, read as the reverse complement.
CGACCTGCTGGGGCAGATTTTTTCCAGCTTCTGCATCGGCAAGTGATCACGCGCGAAAGGCTCGCGCCCGCCGCCGGAAGGCCTTCACGGCGGCCCGCGACGGCGTCGGTCCATAGCGCAGTGCCGTGTACTGCTCGGCCAGTGCTGCGAAGCGGGCGCCCACTTCCTGATCTGTCACCTGCACCCGCGCGGCGAAGGCGAGGGCGCCTTCGCTGGTGCCCTTGACCAGTCCGCGGCGGGCCAGGCGCGCCAGCACGCGATCGAAATGCCGCACCAGCGGGTCCACGGCGCGGCGTCGGCGCCAGCTCAGGTGCGCCAGCGCGCCGAGCAGGACGGCCCCGGCCACCACGGTGAGCAGTGCCACCAGGCCCCGCCAGCCGGCGCCGTGCAGGCCGAGCCGCTCAAGCAGGCCGCGCTGTTTGTCGGCGCCATAGCCGAGCACCCACTGGTTCCAGCCGTGGTTGGTCGCATCCAGGATCTGGCGGGCGCCCTTCAAGGCCCGGCCCAGCCAGCTTGCCTCCTTGTGCGCACCCGGGTCTTCCCGGACCGGCAGACGGGTACCGGTGGAGACGCGCTGCGGGGGGATCACCGTGGTGGGGTCGACCCGCACCCAGCCCTGCCCGGACAGGAACACCTCAGCCCAGGCATGGGCGTCCGACTGCCGCACCGCCAGATGCCCACCGATGGGATTAAGCTCGCCGCCGTGGTAGCCGGTCACCACCCGGGCCGGCAGGCCGGTAGCGCGCATCAGCACCACGAAGGCCGCGGCATAGTGCTCGCAAAAACCGGTGCGGGTCTGGAACAGGAATTCATCCACCGGGTCGGCGCCCAGGGCGGGCGGCTCATGGGAATAGAAAAAGTGCTGCTCGCTGAAAAAGCGCAGCGCCGCCGCAACCCGCTGCGCCTCGCCGAGCTCCGCGTCCAGCCAAGTGCCGGCCAGTTCCCGTGCGAGGGGGTGCCGTCCCGGCGGCAACGTCAGGGCGAGGGCGCGCTCGCGCGGGTCGAGCGAGCGGATGCGCGCCGCCGGAAAGGAGCTGGCCTCGTAACGCCGCAGCTGGTCCACGGGCCGGCGCGCCAGCACCTGCATGTCCGGCGTCAGCAGGGCGCCCGGCGGCAGGGTGTCCGGCAAATCAAGCATGAACAACCAGTGGCGGCCGTGCGGTTGCAGGGTAACCGCGTAGCCCACCGCCGGCCCGTCACTGTCCACTCGCGGTCGGTCCAACTGACGCAGGCTGCCCGGCGGCAGGGCGGTCCAGCGCCGGCCGTCCGTCTGCCACAGCACCGGGCCGCGCCAGTAGAGGTCCTCGCTGGCAGGTACGCCGTCCATGAACTCCACCCGGAATGCCACCTCGCTCGATTCGGACAGCCGACTGACGTCGCCGATGCTCATGGACTCGGACAACCCGGTGCGCGCGCTGTGCTCCTGCACGGTGACGCCCCACAGCGAGCCGGACAGGCGCGGGAACAGCACGAACAGGATCACCATCAGCGGCACCGCCTGCACCAGGAGGTCCGCGGCGCGCCGTACGTACTGACCCGATAGCCGGGCCTCGGCGCCCGGGTGGTTCAGTACCACCAGGGCCGTGGTGAGCACCACCACGGCGACCAGCAGGTAGATGCCGCTGGCGATGGATTGGTCGAACAAAAAGCCCGTTGCGACCAGGAAGTAGGCCAGCAGGATCACCACCGTGGCGTCGCGCAGCCCGCGCATTTCCACCAGCTTGAGGCTCAGCATGACCGCGAGCAGCGCCACGCCGGCCTCGGGCCCTACCAGGGTGCCGTAGGACAGGAACACCACCAACAGGCCGCCGACCGTGAGCGTCAGGCGTAGCCCGGGCCCGGGCAGAGCCCCGCCGCGCAGGTCGCGCAGCAGGCGCCAGCCCATGGCGGCGACGCACAGCAGGCCCAGCCAGGGCGGTAGGCGCAGCAGGTGCGGGGCGACCACCACGGCGAGCCCACCCACCAGCCACAGCCAGGCGAGCCGTGTCACCTCAGGTGCCGGCACCGTCATCGACCCCTCCGAAAAAGGCCAGCGCCTCCAGGCACTGCTGCTGGTGGGCCGGTCCTGTACCGATGGGGAGGGTGCCTCCGGGGAGGGTCAGGCCGTAGCGCAGGCCGGCGCGTTCCGCGTCCAGCACCCAGCGGCACAGCCGTGACAGGCGCGCCTCGCCGTCCATGGCGGTCAGGCTCGCGTAATCGAAGTACAGCTCGCTGCCGCCGCCGCTCCCCGAGTACTGCTTGCTGAGCAGGCCCTGCTCGCGCGCCAGCGCCTTCCAGTGCACCTGCCGCAAGGAATCGCCGGGTTGATAGCCGCGCAGGCTGGCGAAGTCGTCCGCGCCTTGCGCACCGGCGCTGCCCACCCCGCGCCCCCCGGCGGGCGGCGGCAGGGCCGCCTCGGCCTCGGGGCGCGGGTAAACCACGCAATGTTGGCGCAGCTGCACCTGACTCCAGGCCCGCAGCAGGCCCAGCGGAAAGCGGGTGCAGATGGTGAGCCGCCCGAGTGGGCGCCGGCCCCGGCGCAGGGTGGGCTGGTGCAGCTCGATCCAGGTGGTACTGCGGGGCGCCAGGTCCACCACCCGAGGCTCGCCGTCGCCCGGGATGAATTCCAGGGCCAGGCGCGACTGGGCGTCGCCGTTGCTCACCGCGATGGGAAACACCGCCATGTCGCCGGCGAACACCGGCCGGCACCGGCCCGCACGCACGCCCAGGCCACCCAGATTGCGGTAGGTGTGCAGGATCGAGACCACGCCCACGCTGGCCAACAGGAAGGTGAGGGCGTAGGCGAGATTGTTCTCGTAGTTGATGGCGCCGATGAGCATGGCGATGAGCACCACGGCGAACAGCCAGCCCGTGCGGGTCGGCAGGATATAGACCCGGCGACGGGTGAGGGTCTGTGCGGTCTGGGGAGGCGGATGGCGGCGGCGCGCCCAGGCCTCCCGCCACCGCCGCAGCAGGGCGCGTGGCATGGTCAGGGAATGGCGACCTCGTCGAAGTGCCGCACCACCCCGGCGCCGCCGTCGCTGCCGACCACCCGGTGGCCCACCACGTAGGGCATGACGGCGCGCACGTCCTCGGGCACCACGTAGTCACGGCCCTCCAGCAAGGCCCAGGCGCGGGCGCTCTGCACCAGCGCCAGGCCGGCGCGTGGCGACAGCCCGGCGAGGAAATAGGGCGCGCTGCGGCTGAAGCCGAGCAGCGCCTGCACGTAGTCCAGCAGGGCAGGGGAGACGTGTACCGCGTCCACGGCCGCCTGCGCCGCGAGCAGTTCCTCGGGGGTCATGGTCGGTGTCATGGCGGCGACCAGGCGGCGCCGATCCACGCCGGCGAGCAGTTCCCGCTCGGCCGCCGCGTCCGGGTAGCCGAGGCTGATGCGCATCAGGAAGCGGTCGAGTTGGGATTCCGGTAGCGGAAACGTGCCCACCTGGTGGGCCGGGTTCTGGGTGGCGATGACGAAAAACGGCTCGGGCAGGGCGCGGGTTTCCCCCTCCACGGTGACCTGGTGTTCCTCCATGGCCTCGAGCAGGGCGCTCTGGGTCTTGGGCGTGGCCCGGTTCACTTCATCGGCGAGGATCACCTGGGCGAACACCGGCCCCGGCATGAAGGTGAAGGCGGCCTTTTCCCGCTCGTAGATGGACACCCCCAGGATGTCGCCCGGCAGCAGGTCGCTGGTGAACTGGATGCGGTTGAAGCGCAGCCCCAGGCTCACGGCCAGGGCGTGCGCCAGGGTGGTCTTGCCGACCCCCGGGACGTCCTCGATGAGCAGGTGGCCGCGGGCGAGCAGGCAGGCGAGGGCGAGGCGGATGGGGTGCGACTTGCCGAGGATGATCTCGCCGCAGCGGGCGGCCACCTGATCGAGCTTGTTCTTCATTGCGGGTCTCAGTGGCGGGGGCACCTAATCATAACAACCGCCGGCGCAGGCTTGCGGAACACCTGCTAAGTTTGCCGAGAGTCCGAGTACCAGCCCATGAACCCCGACACTTTCACCTTTATCAATGCCCGCGACGCTGCCCACCGGCTGCTCGAATCCGTCGGTATTGAGGCCTACCTGTTCGAAGTGGAACCGGACGGGAATGCCTGGCATCTGACCGTGGAATGCGCCACCGAGGATGGCTGGCAGCGCCTGGCGCTGGATGTGGATGGTGCGGAATTGCTGGCAAGTTGCAGCGATCAGGCGGCGTTCGGGCGGCTCGAAGACCATCTGCGCGCGCGTTTGCAGGACTGCCGGCGCCACGGCTGATTCAGTCTTCCTCGCGCCACTCGTCGCCGGGCTCTTCCTCCTGGAAGCCTTCGATCTCCTCAAGCTCGTCGTCACCCTTCGGCTTGCGTCCCGGGCCGAGGTGTGGGCGCTCCAGCTCTCCGAGCGGTTCGGCCCAGTCGTCCTCGTCCATGCCGGTCTCCGTGTAGTCCAGGGTGGCCTCGTCGAAGTCGTCCACCGGTCCGCTCCAGTCCTCGGGTGCCTCGGTGGGTTCGATATCCATCTGGTACCAGATGTCGACGTCGAGCGCTTCCAGGTCGCCGTCGAAGTGTTGGATCTCCACCGTGCCCTCGTCCTCGTCCATCGCCACCACTTCGAAGCGATAGCCCTTGTCCAGGTGTCGATACCAGTTGCCGACAATGGGGTCAGCGTCGGTGGCCATGATGAAAGCTCCGCGAAAAAAGGCCGTGCTTGATCGGATCTTAGAGCGCCGATTGGTGCGCAGGGACGCCGCGGCGTAAAATACGCGCCCCCTGAATCCGGACTGCCATGAACTACCCGAATCGCTTCGACGTCATCGTCATCGGTGGCGGCCACGCCGGTACCGAGGCCGCGCTCGCCAGCGCGCGCATGGGTGCGCGCACGCTGCTGCTGACGCACAACATCGAGACGCTCGGGCAGATGAGCTGCAACCCGGCCATCGGCGGCATCGGCAAGGGGCACCTGGTGAAGGAGGTGGACGCCCTCGGCGGCGCCATGGCCGAGGCCGCGGACCGCGCCGGCATCCAGTTCCGCATCCTCAACGCCAGCAAGGGCCCGGCAGTGCGCGCCACGCGCGCCCAGGCCGATCGCGCGATCTACCGGCAGGCCATCCGCACGCTGCTTGAAAACCAGCCCAACCTCACGCTGTTCCAGCAGGTCGTCGAGGACCTCACGGTGGAGGGCGGCCGGGTCACCGGCGTGGTGACCCGCATGGGGCTGCGCTTCGCCGCGACCAGCGTGGTGCTCACCGTGGGCACCTTCCTGGCAGGCTGCATCCACATCGGCGAGGCCAACTACGAGGGCGGCCGCGCCGGCGACCCGCCGGCCAACGCCCTGGCGCGGCGCCTGCGCGAGCTTATGCCGCGGGTGGGGCGGCTGAAGACCGGCACACCGCCGCGCCTGGACGCGCGCAGCATCGATTTCAGCATCATGGCGCGGCAATACGGCGACACCCCGGCGCCCGTGTTCTCCTTCCTGGGCGACCCGTCCGACCACCCGCGCCAGGTGCCGTGCTTCATTACCCATACCAACGCCGCCACCCACGACATCATCCGCGGCGGCCTGGACCGCTCGCCCATGTATGCGGGGCGCATCGAAGGCGTCGGGCCGCGCTACTGCCCGTCCATCGAGGACAAGGTGGTGCGCTTCGCCGAGCGCGAAACCCATCAGATCTTCCTGGAGCCCGAGGGGCTCGACACCCACGAGATCTATCCGAACGGCATCTCCACCAGCCTGCCCTTCGATATGCAATACGCCCTGGTGCGTTCCATCCGTGGGCTCGAAAACGCCCACATCGTGCGCCCGGGGTATGCCATCGAATACGACTTCTTCGACCCGCGCGACCTGAATCCCAGCCTTGAAACCAAGGCCTTGCAGGGCCTGTTCTTCGCCGGCCAGATCAACGGCACTACCGGTTATGAGGAGGCGGCGGCCCAGGGGCTGCTCGCCGGGATCAATGCGGCACGGCAGGTGTCCGGCCGCGAGCCCTGGCATCCGCGTCGGGACGAGGCCTATCTGGGCGTCATGGTGGACGACCTCATCACCCGCGGTACCATCGAGCCCTACCGCATGTTCACCAGCCGCGCCGAGTACCGCTTGATGCTGCGCGAAGACAACGCCGATCTGCGCCTCACCGCCATCGGCCGCGAGCTGGGCGTGGTGAGTGACGCCCGCTGGGCCCGCTTCGAGCAAAAGCGCGAGGCCATCACCCGCGAGCAGCAGCGCCTGCGCGACACCTGGGCGCGGCCGGGCCAGCCGCTGGCCGCCGCCGTGGCCGAGCTCACGGGCCAAGCGCTGGCGCGCGAATACCGGCTCGCCGAACTGCTGGCGCGGCCCGAGATCACCTATGCCGCGCTCACGGCGCTGCCCGGCGCCGGCCCCGCGGTGGACGACCCGCAGGCGGCAGAGCAGGTGGAGATCCAGGCCAAATACGCCGGATACATCGAACGCCAGGAGACGGAGATCGCGCGTCAGCGCCGCCACGAGGAGACCGTGCTTCCGCCCGAGCTGGACTACGCCGACGTGCTCGGCCTGTCCGCCGAGGTGCGGGAAAAACTGGCGCGCCACCGGCCGCTCACCCTCGGTCAGGCCGGCCGCATCCCCGGCGTGACGCCCGCGGCCATGTCCCTGTTGCTGGTGCACCTGAAAAAGACGGAGCGGCGCAGCGCATGAACGACGATCGCACCCGCCTCACCACCGGCGCAGCGCAGCTCGGCGTGCCGCTGGATACCGCCGCCCTCGACCGGCTCATGGCCTACGTGGCGCTGTTGGTGAAGTGGAACCGCGCCTACAACCTCACCGCCGTGCGCGACCCGGCGGAGATGATCGAAAAACACCTGCTCGACAGCCTGTCCATCACCGGCTATCTGCACGGCGAGCGCATCTGCGACGTGGGCACCGGCGCCGGCCTGCCCGGCGTCCCGCTCGCCATTGCCTGTCCAGAGCGGCATTTCACCTTGCTCGACAGCAACGGCAAGAAGACACGTTTTCTCGTGCAGGCGGCCGCGGAGCTCCAGCTGCGCAACCTTGACGTGGTTCACGCCCGCGCCGAGCAGTACCGCCCGCCTGCGCCCTGCGACACGGTGGTAACTCGCGCGTTCGCCACGCTTGCTGATATGCTCGCGGCCTCCGGGCACCTGCTCGCCGCCGACGGTCGCTTCCTTGCCATGAAGGGCGCCTATCCGCGCGACGAGCTGGCGGCCGTTCCGCCGGGCTTTCGTGTGCAGGACGTGGTGGAGCTGCACGTGCCCGGTCTGGAAGGCGCCCGTCATCTGGTGCGCATCGCACCCGCGGGCGAAGAGGGTTGAGTGCCATGGGCAAGGTCATCGCAGTAACCAATCAGAAGGGCGGCGTCGGCAAGACGACCACCTGCATCAATCTCGGCGCCTCGCTGGCCGCGACCAAGTGCCGCGTGCTGGTGGTGGACATGGACCCGCAGGCCAACGCCACCGCCGGTAGCGGCGTGGATCGCCATGCCCTTGAGCGCTCCAGCTACGACCTGCTGCTCGGCGAGGCCTCCGCGCGCGAGGTGATCGTGCGCGCCGAAAAGGCCGGCTACGATATGGTGCCCACCACCGGCGATCTCACCGCCGCCGAGGTGCAGATGCTGCAGCTGCCCAACCGCGAGCGCCGCCTGCGCGAGGCCCTGCAGCCGGTCCGCGATGAATACGATTTCATCCTCATCGACTGCCCGCCATCGCTCAACATGCTCACCGTGAACGCCCTGGTGGCCGCGGACTCGGTACTCATTCCCATGCAGTGCGAGTATTACGCCCTGGAGGGCCTGAGTGCGCTGCTCGACACCATCAACCAGATCCGCGGCTCGGTGAATACGAGGCTGGAGGTCGAGGGCCTGCTGCGCACCATGTACGACCCGCGCAACAACCTGGCCAACGACGTGTCGGCCCAGTTGCTCCAGCACTTCGGCGACAGGGTCTATCGCACCATCGTGCCGCGCAACGTGCGCCTCGCCGAGGCGCCCAGTCACGGCCTGCCCGTCATCACCTACGACCGCACCTCGCGTGGCGCCATCAGTTACCTCGCCCTCGCCGGCGAGATCCTGCGCCGCAGCGGCCTGCGTGCGGCCATCGCCGTCTGAGGAACACCATGGCTGTAGGAAAAAAACGCGGTCTCGGACGCGGACTCGACGCCTTGCTCGGCCACGGCGCCGACCTGTCCCCCGAAGCGCCCGTCGAGGGCGAGCTCCGCAATCTCCCCGTCGACGTCATCCAGCGCGGCCGCTACCAGCCGCGCGTGGACATGCACCCGGAAAGCCTCGAAGAACTGGCCGCCTCCATCCGCGCCCAGGGCGTGGTGCAGCCCATCGTGGTGCGGCCGATCTCCGCCGGCCGCTACGAGATCATCGCCGGCGAGCGCCGCTGGCGCGCCACCCAGATGGCCGGGCTGCACGAAATCCCCGCCGTGGTGCGCGACGTGCCGGACAACACCGCCATGGCCATGGCGCTCATCGAGAACATCCAGCGCGAGGCCCTCAACCCCATGGAAGAGGCCCACGCCCTGCACCGGCTCATCGAGGAATTCCAGATGACCCACCAGGCCGTGTCCGACGCCGTGGGCCGCTCGCGCGCCGCGGTGTCGAACCTGCTGCGCCTGCTGAGCCTCAACGAGGACGTGAAGCGCCTGCTGGAAAACGGCGACATCGAAATGGGCCACGCCCGCGCCCTGTTGGGCCTCGAGGGCGACCTTCAGAATCAGGCCGCCCGCACCGTGGTCGCCAAGGGCCTGTCGGTGCGCGAGACCGAACGCCTGGTGCGCCAGCTCCAGTCCGGCCCCAAGACCGCCCCGGCCCCGAAGGTCGACCCGGACGTGCGCCGCCTGGAACAGGACCTCTCCGAGCGCCTCGGCGCCAAGGTCGCCATCCAGGACAGCAAGGGCAAGGGCAAGCTGGTGATCCACTACAACACCCTGGACGAGCTCGACGGCATCCTCGCGCACATCCGGGACGAGTAAGGACGTACTGTCGTTACAAGGCGCGGTCGGACGATCTCGCGAAGTTCACTTTATCAGGATATTCGCAAGTTCCTTGACCCTCGGGGGGGCCGCCGATATACTCCGCGCCGCTCGAAAGCTAACCCCCGGTCATATTCCAGACTGAGTCTGAATGTCTGCCGCTGCGCGGTTCCGCGAACCGAGAAGGTGCGCATGAGCATCAAGCATGCCCAGCTGCGGCAATACACTCGCAGACTGCTCCTGATCCAGGCATTGATGCTGTTGCCCGCGGCCGGCATCACCTATTTTCTGTACGGGCAAGTGACTGCCGGGGCGGTGCTTTACGGTGGCTTCATTGCGATCGCCGGGACGTTGATCCTCATCCGTTCCACGCGACGCGCCGAGCGGACGGGCGCCAACCCCGCCGCCAATGCCGCATTGATTTACGGGACCGCGATCTCCCGCCTGGCGACGGCCATCGGCCTGTTCGCTGTGGGCTTCGGCGTCCTGCGCTTGGCGCCATTGCCTCTCATGCTGGGGTTTTTGGTTGGCCTGGCCGCTCAACTGGTTTCTACGGCATTCGTTTCTGGGAAGAAGAAATGGCGACTGACACGCTGACTTCATCAGACTACATCAGACACCACCTCACCAACCTGACCTATGGTCAGTTCCCCGACGGTCACTGGGGCTTCGCCCATACCGCCGCGGAAGCCAAGGAAATGGGCTTCTGGGCCATCCATGTGGACTCCATGGCCTGGTCGCTGATCCTCGGTCTGATCTTCTTCTTCGCCTTCCGCAGTGCTGCCAAGAAGGCCAGCGCCGGTGTGCCGACCGGGCTGCAGAATTTCGTCGAGTGGATCGTCGAATTCATTGATCACAGTGTGCGCGGCTCCTTCTCGGGCAAGAACGACATCGTCGCGCCCATCGCGCTGACTGTGTTCGTCTGGGTCTTCCTCATGAACTTCATGGACCTCATCGCCATCGACTGGCTGCCGCAGGCCGCCGCGTGGGTGGGGGCGACCTTCCTGGGTATGGACCCGCACCACGTCTATTTCAAGATCGTGCCGAGCACCGATCCGAACATCACCTTCGGCATGGCCATCGCGGTGTTCTGGCTGATCCTCTACTACAGCGTGAAGGTAAAAGGTCTTGGCGGCTTCGCCGCGGAACTCGCCTTCCAGCCCTTCCCCAAGTGGCTCGCGCCCGTCAACCTCATTCTCGAAGGTGTCTCACTGCTGGCGCGCCCCATTTCGCTCGCCCTGCGACTGTTCGGCAACATGTACGCCGGCGAGATGATCTTCATCCTGATCGCGCTCATGTATGGCGCGGGCTGGGCGCTCGGCCTGTTCGGCGGCGTGCTGCAGCTCGGCTGGGCCATCTTCCACATTCTGATCATCACCCTGCAGGCGTTTATCTTCATGACGCTGACCATCGTGTATCTGGATATGGCCCACGCCGAACACCACTGATTTCGGTTTCGTAATTAATCACTTCTAAAACTTGTAGGAGAGAACAATGGAACAAGCCCTGATCTACATCGCCGGCGCCCTGATGCTGTCCTTCGGTGCCCTCGGCGCCTCCATCGGTATCGGCATCCTCGGTGCCCGCTTCCTTGACGGCGCCGCCCGCCAGCCCGAGCTCATCCCGCTGCTCCGCACCCAGTTCTTCATCATCATGGGTCTGGTGGACGCCGTGCCGATGATCGCGGTCGGTATCGCCTTCTACGTGCTGTTCGCGGTGGTCGGAGGCTAAGGCCTCTTCTTCTTGACGACACGTCAAGACTTCCCGTCCGTGTAACACAGCACGAGGTGCGACTATGAACATCAATCTGACGCTGATCGGTCAGTCCATCGCATTCTTCGTGTTTGTCTGGTTCGTAATGAAGTTCGTGTGGCCTCCGCTCATCAACGTACTCAACGAACGCAAGAACACGATCGCCGATGGCCTCGCCGCCGCCGAGCGTGGCAAGCACCAGCAGGAGCTCGCCGAAAAGCGTGCTGCCGAGGTGATCCACGAGGCACGCGACCGTGCCGCCGAGATCATCGCCAAGGCCGAGCAGCGCGCCAACGAGATCATCGATGAGGCGAAGAACGCCGCTCGCTCCGAGGGTGACCGCCTGAAGGCGGCCGCCAATGCGGAAATCGAGCAGGAAGTGTTCCGCGCCAAGGAACAACTTCGCGGCCAGGTGGTATCGCTCGCTGTGGCTGGCGCCGGTAAGGTTCTCCGCAAGGAGATCGACGCCAAGTCCCACGAGTCGATGCTCAAAGACCTCGTGGCACAAATCTAAGGTCAGCGGCAATGGCTGAGATAACGACGATAGCGCGCCCGTACGCCCAGGCGGTCTTCAAGCTCGCTGCCGAGCAGAAGGCGCTGAAGCGTTGGTCCGAGATGCTGGGACTGGCCGCCGCCGTGGCCACCGATCCCGAAATGGCAAAGGTCATCGACAGCCCGCGCCTCACCGGTGAGCAGGTGCTCGACATCTTCTTCGCCGTCTGCGGCGACAAGTTGAACGACGCCGGCAAGAACATGGTGCGGGTGCTGGCCGACAACGGCCGCCTGAATCTGCTGCCCGAGGTCGCAGCGCTCTTCGAGATCGAACGTGCGCAGGCCGAAGGCACGCTCGAGGCGGAGGTCGTCACGGCGATGGAACTGACCGAAAGCCAGAAGAAAGAATTGGCGGCGGCTCTCAAGAAGCGCCTGGGTCGTGAAATCAGCCTGAACGTCAAAGTCGACGGGTCGTTGCTGGGCGGCGCCATCATTCGCGCGGGCGACATGGTCATCGACGGCTCGGCCGTAAGCCGGCTGGACAAGCTCGGCTCCGAGCTGATGCGCTGATCGCCCTCTAGAGGACAGACACATGCAACTCAATGCTTCCGAAATTAGTGATCTGATCAAAAAGCGGATCGCCGGCTACGAGGCTACCACCGAGGCCCGCACCGAGGGCACCGTGGTCAGCCTGACCGACGGCATCGCGCGCATCCACGGTCTCTCGGACGTCATGTCCGGCGAGATGCTGGAATTCCCCGGTAACACCTTCGGTATGGCGCTGAACCTGGAGCGTGACTCCGTGGGTGCCGTGATCCTGGGTGCCTACGAGCACATCTCCGAAGGCGACAAGGTCACCTGCACCGGTCGCATCATGGAAGTGCCCACCGGCGAGGCCCTGCTGGGCCGCGTGGTGAACGCCCTGGGTCAGCCCATCGACGGCAAGGGTCCCATCGACACCAAGACCTCCTCGCCCATCGAGAAAATCGCCCCCGGCGTTATCGACCGTAAGTCGGTGGACCAGCCGCTGCAGACCGGCCTGAAGTCCGTCGACTCGATGATCCCCATCGGCCGCGGCCAGCGCGAGCTGATCATCGGCGACCGCCAGACCGGCAAGACCGCCGTCGCCGTCGACGCCATCATCAACCAGAAGGGCACCGGCGTTAAGTGCATCTACGTGGCGGTGGGCCAGAAGGCCTCCTCCGTGGCCAACGTGGTGCGCAAGCTGGAAGAGCACGGCGCCCTGGCGCACACCATCGTAGTGGCCGCCACCGCGTCCGACTCCGCCGCCATGCAGTACATCGCCCCCTACGCCGGTTGCGCCATGGGCGAGTACTTCCGCGACCGCGGCGAAGATGCCCTGATTGTGTACGACGACCTCACCAAGCAGGCGTGGGCCTATCGTCAGGTCTCTCTGCTGCTGCGCCGTCCGCCGGGCCGTGAAGCCTACCCCGGCGACGTGTTCTACCTGCACTCCCGTCTGCTGGAACGTGCCTCGCGCGTGAATGCCGACTACGTGGAACAGGCCACCGGTGGCGAGGTGAAGGGCAAGACCGGTTCGCTGACCGCGCTGCCCATCATCGAGACCCAGGCCGGCGACGTGTCCGCGTTCGTTCCCACCAACGTCATCTCCATCACCGACGGCCAGATCTTCCTGGAGTCCGACCTGTTCAACGCCGGTATCCGTCCGGCCATCAACGCCGGTATCTCCGTATCGCGCGTCGGTGGTGCGGCCCAGACCAAGGTCATCAAGAAGCTGGGCGGCGGCGTGCGTCTGGACCTGGCCCAGTACCGTGAGCTGGCGGCATTCGCCCAGTTCGCTTCGGATCTGGACGAGGCCACCCGCAAGCAGATCAGCCGTGGCCAGCGCGTCACCGAGCTGATGAAGCAGGGTCAGTACGCGCCCATGTCCATCGCCCAGATGGCGGTGTCGCTGTACGCGGTCAATCAGGGCTACCTGGATGACATCGACGCGAAGAAGGTCGTCGACTTCGAAAACGCCCTGCAGGACTTCATGAAGTCCCAGCATAAGGCGCTGCTCGATCAGATCAATGTGTCCGGCGACTGGACGGCGGAGATCGAGGCGAGCATGAAGGCCGCGATCGACGACTTCAAAGCCAACCACACCTGGTAACGGGGTAGGCAGCGATGGCAAGCGGTAAAGAGATTCGCGGCAAGATCAAGAGTATCAAGAATACTCAGAAGATCACGCGCGCCATGGAGATGGTGGCCGCCAGCAAAATGCGCAGGGCGCAGGAACGCATGGCAGCCTCCCGGCCCTACGCACAACGTATCCGGAGCGTGATTGGTCACCTTGCGCACGCGCATCCCGAGTACCGCCATCCGTACATGGTCGAGCGCCCGGTCAAGCGCGTGGGCCTGGTCGTGGTCTCCTCGGATCGCGGCCTGTGCGGCGGCCTCAATGCCAATCTGTTCCGCCTGGCCCTGCGCCAGCTGAAGGATTGGCAGAAGGCCGGCCTCGAGGTGGACCTGTGCGTGATCGGTCAGAAGGCGACGGGTTTCTTCCGTCGCCTCGGCGCCAACATCGTCGCCCAGGCGTCACAGCTGGGCGATGCCCCGCGCCTCGACCAGCTCATCGGCACGGTCAAGGTGATGCTCGACGCGTTCAACGAAGGCCGCATCGATCAGCTCCACATCCTGAGCAACGAGTTCGTCAACACCATGACCCAGAAGCCCGAGGTGAGCCAGCTGCTTCCCGTCAAGGCCACGGTCACGGAAAACGAACTCAAGCACCACTGGGACTACATCTATGAGCCGCAGGCGGAGGTCGTCCTCGACCAGTTGCTGCCGCGTTTCGTGGAATCCCAGGTCTATCAGGGCGTGGTGGAGAACATCGCTTGCGAAATGGCGGCACGCATGGTCGCCATGAAGGCGGCGTCCGACAACGCGGGCAACCTCATCGACCAATTGCAGCTGGCCTACAACAAGGCGCGCCAGGCGGCCATCACGCAAGAGATCTCCGAGATCGTTGCGGGCGCCGCGGCGGTCTGACCGGCCGGATACGAATTCGAGTACTTAAGGGGAACTGAAATGAGTTCTGGAAAGATTACGCAAATCATCGGCGCCGTTATCGACGTCGAGTTCCCGCGCGATGCGATGCCCAAGGTCCTGGACGCGCTGAAGGTGGACGAAGCGGGCCTGACGCTGGAAGTCCAGCAGCAGCTCGGCGACGGCATCGTTCGCACCATCGCCATGGGTTCCTCCGACGGCCTGCGCCGCGGCATGGCCGTGGCCGGCACCGGCGCACCGATCAGTGTGCCCGTTGGCAAGGCCACCCTGGGCCGCATCATGGACGTGCTGGGCAACCCGGTCGACCAGAAGGGTCCGGTGGGCGAAGAGGTGCGCGCCTCCATCCACCGCAAGGCGCCCAGCTACGAAGAGCTGGCGGCCTCCACCGAACTGCTGGAAACGGGCATCAAGGTCATCGACCTGATCTGCCCCTTCGCCAAGGGCGGCAAGGTCGGCCTGTTCGGCGGTGCCGGCGTGGGCAAGACCGTGAACATGATGGAGCTCATCCGTAACATCGCCATCGAGCACAGCGGTTACTCCGTGTTCGCCGGCGTCGGTGAGCGTACCCGTGAGGGCAACGACTTCTACCACGAGATGAAGGACTCCAACGTTCTCGACAAGGTGGCCCTGGTGTACGGCCAGATGAACGAGCCGCCCGGCAACCGTCTGCGCGTGGCGCTGACCGGCCTGACCATGGCCGAGTACTTCCGCGACGAAGGCCGCGACGTGCTGCTGTTCATCGACAACATCTACCGCTACACCCTGGCCGGTACCGAGGTGTCCGCACTGCTCGGCCGTATGCCGTCCGCGGTGGGTTACCAGCCGACCCTGGCCGAGGAAATGGGTGTGCTCCAGGAGCGCATCACCTCCACCAAGATCGGTTCCATCACCTCCATCCAGGCCGTGTACGTGCCCGCGGACGACCTCACCGACCCGTCGCCCGCCACCACCTTCGCTCACTTGGACGCCACCGTCGTGCTGTCCCGCGACATCGCCGCGCTGGGTATCTACCCCGCCGTGGATCCGCTGGACTCCACCTCCCGCCAGCTCGACCCGCTGGTGGTGGGCCACGAGCACTACAACACGGCCCGTGCGGTGCAGCAGACCCTGCAGCGCTACAAGGAACTGCGCGACATCATCGCCATCCTGGGCATGGACGAGCTGTCCGAAGACGACAAGCTCATCGTGTCCCGCGCCCGTAAGATCCAGCGCTTCCTGTCGCAGCCGTTCTTCGTGGCCGAGGTGTTCACCGGTTCGCCCGGCAAGTACGTCTCCCTGAAGGACACCATCCGCGGCTTCAAGGGCATCGTGGAAGGCGAGTTCGACCACCTGCCCGAGCAGGCGTTCTACATGGTCGGCTCCATCGACGAGGCGGTCGAGAAGGCCAAGCGCCTGTAATCGGCGCCAGGGGGGTAAGCCATGGCTATGACGATCCACGTGGACATCGTGAGTGCGGAGAAGCAGATCTTCTCCGGCACGGCGGAGGCGCTGTTCGCCCCCGCGGTGCTGGGCGAGGTCGGCATCATGCC
>JALOAT010000018.1 GCA_023228645.1 Gammaproteobacteria bacterium | reverse complement strand
GTTCAGGTACGTCCGGCTCGCCGACGTTAGGAAGTTCCCAGCGCTCGTAGGCGGTGAGTGATTCCTTGGCGATGACCTTAGACGTACTCATCGCCGCCTCCGCCCAGCGACAAATCGCCGGATTCCGCCATGCGGCGTGCGATGGACAGGATTTCCTTCTGCGCAGTCTCCACTTCCGAGACGCGCACCGGACCACGCGCATCGAGATCGTCGCGCAACATCTCGGAGGCGCGCCGCGACATATTCTTGAACACCTTCTCCTTCACGTTGTCGTCGGCGCCCTTCAAGGCCATGATGAGGCTGTCCGAGGAAACCTCGCGCAGCAGCGCCTGCATGCTGCGATCGTCGATTTCGGCCAGGTTCTCGAACACGAACATGAGGTCCTCGATGACCTGCGCCAGTTCCGGTTCGGAATCGCGAATCTTATCGAGGATCTTGGTTTCGATGGCGGTGTCTGTGAAGTTGAGAATGTTGGCAGCAGTCTTCTTGCCACCCACGCTGGACGACTTGATGTTGCCCGAGCTGCCCGAGAACTGCTTGTCGAGGATGTCGTCCAGTTCGGCCAGGGCGGCCGGCTGGATGCCGTCGAGGCTGGCTACACGCATGAGGACATCGGCGCGCAGATTCTCCGGTAGCGCCGACAGCACCTGCGCGGCCTGATCGCTGTCGAGATAGGACAACACGATGGCGATGATCTGCGGATGCTCCAGGCGGACGATCTCGGCAATGGCGCGCGGCTCCATCCACTTGAGCGCTTCGAGACCCTTGGAGGAGCGCCCGAGCAGGATGCGGTCGATGAGGTTTGCCGCCTTGTCCTCGCCGAGCGCATTGGTGAGCACGCGGCGCAGATAGTCCTCCGCCCCCACGCCGAGCGCCGTTTGCATACCCAGCTCTTCGGCGAAGTTCTGCAGCACATCACTCACCTGCGGCTTGGTGACGCTGCGGGTGGCGGTCATGGCCTCACCGATCTTCTGCACCTCCTTCGGTCCGAGGTGCTTCATGATCTCCACCGCACCGGACTCGCCGAGACTCATCATGAGAATGGCCGCGCGCTCGGCGCCCGTGAGCTTGGTTTTCGGTTGTTCAGCCATGGTCGTTTACTTGTCGTCCGCATGGATCCAACTGCGCACCACCTGCGCGACCCGCTTGGGGTCCTGCAGGGCCATCTGACGCGCCTGGTTCAGATTTTCTTCGTAGGTCTGGTCGGGGCCTGGAAGGTGCACGGTCTCGGTGGAACTGCTCAAGGAGAGATGATCCTCCGCCATGGCCGGCCCCGCAAGCTGGGCGGCGCCCTCCGCTTCCTCGTCCGGGCGCGGACCGAAGCTGCGCATCACCGCCCGCAGGGCGAACAGCAGCACCACCGCGGCGATGATCCAGGCGAACACTTCCTTCACCACATCCCACAGCCACGCCTGCTTCCACAGCGGCGCTTCCGGCAGCGGGGCAAGACCCTGCGCCTCGGTGAAGGCGACGTTGACCACGTTGACCGTGTCGCCGCGGTCGGCGCTGAAACCGATGGCATCGCGCACCAGGGTGGTGATGCGGTCCAGCTCCTCGGGCGTGCGCGGCGTGCGCACCAGGTTGCCCTCCTCGTCCGGCACCATCTTGTCGTCCACCACTACGGCGACGGTCAGGCGTTTGATCTGGCCCACCGCCGAACGGGTGTGGCTGATGGTGCGGTCCAATTCATAGTTGACGGTGGCGCGTCGGACACTGCGCATGTTCTCGCCTTCCGCGGCCGGCGTGCCCTGCGCCGGCAGGACCTCGGGTGCGCGGCCCGCACCGGGCGGTTCATTGGAGAGCGCACCGGGAATACCCATTGGATCGGTTCCGGTATTGGTCTGCTCGAAGCGCTGCTCGCTGCGCATGGCGGCGGTTTCGGGGTTGTAGGTCTCCTGGGTCTGCTCGGTGACCGCGTAATCCACATCCGCCGACACCTGCGCGCGCACGCCGTCCGGGCCCAACACCGGCGTGAGGATGCTCTCGATACGCTGCACGTAGGATTCTTCAAGGGTGCGCGTATGCGCGAACTGCTCCTTGCTGGCGGACAGCTCGGGATTGAGTTTTTCGTCGCTGAGCAGGCGGCCCGATTGGTCCACCACGGTGACGCGGCCGGGCTCCAGGTTGGGGACGCTGGAGGCCACCATGTGCGTGATGGCTGCGACCTGTTCGCGTTCGAGTACGCGGCCGGGAAACAGGCTGAGGAGCACCGAGGCACTCGGTTCCTGGCGCTTGCGCACGAACACCGATTGCTTGGGCAGGGCCAGGTGCACGCGGGCGTTCTCCACGTACTTCACGGCGGCGATGGTGCGTGCCAGCTCCTCCTCCAAAGCGCGCTGGTAACGCGCGTTTTCCATGAACTGGCTGGTGCCGAATTCCTGCTTCTGTTCCAGCACGTTGAAACCGACGCCTGCGCTCTTCGGCAGGCCGGCACTGGCCATTTGCAGACGCAGCTCGTGGACCTGTTCGGCAGGGACCAGGATGGCGCCGGTGGTCTCGTCGAGGCGGTATTTCACGTTGTCCTTGCTCAGTTGCTCGACCACCGCGCCGGCGTCCTGTCCCACCAGACCGCTGTAGAGCACGCCATAGGTGGGCTCGCGGCCCCACAGCACCACCGCGATGCCGAGCGCCACCGCGGCGGCGAGCCCGAACATCACGCCGAGCTGGCGGGTCACCGGGTTTTGAGCAAGGACGGCCAGTTGAGTCGTCGCCATGGAGTGTGCCTTTACCGCGTTCATCGTCGGGCGCTATGCCTTACACGGGCATGCGCATGATTTCCTGATAGGCCTCGACCACCTTGTTGCGCACCTGCACCATGGCCTGGAAGCCGAGTTGCGCCTTGCTGGTGGCCAGCATCACATCGGACAGCCCTACGCCGGCGGTGCCCAGCTCGAAGGACTGCTTGAGCTCGCCGGCGGTCTGCTGCATGCCGTTGACGGTATCGATGGACTGTTTGAGCACCGACGAAAAGCTGGCGCCTGCGGTCCCGGCCGAGGCATCGGCCGCCGGCAGCACACCGGCGCCCTTGGCCTGCGCCGTGGCGAGACGCAGCTGGGCGAGGAGTTGGGAGCTGTCGATGGTGTTCATGATGCCTCCGCCAATGTTTGAAATCCGTCACTGCGGACCTCAGATGCATTTACGGTGCCAACCGCTCCGGGCAGGCGAAGCCTTCCTCCCGCATGCGCGCCAGCTTGTAGCGCAAGGTGCGTTCGCTGATGCCGAGTTTCTGCGCCGCCATCTTGCGCGAACCCGCGCGCAGGGCCTCGGTGATAAGGTGATATTCCCGCTCCTTCAGCTCGCCGTTCAGGCCATCGGCGGCCGGGTTTTCCACCGCCGGCGTGGGGGGCTGTTCGAACACCAGATCGGCAGGGCCGATGACATCACCGGGCTGGAGGATCAACGCGCGCTGCATGAGATTGTCCAGCTCGCGCACATTGCCCGGGAAGCCGTAGCGGCGCAGCAGGCCGGCCGCCTCGGGGGACAGGGTCGGCGCCTTGCGTCCCGCCGCGCGGGCCGTCGCCGCCAGTGAGCGCTCCGCCAGCGGCAGGATGTCGCCCGGGCGCTCACGCAGGGCGAGCGCGCGTAGCGGAAACACCGCCAACCGGAAATAGAGGTCTTCGCGGAAGCGGCCTTGGTGCACCTCTTCGCGCAGGTCGCGGTTGGTGGTGGCGAGCACGCGCACGTCGAGCGGGATGACGCGCTCGCCGCCGAGGCGCTCCACCTCGCGCTCCTGCAGCACGCGCAAGAGCTTGGCCTGCAGGTTCGGATCCATTTCCGAGACCTCGTCCAGTAACAGCGTGCCGCCTTGGGCCTGCTCGAACTTGCCGGGCATGCTGCGCACCGCGCCGGTGTAGGCGCCCTTCTCCCAGCCGAACAGGGTCGCCTCCAGCATGTTCTCGGGGATGGCCGCGCAATTGACCGCCACGAACGGCCCCACGGCGCGCGCCGAATGCTCGTGGACGTAGCGGGCGATCACTTCCTTGCCGCTGCCGCTCTCGCCGTGGATGAGTACCGTGACGTCGCTGTGAGCCACGCGCCCGGCCAGGTTGAAGAGTTCGCGGCTGCGCGGGTCTTCCACGAGCGGCGCGCCCAGCGCGGCGTCGGGGGGGCGCACGTGCTTGTTCACTGCCTCCACCAGCGCAGCGGCCTCGAACGGCTTCACCAGGTAATCCACCGCGCCGGCGCGCATGGCTTCCACGGCCTTGGGCACGCTGGCGTAGGCGGTCATGAGCAACACCGGCAGTTCCGGGTCGCGGTGTTTCAGGGCGCCGAGCAGCGCGTGCCCGTCCATCCCCGGCATGTGCACGTCGCTCACCACCAGATCGGGGGTGGCGTCGTCCAGCGTGGCCAGGGCGTCGGCGGCGTTGTGGGCGACGCAGGCACGAAATCCTGCCACGTCCAGGGTGTCGGCCAGCGCCTCGGCGAGGCCGCGATCATCTTCGACTACGAGTACGGTTTGCATGGTCACTTCCTTCAGGCATTCACTGCCAGCCGTTCGGCTACCCGGTACTGTGCCGGCAGGCGTATGGCAAACACGCTGCCGCCGTCTGCGACCGGCGCATACCAGGCGTCACCCCCCTGGGCGCGTGCCACCGCGCGCACCGCGGCCAGCCCGAGTCCCGCACCATCGCGCCGGCCCGTGGCGAAGGGTTGGAACAGCCGCGGACGCAGGGACTCGGGCACGCCGCGGCCGTGGTCGCGCACCCGGAATTCGATCGCGTCCGGTTTGACCGGATGGCAGGACAGTTCGAGTTCACTGCCCGGCGCGCTGGCCTCCAGGGCGTTGTTCACGAGGTTGAGCAGGGCGCTCTTGACGAGTGTGGGATTGCCGCACACCACCGCGCCGTCGGTCGCGTCACTGGCGCGCACCGCGATGTCACAGGCTGATGCGGCCTCGCGGGCGGCCTCATGCACCTGGGCGAACAGCTCAGCGGCGGCAAAGGTCTCGCCCGCCCCACCTTCGCCACGCGCCAGACCGAGCATGTCGTTGACCAAGCGCTCCAGGTCGCGCAGGCGGGAAATGAGCTTTTCGGTGAAATCACTGCGCCGGCTGACGGCGAGTTGGGGGTCGGCCAGTTGCGAGGCATACAGCAGGGCCGAAGACAATGGCGTACGCACCTGATGGGCGAGCGTGGCGGCCATGCGGCCCATGTCGGCGAGGCGCCGCGAATGCTCCGCCTGGCGGTGCCACTGGCGCTCGGCAGTCACGTCCTGTAACCACAGCAACTGCCCCGGCCCGTCGCCCCGTGGCGCCGTGGCGACGGTCACCAGGCGACCGTCGCGCAGACACAGATCGCTGCCGACGGTGCCGGACGCGAAGGCGCGCTGCACGATGTCGCGCCATGGCTCGCCGAGCAACGGCGTGCCGAGCAGCGCTTCCGCACGCGCATTGGCCGAAGCCACCCGGCCGCGGCCGTCCAGCATCACCAGGGCCGCCGGCACGGACGACGTCAACGCGCGCAGTTCGGCGCGGAGCCGGGCGCGCTCGGCTGTCAGGAGTTCGATTCGTTCGCGAGACGGGCTCTCCGCCTTCGTTTGGATGGCGCTCTGTATTGCCATGGCCTTGTCGTATTCGTAATGGACGTCCAAGGCTAAGCAAGGGTTGTGCCGGCTATAATTTCCTGTGTTTACAGTGAGTTAGAAAACGCTCCGCGTGGCGGAGTCAAATTTGTGACTTGGGGGAGCGGTGGCGAAGCATTTTGTAGTGGGATGTGGGTCAGTTGCGACGCTACGCGAGATTCTGAACGTGGGGCTTCGCCCGAGATTGTTTTGACGGGGACCCCGCCCCCCGGGACCGCGAGAGTTTCTGCGCTGCTCGTAGCCCGGGTGGAGCGAAGCGGAACGGGGTTAGGCCGTTTGTGTTTGGTTCGGGTATCTGAGGAAGAGCTGCGCCCAAAGTTTTGTAGGTCACGTTGGCGGCAGGTTGACGGCCAACCGCCTAATCACTCCCCTCGCGAGATCCCGTACTTGCGCATCTTCTCCACCAACGTGGTGCGACGCATCTTCAGGCGCTGGGCGGCGTGGGCGACCACACCGTCGGCGTCGTCGAGGGCCTGGTGGA
Organism: Gammaproteobacteria bacterium; assembly: GCA_023228645.1. Taxonomy (GTDB): domain Bacteria; phylum Pseudomonadota; class Gammaproteobacteria; order Thiohalomonadales; family Thiohalomonadaceae; genus JALOAT01. The sequence goes on along the minus strand of JALOAT010000018.1, from coordinate 57,234 downwards.
TGAGTTTGAGTTCCAGGTCGGCGAGGTATTCCTTCAGGTCGAGGCCCTCCTCGGGCAAGGCCATGGGGCCGTGCGAAACGACCTGCTCCGGCGGAGCCTCGGCGGGCGCCGGCATGGGCATGTCCTGCTCCACCAGGCTCGCATCGGTCTGGAACTTGGCGGGCAGGTCGTGGTAATCCACCACGCCGCCCGGATGCATGATGACCAGGCGCTCCATCAGGTTCGCCAGTTCGCGCACATTGCCGGGCCACGGGTAGTTCATCAACGAGGCCAGCGCCGCCTGGGTGAGCCGCACAGACCCGCGCTGCTCCCGCTCCAGGCGCGCCACCAGCTCGCTGACCAGCAGCGGGATGTCCTCCCGGCGCTCGCGCAGCGGCGGCACGTCGATAGGGAATACGTTCAGCCGGTAATAGAGGTCCTCACGGAACTGTCCGTCCGTGATGGCCTGCTCCAGATTGCGGTGGGTAGCGGCGATCACCCGCACATTGGCGGCGATGCTGCGGTTGCTGCCCACGCGCTCGAAGCTGCGCTCCTGCAACACGCGCAACAGCTTCACCTGCATGTTGATGGGCATGTCGCCGATCTCGTCGAGGAACAGTGTGCCGCCCTCGGCCATCTCGAAGCGCCCCTGGCGGGTGGTGAGCGCCCCGGTGAAGGCGCCCTTCTCGTGGCCAAACAGCTCACTTTCCAGCAATTCCGCAGGAATGGCCCCGCAGTTCACCGGCACAAAAGGCCTGTCGCGGCGGGATGAGAGGTAATGCAGGCTGCGGGCGATGACTTCCTTGCCCGTGCCCGACTCGCCCAGGATGATCACGTTGGCGTCCGAGTCGGCCACCTGATCGATGAGCCGGCGCACCTGGCGCACGCCGGCGTGTTTGCCCACGAACACCCGGGACAGCCGCGCCTGGGGCTCGCTGTTGTCCGGGCGGTGGTTCTCGCCAAAAACGTCGGCGCGGTGCAAGGCCGTGACCAGGGCGTGGTAGCGCAAGGGGAAGTCGAGCCGCCCCAGCACACCGGGCGGCACGTCGCCGCGCTCGCTGATCAGAAACAGGGGCGCGCCACCGGCCCAACGCTGCAGGGCATCCACATCCGCCCGGTCGCTCAGGAAAACGGCCTTCAGGCGGTCGGGCGCCACCAAGCCGGAGAAGACGCCCGGGTCCGTGCTCAACACCTTACCCTGACCAAGAAATTCAATGACGGCAACGAGCTGCTCACGACGCCGCTCATCGCGATCCACCACCAGGATTGTATCGGCGCTCATCCGTGTCTCTCGCTTGGCTCGCGGGCAGACGGCCCGGGTTCAATGGAACGCCAGGGTAACATTTCCAGTGAGGTTGTCAAAATATTGTCGTTATTCTTAACGCCTGTTCACAGGTGCATAAAAACAACAAAAAGCCGGCTGAAAAGCCGGCTTTTTGGCGCGGAGGACTCAGGCCCCCAAGGAAACCGCGGTGGGGCGATCGACAGGTGCCGGCGCGGGGGCGTTCGGGGCGATGGCGTTCCACGCCTCTTCGATGGAGCCGAGCAAACCGGCCACTTCGTCGAGGGCGCTCACGTCATTGCGCAGGTTCGCCTCGAGCAGGCGCCGCGTCATGTAGTCGTAGAGCTGCTCCAGGTTGGCGGCGATCTCACCGCCCTTGTCCATGTCGAGACTGGCGCGCAGTGCGTCCACGATGGCGATGCTGCCACCGATGAGCGCACCCTTTTCCTGCACGTCCTTGACGCTGTGGTTATGGAGGATGCGCAGCTTCGCGCCGTGGATCTTCTCCTTCGCGCCTTCCAGCAACATGGCGACCAGGCGATGCGGGTCGGCAGTCTGCACGCCGCCTTCCACTTTCACCTGCTGGTATTGGTTGAGGACACGGGAGTGGAATGCCATCGCTGTTTCCCTTTGTTTTCGTGATGCGTGTTCGTTGAATCGGCCGAAAGGCATCGAAACTTTAATGCGGACGATGCTCAGACGTTGGCGGCGTAAGCCGCAGTGGCCCGGCGTCCGGTCCGCAACTCGGCGAGCTGTGCTCCGGCTTCGTCGCGGTTGCGCGTGGCCAAGGCGGTCAACTCTGCGTCGGTTTCCAGGATGCGCTCCAGGAGTCCCCGCGCCGTGGACGCATCCCCGGCAGCGACAGGTTTCTCGAAGCAGGCCTCCAGCCCTTGGCGACGGACGGCTTCCAGGCGCTCCACGTCCTCCCACTCTCCCCGGCGGCCATGCTCCAGCATCGCTTCGGAGAGCGCCAGCAGGTTGGCAAGGAATTCGTTGTGATTCATTGCGGCTCCTTACTTGCTGTTGCTGCCCAGCTTGGCCAGCGAGGCAAGCTGCTGGTTGAGGTAGCTGCCGGTGGAATTGAGCTTCGCAATCATGGTGTCCATGGCGGTGAACTGGGCGATGTAGCGCTGTTCCACCATCTGCATGCGCCGCTCCAGGGTCTCGCGCTGCGTCATCACGTCTTTTACCTGGTTGTCCAGGCCCTTGCTCCTGCTGCTGAGCAGGCCCTTGTCGTCGAGCATTCTCGTCAGCAGCGAATCGACCTGCGCCGCGATACCGTGCGAGAACAGCACGCTGCCACGATCACCCGTGTCGCCACCGGTCACCTCCACCTTGAGTCCGCCGGAGGAGGTTAGAGTCTGGCCGGTGCCAAGGGCCTCCACGCCATTGATGGTGCCGGCTACGTCAAGGCCGGTGGTCCCTGCACCCGCGGGCAGGCCGAAATCGGCGGTATTACCGCCGAGGATTTCCACGCTCGAGCCGCTGCCGTAGCGATCCGAGGTGAGGATGAAACGGGAGCCGTCGAATTCCACACTCACGGAGACACCGGCCTCCTTGAGCGCGCTGTCGCCATTGATTCGGCTTTGCAGCTCTGAGGCCAATGCCTCGCCGGTATAGTCGCCCTGCGCAAGCGTGATGACGCTGGACGAGACGCCATCCACCTTGATCCTGAGGGTGTCGTTGGTATCGCCCACTGTGGTGGTGACGGGTGCGTTTCCCGTGTAGACGCCGTGCGTGGCAAGCTGCGTGATATTCAGGGCGTAGTCCCCGGGCTGGGTCTTGTCGCCGGCGCTCACGAAACGCACTTGAGGGTCGCTCACCTTGGCCCCCGCGGCGAACAACCGTCCCACGTCGTCATAATTGCTGGACAGCGCCTTCCCCAGGACGGTCTTGTCCAGGCTGAGGGTGCCATCCCGCTGGGTCTTGATGCCGAGATCCGCCAGGGTCTTGAACTCCCCACCTGGGATCACCCCGCCGAGCATTTGGCGCAGCTGCATGGTGATGCCGCGTATGCCCGCATCGCCGACCATCGGGCCCGCTTGCTTGGTCTCGGCATCGTAGCCCGCGATGGAATTGATGGTGCCCATCAATTCGTTGTAGGCCGAGACGAAATTCTCCACCGCCGTGGAGGTGGACGCCGTATCCAGTGCGATGGACATTTTCGATTTGGCGCCCGGTTCGGCCTTTTTGGCCGTCACGGTAACGCCATCGACGACGTTGGCGAAGGTGTTGTTGGAGCTGGTGACTTTGATGCCGTCCACTTTAATCTCGGCATCCTCGGCGGCAACGATCTGCGTCATATTTCCGGCACTGGCGTTGAAGGCCAGCTGGGAAAGCCCCGTCGTGTCGGTGTCGCCGCCGTCATCGTCGGCGACGCTCACCTTGAGTGCGTTGTCGAGACCGGTGTTCTGGGAGGCGAACACCAACTGATAACCGTCGTCGCCGTTGACGATGGAGGCGCGCACGCCGATGTTCGCCGCATTGACCGCATTGCGGATACCCTCGAGGCTGCTGTGGGCCGCGTCGATGGCCACGGTCTGGGCCGGTTTGGTGGGGTCGCCGAATTGAAAGGTCAGCGTGCCTGTGCCCACCACATCGGTGGCGGCAGTGAACGGATCGCTGGCGATCTTGTGGCTCTGTGCCGTGGCGATCACTTCCACTTCGTAGTTGCCTGCCACGGCATTGCTGCCCGCGGATACCGTATAGAGGTCGGTATTGCCCGAGGTGGCGGTGCGTTTGTTGAAAGCGGAGATGTCCTTCAGCGAAGACAAGGCCGACTGAAAGTCCGCCATGGCGCCTTTCAAACTGCCCAAGGCGCTCAGTTGTACGGAGAGGTTGGTCTCGCGTCGGATCAGGCGCTGCTCTGCCGGCTGGCGTTCCGCCGCAACCAGCTTCTGGACCAGGCCCGCGATGTCCATGCCGGAACCCACACCCATTGACGCGATCGAAGCCATGTTGCCTCCCGTTAGGCCTTGGTGGTCAACAGCAATCCTTTCAGTTGGTCTCCTGACGCGGATTGCTCCTGCTCGATTTGTTGCAATCGGCGTGCCAGCGCCAGCAATTCTTCCGGCGGGATCTGGCGAACCGTCTCCTGGCTCTCGGCGTCGATGATCTTGACGACCATCTTGCCGCTGTCCTCGTCCAGGGAGAAGTTGAGGTCGCGACGGATGATCTGGGCCATCTGGCCCACGATTTCGGAAACAGAAGCCTCGGGCACCGGCTTTCGCGCCGTCGCCTGAAGCTCGGCCTCTTTTGCCCCGGCGTCCGCCGGGCGGGCCCCGGCGGGCGGCACCTCGCCGGTGGCGACCGGCTTCAGTGGCACCAACTGGGGCGGAGACCTGTCATTCGTCACCTGCATGGCCATGGTATCCACCTCCTGCGCCGACACGGGAGCGGGCCTGCGCCCGCTCCCGTCCGGCACTACACCTGCCTCAGTTTACTGCGGAGTTAGCGCAGCAGACTCAGGACGTTCTGCGGGACCTGATTGGCCTGGGCCAGCATCGCCGTACCTGCCTGTTGCAGGATCTGCGCGCGGGTCAGGGCCGCCGTCTCGGATGCGAAGTCCGCGTCCTGGATGCGGCTGCGGGCGGCGGAGAGGTTCTCGGCCGTCGTGCTCAGGTTCGAGATGGTCGACTGGAAGCGGTTCTGCAAGGCACCGAACTTGGCGCGCTGGGTGTTCACGTTGGCCAGCGCCGAGTCCACGATGGCCAGCGCCAGGTTGGCGTTTTCCACCGAGGTGATGTCGAGCTCGGCGACCGCCTCCAGACTCGCAGCTTGGTTCGCCACGCCAAACACCCCCCCGGCCCCAACGGTTGAGACCACGTTGAACGACTTGTCCGAGTCGAAGGTCACATGGCCGGTAATCGTGGCGGTATTCGCGCCGTGGTCATCCGTGGCGAGGACGGCGGTGTCCGCAGTCACCGTGCCGGCGTTGTCCGTTGCCGTCGTCTTGAGGGCGATATTGTTGCCCTTGGCGTGGGTCAGCATGATGCCGTTACCGTCATCCGCCACCCGGGCGGTCACACCGGTTTTCGAGGTCTGGTCGTTGAAGGCCGTCACCGCCGAGGCCAGGGCGTCGGCGCCGGTGGCCGCACTCAGGGAGAACGACACCGTCTGCGCGGTGGCGTTGTCGCTAGCAATGGTCAGGGCGTAGGAACCAACCCCACCAAACGTCACTTTGAGTTCGGTCTTGGCACTGGCGGTCACGCCGGTCGCCGACGTGGCCTCGTTCACCTGCTGGGCTACCTTCTGCGCGCTGGAATCGGCGGCGATGGTCAGGGTCTTGCTGCCGATGGCGCCGTTGATGGTCAGGTCTTCGGCCGACATCCCGCCCGTCGAGCCCGAACTCGCGGTACGACCTTCCGCACGGAAGTCGCCGTACTGGGAGGTACGGAAGTTGCCGGTGGTGGCGATGATGGTCTCGTTGGCGTTGGCGCCCACCTGGAACTGGGCGGAACCAAAGGTGCCATCGAGCAGCCTCTGACCGTTAAAGTCGGTGGCCGTGGCGATGCGATCCAGCTCGGACACCAGCTGGCCCACTTCCGACTGCAGGGCCTGGCGGTCGCTGGCGGAGTTGGTGGCGTTGGCGGACTGCACCGCCAGCTCGCGGATACGCTGGAGGATGTTGCCGACCTCGGTGAGCGCGCCTTCGGCGGTCTGCGCCAGGGAGATGCCGTCGTTGGCGTTACGCACCGCCTGGTTCAGGCCGCGGATCTGCGCGGTGAAGCGCTGGGAAATGGCGAGGCCCGCCGCGTCGTCCTTGGCGCTATTGATACGCAGACCCGAAGAGAGGCGCTGCAAAGAGGTCTGCAGGTCGCTCTGGGACGAGTTCAGGTTGCGCTGGGAGTTCAGCGACATGATGTTGGTGTTGATAATCTGGGGCATGACACTTCTCCTGTTGCCGCTTCTGTGTCGCTGAGCGACTGCGGCTTCCGGCTGTAATTAGCGGATATGCCCAAAGGCATTCACCGCTTCCGGCCTTAATGTCGACCCCAGGTAAACGAAACTTTAGCCCGGCGTGCGAAATCCTCCTAACTCATTGAAAAAACAGAACAGATGACAAGCATGAAGGGATGACCATGCGCTCGTCTCCCGGAGGGAGAGGGAGTGTGCGCGCAAGATGTGACCAAGAGACCGTCCGGAAGGAAAAGCGAAAGAGGCGCCCGTCACACCGCCCTCTCCCGGAGGAAAGGGCGGTGGGTGCTCCGCCATGCAGGCCACAGGTTCCAAACGGCCCCTTAGCCGCCCAGCAGGTTCAGCACGTTCTGCGGGACCTGGTTGGCCTGGGCCAGCATCGCCGTACCCGCCTGCTGCAGGATCTGGGCGCGGGTCAGGGCTGCGGTTTCGGCGGCGAAGTCCGCGTCCTGGATACGGCTGCGGGCGGCCGTCAGGTTCTCCGAGGTGGTGCTCAGGTTGGCGATGGTGGACACGAAACGGTTCTGCAGGGCACCGAACTTGGCTCGCTGGGTGTTCACGCTGGCCAGCGCCGAGTCCACGATGGCCAGCGCCAGGTTGGCATTGTCCACCGAGGTGATGTCGAGTTCGGAGACCTGCTTCAGGTCCGAGGCCTTAGAAGCATCGTCCAGTGTCTCGGGCGTGGTCACCGAGTTCGGATCACCGACGACGTTGAACGACTTGTCGGAGTCGAAGGTCACCTGACCCGAAATCACGGCGCTTGAGGTGGCGCCGGATGCGGAGATTGTGGCAACGCCCACGGTCACCGTATCGCCATTGGTCACCGCAGCATCTCTCTCAAGGGTGATGTTGTTGCCCTTGGCGTGGGTCAGAGTGATACCGTCGCCGGCTGCGTTCACCCGTGCGATCACACCGGTCTTGGACGACTGGTCGTTGAAGGCCGTCACTGCGGCCGCCAAGGCATCCGCACCGCTGTTCGCGCTCAGGGAAAACGAGATGGTCTGTGCCGTGCTGTTATCGCCGGTCAGCTTCAGCGCGAAGGCACCGGCATTAGCACCGAACTTGATGTCCAGCTCTGTCCTGGCACTGGCGGTCACACCCGTTCTCGGGGTGGCCTCGTTCACCATTTCGGCCACCTTCTGGGCGCTGGCATCGGCCGGGATGGTCAAAGGATCACTGCCCAAGGCACCGTTGATGGTGAGGGTCTCACCGTTCAGGCGCGCGCCGGAATCACCGGAGGACTTGGCGCCCTCCACGCGGTAGGTGCCGTACTGGGAGGTGCGGAAGTTACCGGTGGTGGTGATGATGGTCTCGTTGGCGTTGGCGCCCACCTGGAACTGCGCGGAACCGAAGGTGCCGTCAAGCAGCTTCTGGCCGTTGAAGTCGGTGGAGGTGGCAATGCGGTCGAGCTCGGACACCAGCTGCCCCACTTCCGACTGCAGGGCCTGGCGGTCCGTGGCAGAGTTGGTGGCGTTGGCGGACTGTACCGCCAGCTCGCGGATACGCTGGAGGATATTACCCACCTCGGCCAGCGCGCCTTCAGCAGTCTGCGCCAAGGAGATGCCGTCGTTGGCATTGCGCACCGCCTGGTTGAGGCCGCGGATCTGCGCGGTGAAGCGCTGGGAAATGGCGAGACCCGCCGCGTCGTCCTTCGCGCTGTTGATACGCAGGCCCGACGAGAGACGCTGCAATGACGTTTGCAGGTCGCTCTGGGACGCGTTCAGGTTGCGCTGTGCATTCAGCGACATGATGTTGGTATTGATGACTTGGGGCATGACCCTTCTCCTTTGCTATGGGGCATCTGATTGCCCCCCTACCGATGAATGGCCTGGCATTCGCGATGAATGACCACCACTCCTGAACCATCGCCCGTCGCAGCGGGCGAAACCTCAAGGACTCGCGCTATTTCATGAAATTGAACATCGTGAGTCCGTTGACCTTCATGTACGCCGCCTGTGACGCCTCGAGCCCGGCTGCCTGGAGGTGGAGGCGGCTGATCGCTTCCGCGTAATCGAGATCCTGGATGGACGACAGAATCTGCTCGCTTTGCAGCAGGTATTCGTCGTTGACATATTTCTGGCTGTCGATGGCGTTCAGGCGCGCGCCGATGCTCGATCGCACCACCAAGATGTTGCCCATGGCCTGATCGACGTCAGTGAGGGTCCGGTTGATGTTGTTGCCAAGATGCGCGCGCTGTGTGGGATCGGTCGCCGGCGAGTGCAGCGCGGAAATCAGGTTTTCCAGCGTCTGGAAGATGTCCTGATACTCACTGGACTTGACGGTAAACTCGTCGCCCGCCACCGGCTGGCCTGCCACGGATACCTTGGCTCCAGCGAATTCGATGGGTTCACCGGACAAATAGGGTATGGGTCCCAGCACCGGTGTTCCCGTGGCATCGAGCACGGGTACGGGATTGCCGGCGGAATCGAACACCTCATAGGACAGCACGGGCGGCACGCCCACGTCGCTGAACTGGATGGAGTAGCCGTTGGGCAGTGAAGGGACGAAGCTGTCGACCACGTTGCCCGGATCGATGATGCCCGTGCCGGTATTGGCCGGGTTCGCTTCTGTCACGAACACACCGTTGCCGTTGCGCACGAACTGGAAGACTTCCGCGCCTTGATCGCCATCGGGTATTTGCCTCCCGGCGCCGATCTGTACCATGCGTTGCGATTGATCGCCGTCGTAACGGTATCCGACACTGGTCTTTGCAAAGGGCTGAGTGGCGCCTTTCGTGCCGGAGAACAGATAGTCGCCGGTGCCGTCCTTGGCGTTCGCCAAGCCGAGCAGCTCACCTAGCCGCTGCTCCACCTCCGCCGCCAGATAGCGGCGGGTTTCGTCCGTCTGCACGGCGTTGTTGGCCTGCACCGCCAGTTCGCGCACGCGCTGCAACAGGGTGGTGACACCGTCGAGCACGCCCTCCTCCGTCACCAGACGATTGGCGGCGGCATCGGCATTGGCCTGGTATTGGCTGGTGGTGTCCACGGTCTGGCGCAGGCGCAGCACCTGTGTGGTCGCAACCGGATCGTCCGACGGCAGCAGCACACGCCGGCCGGTTGCCACCTGCAGCTGGGTCTTGCTCAGCTTGGTCTGCTGACCGAGGATGGAATCGATGCCGAACTGCTGGATCTGTCGCGTGGAGATGCGCATGGTTATCTCCTCACCGCATCGAGAAGCGTCTGGAACATAGTGTCCGCCGCGCCGATCACCTGGGCCGCCGCCTGATAGGACTGCTGGAAGCGGATCAGGTTGGCCGCCTCCTCGTCCATATTCACGCCGGCAATCTCCTCGCGCGCCTGGATGGCTTGATCGAGGATGGTCTGCTGGGCGCGGCTGTTGATGTCCAGCTGGTGCGTCTTGGCGCCGACACCCGATACCGTCTGCCCAAAGGCGGTTTGCAGGTTCGTGGTGCCGCCTTCGAGCAGTGCGGCGTCCTGAAGACCTGCAAGCTTCAACATGTTGCGGTTGTCACCACTGGCGTCCGTGTTCTTGCCGATGGTGAACGTGTCGCCGCCCAATGGCGCTCCGGAAACCGTGAAGGTGACGCCGTTGTAGGCCGGAATTCCTAGCGCCAGCCCGAGATCGAAGCCCGTGCCATTGCTATCCGTGGCAGGGTTGTAGGGGATCCAACCTGCACCGAGCGGATTGCCGACGCCCGCGGTACCGCCTGTCACTACGAGCCGGTTGGTGGCGTCATCAAACACCAGCGTGAGCGGCGCTGCGCCGATAATGGCTGGCAGATTCGTGGCACTAGAGACATCCGGGTTGGTGATCTTCCCCGTGCCGAGATTGCCGACGGCCTGTTCACCCCGAAACGGTGCCGCCGCCGCGATGTCCTTCACGTTCGAGATGAGCATCCGTATGTCCGAGGTGGCGGACCGTGTGGGCTCGACGAGGAATGTGTCGCCAGGCGCGGTCGGGCCGTCGATGGTCAACTGCAATCCATCAATGGTGGCCGGCGCCGCGGGATAGGTGTAGGGATAGCCGCCCGGCGCAAACGAACCGACGATCCGCCCGTCGCTCGCGCGTGTGACATTGAAATTGATGCCATCCGGCGTCGATACCGTGTAGTCGCTGGTGGTCAGCGCCGCCACATCGGTAACGACGAAGCCGATATTTGCCGTGCTGCCATTGGTGGAGGCCGGCAACGCTTGCTTCGGGTCGCCCGGCAGTCCACGCAGGGCGAAAAACTGCTTGCCCAGCGTGTTGTTGAGGTCGATACCCTGGGCGTGCTGTTCGTTCATGGCCTGCGCGAGGCCCATGGCAATGCGCCCGAGGGAATTTTCGGTGGGCTCGAGGACGTCGCGGCGAAACTCCAGTACACCGCCCAGTTGGCCGCCGGTGATGAAGTCCGAGATGATGGGACCGGATCCCGTCCGGCCGACGGAAATCTCCAGCCGGTGCGAATTGTAGGGATTGCGCATGGTGCTGATGCCGCGCGCGTCGGAGCCGATCACCAGCGTCTGGCCGTTGCCGATGAAAACGTTGATAGAGCCGTCGTCCTGTTCGAGGGTGGTCACCGGCACGAGTTCGGAGACCTCACGCAGCAACTCGTCGCGGCGATCGAACAGGTCGTTGGGCGGTTGTCCGGTGAGATCGCCGCCGGCCAGGGTGATGTCGCGATTGACCTTGGCCAGGGATTCCGCCAACGAATTGACCTGCATCACCAGGTCTTGCAGGCGCGTACCGACGGAATCACGCAGACTCGTGAGTCGCTGATCGATGGCACCGAAACGCTCGACCAGCGAATTGGCCTCGCTGATGAACACCTGGCGTGCGGGGATGGACGATGGATTGTCGGCGACGCCCTGGCTCGCATCGAAGAAATTCTGCAATGCCGGCGCGAGTCCCGCGTCGGGGTCCGCGAGCAGATTGTCCACCTGGCTGGCGAGATCGTAGTACACGGCAAGGCGCGAGTTCAGTGAGGTGTGGCTGCGCACCTGTTCGGTGGCGAACTGGTCGTAGATACGCCGCACGTTGACCACATTGACGCCGTTTCCGATGAAACCCGACCCGGTCGGCTGCGGGAGACGCGTGGCAAGGTCCGCGCGTTGGCGGCTATAGCCCGGCGTATTGACGTTGGCGACGTTGTGCGCCGTGGTGCCCAGCGCCGTCTGAGAGGCGAGCAACCCCGAAATGCCGATGCTGAGGAAGTTACCCATGACTCACCCCATTGCCCGCTGATTTGGCCGAATTCCGGCTGTGCATGACCAAGTCACTCCTCACACCGTCGCCGCCGCGTCGGTTGCGACACCTGCCAGCAGATCGCGGCCCATGATGTCCTCAATCTTTCTCGCATAGGCCGGATCGGTGGCGTAGCCGGCCCGCTGCAGCTCCCTGACGAAGGCCACCGGATCGGCTGACTGCGCCAGGGCATCGCGATAGCGCGGATTGCCCTGCAGGAAGTTCACGTAATCGTCGAAACTCGCGGCATAGGATTCATAAGCGCGAAACGGCGCCCGCTCCTTTGCCGCGATTCCGTCGCGGTATTCCAGGGTGTCCTTGAACACCCGTGACCCATCCCAACGATGGTCGGCCTTGATGTTGAACAGGTTGTGACTGCTGCTACCGTCGGGCCGCTGAATCACCGCCTTGCCCCAACCGGTCTCCAGCGCTGCCTGCGCCACCAGAGCGCGCGGGTCGACACCGAGCTTCGCCGCGGCCTGCTGCGCGTGGGGCCACAGGGCGCGCACGAAGGCGTCCGGGCTCTCGAAACGCGCGGGCTCTACAGCCGCCGACCTATCAGCACCCATCGAACTCGACGCCCCTTGGACGGGCGCCGCGTCCGATGCGGCAACTTCCCGCCGCGGGGCGGCCGATGACTGCCGCACGCCGGTCTCGGCGGGCGCCGCGCGGGCAATGGAGTCTTCCAGTTGACGCACCAGCATGTCGGCGAGTCCGATGCCTCTGCCCTGGGACAGCTCCAGCGAAATCTGCTTGTCGTACATGTCCCGATAGAGCTGTTCCTGATCGCTGCCGAACAGCGCGTCACCGCCGAGCTCATCCCCGGCCTCGCGCATGCTCTTCAGCATCATTTGCACGAACAGGGCCTCGAATTGCTGGGCCGTCGCCTTGAGCGCTTCGGGGGAATTCCTCCGCGCGTCGGCACGCAGGCGCGTCAGACCGGAAAGGTCCGTGTACACGCTGGCATCGTTGACGCTGTAAGCACTCATGGTCTGTCGCTCTGACGATTTGTTGTCGCTTGTCAGTGGTTATCCAAATAGCGTGCCAATCTGCTCCGCAGCCGAATTCTTCCGGAATCCGTGCACGGCTCCCGGTCAGATCACCATCAGTTCGGCGCGCAACGCGCCGGCGGCCTTGAGGGCCTCCAGGATGGCGACCAGGTCGCCCGGTGCGGCGCCCACCTCGTTCACCGCGCGCACGATCTCGCCGAGCGTGACGCCGGGTTCGAACAGGAACATGCGATCGCTTTCCTCGGTGATCTCGATGGTGGAATTGGGCACCACCACCGTGTCGCCTCCGGAGAGCGGCGGCGGCTGGCTGATGGTCGGGTCGGAGGTGATGGTCACCGTGAGGCTGCCGTGCGCCACGGCGGCCGGGGTCACGCGCACGTGACTGCCGATCACCACGGTGCCGGTACGCGAATTCACGATGATGCGGGCCGGCGCCTCGCCGGGCGTGACCGTGATGTTCTCCAGCATGGAGAGATAGGCAACGCGCTGTCCCGGATCGCGCGGCGCGTTCACGCGCACGGTGGAGGCGTCCAGTGGCTGTGCGGTGCCCGGCCCAATGGTTTCGTTGACCGCCAGGGCGAGGCGGGTCGCCGTGGTGAAGTCCGCCGTGTGCAGGTTGAAGTGGATGGCGTCGCCCACCTCGAAGCCGGTGGGTACGGCGCGTTCCACCGTGGCGCCGTTGGGAATGCGGCCTACGCTCGGCACGTTCACGGTGATGCGCGAACCGTCGGCCTGGGCGCCGAAGCCGCCGACCACCACGTTACCCTGCGCCACCGCATACACCTGGCCATCGCCGCCCTTCAGTTGTGAAAACAGCAGGGTGCCGCCGCGCAGGCTCTTGGCGTTGCCGATGGACGACACGGTCACGTCGATGGTCTGGCCCGGCTTGGCAAACGCCGGCAGGTCTGCCGTGAGCATCACCGCAGCCACGTTCTTGAGCTGCGGGTTCACGTTGGCCGGCAGGCTGATGCCCAGCTGCGCCATCATGCTTTTCAGGCTCTGCACGGTGAACGGCGTCTGGCTGGTCTGATCACCGGAACCGTCCAGGCCGACCACCAGGCCGTAACCAACCAGCTGATTGCTGCGCACGCCCGCCACGCCGGCCAGATCCTTGACACGTTCGGCCTGTGCGGGCCAGGCAGCACCGAGCGCCGCGACCAGCGCGACAGTTGCGATCGCGCGCATGTTCATATCCCTTCTCCTTCTCCACCGCGGTGCGCAAAGGCACAGCCCAACACAGAGGCACAGAGACGCCGAGAACACACAGCGGACATCACGTCTGTTGCTCTGCGTTCTCTGCGCTCTCTGCGGCTCTGCGTTGATATTGATTTCTTCATGGCCTCACACCATCAGAACGGCCACAGCGGGCTGTTGAAGAAGCGCGCCAGCCAGCCCTGGCGGTTGGCATCGGCCAGGGCACCGCGGCCGCCGTAGGTGATCTTCGCGTTCGCCACGCGGGTGGAGAGCACGGAGTTGTCGGTGCGGATGTCCACTGGTCGCACGATGCCGCTGATGCGTATGAATTCGTCGCCCTGGTTGAGGGTGAGCACCTTTTCGCCGCGCACCACCAGGTTGCCGTTCGGCAAAACCTGGGCGACCGTGACCGTGATGTTGCCGGTCAGGCTGTTTTTCTGGCTGGTCGAGCCGGTGCCGTCGAAGTCGCGCGAGGCGCTGATGGAGTTCTCCAGAAGCGGCCGACCGTTGTGCGTGATCGGATTGCCGAGCAAAATGCCCGCATCCATTTCCAGCGACTGGTCCTTGGAAGTGCTGGTGCTCGCCTCCTTGCTCGACTGGGTCTGCTCCACCAGTTCGATGGTGAGGATGTCGCCCACCTGACGCGCCTTCACGTCCTCGTAGAGCGTGATGCCATAGCCGGTGCGATAGATCGTCCCCGGCGTACCGGGCATGGCCGCCACCGGCTCGGGATAGCTCGCGGCATAGGCCGGGTCGTGCAGCGGCGGATTGACGGCGCAGCCGACCAGCAGGGCGGAAGCGGCAAGGATGACGAGGCGTTTCACGATTGACCTCCCCGCATCACAAGGTCTGGTTCAGGAACTGAAGCATCTGATCGGAGGTCGCCACGGCCTTGGAGTTGATCTCGTAGGCGCGCTGCGTCTCGATCATGTTCACCATCTCCTCCACCACATTGACGTTGGAGCTTTCCAACGCCCCCTGGATGATGGTGCCCAGGCCTTCCAGGCCCGGGTTGCCCAGTGCAGGCGCACCGCTCGATCCGGTTTCCAGGTAGAGGTTTTCACCGATGGGTTGCAGGCCGGCGGGATTGATGAAATCGGCCAGTTGCAACGTGCCGATTTCGGTCGGCGCGGCCTGGCCGGGCGTGGTGACCGAGACGATGCCGTCCACACCGATGGTGATGCTCTGGGCGTTGTCCGGGACGGTGAGGCCCGGCTGCACCAGATAACCGTTGGAGGTGACCAACTGGCCCTGTGCATCGAGTTTGAAACTGCCGTCACGGGAATAGGCCAGCGTGCCGTCGGGCCGCAGGATCTGGAAAAAGCCGCGCCCCTGGATCGCCGCATCCAGTGAATTGTCCGTCTGCACCAGATTACCCTGGGTGTGCAGTTTTTCGGTGGCGACCGTGCGCACACCGGTACCGCGCATGAGCCCCGAAGGCAAGGTGGTGTCCTGGCTGGTCTGGGCGCCGGGCTGGCGCACGGTTTGATACAGCAGGTCCTCGAACACCGCGCGATCGCGCTTGAAGCCCGTGGTATTCACGTTGGCCAGGTTGTTGGACACCACGCCGAGGCGGGTCTGCTGGGCCTCGAGGCCGGTCTTGGCGATCCAGAGTGCGGGATTCATGTTCGTTCACCTCGCGGGTGGTTTTCTTGACGCTGTCCTAACCAAAGCAATGGCTATGCCATCCGCAGCAGTTGGTCGGCGGCGGCGTCGTTGTCCTTGGCGGTTTCCATCATCTTGAGCTGGGCTTCGTACTGCCGGGCGAGGGTGATCATGTTGACCATGGACTCCACCGCACTGACGTTGGATCCCTCCAGCGCACCGGACACCAGGTGCACGGCCGCATCGGCGGGTGCGGGCTGACCGTCGGTGCGATGCATCAGGCCGTCCTGCCCCTTGGTGAGTTCTTCCGCCGGCGGATTGACCAGCTTGATGCGCTCCACTTCTGCCAATACGTTCGGCGCCTGCCCCACCGGACGGATGCTGATGGTGCCGTCCACGCCGATTTCGATCTTTTCGAACGGCGGCACCGCGATGGGCCCGGCATTGCCAAGCACCGGATAACCCGCGCCGTTCACCAGCATCCCCATGCTGTCGAGACGCAGATCGCCGGCACGCGTGTACGCCTCGCTGCCGTCCGGCGCCTGCACGGCGATCCAGCCTTCCCCACGCACTGCCAGATCCAGTTCACGACCGGTGGTAGTGAGCGGCCCATGCGACATATCGCTGCCCGGGCGTTCGGCCATGGCATAAACGCGCGTCGGCATGCCGGCGCCGAACACCGGCATGGCACGGAACTGCGCGAGATCCGCCTTGAAGCCCGTGGTCGATACGTTGGCCAAATTGTTGGTGTTGACCACCTGCGCCAACACCGTCTGCTTGGCGCCGGACATGGCGATGTAGAGCATCTTGTCCATGGTTCACTCCACGCTTATGGGCGCGAGACGTTGGAGGTGAGGCGTCAGACGTTCGTGAAACGACGTCCAATGGGTCATGCATCACCTCTAACGCATATTGATGATGGTCTGAGTCACAGTGTCTTCCGTGGTGATCATCTTCGCGTTCGCCTGGAAGTCGCGCTGGGCGATAATCATGTTCACCAGTTGTTTGGAGATATCCACGTTGGAGGCTTCGAGGGCGCCAGATTGGATCTGCCCGAACGTGCCCGTGCCGGCCTGACCCAGTTGTGCACTGCCCGACTCGAAGGCCTCGGCCCAGTTGGTGTCGCCGGTCTGCTGCAGACCGTTGGGATTGTTGAAGCGCGCCACGGCCACGGCGCCGATCACTTCCGACTGACCGTTGGTATAGCGCGCGAAAACCACACCACTGGCATCCACGCTCACGCCACTCAGGCGGCCGGTGGTATAGCCATCCTGAATAAGATTGTTCACCGCCGACTCCGCGCCGAACTGAGTGGTGCCGGTGAAATTCACACTGATATTCATGATGGCCGCGTTGTTTCCGGGGGCGATTCCGCTCACTGGACCGGGGATACCGGAATCCGCAGAATCGATGGCTGCGTTGGTGAAATGCAGCCATGCCGGGCTCGTCGCCAGCCTTCCGTCACTGCTGAAGCGAATGGTCTCCATGTCGTACTCTTGATCGTCAATGGCCATCTTGACGTTCCAATAACCGGGAGGACCATCGTTGAGTTGCTCTTCGATCGCTGTTGAAGAGGCCATGCCGGGAATAATCCCGCTCAGATCAAAAGTCATATCGGCTGGCAGCGCGCCACCGGCGCCATCGAAGTCCACGTTTGCAATCGTGAATGATCCGCCGGCACTCATGTCCACGCCGCTTTCCGTATGGACGATGTCGCCGGTAATCACCACATCCCAAATGTCACCGCCGGTGTTTTGAAAGGCGACATTGATGCTGTGCGAGTTGCCGTGAGAGTCATAAACCGTCAACGGGTTGCCCGGATGGTTATAGTTCGGACCACCCGTTTGCAAAGTGCCACTCATGCGAATCTCTGAGGTGGCCGGCGCCTTCTGGAAATACAGCGTGGCGTCGTGTGTCGCGCCGAGTGAGTCGTAAACGGTCGTTGTCGTCGAAAAGTTGTAGCTGTCAGGATCGTCGATATCGATGGGCTTGGCCGTGGTCACCGTGGCGTCCGCATCGAGATTCAGGTTGATCTCGATTTCAGAGGTCGCCCGGGCCGGATTGGCACCAAGGTTGAACCGCATGTCATGGGGCGAGAAATTGGTCACAGATCCCGTATTCGGATCCACGTCATAGGCCTGAAGGCGGTGTCCGTGTGCATTCACCACATAACCTTCGCGGTCCAGGCTAAAACTACCGGCACGGGAAAATACCTGCGAGCCGTTATCGGTGAGCATGAAAAACCCCTCACCGCTCATGGCCAGGTCCAGGTTGTTGTCCGTGAATTCCACGTTACCCTGTGAAAACTGCTGTGCCACGTTGGCCATGCGTACGCCCGATCCCGTGGCCGTTCTGGCAACACCGCCGAAACTCACCGCGTAGACGTCGGCAAACTCGGCACGGGAGAACTTGAACCCTGTAGTGCTGGCGTTCGCGATGTTGTGGCCCGTGACGTTCAGGTTTCCCGACGCCGCATTCAAGCCGCTCAATGCCGTTTGGAATGACATGTTTCCTCCTTCTCCCGCGCGGGATTACTTAATCTGGATGACGTCGCCGAAATTGGCGGTGCCGAGACCGGCCAGGTTCACGCGAATGCCCTGCCCGTAACCGAGGTCGACGCTCTGAACCTTGTCGTACACGTAGGTCTCGAGTGCCTGCGGCTCGCCGCCGAAGCTGGCCTCTGCCTTCAGTTCGTAGGTACCGGGTGCAGCCATCGAGCCGTCGTGCAGGGTGCCGTCCCACGTGAACCGGATGTCGCCGGCGGGCTGCTCACCCAAACCGATGGTGTGAACCAACTCACCCCCTTTGTAGACGTTCACCTTCATGTGGCTTGCGTTGGCCGGCGTGAACACGGTGCCGCTCACTTCACTGCCGGTGTTGAGCACGGCCTTGTCGGTTGGCAGCAGCACCGTGCGCCCGACCAGGGTCGACGCTTGCAGCGCCTGGTTGGACTGCATGGCCGTGGAAAGACCGGAGAACGCCGTGTTGAGCTCCTTGATGCCGGAAACGGTGCTGAACTGGGCGATCTGCGCCAGGAATTCGCCGTTCTCCATGGGGCTCAACGGGTCCTGGTTCTGCATCTGCGTCAGCATGAGCTTCATGAATGCATCCGCACCCAGCTCGTTGCTGTTCTTTTTTTCCGGTTTGCGCGACAGCCCGAGTTGGTCGAGCATCGCCTGGGTTTCATTGACGCCACTGGTCATGATTCAGGTCCTTGTCATTGCCCCAGGGTGAGGGTCTTGAGCATCAACTGCTTGGCCGTGTTGATCACCTCGACGTTGCTCTGGTAGGCACGCGAGGCGGAAATCATGTTGGTCATCTCTTCCACAGCGTTCACGTTGGGCAGGAACACGTAGCCGTCTCCGTTCGCCATGGGATGATCGGGCCGGTATTCCTGCCGCAAAGGCGCCTGACTCTCGACGATGCCGCGCACATCCACACCCACGGCCTCCTGCGCGTCATTGAGTGCGGCGGCGAATACGGTGTGGCGGGCGCGGTAGGTCTGTTCAGTGCTCGAACTGACACTGTCAGCGTTGGCCAGGTTGCTCGCGGTGGTATTGAGGCGCAGCGATTGCGCGCTGAGCGCCGAGCCGGCGATGTCGAACACCTTGAACATGGTCAGTCACCTCGAATGGCGGTACGCAGGGTCTTGATCTGCCCGTCCACGAAATGGAGCGTGGCCTGGTACTGCAAGGCGTTCTGCATGTACTCGGCCTTCTCCCGCTGGGCATCGACCGTATTGCCGTCCACGGATGGTTGGATGGGAATGCGGTACAGGGCTTCCGGCGCAGCGGCGGTGCCCGCTTCCGTGAGATGGCGCGCATGGGTGGTCTGCATGCCCCGTCCCTGCTGGCTCGCCTGGGCGTCCGCAAGCAGCGCCTTGAAGTCAATGTCACGCGCCTTGTAGTTGGGCGTATCCGCATTGGCGAGATTGCCGGCAAGCAATTCCGCCCGCTGCGCGCGCAGGCTCAGCGCGGCGGCATGGATGCCCAGTACGTTGTCCAGATGGTTCGGCATTGGCAGCTCTCCGATTCCTTTGTCGAACCAGAAGCAATGGTTATGCCAGAGATTGCGATCGCTGTATTTTCAATCAGTTAGAAGCTGGCGCACCGCCAATGCGGCAAATATCGCCGGCAAACTGTTGCCTGGCGGCAGCCTTGCACGGGGAGAAAGGTGGTGAGCGTCAAAAGCCTGACTGGGAGAATTTTCGGGCAAAGAAGGCAGCATCCCGCCAGGGAAACGCCGACCAAAGTCATTCGGGGATGTTCCGCACACCACGAGCAAATAGCGTGTTGTTGCTCGCCTTCATTTTCGACCGCTTACGCCGACGAAAATGGCGGCATATCCATGTGCCGCGATAAACGCTGGTTGAATCAGCGTTTCCTAGCCGAAGCACGGCGCACTGATGGCGCATCGGAATATTTCTCAAACAGGCAGAACCCGCAGAACTTCATCCTGTTCGTGTTCTTTTTTGGTGAGGAACATCAATGAAGCGTGATATCGAAAGGAGGAATGGCCGGAACCATTTTCGCTGAGAGGTGTAGTCGTCAGGCAGGATAGGCAATTACCTTACTTGACCAAAGGGTTCTATAGAATGATTCTAGCCCTGCTATCGAAGCAGTCCAATCAAAGGCACACAACCCTAAACTGACTCTTGGGGGCATTATGAAAGTCAACGTGTTGTTCAGTACTGCGGCCATGGCCCTGGCCATGCTCGCCACTACCCAAGCCAATGCCAAAGAGCCGATCGAGCCGATCCGTCCCGTCCAGGACGTGAATCTGGCCCAGGTGGAACTGGGCAAGAAACTGTACTTCGACCCGCGCCTTTCGAAGTCGGGTTTCATCTCGTGCAACTCCTGCCATAACCTGAGCATGGGTGGCACGGACAACCTGAAGACTTCCATCGGCCACAACTGGCACCAAGGGCCCATCAATGCCCCGACCGTGCTGAATTCCAGCCTGAACTTCGTGCAGTTCTGGGACGGCCGCGCCGCGGACCTCAAGGCGCAGGCCGGCGGCCCCATCGCCAACCCGGGCGAAATGGCCTTCACTCACACGCTGGCGGTGGACGTGCTGCAGTCCATTCCCGGCTATGTGCATGAGTTCAAGCAGGTCTATGGCAAGGACAAGATCGACATCGATATGGTGACCACCGCCATTGCCGAGTTCGAGAAGACCCTGGTAACGCCGAACTCCCGCTTCGACCGCTGGCTGCTGGGCGACAAGAGCGCGCTCAACGCCGACGAACTGGCCGGCTATCAGCTGTTCAAGAACAGTGGTTGCGTCGCTTGCCACAACGGCCCCGCCGTCGGTGGCAATTCCTTCCAGAAGATGGGTGTGGTGCAGCCCTATAAGGCGAAGAGCCCCGCCGAAGGCCGCGTGGCGGTGACGGGCAAGGATGCGGACCGCTTCATGTTCAAGGTCCCCACCCTGCGCAACGTGGAAATGACTTATCCGTACTTCCACGACGGCGAGGCGGAGACCCTCACGGAGGCCGTGGACATCATGGGCCGTCTGCAACTGGGCAAACGCTTCTCGGGCAAGGAGAACCGGCAGATCGTCGCCTTCCTGAAGACCCTGACCGGCGACCAACCGGCCTTCCAGATGCCGATCCTCCCGCCTTCTTCGGAGAAGACCCCGGCACCCAAGCCGTTCGAATGAGTTCCTGACCACAACAATCCGACCCTCGCAAGGGGGTCGGATTTTTTTTTGTCTGGCCAGCGCGACGACTCTATCAATCCGTGCAGGCAGCTCCCCGAAGCTCTCCGAAGTTGCAAAAGGCAGACACTGCACCGGCGCGTGCCCCGGTACCCTATCCCTTCATGGCTTGCGGACACTGTTCGCAAATGGTGGCACGTATTGTGCACTGCATCGCTCAAATGCGGTGTGTGCCAATAAACCAGCGACATAAAGTTGCTGGTCGGAATATCGCCAACAGATTACGTACTGGACAGGAGTGTGCACATGGGGAGGAACCACAGGCTCGCGCAGAAAGGCCTCGGGGTCAGACCGGGACAAGGCACAAAGGCCCGACAGCAAGCCGCGCGCACGCCGCTGCTCGCTGAGGCGATGCGGGCGCACCAAGCAGGTCGACGTGACGAGGCACGGCAACTATACGCAACGGTCTTGGAGAAGCAACCGAGACAAGCCGAAGCCATTCATTTTCTCGGCGTTCTCGAATATGAGGCAAAGAACTACGATCGCGCCATCGCCTTGATGGAACGCTCCCTGCGTTTTCCCGATTGTGACCGCATCGCCGCATGGCACAGCAATCTGGGGCTCGCGCTGCAAGCGCGCGGGTGCAGTGCAGAGGCCATCGCCTGCTACCAGCGCGCACTCGTGCTCAACGAGGCCTATTTTGAGGCCCACATCAATCTGGGTATCTCCTTGTACCGCATCGGTGAAACAGCCCGCGCGGCCGAAGCATTCCGCCGCGCCATTTCACTGAACCCGCAGTCGCACGTGGCCCTGAACGGGATTGGCATGTGCGCCATGCGCGAAGGTCACTCTGCACTGTCCGTGGGTTATTTCCTCGCGGCACTGGCGCTTGCCCCGGATTACGCCGATGCCCACAACAATATCGCCTCGGCCTATCGCGCCACCGGGCAGTTGAAGGAATCCTTGCACCACAACCTCGAGGCGTTGCGATTCAATGCCGGGTCCCCGGTTCTTCACTCCAATTACTTCATGGGGCTGCATTACACGCCCGGGTTGTCCCTCGACGACATCTACGCCGAGCATCTGCGCTACAGCGAATGCTTCTCGGGGTTGGTCGCGCCGACACTGGCAAACACACCGGACCCGGAGCGCCGCCTTAAAGTCGGTTACGTGTCACCTGATCTACGCCGGCACCCGGTCGGTTTTTTTTTGTTGCCCACCCTCGGGATCCGCGACCACGATGGCTTCGAGATCCACATCTACAGCGACGTGATGGATGACGACGAATACACGGAACGCATCCGCAGCGCGGCGGATCATTGGCACCGATCGCTCGGCATGACTCACAGCGAACTCGCGGCGAAAATCCGTGCGGACGGGATCGACATCCTGATCGACCTTGCCGGTCACACCGAGAACAACCGGCTGCCCATGTTCGCGGAGCGCGCAGCGCCCGTGCAGGCGACCTGGATCGGCTATTTCAATACCACCGCTGTACCCGCCATGGATTACCTGATCGCCGATGCCCAGGTCGTGCCGCCGGATGGGCGGCAGCGATTCACCGAAGAGGTCGTGCGCCTGCCCGAGAGTTACCTGTGCTACGCACTCCCGGACTATGCGCCGCCGGTCGGTCCCCTGCCGGCCTACAGGAACGACGGGATCATCTTCGGGTGTTTCAACAACGGCGTGAAACTCAACCATGAGGTGACGAGACTTTGGTCTCATATCCTCCATCGCTGTGACGGCGCGAGGCTGTTCCTGAAAACCCGTCTCGGTGGTGACGCCATCTGGCGCGCGGGCATGTTGGAACAGTTCGCCAGCCACGGGATTGCGCCGGAACGTCTGCACTTCGAAGGCAACTCATCACACGGTGAACTCTTCGCCGCCTACAACGACGTGGACATCGCGCTCGATCCCTTCCCCTACTCAGGCGGCACCACCACCTGCGAGGCACTCGCGATGGGCGTGCCGGTGATCACGTTGCCAGGCGACAGCTTCGTCAGCCGCGTCTCCGCCAGCATCCTGACCGCGGTCGGCCTTGGTGATCTGGTCTGCGCCGGTCCGGACGAGTACGTGGAAACCGCCGTCAGACTCGCCCACGACCACGAACGCCTGGCCGAGCTTCGCGCCGGGATGCGGGAACGCATGACCGCAAGTGCCCTGGGCAATCCGGCCCGCTTCACGCAGCAACTGGAAGAGACCTACCGAACCCTGTGGCGCCGCTGGTGCACCACGGTTCATGCCGACCACCCGACGGAGGAAGTCGTATGACTGCCGCGGACCACACCTTACTGGAATGCACCTGCCCCGCCTGTGGCCACCATGTCGCAGCACGTTTTTTTGACGGCGGCGATCAACCTCTGGCGACCCTTGCCTGGCCGCGCAGTGCGGAAGAGGCTGGCGCAATGCCCTGCCTGCCCCTGAGTTTCGTGCGTTGCCTCAACTGCGGGCACATCTACAATGCGGAGTTCGATTACCGGCACGTCCCCTACTCTGACAAGCCGAATCTGATGTTCAATCGCGGCACGGAATGGCAAGAACACCTGGCGCAGACGCGCGCACTGGTGAGCCGCTCGCTGCCGGAAAATCCCGTAGTCATCGAGATTGGCTGCGGCGAAGGCCATTTCCTTCGCGATCTGGCCAAGGAGACAGGCAAGGGACGATTCATCGGCTTCGATCCCAACGCATCCATCAATACCGAGGACGGGTTGATCGAGGCGCGCAACGAGTTGTTCATCGCCTCGCGCGATGTGGCGCGCTACCGGCCCGATCTGATCATCTGCCGACATCTGCTCGAACACTTGAACAACCCACTGGGATTCCTACAGCCACTCAGTATCGAGATCAGCAAGGCGGGGCTGCACACCGCCCTGTTCGCGGAGGCCCCTTGCGTGGATCGGGTGTTCGAGACCGGGCGCATCGCCGATTTCTATTACGAACACAATTCCCACTTCACCACACGTTCCTTCACCCGCATGCTGGAACTCTCCACCCAAGCCATCGACACGGTGGAGCATGGCTATGACCGTGAGGTCATTTACGCCCTGGCGTGGCTCGGCTGCACACCCCAGACCCTCGATCTGGAAGAAGAGGCCCGCCGCTTCCATCGTGCAACGCAAACGGCGCGGGACAGCATCGGAGCCCAACTCGCCGCGCTCACGGCAGAAGGTTGCCGCGTGGCCATTTGGGGTGGAACCGGCAAGGCGGCGGCCTTCATCAATTACTACGGGCTGGATGCGGCGCGTTTTCCGCTGGTGGTCGATTCGGATTACGGGAAAGTCGGTACCTTCGTTCCGGGTAGCGGACAGCCCATCGCCGCTCGGGATCGCCTGCTGGCGGACCCGCCCGACGTGGTCATCATCCCTACCCAATGGCGGGCCCGCGACATTGTGGCCGAGATGAAGGGGCTTGGCCTCACGCCGGCGCGGGTACTCATTGAACACCGCGGCCAACTGGTCGACTTCCACCGCGATGCGCACCCTTACCGACGCGGCGAGGCCGCACGGAAATCGAAGCCGTCAGTCGCTGTGGCGTAGCGACTCAACGCCGCCAACGCTCGGGGCTGTTCTGGACAGATGAGAGGGATTGGCGCCCCGGAGACGATTCGAACGTCCGACCTTCCCCTTAGGAGGGGGATGCTCTATCCAGCTGAGCTACCGGGGCAAAGATGGCCGGGCGCAAGTATACCCCAGCACCGCAGCGGCTTAGGAGTGGGCCCGGCGATTGGCCAGGGCAACCTTCCCTAACTTCGGAAACGAAAAAGGCCGGAATTTCCGGCCTTTTCATATTGGTGGAGCGGAGGAGGATCGAACTCCCGACCTTCGCATTGCGAACGCGACGCTCTCCCAGCTGAGCTACCGCCCCAATGACGCCGGGAGTCTATCACTGCTCCGGATGCACTTCCAGACTCTGCACTCGCTACAGCGAAACGGACCCGCCTCAAGCCTTGATGGAGGTGTGCCGGAAGGACCCGTTGCGCACCGCGCCGCGCGCGTCGTAGGTTTCGGCCTCCCGGGTCTGACCAAGCAGGATGCCGAGGGCCTGCTGGGTGGCACGATGGCTGGCGTCCAGCACGAGGCCGTTGACGCGATTCTGCTCCTGGCAGGCTTCGAGCAGGTCACGCAGCGTGTCCCACTGGCTCATGAGCGCCGGGGTGTCGTCACCTTCACGACCGAGCAGGGCCTCGAAGCCGGCACGGTCCGCCGTCAGCCCCGTCTTTTGCAGCATGGCTTGGCGTTCCTTGGCGAAGCCTTCGAGCTCGGCAAGCAGCGATAGCTTATCGGCGGCGAGCCGTTCCAGGGTCGCGGTGTCCCGCGCCGCGATGGCCGCATGCTCCGCCTCCAGAAGCCGATGCAACCGCACCAACCCGTCCTGTTCGCGGGCCATGAGTTCACGCAGCGTCCGGGAGGAATTCATCAGCGCACCAATTCCTGCTCGAAGGACAGCATCTTGCGGGCGATGCGCTCGGCATCCACCTCGAAGGTGCCCTCGGCGATGGCGCGGCGCACCGCTTCCACGCGTTGACTGTCGACGACCGGCAGCTTGGCCAAAGAGTTCCCCATTTCCCGCAGACGCGCGGCAGTATCGGTCAGGCTCACGGTATCCACTGTGGAGGGGCGACCGCTGGCCTGCTGTGCCGCCGAGGGCTCGTTGCGCCCCACCTGGACCTGGTTGGACTCGGTCCTGGGTTGGGCCGCATTACCGGGCACGCCGGTGATGTTGTTGACTGGCATGGCAGATCTCCTCTACTCGCGCCTAGTATCGACCAGACGGGGATTAACTTTAGGGAATTTGCTCAAAGTCTGATTTCCACAGTGCCGGGACCGGCCACCCGCGCCTCCACGCCGCGCTTGGACGAGCGGTTACGCACACGAATGACCTCACCTTCAGCCCCGTCCTCCAGGGCCTCGCCTTCCATCCGCACCTCCATGCCGCCCGTACGCGCGATGATCTTCACGCGTTCGCCACGCTGGATCAGCTTGGGCAGTTCCAGCAGCCCCGGACCAAGCACCGCGCCTATCTGCACATTGCGCCGCAGCGCCTTGCCGAAGGCCTGTTCCGGTGCACTGAGGTAGCCGCCCGCCAGGCTGGTCACCTCCATATCAGTGAGCTCCACGTCACCCGCCGCCAACACGCTGCCGCGAGACAGGGGACGGGCGGAAACGACAACGCGATCAAACACCT
The DNA here is from genome assembly GCA_023228645.1 of Gammaproteobacteria bacterium. Taxonomy (GTDB): domain Bacteria; phylum Pseudomonadota; class Gammaproteobacteria; order Thiohalomonadales; family Thiohalomonadaceae; genus JALOAT01. The sequence goes on along the minus strand of JALOAT010000018.1, from coordinate 31,221 downwards.
GCACCTTGGCCGGCACGTAGATGGACCAGGTCGCACCAACCTTGCAACGCACCCCCACCGTCACGTTGCCCTGCGCCCGCGCAGCGGCCGGGAACCAGGCCTCCAGGGGTTCGGGGCACAGTGGCAGGCGCAGCCGCGAGTCGAGTGCACCTACCTCAATGCGCGGGGTGCTGGTGGAGCCGGCGGTCTGCTCCTCGAGAAAGCCTTTCACCACGCCACGCACCACATCCAGGGACTGGATGGCCTCAGCGGCCGACAGCACGCCAGTACAGGCCAGGGCCGCCGCGAAGGCCGCTGCTCGGTACAGGTGTTTCATGTCCGTCAACAAAATGGCGTCTCCTCCGACTTGCTTCTGGCCTGTGAACAGTCCTAAATAGCAAGCGTTTGTTTCACAAGCGGTTACGTCCCGGCGACGGGTGTCGGCCCAGCGACGTCCCCTTGGATACAAGCAAACTGCGGGCCATCGCCTCCCAACCGCCGCAGCGGCCCGCGTCTTCTAAAGAAAACGCCCTCGAAAGCCGACCAAGGCTGAAGGGTCCTACAGGAACATCGCAATGGCAGGCGTACTCGACGAAGTCGACCGGCGCACCCAACTGGCCGGACAGAACAGGCTTGAATTGCTTCTTTTCCGGCTCGGCGGCAACCAGCGCTTCGGCATCAATGTGTTCAAGGTCCAGGAAGTCATCCCCTGCCCCGCCCTGACCAAGGTGCCGCATGCCCGCTCCGTGGTGCGCGGCATCGCCAATATGCGCGGGCGCGCCATCACGGTCATCGACCTGGCCATGGCCATCGGGCGCCCGCCCATCACGGACCTGAGCACCGCTTACGTAATCGTGACCGAGTACAACCGGAGCGTGCAGGGCTTCCTGGTCAGCGGCATGGACCGCATCATCAATATGCGCTGGGAGGAAATCCTTCTGCCCCCCAAGGGCAGCGGCAGCCATTACATGACCGCGGTTACCCACCTCGACAAGGACCTGGTGGAGATCATCGACGTGGAGAAAGTCCTCGCGGAAGTCATGCACGTCAACGAGACCGTGGCTGAAGACGTGCTCAGGGAGCATGCCCCGGTGACGGATTTCCACGTGCTGGTCGCTGATGACTCGAGCGTCGCCCGCAGGCAGATCCAGCGCACACTCGACCAACTCGGCATGACGTGCACCGTGGTGAACGACGGCAAGCAGGCGCTCGACTATCTGAAAAAGCTTGCCTCCGAAGGGAAGCCGGTTGCCGACCGCATCCAGCTGATCATCTCGGACGTGGAGATGCCTGAAATGGACGGCTACACGCTCACCACAGAAATCCGTAGTGATCCCAAGCTGCGCGATCTGTACGTCATCCTGCACACCTCCCTCAGTGGCGTGTTCAACAACGCGCTTGTACAAAAAGTCGGGGCCGACCAGTTCATTCCGAAGTTTGATCCGAGCGAACTGGCCCGCGCCATCATGGAACGCGCCAAATCCGTTGCGGAGACTGCCTGAGGAGGGGCGGCCCAGGCGTCGGGAAAATCCCGATTCACCGTCCGCTTGGCAATGCCGCCGGTGATATGACTCCAGCGGCACATGCAAACGGATGTCGGCATAACCCGGCCGCATGCTATATTTCGCCCCTGTTCAACGACCGTCCAGACCGTGCAAATCTCCCAGCAAGAATACGACGCCTTTCGCAAGTTCCTCGAACAGGCCTGCGGTATCGTACTTGGTGAAAACAAACATTACCTGGTCACCAGTCGCCTCAGCCGCTTGGTGCGTGACTTCCAGATCACCACCTTCAGCGAACTCATGCAGCGCCTGCAGGCACAGCCTGGCAGCAAACTGCGCGAGAACATCATCGACGCCATGACCACGAACGAAACACAGTGGTTTCGCGACGTCTATCCGTTCGAGTTGCTGACCCGCACCATCCTCCCCGAACTCGCGCAGCAACGGCCCAAGCAGCTGCGCATCTGGTCCGCAGCCAGTTCGTCCGGCCAGGAAGCCTATTCCATCAGCATGACCATCCAGGAATTCCTGATGGTGCGGCCGGGCGCTCTGCCACCTCTCATCCAGATCATCGGCACGGACATCTCGCCTTCCATGCTGCGCGAGGCCAATGCCGCCAGTTACGACAAGATGTCGCTGGCGCGCGGTCTCACGCCCGAGCGCATCCAACGCTGGTTCATCCCCAAGGGCGAGCGCTGGGAGGTCAAACCGGACATCCGCAACCGCGTCAGCTTTCGCGAACTCAATCTGCTCGAGAGCTACGCGTCCATGGGCAAGTTCGAGATCGTCTTCTGCCGCAACGTGCTCATCTATTTCTCCAGTGAGCTCAAACGCAACATCCTCGAGCGCATCGCCCAGACGCTCAACCCGGGCGGCTATCTGTTCCTTGGCGGTTCCGAATCGCCAACCAGCTACACCGACGCGTTCGAGATGATCCGTACACCCCACGGTGTGGTTTACCGCGTGAAACCGGGGTTCAAGTAAGAACTCGCCCGTCAGGCCGCCGTTGCCGTACGCGGATTCTCGCCCTCCCGCAGCCAGACCGTGAAGCACGCCCCGCCGCCTGGACGGCTGGCCACGGTGATGCGCCCGCCGTAGCGTTCCACCACGCCGAAACTCACCGCCAGACCCAGGCCCGTACCGGCCGCGCCCTTGGTGGTGAAAAAGGGATCGAAGATCCGCTCCAGGTTCTCCGGCGGGATGCCCACGCCGCTATCCTCCACGGAGAGCGCCACGCCCAGCACCGCCCCGTCTTCACACCAGTCCCGCGCCACGAGGGTGAGCATGCCGCCTTCCTGCATGGCCTGGATGGCATTGACCAGCAGGTTCACCAGCACCTGTTGCAGCTCGTTGCCGGTGATCACCACGCGCCGCTCGGTCTCGATACGTTGTTCCACGGCGATGTGGCCACGCTTGAGAAGATGGCCCACCAGCACCAGGGTGTCGGCGAACGCCGCGCGGGGCGACACCGATTCCGTGTAGCCGGCGAATTCGCTGGGACGCGCGAACTGCAGCAGCTTGGCGACGATGAGGCGGATGCGCTCCACCTGGTTGTCCATGAGCCGCAGTTCCTCCTTCACCGACGCCGCGCCCTCGCCGAGCACTTCCCTGATCACGTCCAGATTGCCCTGGATCACCGCGACCGGATTGTTGATCTCGTGGGCCACGCCCGCGGTCAGCTCACCGATGGCGGCGAGCTTGGCCGACATCACCAGCCGACGCTGGGTCTCGCGCAGGTGCTGGTTGGATTCCTCCAGCTCGTGGGTGCGCTCGGCGACCTTGGCGTCCAGCTCGGCGGCCCAGCGTTGCAGGAAATCGTTCTGCTGCTGGAGCCGATCGAGCAGTTGATCGAAGTGGGCCGCCAGCAGGCCGATCTCGTCCCGGCTCGCCAGCCTGCCCACGCGGGCGTCGGCATGGCCCGCCTCGATGGCGTGCATGGTCTCGTTCATGCGCTCCAGCGGACGGAAGATGCTGCGCGCGCCCTTCAGCGAAAACACGGTCGCGAGGACGATGGTCACCGCGAACAGGAACAGCACGCCGGCGAAGGTCAGGCGCTTGGTGGCCAGAAACGGCGCTTCCAGATAACCCACGTACAGCATGCCCACGCGCCGCCCCTGCCCGTCTTCGATGGGCTGGTAGCCCGAGATGTACCAGTCGTTCACCACGAAGGCGCGGTGCAGCCAGATCTCGCCCCGCTCCAGCACGGCCTCGCGCACGGCGGCGGACACGCGCGTGCCGCTGGCGCGTTCCTGCGCCCCTTCGTCCTCGAACAGGCGCACGTTGGTGGCGATGCGCACGTCGTCGAGGAACAGCGTGGCCGTGCCCTGACCGCCCGGCGGCAGGGAACCTTCGGGATAGATGATCTCGTTGATGTGATCCACGAACTGCAGGTTGCGGTTCAGCAGCAGGCCGCCCACCAGCGCGCCCAGCAGCTCGCCGCGCGCGTCGTGGACCGGGGCCGCGGTATGGATCACCAGCCCGCGACCTTCCAGGGTGCGGTCGCTGGGCGCGGCGTTGCGGGTCTCCACGATGGGCACCCGGGAGCGCGCCGCCAGTTCGGGATCGATGGCCTGTAGCATCGCCGGCGCGAAGACATCCAGCATGGTGACGGCGCGTCCCTGCAGGGCGCTGCGCACCGTCTGCGCGTCGGCCAGGGAGGCGCCGGTCGGCAGCCGGCTGCTGGTGGCCTGCACGACGCCGCGGCGGTCGACGAAATGCAGGAAATCCACGCGCAGCGCCTGGCCGCTGCTCTGCAGGAAGTCCACCACCTCCTCACGCTGGCCCCCGGCGAGCGCATGCGCCAGGCGGGTGGAGGCCGCCAGCATGCTCACGTCACGGCCGACACCCTCGCGCACGTGCTCGAAATAGCCGTTCGCCACGGCGAGGTCACTGCGGATCTTGTCGATGAGCAGGCGGTCGTAGGCACTGCCGCCCCACACGCTGAGGATGAACATGAGCGCCGGCAGCACCACCGCCAGCGGTGCCAGCACCATGGCCAGCAGTTTGTTGCGGACCGAGGAACGGAAGAGGCGGAACGGTTTCACGCGTCGGCCGGGACTTCCTGATCGCGCAGGCCCCATTCCATGCAGCGCCGATCCAGGGTCTTGCGGGAGATGCCCAGGCGGCGCGCCGCCTCGGTCTTGTTGCCGGCAACGGATTCGAGCACCGTGAGGATGTGGCGTCTTTCCACGTCCTCGAGGGTGAGCGGCCCGGCGTCTCCCGGCGCGTTGTCCGCCGTGGCCGGTGCCAGGCAGTCCGCCCGAAACTCGCCGAGGATCAGCGAACGCTCCACCAGGTTCTTCAGCTCGCGCACGTTGCCGGGCCAGTCGTAATCGGCCATGAGGCACCGCAGCACCTGCTCGTCCACCGCCACCGGCGGCACGCCCAGTTGCTGCGCCATGGTGTCGCTGAAGTGACGGATGAGCGCCGGGATGTCGCTGGTATGTTCGCGCAGCGGCGGCATGTGGATCTCCACCACTTGCAGGCGGTAATAAAGATCACGGCGGAAACGCCCGGCCAACACCTCCTCGGCCAGGTTGCGGTTGGACGCGGCGACGATGCGCACGTCCACCGTGATCTCCTGCTCCGAACCCACCGGCCTGATCTTGCGCTCCTCGATGACGCGCAGCAGCTTGGCCTGTAGCGGCAGCGGCAGTTCCGTCACTTCGTCCAGGAACAGCGTGCCGCCGTTGGCGTAGTAGAACAGCCCGTCGCGCGGCGCGTTGGCCCCCGTGTAGGCCCCCTTCACGTGGCCGAACAACTCGCTCTCGATGAGCTCCGAGGACATGGCGGCGGAATTGATGGGCACGAACGGACCGTCGGCGCGCGGGCTCATGCGGTGCAGGGCGCGCGCGGCGATCTCCTTGCCGGTGCCCGATTCGCCCTGGATGAGCACCGTGCTCGGCATGGGCGCGATGCGACGGATCAGGGCGCAGGTGTTGCGGATCACCTGCGAGTCCCCCACCAGTCCCTCCACCGCACCCGCGCGCCCGTTGATCTCGCGGCGCAACACGAAATTCTCGCGCACCAGGCGCGAGCGCTCGAAACAGCGATCGATGGCGTTGAGGATCTGCGGCAGGCGGAACGGCTTGAGCAGGAAATCCGAGGCCCCGGCGCGCAGGGCGTGGATGGCAGTTTCCAGATCGGCGAAGGCGGTGATGAGGATGACGTCGCCCGTGAAACTGCGCTCGCGCAGTTCCTCCAGCCAGGCCACACCGGATTTACCGGGCAGGGTGATATCCAGAATGATGAGGTCGAAACGCTGTCGCGCCAGGACGCGCGCCGCCGCCTCGGCACTCTCGACGGCCTCCACATTGGCGCAGCGTGCAGCCAGCGCGCGGGTGAGAAAGCTGCGCATGCCCGCTTCGTCGTCTACAACCAATACCGAGTATTGCGGCCAGCTGGGGGTGGTTGCCACGGGTTCCGGGGCTTGGATCATGTTTCCTTCCGGTTCATGGTTCGCGCCGAGTTGTCATTGACAATCATCAATCGGCGCAAATTGTCTCAGTAAACCCCGGGTATTCCAAGGCGAAGACCTGGAGAGCATCCGCTAACGGTGAGTGCATGCGGGGACAGGCTGTCCCGCAGCGACAGCCCGAATGGGACATTCTGACCCGCACGCGTTACAGGCTGACCGCACACACGACACGCAACGCACTGACTGGATGGCCTTTTTCGTCTCCCCTGCGCACTGGCTCGGGAATTGCTTACACCCGTGGCCCTAACGAGAGGCGTGGCAGGTCTGCCCGCATGATGATGACTGACGACGCACTGACGAAGCCCCACCCCACGCGCCCACCCTCCGTGGACCGCCTGCTTTCCGTGCCGGAGACCGCCGGGCTCATCGCCCGTTTCGGCCGCCCCTTCGTGGCGGCCAACCTGCGCGAGGTACTCGACGAGGCCCGCGAGCGGCACGCCCGCGGCGACGGCGCGGAGGTGTTCGCCGTGGACACCCTGCTGTCGCGCCTGGCCGAGCGCCTGGAGTCCCGCGCCCGTCCGGCCCTGCGCCCCGTGTTCAATCTCACCGGCACGGTGCTGCACACCAATCTCGGCCGCGCGCCCCTGCCCGAGGAGGCCATCAACGCGGTGGCCGCCGCGGCGCGCGGCGCTTCCAACCTGGAATACGACCTCGCCCGCGGCCGGCGCGGTGACCGCGACGACCTCATCGTCGAGCTCATCCGCGAGCTCACCGGCGCCGAGGCCGCCACGGTGGTGAATAACAACGCCGCGGCCGTGCTGCTCATGCTGAACACCCTGGCCCTGCGCAAGGAGGTGGTGGTCTCGCGCGGCGAACTGGTGGAGATCGGCGGCGCCTTCCGCGTGCCCGACGTCATGAGCCGCGCCGGCGCCAAGCTGCGCGAGGTAGGCACCACCAACCGCACCCACGCCTTTGATTTCGAGCAGGCCATCACGCCGCGCACCGCCCTGCTGCTGAAGGTGCACACCAGCAATTACGCCGTCCAGGGCTTCACCAGCCGCGTGCCCGAGGCGCAGCTCGCCGCCATCGCCCACGGCGCCGGTCTGCCTTTCGCGGTGGATCTGGGTAGCGGCACCTTCATCGATCTCGAACGCTTCGGCCTGCCCCACGAGCCCACGGTGCAGGAGGCCCTGGCGGCCGGCGCCGATCTGGTGACCTTCAGCGGCGACAAGCTGCTGGGCGGTCCGCAGGCAGGCATCATCGTGGGCGGGCGCGAGCTGGTGGCGCGCATCAAGAAGAACCCGCTCAAGCGCGCCCTGCGTTGCGACAAAATGACCCTGGCAGCCCTGGAGGCCGTGCTGCGCCTCTATCGCGACCCCGAACGCCTTACCGAGCGGCTGCCCACCTTGCGCCTGCTGGCGCGCAGCGAAGGTGACATCCTCGCCTGCGCCCAGCGCCTGCTGCCTGCCGTGCGTGCCGCCCTCACCGGCCGGGCCGAGGTGAGCCTCGAACCCTGCCAGAGCCAGATCGGCTCGGGCGCCTTGCCGGTGGAGCGACTGCCCAGCCTCGCGCTGGCATTGCGCCCGCCGGTGCGCGGCAAGGGCGAAGGCCGCGCGCTGCAACAGCTGGAAGCGGATCTGCGCGCCCTGCCCGTCCCCGTGATCGGCCGCATCGAGGCCGGCGCCCTGCGCCTCGATCTGCGCTGCCTCGACGACGAGGACGGCCTGCTCGCGCAACTGGCACATCTGGAGAAGCGCCCGTGATCGTCGGCACCGCGGGCCACATCGATCACGGCAAGACCTCGCTGGTGCGCGCGCTCACCGGCGTTGAATGCGATCGCCTGAAAGAGGAAAAGGCCCGCGGCATCACCCTCGATCTGGGTTACGCCTACGCCGACGACGGCCGGCTCGGCTTCGTGGACGTGCCGGGCCACGAACGGCTGGTGCACAACATGCTGGCCGGCGCCACGGGCATCGACTATCTGCTGCTGGTGGTGGCTGCGGACGACGGCCCCATGCCGCAGACCCGCGAGCACCTCGCCATCGCCACGCTGCTCGGTCTGGACACGGGCGCCGTGGCGCTCACCAAGATCGATGCGGTTTCACCGGCGCGCCTCACTGAGGTGCAACAGGAAATCCAGGCGCTGCTCGCCGGCACGCCGTTGAACGACGCGCCGCTGTTCCCGGTCTCGTCGGTCACGGGTCAAGGCGTTGCGGCGCTGCGCGAACACCTGAACGGCACGGCTTCCGCCCTCACGCCGTCGCACAGCGGCGGCGGATTCCGCCTCGCCATCGATCGCGTCTTCACCTTGCAAGGCATCGGCCTGGTGGTGACGGGCACCGCATTCGCCGGCACGGTGAATGTCGGCGACACCCTCACCGTGACGCCGCTCGGACGCAGCGTGCGCGTGCGCGGCCTGCGCGTGCACGACCGTCCGGCCGAAGCGGGCAAAGTGGGCGAACGCATCGCCATCCATCTGGCAGGCGATGTGGAGAAGGCCGACATCGCGCGCGGCGACTGGGTGGTGGCGCCGGCATTGCACCAACCCGTGCAGCGCTTCCACGCCGAGGTGCGCGCAATCACGCCCTTGCGTCATTGGCAGCCGGTCCATCTGCACCTGGGTGCAGCGGACGTGACGGCGCGCGTGGCGCTCCTGGAAGGCGAAACGCTGGCGCCCGGCGCGACGGCATTGGCCGAGTTCCTGCTCGACAGACCGCTGGGCGCGTTGGCCCACGATCGTTTCGTGCTGCGCGATCAATCTGCGACCCAGACCATTGCCGGCGGCCGCGTGCTCGACATCTTCCCGCCCACGCGCTACAAGCGCGCCGCCGCGCACCTCGCCTATCTGCATCTGCTCGCCGATGCCGATCCGCGTCCTGCGCTCGAACACGCCTTGACGCGCCAGCCTGCGGGCGTGGACCTGGCGCGCTTCGCTCTCAACCGCAACCTCGCCCCGGCAGAAGCCGAAGCACTGTGGCGTGCGTCGCAGTTGATCATCGTGCCGGTGGGCGAGGGCCGTACGGGTTTTGCGCCCGACGGCTGGCGCCAACTGGGCGAGCGGCTGCTGGCCGCGGCGGGGGCCGAACACGAACGCGCACCGGACATGCTCGGCGTGGAGCGCGATCGGCTGCGGCGTCTCACCCTGCCCACGCTGCCCCGCGCCGCGTTCGATCGTCTTACCGACGAGCTGCTCGCGGACGGTCGCCTGGCTCAGACCGGCGGCTGGCTGCACCTGCCGGGACATCGCGCCAGCCTGGCGGCGGCGGATGCAGAACTGTGGCGCGGACTGAAACCGCTCATCGAGGAGATGCCCAACAATCCCCCGCGCGTGCGCGACATCGCGCGCGCCACGGGCATTCCCGAGGAAACCGTGCGCGGGCTCATGAAGCGCGTGGCGCGTGTGGGCCTCGCCTATCCGGTGGCGCACGATCACTACTTCAGCGCCGAGGCCGTGGCGCGGCTCGCGCAAGAGGTGAGCACGCTTTGCGCGCGCGACGGCGGCGCCCGCGCCGCGGCCCTGCGCGACGTGATCGGCGGCGGCCGCAAGGTGGCCGTCCACATCCTCGAATTCTTCGATCGGGTCGGATACACTCGGCGGGTCCGCGACGAGCACCTGCTGCGCCAGCCCGGCGAACAGCGCCAATGGGTGCTCCCATGATCAATCCTGGAAGAGATCGTTCCCCGGTGGGGCGGCCGGTCTTCAAAACCGGCAGGGGTCGCCAGGCGGTCCCTGGTGGGTTCGACTCCCACTCTCTTCCGCCATTTTCCCGCAAGCTTCACGCCCGGCAGTGCAACACCTGCCGGCTTCGCACGCGCACCCATCGCGCGCCGTCGTCCTTTGTCTCTCACATTCATGCACAGGAGTCGCCATGACCAACGCCGCCGCTTCCATCCAACCCGAGGTCCGTCTCACCACGCTGTCCCATGGCGGCGGTTGCGGCTGCAAGATCGCGCCGGGCGTGCTGCGCAGTGCGTTGGAAGGCATGGGCATGGGCTTTCCCCATCCCGCCCTCATGGTCGGTAGCGAGACCAGCGATGACGCTGCGGTGATGCGCCTTAACGACGAGCAGGCGCTCATCGCCACCACGGACTTCTTCATGCCCATCGTCGACGACCCCTTCGACTTCGGCCGCATCGCCGCCACCAACGCCCTCTCCGACGTGTATGCCATGGGCGGGCGGCCGTGCATGGCCCTGGCCATCGTCGGCATGCCCGTCGACAAGCTGCCCGTGCCGATCATCCGCCGCATCCTGGAAGGGGGCGCGGAGGTGTGCCGCGCGGCGGGTGTCGCCCTCGCCGGCGGCCATTCCATCGATGCGGTGGAACCCATCTACGGGCTCGCGGTGATGGGCACGGTGCATCCGGACAAGGTGAAGCGCAACGATGCCGCGCGCGCCGGCGACGTGCTGGTGCTGGGCAAGCCGCTGGGCGTCGGCGTGCTCGCCACGGCGCTGAAAAAAGGCCTGCTCGACGCGGACGGCTATGCGGAAATGGTGGCTTCCACCACGCGCCTGAACAGTGTGGGCACCGATCTGGCCGAGCTGCCCGGCGTGCACGCCCTCACCGACGTGACGGGCTTCGGCCTGCTAGGCCATCTGCTGGAGCTCTGCCGCGGCTCGCGCCTGGCGGCGGAGGTGAACTTCGGCCAGGTGCCCGTGCTGCCCACCGCCGCCGTGCTCGCGCCGCAAGGCATCGGCCCCGGCGCCATCGAGCGCAACTGGGCGAGCTACGGGGCGGAAGTGCGCCTCGATGCCGGCCTGCCCCCGTGGGCGCAGCGCCTGCTGTGCGACCCGCAGACCAGCGGCGGCCTGCTCGCCGCCTGTGCGCCCGACAGCGCGGCGGCGGTGCTCGACCTGTTCCACCGGGCAGGCTTCAGCTCGGCCGCCGTGGTGGGCCGCCTGGAAGAAGGCGCCCCGCAGGTGCGCGTGGTCGGCTGACAGCGCACAGAGGAACAGGGAACGCAAAGACGAACAGGCGTACGTGGGGCTTGTCCCCACCATGCCATCCCTCTGCGATCTCCGCGCCTCTGCGCCTCTGTGTTGAATTCTTTTCTTCGCAAGCAAGCAATCCGCCTGGACAGAATTTCCGCATCAACCCGCGCCTGTGGGACAACTTGTCCCATGACGCGTCGTGGGTTTCCCGAGAGCTGTTGATATTCCTTACGTTAGGCAACTGGCACGGATATTGCTGCCGGCCCATTCGCGGTCGCCGCAAGGCGTCCGTGCAGAAAAACACTAACGAGGAGTACCCATGCACATCTCACGACGGCAGTTCTTCAAGATCTGCTCGGCGGGCATGGCGTCGACGAGCATTACCCTGATGGGATTCTCGCCAACCCAGGCCCTGGCCGAAACGCGGACCTTCAAGCTGGCGCGCGCTACCGAGACGCGGAATACCTGTCCGTACTGCTCGGTCGGTTGCGGCCTGCTCATCTACAGCCACGGCGACAAATCCAAGAACACCACCGCCGACATCATTCACATCGAGGGTGACCCGGACAATCCGGTGAACCGCGGCTCGCTGTGCCCCAAGGGCGCGGGTCTGCTGGACATGATCAAGAGCCCCAACCGCCTCAAGTTCCCCGAGGTGCGCGAGGCCGGTTCCAGTGAGTGGAAGCGCATCTCCTGGGACGAGGCCTTCACCCGCATCGCCAAGCACATGAAAGCGGATCGTGACGCCAACTTCGTCGCTACCAACAAGGACGGACTGACCGTCAACCGCTGGAACACCTTCGGTTTCCTCGCTTCGTCGGCAGCGTCCAACGAAGCCGGTTACCTCAGCCACAAGGTCCTGCGCTCCCTCGGCGCGGTCGGCATCGACACCCAGGCCCGCATCTGACACTCCCCGACGGTGGCCAGTCTGGCTCCGACGTTTGGGCGTGGCGCGATGACCAATCACTGGGTCGACATCAAGAATGCCGACCTCGTCCTCATCATGGGCGGCAATGCGGCCGAGGCCCACACCTGCGGTTTCAAGTGGGTGCAGGAGGCCAAGCAGCAGCGCAAGGCCAAGCTCGTGGTGGTGGACCCGCGTTTCACCCGTTCCGCCGCCGTGGCGGACTACTACGCGCCGATCCGTTCCGGTACGGACATCGCGTTCCTGGGCGGCGTGATCAACTACCTGCTCACGCACGACAAGTTCCAGCACGAGTACGTCAAGGCGTACACCAACGCCAGCTTCCTCATCAATCCGGGCTTCACGTTCGAGGACGGCCTGTTCTCCGGCTACGACGCCTCGACGCGCAAGTACAACAAGGCCACCTGGGGCTACCAGATGGGCGAGGACGGCTACGTGAAGGTGGACCCGACGCTCAAGGACCCCAACTGCGCGTTCCAGCTGCTGAAGAAGCACTACGGCCGCTACACGCCCGAGCTGGTGTCCAAGGTCACGGGTACACCCAAGGAGGCCTTCCTGAAGGTCTGCGAGCTCATCGCGAGCACCGCGGCACCCAACAGGACCATGACCATCCTGTACGCCCTGGGCTGGACGCAGCATTCCGTGGGCGCACAGAACATCCGCACCATGGCCATCATCCAGACCCTGCTGGGCAACATGGGTATGGCGGGCGGCGGCATCAACGCGCTGCGCGGCCATGCCAACGTGCAGGGCATCACCGACCAGTGCCTGTTCGGCGACAAGCTGCCGGGCTACATGAGCACGGCCGCGGACAAGGAGTCCTCCGTCGAAGGTTATCTGAAGGCGCGCACGCCCAAGCCCCTGCGGCCCAATCAGATGAACTTCCCGGGCAATTACCCCAAGTGGTGGGTGAGCCTGATGAAGGCCTGGTACGGCGATGCGGCGAACAAGGACAACGGCTGGGCCTACGATTGGTTGCCCAAGCTGGACGGCGCGTACGACACCCTGGCGCTGTTCGAGCGCATGCACCAGGGCAAGATGAACGGCTTCGTCTGCCAGGGCTTCAATCCGATCGCCTCGGTGGCCAACTCCAACAAGATCCGCGAGGCGCTCGGCAAGCTGAAGTACCTGGTGGTGATCGACCCGCTCGCCACCGACACCTCGGAGTTCTGGAAGAACCACGGTGACCTGAATCCGGCCAACCCGTCCGCCATCCAGACCGAAGTGTTCCGTCTGCCGGCGACGCTGTTCGCGGAAGAAACCGGTTCGTTCACCAACTCCGGGCGCGTGATCCAGTGGCACTGGAAGGCCGGCGACGCGCCGGGCGAGGCCCTGACCGATCGCGAGATCATCGCGCGGCTGTTCCTCAAGCTGCGTGAGATGTACGCGAGCGAAGGCGGCGCCTTCCCGGATCCCGTCCGTCATCTCACCTGGCCCTACCGCATCCCCTCCCGTCCCTCGCCCGAGGAACTGGCCATGGAGATCAGCGGCAAGGCCCTGGCGGATCTGACGGACCCCAAGGACCCGAGCAAGGTACTGGTGAAGGCGGGCGAACAGCTGGCCGGCTTCGCGCAACTGCGCGACGACGGCAGCACGGCCTGCGGCAACTGGATCTACTGCGGTTCCTGGTCGCAGGCGGGCAACCTGATGGCGCGGCGCGACAATGCCGATCCGTCCGGTCTCGGCCAGACCCTGAACTGGGGCTTCGCCTGGCCCGCCAACCGCCGCATCATCTACAACCGTGCCTCGTGCGACCCTGCGGGCAAGCCGTGGGATCCGTCGCGCACGGTGCTCAAGTGGAACGGCAGCGCATGGACCGGCAACGACATCCCGGACATGCGCGCCAACGCCCGTCCCGAGGAGAACGTGGGTCCGTTCATCATGACCCCCGAAGGCGTGGCGCGCCTGTTCGCACCGGGCATGGCCGACGGTCCGTTCCCCGAGCACTACGAGCCCTTCGAGTCGCCGCTGGAGGAGAACCCCTTCCATCCCGGCAAACCGGAGGTGTTCAACAACCCGGTGGCGCGCGTGTATCAGGGCGATCGCGCGGCGTTCGGCAAGGCGCAGGCCTTCCCGTACGTGGCGACCACCTACCGCCTGGTGGAGCACTTCCACTTCTGGACCAAGCACTCGGCCCTCAACGCAATACTCCAGCCGGAGCAGTTCGTGGAGATCGGCGAGGAGCTGGCGCGGGAGAAAGGGCTCAAGTCGGGCGATCAGGTGAAGGTGAGCAGCAACCGCGGTCATGTGAACGCGGTGGTGGCGGTGACCAAGCGCATCCGCGCCCTCGATGTGAATGGCAGGAAGGTCCACACCGTCGGCATCCCCATCCACTGGGGCTTCAAGGGCGTGGCGAAGCCGGGCAACCTGGCCAACAGCCTCACGCCCTTCGTCGGCGATGCCAATGCCCAGACGCCGGAATCCAAGGCGTTCCTGGTCAACATCGAGAAGGTCTAAGGAGGCGCCATGACACTGCAAACGACTGACATTCAGCGTCGCTCGGCGACCACCTCGCCCCTGCCTGCCGTCAACCAGCACACGGAAGTGGCGAAGCTGGTCGACGTCTCCGCCTGCATCGGCTGCAAGGCCTGTCAGGCGGCATGCATGGAGTGGAACGATCTGCGTCCCGAGATCGGTAACACCACGGGCGTCTACGACAACCCGGTCGACCTCACGGATACCGCATGGACGGTCATGCGCTACGCCGAGGTGGAAGAGAACGGCACCCTGCAGTGGCTGATCCGCAAGGACGGCTGCATGCACTGCGCCGATCCGGGTTGCCTCAGGGCCTGTCCGGCGCCGGGCGCCATCGTGCAACACGGCAACGGCATCGTGGAGTTCCACCAGGAGAACTGCGTTGGCTGCGGTTACTGCGTGACGGGCTGTCCCTTCAACGTGCCGCGCATCTCGAAAAAGGACAGCAAGGCGTACAAGTGCACCTTCTGTTCCGATCGGGTGGCAGTGGGCCAGGCGCCCGTGTGCGTCAAGTCCTGCCCCACCGGTGCGCTGCGCTTCGGCACCAAGGAGCAGATGAAGGACTACGCACAGACGCGCATCCGCGACCTGAAGGAACGCGGCTTCGTGAAGGCGGGGCTGTACGACCCGGAAGGCGTGGGCGGCACGCACGTGATGTACGTGTTGCAGCACGCCGACCGACCCGGGTTGTACGCGGGCCTGCCGGCCCAGCCCGGCATCAGTCCCATGGTCGAGTTGTGGAAGGGCATCACCAAGCCCCTCGCCACCGCGGGCATGGCGCTGGTGGGTCTGGCCGCCCTGTTCCACTACGTCGCCAAGGGTCCCAACGAAGTCTCAAAGGACTCCGAAAAGGAAGCCGAGAAGGAGGCTGACGCATGATTCGCGATCCGCAGGACCTGCAACGCTACAGTGCGCCTGAGCGGGCCAACCACTGGGTGGTCGGGATGAGCTTCATCCTGCTCGCGCTCTCCGGGCTGGCCTTTTTCCATCCCTACTTCTGGCCCCTGACCCATCTGTTCGGCGGCGGCGTCTGGACCCGCATCCTGCACCCCTTCATCGGGGTGCTGATGATGCTGTCCTTCACCGCGCTGTTCCTGCGCTTCCGGGCGCTGAACGGCATGGCCGCCGTGGACTGGGAGTGGGTGCGCCGGGCCAAGGAGATGGTGAACGGCGATGACCACAACATGCCCGAGCAAGGCAAGTACAACGGCGGCCAGAAGCTGATGTTCTGGGGCGCCGCCCTGTGCATGCTGCTGCTGTTCGTCTCGGGCATCGCGCTGTGGCGCGCGTACTTCACCTTGCCCGTGGAGGTGGTGCGTCTCGCCGCAGTCGTCCACGCCGCCACGGCCGCGGTGATGATCGCGCTCATCACGGTGCACGTGTATGCCGCCATCTGGGTCAAGGGCACCATCCGCGCCATGTGGTACGGCACGGTGACCCGCGCCTGGGCAAGGCAGCATCACCGCGCCTGGTATCGCCAGATGACGGGCAAGTAGTACCGTCGGGAGGCCCGCGGCCATCGCGGGCCTCTTTTTTTCAGGAGTGGACATGACTGCAACACTGCAAAGCAATGAATTCCAGCCCGTGGCCCGTGATCTGCCCCGGGTGATCCTGCCGGACACGGACATCTTCGCCCGTCGCGCGCAACGCTTTGCGCGCCTGGCCGAAGGCCATGCCCTGGGCGACTGGCTGAACTTTCTTTCCCGTCTGTCGCGCGCGCAGCACGCAGCGCTACAGACCTTCCCGGCGCTCGCCCTGCCGAGCCCCGGGCAACTGCAACAGGCCTCGGCCAACGGCATGCCGCCGCTGCCCGCCGCCGGCTGGATGCGCGATCCGGCCTGGCGCACGACGGTGCTGCCGTCCCTGCTGGAGGCCGCGGAGGATTGCGTCCCCGAGGCGGGGCGCCGCGCGCTCGCCGCACTGCGCCTGTGTTCCGCGGACGAACTGGAAGCGCTGGCCGACGAAGTCCTGAGTGGCCGGCACACGCCTGCGCATGCCGCCACACTGCCCATCGTCGGCGCGGCCTTGCAGGTGTACTGGACCCACATGGCGGCCGCCATGGAGGACACAGCCGTGCCGCCCCTGGACGTGCCCGGTGTCTGCCCCTGCTGCGGTTCCCTGCCCGTGGCCAGCGTCCAACGCACGGGCGGCGAGGTGGACGGCCTGCGTTACCTGCACTGCTCCCTGTGCAACACCCAATGGAACCTGGTGCGCGTCAAGTGTGCCGTGTGCGACACCACCGAAGGCATCGCCTACCAGGCCATTGAAGGCCACGCCTCCCACGTGCGCGCGGAGACCTGTGACGGCTGCAAGAGCTACCTGAAGATCATCCATACCGAGAAGGACCCGCAGGCGGACCCCGTCGCGGACGATCTTGCAACCCTCGCCCTCGATCTGTTGCTGGATGAAGCCGGCTACACGCGCGCCGCGCCGAATCTCCTGCTGGTGACCGGCGATGCATCCTGAAGCGGTGAAGGAGTATTCACTGGACGGACCCGTGAGTCCCGTTTGCGCACTGCGAGAGGACGAAGCGGAACCGTTCGAAGCCGCGGCATGGCCCACCTCGGCGCCGATCACCGTCACGCGCATCGAGAACGGCGCGCGGGCGGACTGCGTGGACCACGTGGTGGAGGAAGTGCCGGTCGCGCTGGTGTACAACGGCATCTCTCACGCGGTGATGCTCGCATCACCGGAAAAACTCGAGGAACTTGCCCTGGGCTTCAGCCTCAGCGAAGGCATCCTCGCGCATCCCGCCGAACTCTACGACCTCGAGATCCGCGCCGGCGACCAGGGCATCGAAGTGCACATGGAGATCGCCTCCCGCCGGTTCATGGCGCTGAAGGAACGACGCCGTTCCCTCGCAGGCCGCACCGGCTGCGGCCTGTGCGGCGTCGACAGCCTGAGCGCCGTGGCGCGCACCTGCGCGCCGGTGGTGCGCGGTGCGCCGGTTTCCCTGGCAGCCATTTCTGCGGCGCTCGCCGCCCTCCCCTCATTGCAACCGCTGCGCGCCGCCACGGGCGCGGTGCACGCCGCAGCGTGGTCGAATGCCGCGGGCCGAATCAAATTCCTTTGCGAGGACGTGGGACGGCATAACGCGCTCGACAAACTCATCGGCGCACTGGCGCGTGGCGGTATCGTGTTACAGGACGGCTTTCTGCTCGTTTCCAGCCGCGCCAGTTACGAGATGGTGCAAAAAGCCGCCGGCGTCGGCATCGGCTGCATGGTAGCCCTCTCCGCACCGACCGCATTGGCGGTGCGCCTTGCCCACAGCGCCGGGCTGACCCTGGCAGGCTTCGCGCGCGAAGGGCGGCTGGTGGCCTACAGCCACGGCGCATTCATCACGCCCGGCGCTGAGTGGTCCGAGCGAAGTGGTCACGCCTAGGCGGACGCGGGCACGGGCCCCTCGACCAAGGACCTGCGCCCCCGGCGATTGATCGCCAGCGACGCGAGGATGACGGTGCCGCCGGCCAGTAACCGCAGCAGATCGGCATCACGATTCCAGATCAGAAGATTCACCACCAACCCGGCGGGCACGTGCAATTCGTTCATCACCGCCAGGGTGCCTGCGTCCACCCGCGTACTGCCAAGCACCCACCAGTACATCCCGAGCGCGGTGGCAAACAGTCCCATCCACAGCAACACGCCCCATTGCAACGGGCCCTGCGGCATGAGCGCGGCATCGCCGAACCACAGGAACGAGGGCAGCACGAGCACCAGCGCGCCGAGGAAAAAGTGCCCGAAGAACCGGTGCAGGCCATGGTCGGTCGGATAACGCGCCAGCAGATGCCGGCACAGCACCTGCCCTGCGGCGAAGGTGAAGTTCGCCACCTGGAGCAACAGGAAACCGAGCAGGTAATCGCCTTCCAGGTGTTCGAAACGGATGACCGCCCCGCCGCCGACCGCCACCGCAGCGGCCAGCAGGGCCCAGGGATTGAAGCGCCGTGCGAGCACGTCGTCGATGAGCGTGACGTAGATGGGCGTCAGCACCGTGAACAGCAGCACCTCGGGGACGCTCAGCACGTTGAAGCTGCGGTACAGGCACAGGTAGGTCACGCCGAACTGCAGCGCGCCCGCCAGCCAGAAACCGGCGAGCAGCGGGCGCGGCAGGCCGCGCCACAACGTGAACGGCGCGAAGACCAGGGCGGCGATGGCCACCCGCACCAGCACCGCCAGGTCGCTGTCCACCTGTCCGGCCAGATAGTGGCCGATGAGGCTGAACGAAAACGCCCAAAGAAGGGTGACGGCAACGAGATACGGCATGCTTCGGCACGGGTCGGCAGGTGCAGGCGATTGTAGGCCTGTGACCGGGTCACCTGAAAGCGCCCCTGTGCCATAGCCGACCGTCGCACAGGCTACGCTGTTCATACGCCTGCGCTGCAAGCCTGGTCATGTCCGCCGACGACACGCGCACTTGCCCCCTACCCCCGACACTGGTGGCCGCCCATCTGGCGGACGAGTCGCGCTGTGTGGAGCAATTGCGTGAGGACGCCTCGTTTGCGCCCGAAATCGAGCAGGTTATCAGCGCACGTGCGGGTGCACTGGTGCAAGCGGTTCGCGAACATCACCGTAACTCCTCCCTGGAGGCGTTCCTCAATGAGTACGGGCTCGACAGCGAGGAAGGCATCCGGCTCATGGCGCTTGCCGAGGGTCTGCTGCGCATACCGTGGCCGGAAACGGCTGCCAAGCTGGTCCGCGACAAACTAGCGGGCGCCCGCTGGGACGCGCATATCGGCCGCAGTCGCTCGGCGGTAGTCAATGCCGCCACGCGCGTGCTGCTGATGAGCGGGCGCCTCATGGCGCAGGAATCCGGTATCCGATCACTGGCACAGCGGGTGGCGCAAGGCAGCGAGCCCGTCATCCGCCGCATCTTGCTCTGGACCATGCACCGGTTAGCGGGTCAGTTCGTGATCGGACGCGATATCGAGGAAGCACTGCAATGCGCCACGCGCGGCGACGCACGTCGATATCGCTATTCCTTCGACATGCTGGGCGAAGCGGCACTCACCCACGCCGACGCCGTTCGGTATCAGGAGGCCTATGCCCACGCCATCGTCGCGACCGGTGCAGCCAGTCGGGAACTGTCGGCGCCACTCGGGGTGTCCGTCAAGCTGTCCGCACTGCACCCGCGCAGTGAATACAGCCAGCGCAAGCGTACGCTTCCGCTACTGGCGGGCGCCCTCGCGGATCTGGCGGCACTCGCCCGCGCACATGACGTACTGCTGACGGTCGATGCCGAGGAGGCGCATCGGCTGGAGCTCACCCTGGCCGTATTCGAGCGTACCTTAGCCGACCCACGCCTATCCGACTGGGACGGTCTGGGTCTCGCAGTGCAGGTGTATCAAAAACGCGCCCCGGCGGTACTGGACTGGCTGACCGCGCTCGCCGCGACACACCGCACCCGCATTCCGATACGCTTGGTCAAAGGCGCCTATTGGGATTACGAGATCAAGCGGGCGCAGCAACTCGGCCTTGCGGGCTATCCGGTTTACACGCGCAAGGCCCACACCGATGTGGCCTATCTCGCGTGCGCGCGGCGGTTGCTCGCGGGCCATCGATTCCATCCGCAGTTCGCGACTCACAATGCCCACACCGTCGCGGCGATCCTCGAAATGGCTGGCGGCCATGCATTGGAGTTCCAGCGACTTTACGGTATGGGCGAGGTGCTCTACGACACCGTACTCAAGGACAGCATGCAGGCGTGCCGCGTGTATGCGCCGGTCGGCAGCCATCATGAGCTGCTGCCCTATCTGGTACGTCGTCTGCTGGAAAACGGCGCCAATTCCTCGTTCGTCCATCGCATCACCGATGTCCGCGTTCCCGTCGAAACCCTGACGACCTCGCCGGTGCAGCGCCTGCGCGCACCTGACACGCATCGCGCTGCCATTCCACTGCCCGAGGCCATCTACGGTACGGATCGGCGCAACAGCCGCGGCATTGCGCTGGACAACTGCCAGGATGAAACCGAGTTATACGGTGCCGTGCGCGCGCAACTGCGGCGCGAATGGCGGGCCGCACCGCTTATCGACGGCGAACTCCACACCGGGCGTCTGCGCCCGGTGACCAGCCCTCATGACCGCCGCGTCCACGTGGGTGAGGTGCGGGAGGCGGACGTCACCGCGACGCGCCGCGCGCTCGACAGTGCGGCAATGGCGTACCGTGCCTGGGCCGGAACATCCCTCGCCAAGCGCGCCCGCATCCTGCGCCGCGCCGCGGACTTGCTGGAAAAGAATTACCCCATGCTCATCGCCTTGTGTGTGCGCGAAGGCGGGCGCACGGTGCCCGACGCCCTCGCCGATGCACGCGAGGCCGTGGACTTCCTGCGTTACTACGCCGCGCTTGCCGAGAATGATCTGGCACCGAGAACCCTGCAAGGCCCCACCGGCGAAGACAATCACTTGTCGTATGAAGGCCGCGGCGTGTTCGCCTGCATCAGTCCGTGGAATTTTCCCATCGCCATTTTCACCGGCCAGATAGGCGCTGCGCTCGTAGCCGGCAACGCCGTGGTGGCCAAGCCGGCGCATCAAACACCCCTGGTGGGTATGCAGATTTGCCTTCTGTTTCACCAGGCCGGCGTGCCACCGGCGGTGCTTCAATATTTACCCGGGCCGAGTGGCGCGATAGCCGCTGAGCTCCTCGCACACCCGCGTCTTGCCGGCGTGTTATTCACCGGCTCCATGGCGAGCGCGCGCCGCATTCAGCGGGCACTTGCCGAGCGCGCGGGAGCATTGCTGCCGCTCGTCGCCGAGACCGGCGGAATCAACGCCATGGTGGTGGATGCATCCGCACTGCCCGAGCAAGTGGTACCCGATGTGCTGCGCTCCGCTTTCAACAGTGCAGGTCAACGCTGCTCGGCGTTGCGGCTGCTGTGCCTCCAGGAAGAAATCGCCGGGCAGGTGTTGGAATTGCTCGCCGGGGCCATGGCCGAAATCCACATCGGCGACCCGCTCGATCCGGGCACGGACGTGGGTCCACTCATCGACGACGATGCACGTGACACATTGAGCCGACACGTTCAAGTCATGGAATCGCGCCACCGTCTGATCGCACGTTCACCATTTCCGCCCAACATAGGGCACGGCTGCTATTTCGCCCCGAGCCTTTTCGAAATCGATCGTCCCGGGGCACTGCGCGAGGAGGTGTTCGGACCCGTCCTGCACGCGGTGCGCTTTCGCGCCGACGCGCTGGATGCACTCATCGACGACATCAATGCCAGCAGTCACGGCCTCACCTTCGGCATCCATAGCCGTATCGATGCCACCATCAAGCAGATTACGACCCAAGCCAACGCCGGCAACGTGTACGTCAACCGCGACATCATCGGCGCTACCGTGGGTGTACAGCCTTTTGGCGGGCGTGGCCTGTCCGGCACGGGCCCCAAGGCGGGCGGTCCCGATTACCTCCGTCCCTTGGTGCAGGAAAAATCCGTCACCACCAACACGGCCGCCATTGGCGGCAACGCGCGCCTGCTTAGGGATCACGACGATTGAGGCACCGGCGGAACAGCGCCGCGATATATCTTTGACACAAGGTCACACCACGGAAGCGACACCATGGGCATCTTGATCATTCTCAACGACCCACCGTACGGAACGGAGTGCAGCTACAACGGGTTGCGGCTGGCCATGGCACTGCAACGGCGCGACAATCCACGGGAGATCACCGTTTTTCTGATGGGCGACGCAGTGGCATGTACCAAGTCTGCTCAATAGCCCCCGCAAGCTACTACAACCTGGAAAAGATGGTGCAGTCCATCGTGCGCAAGGGCTCCATCCTGCTTTGCGGCACGTGCATGGATGCGCGAGGTCTGAACGAGGTGCAAATCGTGGCAGGCTGCCAGCGCAGTTCCATGGACGAACTTGCGACCTGCACCGCCGAAGCGGAAAAGGTGCTCGTCTTCTGACCACGGGACCTGTGCCTGCCAAGGGCGGAGTTCGAGAACGCTGCGAGTGGACGAAAAAGCGTGGAAATCGAAACTGGAGCAGCAACCGCCGAAAAAGCCACAACTCGACGCCGGCAAATCACTGGTTGGGTATGTCTGCACTCGTCGCAGATGCGGATTGCAACGAATCGGACAAAAGAAAAGGGCCCCATCGCTGGAGCCCTTTCGGTATGGCGCGCCCGGAGAGATTCGAACTCCCGACCACCTAGTTCGTAGCCAGGTACTCTATCCAGCTGAGCTACGGGCGCTGTGAGGGTGCGAATTATACGGAACACCCAATCTTTGTCAACACTTCGACTATGGCGGAGAGAGAGGGATTCGAACCCTCGATGGAGTTTTTGACCCCATACTCCCTTAGCAGGGGAGCGCCTTCGACCGACTCGGCCATCTCTCCAAAACGACGCTGCGAAGGATACCTTCCCGTTTCAGGAACGTAAAGCTCAGACTGCGAATTCCTTTTTAGGAAGACGGCGTCTGGTCCTGCTTCTCGCGCTGAATGCGCTCGTAGATCTCCTCGCGATGCACGGACACGTCCTTCGGCGCGTTCACGCCAATGCGCACCTGGTTGCCTTTGATGCCGAGGACCGTCACGGTGACCTCGTCGCCGATCACGAGCGTCTCTCCCACTCGTCGAGTCAGAATCAGCATTTAAATTGTCTCCTCGTAAAACTGCGCAGTCCGGTGTCGCTCATGGAAAGCAAAGACCACTTCGCGACGCGACACAAAGCGCTCACACATAGACATCGCGCCGGCACGGAAATTCGCCGGCGCATTTGGAGTTTCAAGCTTGGGTCAGCTCCTGCTCCAGCTTGAAAGCTGAATGCAGGGTGCGCACGGCCAGCTCAAGGTACTTCTCGTCGACCACCACCGAAGTCTTTATCTCCGAAGTGGAGATCATGCGGATGTTGATGCGTTCGTCAGCAAGCGCTTTGAACATGGTGGCGGCAATACCCGCATGCGAGCGCATGCCTACGCCGACGACAGAGATCTTGACGATCTTGACGTCACCGTTCACGTCACGGGCACCGAGTTCTTCGGCAGTGCTCTGCAGAATTTTCAGTGCCTTTTCGTAATCGTTGCGATTGACCGTGAAAGTGAAATCCGTGGTGTCGTCCGCACCCACGTTCTGCACGATCATATCGACTTCGATATTGGCGTCGCCAATCGGTCCGAGGATGCGGTAGGCAACACCCGGCTCGTCCGGTACGCCCAGGATGGTCAGTTTGGCCTCATCGCGCTGGAAGGCAATGCCGGAAATCAGCGGTTCTTCCATTCCATCTTCCTCGTAGGTGATCAGAGTGCCCTCGCCGTCCTTGAAGGAGGACAGGACACGCAAAGGCACATTGTACTTTCCTGCAAATTCCACCGCGCGAATCTGCAACACCTTGGAGCCAAGGCTCGCCAGTTCGAGCATTTCCTCGAAGGTAATGCGATTGAGGCGGCGGGCCTCAGGAACTACGCGTGGATCGGTCGTATAGACGCCATCCACGTCGGTGTAGATCTGGCACTCGTCGGCCTTGAGTGTGGCGGCGAGCGCCACCGCCGTGGTGTCGGAACCGCCCCGGCCCAGGGTGGTTGTGTTGCCGTTTTCGTCGACCCCCTGGAAACCGGCGGCGACGACCACGCGCCCCTCGTCCAGATCCTTGCGCATGCGCGACTCTTCAATGGACAGAATGCGCGCCTTGTTGAAAGAGCTGTCGGTCAGGATGCGCACCTGCGGGCCGGTATACGAGCGGGCATCGACACCAATTTGTTTCAGTGCCATGACCAGGAGCGCAATGGTCTGCTGTTCACCGGTGGACAGCAAGACATCCAACTCACGCGCATCGGGCGAAGATTGGACCTGTTTGGCCAGGTCGATGAGGCGGTTGGTCTCTCCGGACATGGCCGAAAGAACCACCACCAGATCATGACCTTGATCGCGGAAGGACTTGACCTTCCGCGCCACGTGCATGATGCGCTCGATCGAACCGACCGAGGTGCCACCGTACTTTTGGACGATCAGGGCCATAGCGGGAGTCGTTGTGCGCCAAAGGGCGCAGATTAAACACCAAATGAGTTATAAAAAAAAGTATGAACCGTAGTACGGATTATCCCAATCGGGAACGCACCCATTCCACCACCGCGGTCAGGGCCTCGGGCAGGGCGTCCGGACGGTTGCCACCGGCCTGGGCCATATCCGGGCGTCCGCCTCCCTTGCCACCCACCCGTTCAGCGACCACGTTGACCAGATCGCCAGCCTTGATGCGGTCGACCGCATCCTTGGTGACGCCGGCGACCAGGCTGACCTTGTCGTCCTGTACTGCAGCCAATACTACGGCAGCCGTGCCCAGCTTGTTCTTGAGCTGATCGACGGTATCGCGCAATGACTTCGGATCCGCCCCTTCCAAACGGGCGGCGAGCACTCGGATGCCGGCCACCTCCACCGCCTGGGACTCCAAATCGGAACCCTGGCTGGCGGCCAGCTTGGCCTTGAGCCTGGCCAGTTCCTTTTCCAGCGCCTTTACGCTGTCCTGGAGTTGCGCGAGCTTGCCCGGGAGTTCCTGAGCCGAGGTCTTGAGGACACCCGCGGCCTCCTGCAACAGCTGTTGCTGATCCTGCGCGTACGTCAGGGCGTTTTCGCCCGTAATGGCCTCGATGCGGCGCACGCCTGCGGCAACGCCGCCTTCCATGACGATCTTGAACAGACCGATGTCCCCGGTGCGTGACACATGGGTGCCGCCGCACAGCTCGCGGGAACTGCCGATGTCGACGACACGCACCTCGTCACCGTATTTCTCACCAAACAGCATCATGGCACCAAGCGTGCGTGCTTCGTCGAGCGAAACCACGCGCGCCTCTGCGGACGCGTTGGCCAGGATCTCGGCGTTGACCAGCGCTTCCACGCGGCGGATCTGCTCGGCGGTGAGCGGCGCGTTATGGGCGAAGTCGAAACGGGTCTTGTCAGGATCGACCAGCGAGCCTTTCTGTTGCACGTGCTCGCCAAGCACTTCGCGCAAGGCCTTGTGCATCAGGTGCGTGACCGAGTGGTTGCGCTGGGTGCGCGCACGCCGCACACAGTTCACGCGCGCGGTGACGCTGTCACCCACCTTGAGCGAACCGTTGGCGAGTTCGCCATGATGGCCAAACACATCGGCCTGGATCTTCTGCGTGTCGGCCACGTCAAAGCGCGCAGCGTCGGCCAGCAATTCGCCGCTGTCACCCACCTGGCCGCCCGATTCGGCATAGAACGGGGTATTGTCCAACACCACCACGCCCTGCTGACCTGCCTGCATGGTCTGCACCGAGGCGCCGTCCACGTACAGGGCGGTGATTTTCGCCCCAGGCAGTTCCAGCTTTTCGTAACCGTGGAACACCGTGGGTGCACCGCTGTAGTCGAGCGCGGCGGCCATTTTGAACTTGCCCGCTGCGCGCGACTGTTCCTGTTGACGGGCCATGGCGGCTTCGAAGCCGGCAGAATCCACGCTCACGCCGTGCTCCCGGCACACATCGGCGGTGAGGTCGAGAGGGAAGCCGTAGGTGTCATGCAGCTTGAAGGCGGTTTCGCCATCGAACTGCTGCGCACCTGCCGCTTTCAGGCGTGCCAGCTCGGATTCCACGATCCCCATGCCGTTCTCAAGGGTTTCGAAGAAACGTTCTTCTTCCTGACGCAACACCTCGGTGACGCGCGCCCGCGACTGGCGCAATTCCGCATAGGCCTCGCCCATCTCCGCGTCCAGATCCGCCACCAGCTTGTGGAAAAACGGCGCACGCACGCCCAGCTTGTAGCCGTGACGGATGGCGCGGCGGATGATGCGGCGCAGCACGTAGCCGCGGCCTTCGTTGCCCGGGATCACGCCGTCGGCCACCAGGAAGGCGCAGGCGCGGATGTGATCGGCCAGCACCTTGAGCGACGGATTGTCTAGCTCGGTGCAGCCGGTCTCGCGTGCCGCGGCGCGGATCAAATTCTGGAACAGATCGATTTCGTAATTGGAATGCACGCCCTGCAGCACCGCGGCGATGCGCTCCAGGCCCATGCCCGTGTCCACGCTGGGCTTCGGCAGCGGGTGCATGACGCCCTGTTCGTCGCGGTTGAACTGCATGAACACGTTATTCCAGATCTCGATGTAGCGATCGCCGTCCTCGTCAGGCGAGCCCGGTGGACCGCCGGCGATCTCCGGGCCGTGGTCGTAGAAGATCTCCGTGCATGGGCCGCAGGGGCCGGTTTCACCCATCATCCAGAAGTTGTCGGACGCATAGCGCGCGCCCTTGTTGTCGCCGATGCGGATGCAACGCTCGGGACGCACGCCGATCTGCTTGGTCCAGATGTCGTAGGCCTCGTCGTCTTCCGCATATACCGTCACCCAAAGGCGATCCACCGGAATCTTGAAGACCTCGGTAAGCAGTTCCCAGGCGTAGCGGATGGCGTCTTGCTTGAAGTAGTCGCCGAAGCTGAAATTGCCCAGCATCTCGAAGAAGGTGTGGTGGCGCGCGGTATAGCCTACATTTTCGAGATCGTTGTGCTTACCGCCGGCACGCACGCACTTCTGCGCCGTGGCGGCGCGGGTGTACGGGCGCTTGTCGAAGCCCAGGAACACGTCTTTGAACTGCACCATGCCCGCGTTGGTAAACAGCAGGGTCGGGTCGTTACCCGGCACGAGCGGGCTCGAAGGCACGATCTCGTGGCCGTGCTTACGGAAGAATTCCAGAAACGCCTGGCGAATCTCGCTGCTTTTCATTGCGTCGATAGTCCAAGGCCGGCTGTGCCGGCCTTTAATCAATCCGAATCCTGTTGCCTCAGCGCGCGACGAATCTGCTCGACGCTGAATCCCCGATACTGTAGAAAACGGGCCTGGCGGGCGCGCTCTTTCGGATCGCCGGGCAGCGCTGCGCCGAAGCGCTTGCGCCGCACCTGCTCCACCTGCCCGGCCCAGTCGGCATCACAGCCGGCCAGCTGTTCACCAATGAGCGACTCGTCCACACCGCGTTCGCGCAGTGCGGCGCGGATGCGCACCAGCCCGTGCCCCTTGGCGATGGCAGAACGGATAAAGGCCTCGGTGAAACGGCTGTCGCTTTGCAGGCCTTCGGCGGCGAGTTCCGCCACGACCGCCGAGACCTGCTCCACGGGCCAGCCTTTTTGAATCAGCTTGGTGCGCAGCTCGTACGCCGCATGTTCACGGCGCGCGAGCATGGCCACGGCGGCGCTGCGCACCTCCGCTGGCGTACTCACTCAGACTCAGGCCTCGGATTCCGCCAAGTCTTCGGCCTCGCCGGCGACCACCGTCTTGGGCAGGAAGTTGGCGCGTACCAGCGCCTCGATCTCACTGGCCATTTCGGGATTGTCCTTGAGGAACTGGCGGGCATTGTCCTTACCCTGGCCGATGCGGTTGCCCTTGTAGCTGTACCAGGCGCCCGATTTATCCACGATGCCCGCGTTCACCCCCAGGTCGATGACCTCGCCCAGGCGCGAAATGCCTTCACCGTAGATGATCTCGAACTCGGCCTGCTTGAACGGCGGGGCCACCTTGTTTTTGACCACTTTCACGCGGGTTTCGTTGCCGACCACCTCGTCGCCCTTCTTGATGGAACCGATGCGGCGGATATCCAGGCGCACGGAGGAATAGAATTTGAGCGCGTTGCCGCCGGTAGTGGTCTCGGGGCTGCCGAACATGACACCGATCTTCATGCGGATCTGGTTGATGAAGATCACCAGGGTATTGGAACGCTTGATGTTGGCGGTGAGCTTGCGCAGCGCCTGGGACATCAGGCGCGCCTGCAGACCCACGTGGGAATCGCCCATCTCGCCTTCGATTTCGGCCTTGGGCGTGAGCGCGGCCACGGAGTCGACCACCACCACGTCCACGGCGCTGGAGCGCACCAGCATGTCGGCGATTTCGAGGGCCTGTTCACCGGTGTCGGGCTGGGACACCAGCAGGTCGTCCACGTTCACACCCAGCTTCTGGGCATACTGCGGGTCGAGGGCGTGCTCGGCGTCCACGAAGGCGCAGGTGCCGCCCAGCTTCTGGGCCTCGGCGATGACCTGCAGGGTCAGCGTGGTCTTGCCGGAGGATTCCGGCCCGTAGATCTCGATGATGCGGCCGCGCGGCAGACCGCCCACGCCCAAGGCGATGTCCAGCCCCAGGGAGCCGGTGGAAATGACCTGCAGATCGCGCTGGGCGGTGTTGTCGCCCATGCGCATGACCGAGCCCTTGCCGAACTGCTTTTCGATCTGGCTGAGGGCCGCGGAAAGGGCCTTGCGCTTGTTGTCGTCCATTGTTTCCTCCCATCGAGAGCCGGCGGCTCCCTGCCGCCGGGCGAAAAACCGCATTATTCCACAGCCCCCGAAGCCAGCCTAGCCCCGTTTCCTGGCGATGGTTTTCCACAGGGCATGGCTGGCCGGCCGGCACTCAGGTCGATGCTGTGTCCAACGGCCAACGCCACAGAACCTGATAACGGGAGCCGTTCGATGCGGCCACGGATTCGACCAGGACGAAGTCCTGCACCGGCCAGACGATGGGCTCGAACGGCTCGCCCGCCGGGCCGCGCCGGGCCTTGCGCATGATGGTCAGGTGGGGCCGGAACGCACGTTCCTCGGCACTCAGGCCGCAGCGGGCCACGCCCGTGTGCAGGTGCTGGTAGAGCCGAATCAGCGGATTCGGGAGGGTGCTCGGGCCAAGCCACACGATGCCCGTGCGGCGAAAGCTGTCCGCCCGGTCGAGGGTCAGTTCGAAGGGCTCGCCCACGAACGTGGCCGCGCAGGCCAGCAGGCAATCGAAGGTGTCGGGTGGGACGTTGCCGAGGAATTCGAGGGTGATGTGGTGGTTGGCCGCGGGCACTGGCCGGCCGTGGCAGGGCGAGGTTACGACGCGCGCCACGCGCGCGGTACGGGCGCGGGTCGCCTCGTCCGGCCAGAGGGCGAAGAACAGCCGGCGCGTCGGCGGCCCTTCGTTCATGGAAGGTCGAGCAGGCCCTGCCAGGCGGCGGCCACCGCACGGCGGCGTACCGCGTCACGGTCGCCGTCGAAACATTGGCTGCGCGCGACCGGTTCGCGGCCCTGCCGCACCCAGGCGAACCACACCAGGCCCACGGGCTTGTCCGGCGTCCCGCCGCCTGGCCCGGCGATGCCGGTGATGGCCAGGGCGACCTGCGCCCGGCTGTTGGCCAGCGCGCCACAGGCCATTTCCCGCGCCGTCGCCTCGCTGACCGCACCGTGGCGGGCCAGGGTCGCGGCGGAAACGCCGAGCAGGTCCTGCTTGGCCTCGTTGCTGTAGGTGACGAAACCGCGTTCGAACCAGCGCGAACTGCCCGGCAGGTCGGTGGCGGTCTTGGCGAGCCAGCCCCCGGTGCAGGACTCGGCGGCGGCCATGACCAGGCCCCGCACGCACAACCGCTCGGAGGCACGCTCGGCCAGGGTCCGCAGCTGGGTATCGTCGGGAATCATGGGGAGTCCGCGTTTTCTGAACAGTTTAACCGGTGGGTGGGAGCCGACCGGAAACGCGCTCAAGCCCTGGACTTGATCACCACCGCCGTCCGGTAGCCACACCCATCCAGGGGCTGGGCGCGCACCACCTCGACCACGGCCGTGAACGGCGGCACCAGCGCCTGCTGTGGCGCCAGCTTCACCGCCATGAGCGTGCCGGGCGGCAGTTCCCGCTGCATGGTCAACAACATTCCGCTGCCGCTCAGGTTGGTGACGGTGCCCTGGCCCGTCTCACCGCCCTCCACCAACCGGAAGCTGAAGGGGCAGTCGCCCAGGTCCATGCGACGGAAGTCGCGCTTTTCATGGAAAGTCCTCGATCCCACGGCAGCTCCTCGCTCCTTCCTTATCAGGTCCGTGCTTCCTCCCCGTAGGAGCCCACACCGTGGGCGAACGGCCTTTGTAACGGGCCTGCGGTATCGCACCGCGTTCGCCGATGGTGTCGGCTCCTACAGAAAGCCACATGTGGTGGTTAGTAACAGAGCGGCGACGGGATGCGCAACCCCCGGGCCGGCCGGTAAACTTGCGCCGATGAACGCCCGGCCCGAAGACATCCCCCAGCACACGCCCATGATGCGCCAGTATCTCGGCATCAAGGCGCAACACCCGGACATGCTCGTGTTCTATCGCATGGGCGATTTCTACGAGCTGTTCTACGACGATGCGCGCCGCGCCGCGCGGCTGCTGGACATCACGCTGACCGCGCGCGGCCAGTCCGCCGGCGAGCCCATCCCCATGGCGGGTGTGCCCTATCACGCGGTGGAGACCTACCTGGCACGGCTCATCCGCGCCGGCGAATCGGTGGCCATCTGCGAGCAAGTGGGCGACCCGGCCACCAGCAAGGGGCCGGTGGAGCGCAAGGTGGTGCGCATCGTCACACCGGGCACGGTCACCGACGAGGCCCTGCTGGAGGAGCGCCGCGACAACCTGCTGTGCGCCGTGCACCAGCAAGGAGGCCGCTTCGGCCTGGCCGTGCTGGACGTCACCAGCGGGCGCTTTACGGTCTCGGAACTGGACGGCGACGAGGCCCTGCTCGGCGAGCTGGAACGCCTGCAACCGGCCGAACTGCTGATGGCCGAGGCCGGCGAGTGCGCGCGCCGCTTCGAGCAGCGCCGCGGCGCCCAGCCGCTCGCCCCCTGGCACTTCGACCAGGACACCGCCAGGCGTCAGCTGGCCGCCCAGTTCGGCACCCGTGACCTGAGCGGCTTCGGCTGCGAACACCTGAGCCTGGCCGTATCCGCCGCCGGTGCGCTGCTGCATTACCTGAAAGAAACCCAGCGCAGCGCCCTGCCCCACATCCGCGGCCTGGGGGTGGAGCAGCGCGAGAGCGCCGTGCTGCTGGACGCGGCCTCGCGCCGCAACCTGGAGATCGACCACGCCCTGTCCGGTGACCACGACCACACGGTGGTGGGCGTGATGGACCGCACGGTGACCGCCATGGGCAGCCGCCTGCTGCGGCGCTGGCTGCACCGCCCCTTGCGCGACCAGGCGGTGCTCGCCGCGCGCCATGACGCCATCGCGGCCCTGCTCGAGGCCGACGCCTGCGACGAGCTGCGCGGCCAGTTGCGCGGCATCGGCGACGTGGAGCGCATCCTGG
>JALOAT010000017.1 GCA_023228645.1 Gammaproteobacteria bacterium | reverse complement strand
TGCGGCACCGCTCATTCGCAGCGCCTTGGTCGTGTTCTTTCGCATGACTGTGCCTCACGATGGTGAAGGCCACAGTTTTCGGGATGCGTTGACGAGTGGGAAGGGTGCGGTTTATTGACCGCTTACGGTGCTTTACGATATCGAAGTGCCCGAACCGGAAGAGATTGAGGAAGAGGATGACCTTGTCGAATCGTGGACCCCGCGCTTTCGCAGGTAGCAGCAAGGGACTGTTGTTCAGAACAGGCGTTCCGTCAGGAGGTGCCTAGGTGTAGCGCTGATCCACCAAGGAAAAAAGGTGACAGATCTATTTTCACGCAAAATCCCGGCCGAAAATAAATCTGTCACCTTTTCCGCATTGGTCACCTTTTCCGCATTGATTCCTCCGCGGAACTCGCAGAGCCAACTTCGCTCCTCCTTCGAACGCTGGGAATAAGATCACCCATGCACGCGCTGGCTTGGCCAATGCCTGCGATCAATGACAGTCCTAAGATCCAGTCGCTCACCATCGTTCCTAGGGAACCTCGTATTGATTAATGAAACTGGCGCTCGCGCAACACACTCCAGCTCCTCGATAAACTTAATTGTTTCTTGATCGAGCTGTTCAAATCGCCGCGCTTTCCTGTTGTCACCATTTAGATAATCTGCAAATGTGAGCACGATGTCGGTCGGCGCATTTATTGCGCAGGAGCGGCGAAAGAGTTCCCAGTCAAACCACCCCACGCGGCGCGGCCTTTTGGTAGTCGATGTTCTTTCGAAGGTGGTAGTTTCCTCGGGGTCAATACCTGCGTCTTTGGCTACCTCGGCGAAGGTTGTCTCGTACTTAAGTGGGCCAGATGACCCTCCTGCATCGGGATTTCCGACTCTGATGGGAGTGGACCGGATTACTAAGAGAACTTTCCGAACACGCGTCGGGGAGATACCCGCCTCAGCCAGGCAACCCGCCACGTTGGTGTCGCGCGATGTAACGTACGGATAAGGGCCATGGAATATGCTCAATCCACTTCCCTGCGTTCCTTCTAACAGGACCCGCTTTCCATTTCGATACGCCTCTTCCAATCGTTCCAGAGTCGACCCTAAGTAAGGTCTCAAAGCGTCTACGTCACGAGCGAGTGTTACCCCCCCAACTCGCCGGCCCATTATCCGTCTAGCGGCCGCGGCCCCACCTCCGCGCCCTGTCGACGCAATGGAGGAAACAAGCCCCGCTTCCTCCGCAACATCTTTGTCCTCGATTACCATCGCTTGCGGGTCTATACACAAGCGTTCAGTGGCAATACCACAATCGGCGATCTCTTTGAGCAACTCAGGAACCCGAATAGTCATACCTGCGCCGAGAAGGAGTTGTGCAGTCGTGTCCTTTGCCCCGGAGGGCAGTTGATGATAGGTATATAGTCCAGACTCGCTTGAGACAGAATGGCCAGCATTGGGGCCGCCAACACGCATCAGGACGTCATACTCTTTCGCCAGATAGGCTGCAATGTGACCTTTTCCCTCGCTCCCGTACTGACCGCCAACAACAACATCCACACAGCGGAAGTGTGGAGATGCATACAGACCGAGGCGCGCAGCGACCCTTACCAGAGTGTCGTCTGGGTCGCTTCGCGTCGTCCAAATCCGCACATCCGCATCCCGCTTAAAAGCCTCGATATCGGATTCATTCTTGATTAGGTCGGCACTCTTATAGGCGCCAGGATCTTCGCAAACACATGAGTGGTTCTTCGCCGCAAAACGGCTCTCGAGAGTTGTGGTCTTGGCGTAAAGGTGGACATGCACAACCCTCCACCTTCTGTTTGTTCGGAACCAAAGAAGTTGTTGGAGGTTGCGGATGTTGTCGACAACAAACGGGATCTCCCTTGGACGCGCTGCGTCGAGTGCCTCGACGTGGTCGGAAAGCCACTTGCAATCGGAACGCCGGTCTTGCTCGTCCCCGAAAAGCTGCAAGCCGGTTCTGTCTAACGCTTGCCCCCCTGCCATTCTCAAGACGTCCCTCGACTTTACGACCTCAAATCCAAACTCCTTGTTCAGACTATGAGCAAGGCTGGATTTGCCAGTGCACGTGCGGCCGCTGATTACAACAATATCTCGCATGCAACTTCCTCCTACACACGATCGAACTCTAGTCCGTTACCGCGCCACGCCGGGTCCATGAGGGCGGTTTCAATGAACTCCTCAACCTTGGATACGTATGAGCGATTCCTTCTGTATGGCCCTGGTGGCGGTTCACACGCACATCCCCACGGCACACCACATTCTGACAGTACTAGCCTCGCAATCTTCGCATCCTCCTCGGCGTAGCAAATAACCGTGGTGTCGCTTGGGAGGAAGAAATCACCATGGACAAGCACCTCGATCATTGTCCTTCGAGGAAGGTGTTCTTTAAGCATGGCTTTCTTATCAGGGAGTTCGCGTGCGACTGGCAGCTGTCGCTTATCGTAATACCGCCCATTAGTCGCCGATTCTGGGCGCCCAGGCATTCCGTGGCGCCGCAAAACGCGAGTCATCGCGACGTTGTACCTGCAAAGACTGAAATCCACCCCGAGGAATGCTTTTGAAGGAACTCGCAGCGCTATGTGCGGAAAGCCCGCGAACAACTTGGCCTTAACGATTCGTGGCTCGAAGTCAATCGTTAGGAAGGCGCAGTCGCCGAACCCTCGTTCGATATCTTGCTTGCTTGACATGGACCGAAGGTGCGAAGGCCCGAAGCCTAGTCGCGCAAGCGTCGGCTTGCAGAGGAGAGCCTTCTCGCGTGCAATAAAGGGTAGGTAGTGTAGAGGGGCGTAATGGTGGACCTGCGTAACTCCACACTCTCCCAACACGTCTATTCCGTTCTCTTTCATAGGGTGCGACGCCATTTACGATTCCCAATGCGGCCCTGACTACTTGCGGTGTTCACGATAGGTGGGGCTTTCCATTTTCTTCGTTAGCCACAGCAAGTCCTTCAATTCTCTTTCTGCAGGAAGCGTCTGTCGCTATCCGCAAGCTCTCCAGACGTTTGCGTATGAGATCTAACTCTTCCCCGGAGATGAAGTAGTTCCTGCTATATCGCGCATCCACGTAGGCCCGACGCAGAAGATCGAAGAGACGCTCCTCAGGGCCCGTATGCCTCGGGAAGATCGCGGCGAATCGAGGGTCAAAGCCTGCCGCTTGGGCAAGGAGCTTCTCTAGATCGTGCTCTTTCGGCTTATAGCCGGTATGAACGAGCAGAAGGCAAGTAATGTACCGCTCTGCTGTCTGGTGAAGCTCGAACGCGGCGATCTTGTGACGGCCTTTTGATTGGTTGTATGCCGCGCTGTCGAAAAAACCATCGCCACTCTCCATCCACTCCCCAAAATACTCCTCCGCATGCCTCAGCATCACCTCCGGCGGCAACTCCTTCGGCGGCCTCGCCAATGAGTACCTGCCCGAATCCCAAAGCAGGAACCCCTCCTTCAGGATGTCCATGAAGAAGAACCGCCGCTCCGCCAGCATCTGATTCACATGCTGAATCGTATGCACGATGAAGTTGACGCGGGTGCCTTTGCCCTCCGGCTGCAAGGCGGCCTTCAGCTTTTCGTCATGGTTGACGTGGCGCTCGCGGTCCTTGTCGGCGGTGACGATGAGGATGTCGTAGTCGGAGTGGTAGCCGTAGGTGATGTGGTCCTCTTCGTATTCGTCTTCCACCCAGTCGCCGCGGGCGTGGGAGCCGAAGAGGATGATCATTTCCACGTCCTGGTGGGCGCGGACGGTGTCGACGACGCGGCGCAGTTCGTCCTGCTTATGGGGCGGGAGGTGCTTGGGGCGGGTCTTCATTTTG
This sequence comes from Gammaproteobacteria bacterium, assembly GCA_023228645.1. Lineage (GTDB taxonomy): Bacteria > Pseudomonadota > Gammaproteobacteria > Thiohalomonadales > Thiohalomonadaceae > JALOAT01. The sequence continues at coordinate 59,535 of JALOAT010000017.1, read as the reverse complement.
TACCAGGGCGAGGGGCCGCGGGTGTCCTCGTAGCTGTGGTCCATCACGGGGCCTCCTGTTCCATGGCATGGCGGGCGCCTGCGTTTTGCAGTTCCTCGGTGGCCGCTTCGAGGCGGACAGCGAGGTCGTGCAGCACTTGGGCGAAGGCGCCGCGGTCCACGTCCTGGAGGTCGGGCCCGGCCAACATCAAGTCGGCAATCAGACGCATGTGACCGGCGATCAGGTCGAGCCGATCCGTGATTTCATGGTGTCTTTCCATGTTCATTCTCCTGACATTGCGTTCCGTGTACCTGGTAACCACTCCGTGTGGCCTCGCAGGCACTTCGTTCCTTTGTCAGGTGCGGCGGGTTTGTTTCCCGTGTGGGTGTTGTATTCCGCCCGCGCCCGGGTTCGACTTCACCGGGCGTCCGGCCGCCTGAGACGGGTCGATGGTAGCGCGGGTGGGGGGAGGGTGGAAGGGGCGCGTGGCTCTGACATTGGGTTAGCGGCGAGCGGCAGCTCGCTCCCACATGCGGGGGGATATACAAACTGTAGGCGCGGGCTCAGGCGGGGATGGGTTCTTCATGGGGCAAGCGCGGGCTGAGCCCGTTCCTACGGGGGAAACTGGTTGTTTCTGTGGCTCGTCCACGAATGTTGGCTGGGCGAGCGCTGTGTGGCGGTGTCCTGCGGGCGGAGCTGAGCACGGACAGGTATTTGGGGGCACGGCCACCAGCCATGCGGGCGGGCATGTGCACCACCAATGCCACCGAGCGTGCGTCGGATAGATGGACATTCGTATCATTTGCGACATGTGCGAACATTGCGTGTAGGGGTACATCGCATGCGCTTGACCGAGACCGGCAAGGACTTGCACCCGGCGGCCGATGCAATCGGGTGCGGTCGAGGCGGTGCAATGGCTGTTAGGAACCGGGATGCAGCTCCCCTTCACAACTGAACAGTTCTTCGGGGTTTTCCGCGACTACAACACGGCGTTGTACCCCGCGCAGTTTCTGTTGTTCGGTCTCGCGGTCATGGCGATCGTATTGGTCGTTGTTCCTCGTCGCTGGTCCGGGGTGGGTATCTCGGGCATTCTTGCGGTCCTGTGGGCGTGGCTTGGCATCGCCTATCACCTTTGCTTTTTCACTGCCATCAATCCGTTGGCGTACGGCTTTGCGGCCCTCTCACTTGCCGGTTCTTTCGCGTTTCTCTGGCAGGGTGTCATTCGAAGAAAACTGGATTTCCGGATGACGCGGGGAACGCACACGGTCATCGGGATCGTCCTGGTTATCTATGCGCTGGCAATTTACCCGGCGTGGTCCGTGTATTCCGGGCACACCTATCCCGAATTGCCGACCTTCGGGCTCCCCTGTCCGACGACGCTATTCACCCTGGGCCTGCTTGCGTTCCTGGTCCGCCCGTATCCGCGTGGCACGCTTGTCGTTCCGGTTCTCTGGGCCTCCATTGGTGGCCAAGCCGCCTTTTTGCTCGGCGTGCCGCAGGACGCCGGCCTGCTTGTGGCGGGGGTGATCGGCCTCGTGTTGATGATGGAAGCCAACAAGTCATCGCGACATGACCAGGAAGGGGCGTGGTAAATGGGTGTTTGTGCGCCTGGGGAGTCCGGAACAGACGTAACATCGACAATTCTGAACGACGTCACCCAAAGTGCGCAGCACCTCCCAACATTAAAGAATAGAGATGCCACAGAACACCTTCATTGAAAGAGCTACTGCAAGTGACTCGTCTGAAGTCGCCGTAATGGTTGGGGAGCTTTTGGGGGAGATCATGAATGCCATTGGTGTTCAGGCGTTCAACTTCGATCTCGACGAGACCACGACCAGGCTCAGGGACTTTCTCGACCAGGAAAAATATTTCGTGTTCGTCGCGCGCGATGCGCACCGCCAGGCGGTGGGCTTCATAGCTATCTACGAAAGCTATGCGCTCTATGCCGAAGGGGCGTTCGGGACAATCCCGGAGCTCTATGTGAGGTCTGACAGACGGTCGAGCAGTGTGGGGACGCAGCTCTTGTCGCGCGCGAAATCGTTCGGGGCGTCACGCGGATGGAGACGGCTAGAGGTCACCACGCCGCCGCTGCCGCAGTTTCAAAAGACCCTGGCGTTCTACGAGCGTGAAGGTTTCGCAATTACCGGTGGGCGCAAGTTGAAGTGCGGTTTGTAACCGGCACGACGCGCATATTGAAGCCAGTGATGTGCCGCGGATGATCGCTACGATGCTGCTGTTGGCGGCCCAGGCAGCGATCGCGGCAGATCCGTTGGTAGTGGGGCGCGTTGTCGGCCCATCCGGCGAACCCGTCGCGGCGTGTCGGCCGCTGTCGACGACGGCACCGGCGAGCTTGAATGTCGAAGCCGCCGCGCTCCGGTACGGCATCTTGGCGCCGTGCTCGGCCACGGTGGACGTTTTCCTTTGGGCCAAGGCGCCCCTGCGTTCCATCACCGGCACCCTGCATTACCTGGACGGCAATGGACGCCCCGTTCACACCCATGCCTTCGCGGCACAGCTTGTGGCCAATGGCGCGGGCATGCGCACGGCCACCGTGTACGGCGAGCCCGTCACGGAAGCGGCATGTCGGGAGCTGCAACTGGGGATAGCCATCCTGCGGTGCCGGGGCGACGGTGGCGAGATCGGGTGCCCTGCGATGCGTGTGAAGGGGAGCTACGTATTCGAACGGGTCATCATCCATGCGCCCGCGGCGGAGACCTGCGTGGACTGAATCGGCGCACTCGATCTGAAAGGGTGCCCCTGCCGCCTCATGTCCTAGGGAAAGACCCGAGTGCGCCCCGCGCGCCTTGCGCATGGCGCGCGGCGGCCACATGATCATCAAGGCGCACTTGCGAGAAGACAGGAGACACCCATGGCGGGGGATTTGAAGACCAACCTGACGAACGGCAAGACCTGGTTGCGGGGTTTGCTCATCATTTTATTCGCGATCCTTTACTGGGTCGCCGAACTCGTAGTCACGGTCGTAGCGGTGCTGCAATTCGGCAGCCGGCTCATCATGGGTGAGACCCTGCCGCGGCTAACGATGTTCGCCCGCGGTTTGAATGCCTACGTGTTCCAGATCCTGGAATTCGTGACCTTCCGTAGTGATGAACGCCCATTCCCGTTCAGTGCCTGGCCAGCGGCCGGCATCCCGGGCACGGACGAGCCGGAGGCGGGGCCAGTGCCGCATCGCACGCCCGGCGAGCGGAGCGTGGTGGAACACGTGGAGCGTTGATGCGTTGAATCGCTGAGCCCGCTCACCGGTGCGATCAAGTCGGCGCGGAGATACCGTCTTACGCATCAAGCCCCCGTGCCTCAGGCCACGATGGTTTTCATCCCGCCACAGCGAATTGGGATGAGGGATTTTCGAGTGTGGGAGCGAGCTTCTGCTCGCGATTTCCAGGCTGCGGCCTCCTGGGCCTGTCGCGAGCAGAAGCTCGCTCCTACCGCAGTATCTTGGTCTCCGCACTCCCTCTCCCTCCGGGCTGTCTCTTGGTCACATTTCACCGTTGTAGCCAGCCCCTCTTGCCCCCTCTCCCTCCGGGAGACGAGCGCATGGATGCGCGAGGTAGAGCAACGCAGGAGCGGTTGCCGAGGGCTGGGGAGAGGGGATCAATTCAGATGCGGCTGTTGGTTTATTGATCCCCTCATCCTGTCCTTCTCCCGGAGGGAGAAGGGACGCAAGCTTCTGTCTCTCGTGGAAATGATGTGACTAAGAGACAGCCCTCCGGGAGAGGGCCGGGGAGAGGGGATCAATTCAGATGCGGCTGTTGGTTTATTGATCCCCTCATCCTGTCCTTCTCCCGGAGGGAGAAGGACGCAAGCTTCTGTCTCTCGTGGAAATGATGTGACTAAGAGACAGCCCTCCGGGAGAGGGCCGGGGAGAGGGGATCAATTCAGGTGCGATCGTTGATTTATTGATCCCCTCATCCTGTCCTTCTCCCGGAGGGAGAAGGGACGAATCTATTAGCGGCTGCCGGTTAATGCGTTATTGCCAAGCCTCTGTCTCGCCCGCGGTGATGTGACCAAGAGACAGCCCGGAGGGAGAGGGCCGGGGAGAGGTGATCAATTCAAGCGCGGCCGTTGATTTTATTGATCCCCCTCATCTCCTTCGGCAATCGTCCATGCCTTGCCTCTCATTTCTTGAGCAGCAGGTTGGTGCGAGGCTCCGGCACCCGGCTGATGTTGCCGCTGATCTTCCATCCGTTTCGAACCCAGTCAGCGCTCCCGTTTTTGGGGCTTCCCCCGATATCGCCACCGAATCCGCGTCCCTATCCTCGTACTCCCGCCTGAATGGTATGTGAGGTTTTTTCGATGAATCCGTCCCGCCGCGACTTCCTCAAGGGGATCGCCGTCGGTGCCGCGGGCGCTGCGGTCGGCGCCCCGGCGGCGGCGCGTTCCGCCCAGGGTGAAGGCGATGCGAAACACCGCTGGGGAATGGTGGTGGATCTGCGCCGTTGCATTGGCTGCCAGGCCTGCACCGTCGCCTGCGGCACCGAGAACCACACACCGTTGGGCCAGTACCGCACGGTGGTTCACCAGTTCGAGATCCCGGGCGCGGACGGCAGCCCGCGCCGCGCCAGCCTGCCGCGCCTGTGCAATCACTGCGCAGAGCCGCCGTGCATTCCGGTGTGCCCGGTGGGCGCCACTTTCCAGCGTGCCGATGGCATCGTGCTGGTGGACAACACCCGCTGCGTGGGCTGCGGCTACTGCGTGCAGGCCTGCCCTTACGACGCGCGTTTCGTGAATGCCGAACTCGGCACCGCCGACAAGTGCACCTTCTGCGTGCACCGTGTGGACGCCGGGCTGCTGCCCGCCTGCGTGGAGACCTGTGTGGGCAGTGCACGCATCTTCGGCGATCTGAACAACCCCGATAGCAGCGTTTCGCAACTGCTGCGTGAGCATGAGGCCCTGCCGCTCAAGCCCGCCGCCGGGACCGCGCCGCAGGTGCGCTACATCGGTCTCGATGGTCGCTTGCAAGACAAGGTGACGGGTGAACCCAGCCCCATCGCCGCCAAACTCGCGGAGGTGACCCCATGAACGCCCCGATCCTGGAACTGACCGGTTTTGCCCAGGACCCGGCGTGGCTGCCCTGGGCGGTGCAGTATTTCTTCCTGGTCGGCATCAGCCTGGGCGCCTTCCTGCTCACGCTGCCCCATTTCCTCGCCGGCCGCGGCAGCGTGGAAGCGGCGCGGGCCGCGCTCATCGCCGCGCTGATCACCGGTATCGCCGCGCCCATCGCGCTGCTGGCGGACCTGCACCAGCCGCTGCGTTTCTGGCGCTTTTACCTGAGCCCCAATGGCAGTTCCTGGATGGCCTGGGGTGCATTCTTCCTGCCCGCCTACGTGGGCGGCCTGGTGGCCTACGGCTGGCTCGCCTTGCGACCTGCCTTCGCCGCACGTGCCGGGACGGACCTGCCGGGACGCATCGCCGGGCTGCTGGGCGGCGACGGCGCACCCTGGCCACAGCGATTGAAGGCCGTCGGCGTGTTCACCGCCGTGGGCGCCTTGCTGGTGGCCCTCTACACCGGCGCCGAGCTGGCGGTGGTGGCGGCGCGGCCGCTGTGGCACACGCCCCTGCTGCCGCTGGGCCTGCTGGCGACGGCCATCGCCGCCGGCGCGGGGCTGGCCACGCTGCTGACCGGTGATCCGGCGGCCCGTCGCCTGCTCGGGCGCGCCGTGGCCACGGGCAGCGCCGCGGCCCTGCTGGTATTCATCGCCGGCCTGCTCGCCGGGTTCGCCGGCGCCGCATCCGGCGAGGCGCAACTGGCGCTGGTGGCCCATCGGCCGCTGGCCAGTCTCCTGCTGGTGCTGCTGCTCGCCGCGCCGCTGCTGCTGATCGGGCGGCGGCAGGCGGCACCGCTCGCGGGCCTGCTGGCCGTGGTCGCCGCCTGGGCCTGGCGCTGGGAACTGTTCATGGGCGGCCAGCGCCTGCCCAAGTCAGGCGCAGGCTTCTACGACTACGCCGTCCCGTTCGGCACCGAAGGCCTGCTCGGCGTGCTCGGAAGCGCCGGCCTGATGGTGCTGATCGCCCTGGCCCTGCACGCCGTCCTGCCCGCACGGGCCGGGCGAGCCTGAGGAGACTCCATGACGACCAAGCGTCGCGATTTTCTCAAGGGCGCTGGCGTGGCCGGCGCCGCCGCCACCTTCGCGGTCGGCTACAGCCACACCGCTCATCAGTTCCTGAAGGGTTTTCTTGAAAGGGGCGCCACCGATCCGATCAGCGGTAGTGCCCCCGCGCCGGAGTTCCAAGTAGACCCGGTCAGCGGCGAGGTGCGCCTCAACCCCGACCAGCAGGTGAGCTACACGGTCTGCATGGGTTGCACCACGTTGTGTGGCGTGCGTGTGCGCGTGGACAAGCGCAGCGACAAGGTGCTGCGCGTCACCGGCAATCCGTACGACTGCCTGTCCGCCACCGATCCCCTGCCGTTCGCCGCCCCCGTACTGGCCAGCTTCGCCGCCGTGTCGCGCTTTGGCGAGCGTGGGCTCGGCCATCGCGCCACGGCCTGTGGGCGCGGCAACGCGGTACTCGCCAAGCTGGACAGTCCGCAGCGGGTGCGCGTGCCCCTCAAGCGCATCGGCCCGCGCGGCGCCGGGCAGTGGGCGCCCATCAGCTTCGAGCAGTTGGTGCAGGAAGTGGTGGAGGGCGGCGACCTGTTCGGTGAAGGGCCTGTGGACGGCCTGCGCGCCATCCGCGATCTGGAGACGCCCATCGACCCCGAACAGCCGGAGCTCGGCCCGCGCGCCAACCAGCTGGCCGTGCTCACGCCCTTCGACGAGGGCCGGCAGGCCTTCGTGCGCCGCTTCGCCCTGAACGCCTTCGGCACGATCAACTTCGCCGGACACCGCGCCTATTGCGGCCTCACCATGCGCTCGGCCTATGCCGCGCTGCTGGACGACTGGAAGGCCCAGCCGCACCTGAAGCCGGACTTCGAACACGCCGAGTTCATGCTGTTCGTGGGCACGGCGCCGGGCAACGCTGGCAACCCGTTCAAGCGCCAGGGGGCGCAGATGGCCGATGCGCGCACGCGCGGCGCCAAGGTGGTGGTGGTTGATCCCATCCTCACCAACGCGGACAACCTGGCCGCCGCGGATCGGGTGCGATGGCTGCCCATCCGCCCCGGCACCGACGGGGCGCTCGCCATGGGCATGATCCGCTGGATCTTCGAACACGAGGCCTACGACGCGGCGTTCCTGCAATGTCCCAATCCACAGGCCGCCGAGGCGGCGGGCCAGCCCAGCTGGTCCAATGCCGCGCACCTGGTGATCGCCTCCGGCGCCGAGGCGGGGCGCTTCCTGCGCGGCTCGGACCTGGGGTTCACCACGACCGGCGCCGACGACCCGTTCGTGGTGCTGGACGGCACCGGCAGGCCGCGGAAACACACCGACGTGGCCGCCGCGCCGCTGTTCCACCAGGGCGAGGTGGCGCTTGCCAACGGCGAACGGGTGGCCGTGGCCACCAGCCTCAGCCTGCTGCGCGCCGCCGCCTTCGAGCACACCCTGGCGGACTACGCCGGGGCCTGCGACATCCCCGCCGAGACCATCGCCGGACTGGCCCACGAGTTCACCAGCCACGGCAAGCGCGCCTCGGCGGACTGCCACGGCGGCACCATGGGGCCGAACGGCTTCTATGCGGCCTATGCGGTGACTATGCTGAATGCCCTGGTCGGCAACCTGAACGCCAAGGGCGGCGCCGCCGTGGGCGGCGGCAAGTTCAAGAGCGTGGCGCCGGGTCCGCGCTATGACCTGGTCAGCTTCCCGGGCATGGTGAAGCCCCGCGGCGCCGCGCTGGCCCGCAACAACCTGCCCTACGAGAAGACCACCGAGTTCAAGCGCAAGCAGGCCGCGGGGCGGCCCTATCCCTCCCACCATCCCTGGCTGGCGCTGTCGCCCGGCATGGGTTCGGAGTTCCTGCCGGCGGCGTTGAACGGGTACCCGTACCCGCTCAAGGCGCTGATCCTCTGGAGCTGCAATCCGGTCTACGGCGTGGCCGGCATGACCCGCCAGGCCGGACCCCTGGCCGATCCCAAAGTACTGCCGCTCATCGTCGCCATCGATCCGTTCATCAACGAGACCAACACCTACGCCGACTACATCGTGCCCGACTCGGTGCTCTACGAGAGCTGGGGCTGGGCGGGCGCCTGGGGCGGCACCGTCACCAAAGGCAGCACCGCGCGCTGGCCGGTGGTGGAGCCCGGCCAGGCCAAGGCCGCCGACGGCGAGCCCATCGCCATGGAGGGCTTCTTCATCGCGGTGGCCAAGCGCCTCGGCCTGCCGGGCTTCGGCGATCGGGCCATTACGGACGCGGAGGGCAACGCCCACCCCTTGCACAGGGCGGCGGACTACTACCTGCGCGCGGGCGCCAACGTGGCCTTCGACGGCCGACCCGTACCCGATGCCTATGACGTGGACATTGCCGCCAGCGGCGTGACGCGGCTGGTGCCGCAGTTGCAAGCCGTGCTGAAGCCCGAAGAGTGGCGCAAAGTGGCCTACCTCTACGCGCGCGGCGGCCGCTTCGCGGGCGCGGCGGACGCCTACGACGGCGAGCGTCTGCGCCACCGCTACCCGCGCGCCCTGCAGATCCACAACGAACAGCTCGCCCGGGCGCGCAACAGCATCACCGGCGAGCGTTTCCGCGGCGTGCCGTTCTGGCAGCCGGCGGTGTTTGCCGACGGCACGCTGCTGGATGCCGTGTACCCACCGGAGGCCTGGCCGCTGCGCGCGGTCAGCACCAAGTCGCAGCTGCAATCGGCGCACAGCATCGGCACGGCGCGCCTGCAACAGATCCAGCCCACCAACCCGATTGCGCTCAACGCGGAGGATGCCCGTGCCCTGGGCATCGAGACCGGCGATCGCATCCGCGTGGTGAGTCCGGGCGGCAGCGTGGTGGGCATCGCCCTGGTGCGCGCCGGTGTGGCGCGCGGCGCAGTGGGCATCGAGCACGGCTTCGGCCATCGCGAGCTGGGCGCCCGCGCCCACCGCGTCGGTGGCGCGCCGGTGCCGCGGGCGACGGGCGCCGGCAACGGGGTCAATCTCAACGAGTTGGGTTGCCCCGATCCGAGCCGCCCGGGCGTCACACTGCTGGCCGATTTCGTCAGCGGCGCGGCGGTGCGCCAGGGCCTGCCGGTGCGCGTGGAGCGGGCCTGACGTGACGGAACACCGCACGGGATGAGGTCGGATTTTTTGGAAAAGGGATTTTCCGGGCCGCGCGGAGCCTTTTCGGTTTCGCGCGGTCGAAGCAGTACGCAAAGTTCTCTTCGTTGTCTCAACCCTCTTGTGGCGCCTTCGGGCGCCATTTTTTTCGCCCGCGCGCCTTTTCTTTACTCAAGCATCAATCAATCCCCTGAAACTGCCTGTGGTGACCGCGGCGCTGGCTAGTCTTTACATACGCGCCGCATGAGCCCGGGTGAGGAGAACGGAATCGCCATGCCCCAATACACCACCGACGCCATACGCAACCTCGCCCTGGTCGGCCAGACCGGTAGCGGCAAGACCACGCTCGTCGAGGCGCTGCTCGCCCGGGCCGGCATCATCGGCTCGCCCGGCAGCGTGGAGCGCGGCAATACCGTCACCGATTTCGATCCCCTTGAGCAGCGCCATCAGCATTCCCTCAGCGCGGCAGTGACGAGCTTCGATCACGACGGTCTGCACGTGAATCTCATCGATACGCCGGGCCTTCCGGACTTCATCGGCATGGCCCTCGGCGCCTTTCCCGCCGTGGAGACCATCGCCGTGGTGGTGAACGCGAGCGCGGGCATCGAGCCGGTGGCGCGGCGTATGCTCGCCTGGTCCGGCGAGCGCAAGCTGTGCCGCATGATCATCGTGAACCGCATCGATGCCGAAGGCGCCGACCTGCCGGGCCTCGTCGCTGCGCTGCGCGAGGAGTTCGGCAGCGAATGCCTGCCCATCAACCTGCCGGCCGAAAACGCCACCCGGGTACGCGACTGTTTCTTCGAACGCGACGGCGCGGCGGATTTCTCCTCGGTGGCGGAGGCGCATACCCAACTCATCGATCAGGTGGTCGAGATGGACGAGGCGCTCATGGCCCTCTATCTCGAACAGGGCGAGACCCTCGCGCCCGAACAGCTCCACGACGCCTTCGAGAAGGCCATGCGCGAAGGCCATCTGGTGCCCGTGTGCTTCACCTCGGCGCGCACCGGCGCGGGCATCAAGGAACTGCTCACGCTCATGGAGCGGCTCATGCCGAGTCCGCTGGAGGGCAATCCGCGCCCCTTTCTCAAGGGCGCGGGCGAGCACGCCGAGCCCTACGTGGTCAGCCACGACCCCGCACAACACGTGGTGGCCCACGTGTTCAAGGTGGCGGCCGACCCGTACGTGGGCAAGCTCGGGGTGTTCCGCATCCACCAGGGCACGGTGACGCGCGATAGCCAGTTGTTCGTGGGCGACGGGCGCAAGCCGTTCAAGGTGGGGCACCTGTTCAAGCTGCTCGGCAAGCAGCAGATCGAGACGGAAGTGGGTATCCCGGGCGACATCTGCGCGGTGGCCAAGGTGGAGGAGATCCACTTCGACGCCGTGCTGCACGACTCCCACGAAGAGGACTTCCTGCACCTGAAGCCGCTGCCGTTTCCCGTGCCGGTGTTCGGCCTGGCCGTGGAGGCCAGGCGCCGTGGCGACGAGCAGCGCCTGTCCACTGCCTTGCAGCGGGTGGTGGAGGAAGACCCCTGCCTGGCGCTCGAACACAACGCCGCGCTCAACGAGACCGTGCTGCGCGGCCTGGGCGATTTGCACCTGCGCCTCGCGCTGGAAAAACTGCAGCAGCGCTTCAACGTGGAGGCCGAGACGCGCCCGCCCAAGATTCCTTACCGGGAGACCATCAGTGCGCGCGCCGAAGGCCATCACCGTCATAAGAAACAGACCGGCGGTGCGGGCCAGTTCGGCGAGGTCTTCCTGCGCGTCGAACCGCTGGAGCGCGGTGCGGGCTTCCAGTTTGCCGACGAGGTGAAGGGCGGCGCCATCCCCGGTCAGTTCATTCCCGCGGTGGAGAAAGGTGTGCGCCAGGCCATGGAGGCGGGCGCCCTGGCGGGCTATCCCATGCAGGACGTGAAGGTGACCGTCACCGACGGCAAGTACCACACGGTGGATTCCAAGGAAGTGGCCTTCATCACCGCGGGCAAACGCGCGTTTCTCGATGCCGTGGCCAAGGCCGGCCCGCTGGTGCTCGAACCCATCGTGAACCTGGACCTGGTGGTGCCCTCGGACGCCATGGGCACCATCACCGGCGACCTCACCAGCCGGCGCGGCCACGTCCTCGGCAGCCGCACCCTGCCCGGCGCCATGATCGGCCTGCGCGCCCAGGCGCCCCTCGGCGAGCTGAACCACTACGCGGATCGCGTGCGCTCCCTGACCGGCGGGCAGGGCTCGTACACCCTCGAGTTCAGCCACTACCAGGCGGCACCGCCCACGCTACAAAAACAGCTGATTGCCGAATTCCGGCCCAAGGTGGAGGAAGACTGAGCTCCTTGCAGCGACGGACGCACTTCGTCCCCGGGGAATGGACCCCGGTTTTCGCCGGGGTGACGAAGAAGCGGAAGGGGATGAGCGAAGGCGGACACGCCGGGTGACGAACGTGGGCGGATGCGGACTCCGGGTGTTGCCAGGGTGGCGTCGCACGTGCGACAGGTCATGCCTCGCCGGCGATCATCACACGATTGCGCCCGGTGGTCTTCGCCTCGTACAGCGCATCGTCCGCCGCCTTGATGAGCGCGGGGCGATCGCTGCGGGCAGGCGTGGCGCAGGCGATGCCGAGGCTGATGGTGACCGCCGTTGCCTGGGCGACGGCACTACGCAGGCGTTCGGCGAGTTGTTCGGCGCCGGCGACGTCGGTCTCGGGGAGGATGACCAGGAATTCCTCGCCGCCGTACCGCACGGGCAGGTCGTTGTCCCGGGTCTCGCGCCGCAGGATGGCGCCGATCTCCGCCAGTAACCGATCACCGGCCGGGTGGCCGTGCTCGTCGTTGTAGCGCTTGAAGTGATCCACGTCGAGCATGACCACCGACAGGGCACGGCCGTAGCGCCGCACATTGGGCAGATCACGATCGAGCACCAGTTCCATGAGGCGTCGGTTGCCGAGCCCGGTGAGCGTGTCGCGAAAGGAGAGCTGGCGCGCTTCCTCGTACAACAGCGCGTTCTCGACGGCCACGCCGAGTTGCTGGCCGATGGCCGTGAAGGTGTCGCGTTGGCCGGCGTCGAGGCTGAGGCCGCACGGCACGAAGTAGCAGAACACGCCCACCGCACGGCCCTTGGCGGTGAGCGGTACGATCAAGTGGCCGTGCGGATCGGCGCTGGTGACGGGGAGGGTGCGGCGCGGGTCACTGGTGCAGTCCTCCGAACAGACCAGCTCGCCGGTGGCCGCGGCCTGCCCGCACAGGCAGTCACCCACGCGCATGCCCGCATGAACGGCGATGAAGGCCGCGTTGGCGCCGCGGTGCGCCGCCAGGCGCATACGATCGTCCTCCACCAAAAAGATGCCCATAGGCAGACCCTTTGCAGGCTCCAGCGCGAGCGCCATGCCATCCATGATGCGCTCGAACAGTTCCTGGAGATCGATGGTCTCGCTGATCGCCGAGGCGATCTTGTACAGCACCGAGAGCTGCGCATGGCTGGCTTCGAGCTGGCGCTTGGTGGCCTGCAATTCTTGCAGGGCCTGCTGCCACAGGCGGTGCATGCGGCTGGCCTGCTGGACGCCCTCGCGCAGCACGCGGTTTTCGTTTTCAAGCTCGCGCAGGCGGCCGGTGTCGCTCATTGCAGGTCCGCGTAGATGATGTCGAGGCCACAGCGCAGTTCGCGCAGGTAATCGAGCGCGCGCGGCACGTCTTGCTCGCGCAGGATACCTCCATGCTGCGGCAGGATGGCGCGGATGGGCAGGTGTTCGATGCGCTTGACGAAACCGCGCGCGGCGAGGTTGGTCGGCATGTATTCCAGGTGAAAGAGGTCCATGCGCGGCACGTGCTCGTCGAAGTCGTCGACGAACAGACGCCAGTCGAAATCGAGCGCGGCCCACACATCGCCCGAGAACAGGAAACCGGAGCTTTCGTCGAAGGTGGTGAACGCGCCGGGGAAATGCAGGAACGGTGCGGCGATGAAGCGCAGGCTTCGACCGGAAGGGAGGGTGAATTCCGGCGTCGCTTCCACGTCGTGCAATCGATAGTCGCGGTGGCCGTAGGAGGGCAACAGCACGTGGGTGCGCGGCGTGGTGAATACGGTGAGCGCCGGGTTTACGGCGAGCCAGTCGATCATCGACGCGGCCACGTCCGGGTCCTGGTGGCACAGCACCATACCGGTAAGCGCCTCCACCGGCATGATCTTCTCCACGGCGGCGCGCACGGCGGTGAAATGATTGCGGCCGCCCGGGTCGACGAGCACGCCCGTAGCGCCGCTGCGTACCAGGTAGGTGTTGCAGCGGAAGGCGCTGGCCTCGCACACGCCGAGCCAGTAGATCCTGTGTCCGTCCGCATCGAACAGCGGCACGGGCGGGGTGAGGGTGTCCGTAGACGGCTCCTTCCGAACCAGTGAAGAGCGATTGTAACGGCTGTGCGACACCGCTGATACCTGCCCCCTCGTCTCTGGGATGCAGGTCGCGCGTCGGTGGCACGGCAGCGCGGCGGTGTGGCGGTTCTAGACTTTCCATAAGCGGGTGTGGAGGGGACGACATGACGCCGGCAGCGGTTCGGCCCAGCGCCGCAGGCGCGCGTTACCACTGGGGCGCGCTGGTGGGCGGCGGACTGCTCGCCGCCGCGGGCCTGCGCAGCCGGTCGGCGTTGGGTGTGCCGCTTGCTATCGCCGGCGCGGCCTTGCTGTACCGCGGCGCCCGGGAATCTCCCGTACCCACGCCCGGCCTGCGCCCGCGGGCAGCCGCGCCCGTGGACGTGAGCACCTCGGTCACGGTGCGCGGCGGTCCCGCGGCGCTGTATGCGCGCTGGCGTGACTTTCGCAACCTGCCGCAGTTCATGCGGCATCTGCACAGCGTCGAGCCGCTGGGCCCCGACCGCTACCGCTTCGAGGCTCGGCTGCCCGGGCTCGACACCCCGTTGAGCTGGGACGCCGACGTGGTCGAAGACAAGCCGGGGCAGTGCATCCGCTGGTCCACGCCGCCGGACAGCGCGCTGATGCACCGGGGCATGGTGACCTTCCTCCCGGCCCCCGGCGGACGCGGCACTGAGGTCCATCTGTGCCTCGCCTATCGGCCGGGCAGTGCCACGCTCACCGCCGTTACGCGCCTGCTCGGGACCGTCAACGCGCAGGTGATCAAGGAGGAGCTGCGCCGCTTCAAACAATGGATGGAAACCGGCGAGGTACCGACCATCGAGGGCCAACCCAGCGGCTGAGGTGCGGGAGATCGCCACATGAAAGCTGTGTGCTGGTTCGATACGGAAGACGTGCGGGTTGAACAGGTCCCCGATCCGGCCATCCTCAATCCCCACGACGCCATCGTGAAAGTGACCCGTGCGGCCATCTGCGGTTCGGACCTGCACCTCTACGACGGCTACGTCCCCACCATGCAGGCGGGCGACATCCTTGGCCACGAGGCGATGGGCGAGGTGGTCGAGGTGGGCAGCGCGGTGCGCAACCTGCGCATTGGCGACCGGGTGGTGATCCCCTTCACCATCAGCTGCGGCCAATGCGACTACTGCACCCGCGGGCTCTATTCCCTGTGCGACAACTCCAACCCGAACGCCTGGATCCCGGAGCGGCTCTACGGCCACGCGCCGGCGGGTTTCTACGGCTACTCCCACGCCTTCGGCGGCTACGCCGGCGGTCAGGCGGAATACGTGCGCGTGCCGTTTGCCGACAGTGGCCCGCTCAGGGTACCCGCGGAGCTGCGTGACGACGTGGTGCTGTTCCTGTCGGACATCTTTCCTACCGGCTACCAGGCCGCGGAGCAGTGTCATCTGCGCGAAGGGGACGTGATCGCCGTGTGGGGTTGCGGGCCGGTGGGTCAGTTCGCCATCCAGAGCGCACTGTTGCTCGGCGCCGAGCGGGTCATCGCCATCGACCGCATCCCCGAACGCCTGGCGATGGCGGAAAAATACGGCAAGGGCCGCGTGCAGGCCCTGAACCGCGATTTCACCGACGTGAGCGAGGCGGTGCATGACCTGACCGGCGGGCGTGGGCCCGACGCCTGCATCGACGCCGTCGGCATGGAGTCGCACGGCGCGGGCGTGATGGGGCGCTACGACCGCGTCAAGCAGGCGCTCATGCTCGAAACCGATCGTGGCGCGGCCCTGCGCGAGGCCATCTTGCTGTGCGGCAAGGGCGGCACCGTGTCGGTTCCCGGCGTGTACGGCGGCCTGGTGGACACGTTTCCCATCGGCGCCGCCTTCAACAAGGGGCTCACCCTGAAGCTCGGCCAGACCCACGTGCAGAAATACATGCCCATGCTGCTCGAACACATCGTGCGCGGCGACATCGATCCGTCCTTCGTGATCACGCACCGGCTCAGGCTCGACGACGCGCCTGAGGGTTACGCCCTGTTCCGCGACAAGCACGACGGCTGCATCAAGGTGACGCTCGAACCGTGAGCACCGCCCCGGAGGAATGCCATGACCCGATCCATCGAACTCGGTGACGTACTGCGCCAACTGGCGCACCGCTACCATCACTTCAAGCAGGAGAACAAACAGAAGGGTCCGCTCGGCACGCGCAACCGCCGCCATACCCGCGACATGCGCGAGCTGGAGCAGGCCTTCGACACGGCCGTGGAACGCTGGCTGCCCGAGCAGGCCGCACGCGACGCCTGGCGCGAGCACTTCTATCACTTCGGCCCCGTGCCGCCGGGCCCGCAGCTGGCGCCGCCGCCGGCGTTTCGTGGCCGCGACGAAAACGGTCGCGCCATGGAACTCGCCCCCGCGCCGGACGGCGGCTACATGCTGGTGGTGGAGGGCAAGCCGGTGCGTCGCGTGGCCGCCTCGGTGCAGCTCGGTGACCGGCGCATCCACGCCGTGAAGGCCGAGGGGATCGCCTTCGCGGAGGTGTTCGAGGCGCCGGACGCGGCCCAGGACGCCCTCGCCGCCTACGTGGCCGCGCCGGACATCGGCACGCCTTGGGAACACCTCTCCGATTTGTACGGCGATGGCGTGGTGGATGAGAACTTCGGCCTCACCGCACGCGGCCGGCGCCTCATCGCCGCCCGCCAGGGCGCCGGGCCGGGCGTGGACCTGAGCCTCGGTTAGGCGTTCGTATCCCCGCGGCCAGGCGCCGCGGGATCCCCGGATTCGGGCCGCGCTTCATCCGGGCTGCGGGACGGCTAGACCGGAACCGCCGTCCTCTCCACCACGCGGCGCAGCACGAAGCTGGAGTGCACGCCGCTGACACCCTCGATGCGCGTGATTTTGCCGAGCAGCAGCGCCTGGTAGGCGTCCATGTCGCGCACCAGCACCTTCAGCTGGTAATCCGCATCCTGGCCGGTGATCAGCAGGCACTCCAGCACCTCGGGCATGGCCTCCACCTGCGCCTCGAAATGGGCGAAGCGTTCGGGGGTGTGGCGGTCCATGGAGATGTGCACCAGGGCCATGAGAGTGAGGCCGAGACGCTTAGCGTCCACCAGGGCGCGGTAGCCGGCGATGATCCCGGCGTCTTCCAGCGCCCGCACCCGGCGCAGGCAGGGCGAGGGCGACAGGCCGATGCGGTCGGCCAGGTCCTGGTTGCTGATGCGGCCGTCCTGTTGCAGGAGTTCCAGGATGCGGCGGTCGTAGCGGTCGAGGGTCATTATGCGTGCTCTCCGGGTGCTTCGGCAGATTATGCGTATCCAGTAATGCAGCGCGCAATATCATGCCTCGCACAGGCCCTGTTCAGCACGCAAACGCAAGCGGCTGCCCTGCGCGGCGGCGTAATCTTTCCCACGTCCCCTGCGGCGGCGCTCACGAGGCGCGCGCCCCGGGCCCGCCTCACGAGGGCGGCGACGGACCCCGCCGACACCCCTGGCGGGCAGACATCGGCCGACCGGCCCAGCAATAACGGAGAACAACATGCGCCGCTTCGATCACCGCAAATACCGCCCGGCACCGGCCGTGGCGCTCCCCAACCGGCAGTGGCCGAACCGCACCATTACGCGCGCCCCGCGCTGGGCCAGCGTGGACCTGCGCGACGGCAACCAGGCCCTGCTCGAACCCATGAGCGTGGAACAGAAGCGGCGCCTGTGGGACGTGCTGGTGGCTATCGGCCTCAAGGAGATCGAGGTGGGCTTTCCGGCCGCCAGCCAGCCCGACTACGACTTCGTGCGCTGGCTCATCGACAACGACCGCATCCCGGCGGACGTCACCGTGCAGGTCCTCGTACAGGCCCGCGAGGAACTCATCGTGCGCACCTTCGAGGCCTTGCGCGGCGCGCGGCGCGCCATCGTGCACGTGTACAACTCCGTGTCCACGGTGCAGCGCGAGCGGGTGTTCGGCCGCGACCGCGCCGGCATCACCGCCATCGCCGTGCAGGGCGCGGAGTGGGTGAAGCGCGAGGCGGCGCGCCACCCGGGCACTGAGTGGGTGTTCCAGTACTCTCCGGAGAGCTTCACCGGTACCGAGCCCGATTACGCCGTGGCGGTGTGCGAGGCCGTGCTCGACGTGTGGCAGCCCACGCGAGCGCACCCGGTGATCATCAACCTCCCGGCCACCGTGGAGGTGGCCACACCCAACGTGTTCGCCGACCAGGTGGAATATTTCGCCACCCACCTCTCGCGGCGCGACGCGGTGGTGATCTCCGTGCACACCCACAACGACCGCGGCGGCGCCGTGGCCGCGGCGGAACTGGCCTTGCTGGCGGGCGCCGACCGGGTGGAGGGCACCTTGCTCGGCAACGGCGAACGCACCGGCAACATGGACATCGTGACCCTGGCCATAAACCTCTACAGCCAGGGCATCGACCCCGAACTCGACCTCTCGCGGCCGGACGCGATCATCGAGGCGGTCACCAGCTGCACGGGCATGCCGGTGCACCCGCGCCATCCCTGGGTGGGCGAGCTGGTCTACACCGCGTTCTCGGGCAGCCACCAGGACGCCATCCGCAAGTGCCTCAATCGCCAGCGCCAGGACGAGGCCTGGCAGGTGGCCTATCTGCCCATCGACCCGCGTGACCTCGGCCGCGACTACCAGGCGGTGATCCGCATCAACAGCCAGTCCGGCAAGGGCGGCGTCGCCTTCGTGCTCGAACGGGACCACGGCCTCGTGTTGCCGCGCTGGATGCAGGTGGAATTCGCCCAGGTGGTGCAACGGGCCAGCGAGGCCCAGGGCGGCGAGGTGGACAGCGCCGCCTTGTGGGCGTTGTTCGAGAGCCATTTCATGGGCGGGCAACCGCTCGCCCTGGCGGGTTATCGCCTTGAACGGCAGGACGGGCGCGAGGTGATCGACGCGCGCCTGCACGACGGCCACGGCGAGTATTGCCTCACCGGCCACGGCGCCGGGGCGCTGGAGGCCTTCGTGGACGCCTGGATCCGCCACAGCGGGCAGAAGGCGAGCGTGGTCGACTACAGCGAGCACGCCATCGGCGAGGGCACCGGCGCCGAGGCCGCCGCCTACGTGCTGCTCAACGTGGACGGCCGGCGCGTGGCCGGCGCGGCGCGCGACCGGGACACCCTCAGCGCGCCCTTGCGGGCGGTGCTCGCCGCGCTCAACCAGGTGGCGCGCCAGGCCCGCGCGGCGTGACGGGATGGGCCGGGTGTGAACCACGCCGTGGAACGGCCTAACGGTTTCCGGTACTAGTACTCACCGCACAGGCCAAGGCGCGCCGTGCAAAGTACTCAACGTCGGTGAGCCGAGTCACCACCGCAATCGACCAAGCCCGGGAACACCATGCTCGTCAACCTGAATGAACTGTCCGCCAGCGAGCTGCTCGAGCTGGCCAAAAAGAAGCAGCAGGAAGAGCAGGAAAGCGCACGCCGCTCGGCGAAGGTGGCGCGGCTCGCCCAATTGCGGAAAAAGCGCGAGCAACTGCTCGCCGATCAGGAGCGGGCGCTGCTCATCCTCGACAAGGAGTTGCAATCCTTGCAGCAACGCCGCACGCAACTGGTCACCAGCCACCAGACTGCCCTCGCCGCGCTGGACAAGGAAATGGCCGAGGTGAGCGCCGGCGCCCGCGCGTCCGAGATGGACGTGCCGGCACCCGCCGCCGAGCCGGCGGTGGGTGCGCCCGAACCGCAACCGGAAACGCGACCCGCCCCCAGCGTCGACCCGGCCGCCGCCATCCTGAACCTGCTCAAGGGGCGGGTGGACATGAGCGACAGCCTCCTGCGCGAACGCCTGCGCGGCCTCGGCATCGATGCGGGCCGCTTCGCCAAGGCGATTGCGCAACTGGTGCGCGAGGGCAAGGTGGTCAGCAAGGGTGCGGGCAATTACGCCCTCAAGAAGCGCTTGTAGGAAATCACCGCGCCGCTCCTCCGCAGAACCTGTGGGTGCAGCGAAGCGTTCCTCTCGACGGCCTGTTCCCGACGCCGTCTACCGACCACGTCCATGTGGTCGTCGACTCTCTTGGTCACATCCAGCCGTTGTAGCCAGCCCCTCTTGCCCCCTCTCCCTCCGGGAGACGAGCGCATGGATGCGCGAGGTAGAGCAACGCAGGAGCGGTTGCCGAGGGCTGGGGAGAGGGGATCAATCCAGCGCGGCTGTTGGTTTGTTGATCCCCTCATCCTGTCCTTCGGCACTCGCCCCATGCATTGCCCTCGACCGCTTGCTCCCGGCGCGGTCTACCTCCCCCATCCATGGGGTCGTACCTCCTGCATCCATGCAGTCGTCTCCCCGGGGGGAGAAGGGACGAATATCCGGTTCTGCCAAGGACCCTTTTTTCAATGCGCGTGCTCCCGCGAGATGCCCACCACCACGTAATCCACCGGCGAGCGCTTCTCGATGCGCAGGATCACGTGGGTCCCGGGCGCGATGCCCTTTGCCAGGTCAGGTTCCGCCAGCGGCAGGTCCATGGTCATGGCCGGCCAGTTGAACGCGGCGATGGGCTCGTGGGCCACCTTGACGGTGTGCGCGGCGGCGTCCACGCCGTTGAGCACCGCCTTCACGCTGGCGACGGCCGGCGCCTGTGCGGCCTGAGCATCGTGGCCGTGCATGTGGCCGTGATCGGCCGCAAAGGCCGGGGCGGCCAGGAATATGAGGGTGAGTAACAGCGTCTTCATGGGTCTCTCCTATCGATAGTTACTTCAGCCAAGAAAAACAGTCAGGGCGCGAGTCCGCGCCGCTTCCACAGCAGGAAGGCCGCGGGGATCACGATGAGGGTCAGCACGGTGGCACTCACCATGCCGCCCACCATGGGCGCGGCGATGCGGCGCATCACCTCCGAGCCGGTGCCGCTGCCCCACATGATGGGCAGCAGGCCGGCCATGATGGCGGCGACGGTCATCACCTTCGGGCGCACGCGCAGCAGCGCGCCTTCCACCACCGCCTCGCGCAGCTCCGTGCGCGTGACGGCACGTCCGGCCGCGAGCGCCTGTGCGCGCCGGCGGGCGAGGGCGTGGTCCAGGTAGATGAGCATCACCACGCCGGTCTCGGCGGCCACGCCCGCCAGGGCGATGAAACCCACGCCCGCGGCGACGGACAGGTTGTAGCCCAGCAGCCACATGAGCCACAGCCCGCCGATCAGCGCCATGGGCAGGGTGGCCATGATGAGCAGGGCCTCGCCGAAGCGGCCAAAGGCGAAGTAGAGCAGGATGAGGATCACGGCCAGTGTGACCGGCACCACCACTTGCAGGCGCGCGTTGGCGCGCTCCATGAACTCGTACTGACCGGACCAGGTGAGCGAGTAACCGGGCGGCAGTTCCACCTGGTCCGTCACCCGCCGTTTCGCCTCGGTCACGTAGGAGCCGAGGTCGCGGTCGCGGATGTCCACATAGGTCCAGCCGTTGAGACGTGCGTTCTCGCTGGTGATCATGGGCGGGCCGTCGGTGATGGCGATGTGCGCCACCTGTGCCAACGGCACGTGCGCGCCTGCCGGTGTGACGATGGGCAACAGGCGCAGGCGCTCTGCGGAATCGCGCACCGCCTGCGGATAGCGCAGGTTCACCGGATAACGCTCCAGGCCCTCCACGGTCTCGGTGACGTCCATGCCGCCGACCGCTGCGCGTATCACGTCCTGCACGTCGGCCACGTTGAGGCCGAGCCGCGCCGCGGCCAGGCGATCCACCTCGATGTCCACGTAGCGCCCGCCGGTCACGCGCTCGGAGTACACCGACACCGTGCCCGGCACCTCGCGCAGCACCTGCTCCAAGCGTTCGCCGATGGATTGGATCACCGTCAGATCCGAACCCGCCACCTTCACGCCCACGGGCGTCTTCACGCCGGTGGCGAGCATGTCGATGCGGTTTTTGATGGGCATCACCCAGGTGTTGGTCACGCCCGGCAGGCGCACCAGCGCATCCAGTTCCGCCTTGAGCTTCTCCGTGGTCATGCCCTCGCGCCACTCGCTCCTCGGCCTGAGCCGGATGGTGGTCTCCAGCATGGTGAGCGGCGCCGGATCGGTGGCGGTCTCGGCGCGGCCGGCCTTGCCGAACACGCGCGCCACCTCGGGCACGGTGCGGATCAGGCGATCGGTCTGCTGCAACACCTCGGCGGCCTTGCCCGGTGAGAGCGCGGGGAAGGTAGTGGGCATGTAGAGCAGATCGCCCTCGTCCAGCTCGGGCATGAACTCCGAACCCAGCCGCTGCAACGGCCACAGGCCGCTGAGGGTGATGGCGACGGCAACCACCAGCAGCGTGCGCGGCCGTCGCAGCAGCGCGTCCACCACCGGCCGGTAGGCCGCGATGAGCGCGCGGTTCACGGGGTTCCTTTCCTCGGCCACCATGCGCCCACGCACGAGCCAGCCCATCAGCACCGGCACCAGGGTCACGGAAAGCGCCGCCGCTGCGGCCATGGCGTAGGTCTTGGTGTAGGCGAGCGGTGCGAACATCCGCCCTTCCTGTGCCTCCAGCGCGAACACCGGCAGGAAGCTGAAGGTGATGATGAGCAGCGAAAAAAACAGCGGCGGGCCGACCTCGGTGGAGGCGTTGCGCACCAGCTCCCACGGCGGCATGTGCGGATGATGCTCGCGGTGCTTGTGCACGTTCTCGATCATCACGATGGCCGCATCCACCATGGCGCCGATGGCGATGGCAATGCCGCCCAGAGACATGATGTTGGCGTTGATGCCCTGCGCCTGCATGACGATGAAGGCCGCGAGGACGCCGAGCGGCAGCGAGATCACCACCACCAGCGCGGAGCGCGCGTGGAACAGGAAGATGGCGCACACCAGCGCCACCACCACGAACTCCTCGACCAGCTTGCCTTGCAGGTTGTCCACGGCGCGTGCGATGAGTGCGGAGCGGTCGTAGGTCTCCACCACCTCCACGCCCTCGGGCAGGCCGCGCTTGAGCTCCGCCAGGCGCGCCTTCACCGCGGCAATGGTGCTGAGCGCGTTTTCACCGGAGCGCATCACCACGATGCCGCCCACCACCTCGCCCTCGCCGTCCAGCTCGGCGATGCCGCGACGCAGTTGCGGCCCGAGGCGCACCTCGGCGATGTCACCGAGCAGCACCGGCGTGCCGTCGGTCGACACCATGAGCGGCACGCGCTGCAATGCCTGCTGCGATTGCAGGTAGCCGCGCGCGCGCACCATGTATTCGGCCTCGGCCATCTCGATGATGGCGCCGCCGCTCTCCTGGTTGGCGCGCACGATGGCGTTGCGCACCCGGGTCAGCGGCAGGCCGTAGGCGCGCAGCCGCTCGGGGTCGATCACCACCTGGTATTGGCGCACCATGCCGCCCACGGTGGCCACCTCCGCCACGCCGGGCACGGTCTGCAACTCGTACTTGAGGAACCAGTCCTGCAGGCTGCGCAGCTGCGCGAGGTCGTGGCGGCCGCTGCGGTCCACCAGCGCGTATTCGTAAACCCAGCCCACGCCCGTGGCATCGGGACCCAGAGCGGGTCGCGCCCCTTCCGGCAGGCGCGGCGTGATCTGCGACAGGTATTCGAGCACCCGCGAGCGCGCCCAGTACAGGTCGGTGCCGTCGGCGAACAGCACGTACACGTAGGAATCGCCGAACATGGAATAGCCGCGCACCGTCTGCGCGCCGGGCACCGCCAGCATGGCGGTGGCGAGCGGATAGGTGACCTGCTGTTCCACCACCTGCGGCGCCTGGCCGGGATAGCTGGTCTTGATGATCACCTGCACGTCGGAGAGATCGGGCAGCGCATCCAGCGGCGTGGTGCGCAGCGCGTGGATGCCCCAGCCGGTGAGCAGCACGGCCAGCATGAGCACCAGCACGCGGTTGCGAATGGACCAGTCGATGAGCTGCGCAATCACGGCCGTGGCCCCCCGCCGCTGGTGCGTATGGCGGCCAGTTCATAGGTGACCGCGTCCAGCTGGCGCAGCTCAAACTCCACCATGACACCGGGGGCGATACCGTCGAGGCGCACGCCCTCGGCTACGGTGAAATCCATGGTCATGGGCGGCCAGCCCAGTGCCGGCATGGGTTCATGGGTGATGTTGATGCGGCCGGCGGCGTCGATGCCGTTCACCACGCCGCGCCCCGGGAACAGCTTCGGCGCGTCCATCGTTTTCATGTGTGCGATGCGATAGCGGTATTGATCGAGCTGGTGCAGCTCGAAGTGCACCCGCGCACCGGGTGCAAAGTCGGCCAGATCGACGCCTTCGACAACCTCGAAGTCCATGGTCATGGCGGGCCAACCCAGCTCGGCGATGGGTTCGTGGGTCAGGGTGAGCTTGTGTTCACCGGGCATCACTGCGTCGATGGTGCCCTGCGCCGTCACGACCTTGAGCGGCGCCGCATCGGCCGGGGTCATGCGTTGCAGCGTGGCCTTGAGGCTGCTCTCGGAATCGAGGAGAAACTGCGCCGAGGTGACCACGCGATCACCCTCGGTGAGGCCTTCCAGGATAGCGATGCGCTCGCCCGCCTCGAAGCCGCTGCGCACCTCGACGGGCTGGAAGCGGCCTGCGCCGTGCGCGAGCACCACGCGTTCGCCGCCGCCGGTGCGAATGAGCGCCTCGCGCGGGATGTGCAGGGTCTCGCGCGGTTCGGCATGCACCGTGGCGCGCGCATACATGTTGGGCCTGAGCGCGCCGTCGGCGTTATCGAAGCGCAGCCGCAGGCGCAGGGTGCGGGTCACCGCGTCGAGGGTCGGATAGACGTACTCCACCTTGCCCTGCCAGGTGCGGCCCGGCAGCGCCGCCACGGTGATCTCCGCGTGCTGGCCCGCGGCCACCCAGGCGGCCTGGCGCTCGAACACGTCCACCAACACCCACACGCTGTCCAGGTCGGCGAGCACGACGGCGTCGGTGGTGGGTCCCACGAACATGCCGTCGCGCACGTCGAGCCGTGTCACCACGCCGCCATGGTGCGCGTACATGGGCACCTTCTGCACGGCCTGGCCGGAACGCTCCACATCGCGGATGACGCTGTCGGCGACGCCGAGGGCGGCGAGCTTCTTGCGCGAGCTTTCCACCAGCGCGCGGCGCCCGCTGGCGCGCGCCTGCAACAGCTCCTCCTGGGCGATCACCAGTTCGGGCGAATAGATGCGAAACAGCAGCGCACCGGCCTCCACGCGCTCGCCCACGGCGCGCACGCGGAGGTCTTCGATCCAACCCTCCACGCGTACGTGCACGTGGCTCAGGCGGTCTTCGTCGAAGGCCACGTAACCCACCGTTTCCACGGGCCGCGCCAGTGGGCCGCGTGCCGCCGGCGCGGTGCGCACGCCGAGGGCGTTGGCGATCTCCGGCGCCACGTTCACGCGTGGCAGGCCGTCGCCGGCGGGCTCCTCTTCGCCCTGGTACACCGGGACGTAGTCCATGCCCATCTCGTCCTTGGCGGGCGTGGGCGAGGTGACGGCCGGGTTCATGGGGTTGCGATAGAACAGCACCTTGCGTTCGGCGCTGGCGGCGGTGGCCTGGTCGTGGTCGGGCGCGAGCAGGCGGCCCGCGAGTACGCCGGCGAGGAACAGGGCGAAGGCGAGGGAGGCGATGAGGAGGCGTTTCATCGCGGCAGCCCTCCGGCAGGGCGGCCGGCGCCCGCGTGGCACGCGACGGACAGGGAGACGTGCGAACTCTGCGGTTCGCACGCAAGGCATGGGGACGCCGTGAAGCGGCGCAAAACGTGACTAGGCATGAAGACACTCCTGAACGGTCGAGGAAAAAACGACGACGCGTCAGGGGCGTATCAAATCAGCAGGATGCGAAAGCCCAGGGTGGGAGGAAAGGCGGGGAGTGGTGTACGGGCGGCGATGCCTGCCGGGTCTGTACTGTGGTCGTCCAACACGGGCAGCCGCAGCAACGGCGCCACCAGCGCGAGCACGGGATGAAGATCACCGTCAGCTACGGACGGCTTGGGGGCGGCCTGCTTTTCGACGGCGGAAAGCACCGGGCAATCATCGTCCAGGCACCCGCCGTCCAGAGCGGCTTCATCGACCGTCGAAGCCTGCATGGCGCCATGGTCGCCGTGGGCATGGTGTTCCTGCATTACCGCAGGCGTCTGCTCGGGCACTTCCGCTTGCGCGACGGCGCAGGGCAGATAGGCGACCGTCAGCCACGCCAGGGTGAACAGGGCCACCCAGCTCTTGGCAAAACGATGCATGGTCTTGCGAAGGCGTTGCAGCACGCGTGGATCCGTCTTTGGGACGTTGGTCCGATTATGCGTGCAGTGGATAGGCTCGGCAACCTCGCGCCGCGGCGGCGTGATTTCCCTTTACGGCAGAGGGGTGAAACGCCTATCAGGCGACCCGTCGCCCCGCCATGCGCCAGTGCGTGTTTGCTACGCTTCGAGAGACTTTTTCCGTAGCGGAGACGCGGTCATGCACAGGACGCTTGAGGATTTCAAGGCCAGGTTCCCGGATGCCTGGGGTGCCTACGAGGCATTGCGCGATACCCTCGATCGCGAAGGTCCCCTCGACAAGAAGACCGTCGAGCTCATCAAAATCGGCATTGCCGCCGCGCAGGAGCACGAAGGCAGTCTGATCGCCCACATCTCCCAGGCACGCAAGGCCGGCGCCACTCCCGAAGAGATCTACCAGGCCGTGCTTCAGTCCACCGGTCTCGCGGGCTTCTCCGTGGCGCTGCACGGGATCCGCTCTGCGCGTGCGTACATGGAGCACTGACGATGCATGCATGCGGCTCCGGGTCAGGCCGGAGCCGCACTGGTCCAGCCTCACTTCCTGCTCATTCCGCTGTTCTCACGCGACACGTTCGCAAAGCGCGTTGCGCTGCAATGACTCCACGCATGTGAATCCAAGCATTCCCTTCATCTTCACGGCGCGTGTGTCGAGGCTCACGAACGAGCGTCCACGCTGCGGTTACAAACGGTGGCAGTATCGGCGCGACGGTGATGACAGCTGCTGCGGCATGTCGATGGCTTCTAATACAAGCGACTCCTGATGGACGTGTTTCAGTACTGATGAATCGATTAACAGTTTGCGCCAAGGGCATTATCAATCGGCGCACTGGCATCCAGTGCCGGTTTTTTATTGTTTTACTTCCAGTTTCCCCTGTGTCAGTGGCTGTTGCCAGGATTCGCGGGAACCTCAGGGCGAGCTGCGTGGCTGGGAGGGCACAAAGCAGCGGTTCAGGCAGTTTTGGTATCGAAGGGGGGCGGGCAAGGTGATCTGTTACCAGATGCTCTTGCCCGATGTTAACGACCATTCAAAGAAACGACAGGAGTGATGTCATGCAGACCACAACACAACGATATCTGCTCGCATCATGTTTCACCGCGCTTGGCTTGGCCTGGCTGTTCAACGGCCAAGGCATCATCCGGGACGATCCGGATCGCAACATCGCCATTCCGGACGAACTCATCGTTCCACTCCAAGTCAGGGCGGCTTACAACGGTGACCGCATTTTCTTTCAGTACCGATGGCCGGCACAGCGGCCTCACATCATCCATGACGTGGTGAAATACGAGAACGCCAACTGGGTCACTTACGGCGAAGGCAACCCGGGCCGCGAAAAGCACGGTATTCATGAGGATCGGGTCGCGATGATGGTGGATGACGGCAGCGTGCCCGAATTCGCGCGTTACGGCGGCTACATCACCATCGGCCAGGGCCTGGAGGGATTCAGCGGGGCGATCACCGGCGCGGCGCTTGATGCGCACCCACTGGGAAAAAAACACGGCGTCATCACCAAGTACCTCCCCGCCACGCGTACCGACGCCGGCGACTGGTCAACGGTGGTCGCAGATTCGCGCCTCAAGGCGCAGCGCGAAGCCGGATATTTTCTGGACCTCTGGCACTGGCGGGCAGGACGCAGCAATCCGGTCGGCAAGGCGGACGACCAGCACATTGCCGAAGATCGGGGCAGCGATTCCGGAAAAGGGACCTACGCAACGAATTGGGACAAGGAGAAGAAACGGCCCAAGTACATGTTCAATCCGGAAAAGGCCGGCAAGGAGCACTTGCGCTGGGACGACGTGGTGGCGCAGCGGGTAAGTTTCGACAGCGCGTATTACCTCACCAAGGACAACCTGGTCCCGTTCGATGAGAACCACGCATGGGAAGAGGGCGATGTGTTGCCACGCCGCTATCTGCAATCCGGCGAGGGCTCACGCGCCGACATCTCGGTGCATGGCGAGGGGCGCTGGGAAGACGGCTACTGGACCGTGACGCTTACGCGCGCCATGGATACCGGGAACCCGACCGAAGACAAGGTGTTCAGGGACGGCGGCACCTATCCGGTGGCGTTCGCCATCCATCGCCACGCGACAGGCTTGCGCTGGCACTACGTCTCGCTCCCGCTCACGGTAGGACTGGACCGCGCAGCGGACTTCGTGGCGACCCGGTTCGCGGGCGAAACACCTGCCTGGGACCAGGCGTGGCACCACGTGAAACTGTTCTATCCCGGTCAGGTCGACTGGTCCCTGCTCAACAGCTCCCGGCACGCCGGCGCCGAGATGATCCAGAAGGGCATACCGGTGAAGTTCCGCCATTCCGAGGAACAACTGTCTCGCTATGGGATCGAAGTCGAGTTCACGGATGAAATCATCCGGCAGTGGACCTACACACTGCTCGCCGGCCTGTTGTTGTTCACCGGTGTGGGATTCGCATTGACGGTTCTGCAGAAGAAGGGAGGAGAATGACCGTGGCACCCTATCACCATATGCTGGCCCATTTCCCGGTGGCCTTGCTGTCCATCGCCTTGCTCATCGTCCTGTTGCGCGGATTCTCCGACACCGATCTGGCCAGGCGCCTCGACCACATGTTGCCGTACGTCCTCGGCCTCGGGCTGTTGGGCGGCATTGCAACCTTCATCTCGGGTCTGGTGGTTTGGCCCATTGAGGCGGCCATCAGCACACCGATGGGACGCAACAAAATCCTGATCGCTGCTTGGATGCTCGCCTGCTGGACGGTCGTTCTCGCGCTGCGCCTGAAGGGAGGTGAATCGGTCTGGAAGCCGGGCGGCAAATGGCTCATGGTGGCAATGGGTGCGCTGGGCGGCATCCTGGCGGCCACGACCGGAACCCTGGGCGGTCATCTGCTGGGATCGCCCTCGCGGCTTTCCGGTGGCCTGCGCGCCCTCGGATGGGATGTCTACCACACCTACTACGCGCCCGGTTGGGTGCTTGCTGTGATGATCGCGACGGCCATCGTTGCCATCGTGGTCGGTGTTTCTGCAGCCCGGGCCCGACATTCATCCGCTGCCCCGGCAGGCTTGCCTGAAGGCGTGTTCAACCGGTAAGCGGCGCCGCAGTGCCCGGCACACCGGATGGCCGGTGTGCCGGGTATCGTCGCCGGCCACCTGCCGTGCCGGCGCGCCCCTGAACGGGCTTTACCCTCGTCGATGCGACGGCCTGCCCCTTCATCGAGGGTGGGCTGTCTCCAGCGCATTCGGCCCATCCCTGGAGCCGCCGCTGCACTCCCGCCTTTTCATCGACATTGTGCTCAGCGGGCGTCCTGTCAGCGTGGTGGCTTGGGCGAATCTTGCCTCCACCTGCGTATCCCCACGGGCCAATAGGTCCCGACCCTGGACGGTGGTATGTTGCTCGCCGCCGCCGTGCGCAAGTGCCTGGACGCCGGGCCTGCGCGTATTCACCACCCGAGCCGTGGCCTTCCTGTTTCGGGTATCTGGTTCGGCGCGCACCTGCTGCATTGTCTGTTGTCGTCGAGGAGACGGTTGTCATGGACGAACCGAAGACGATCACCCTGGATATTCGCGGCCAGATCTGTCCATCGTGTCTGTTGCTCGCGCTCAGGGAAGCCAATCGCAATGCCGAGGCGCTGCGTGCCGGGGCCTGCGATGTCGTGGTGCTCACCGACGATCACCAAGCCACCACCACCATCCCCGCCGCCATGGGCAAGATGGGCTTTGCCGCGACCGCCGAACGCATCGTGCAGGGCTACCGCATACACATCAGAAGAGCACGTGAGGAGCGGGGATGAGCAGCCAAGCCGCGCAGGATCATCAGGACGCGCTCCGTTACATCCGTGCCAAAGTCGATCAATTGCTCACGTTGATGGGCACGCTGCCTTTGCGGCCGGAGGAATTGGACGACGCCACACTGCTCGAAATCGACCCCATCGGCATTGTCGCCGATGCGTTTGCCCAGGTGATTGCCCACCTGAACGACACCAATCGCGCGCTGGCCACGGCGCGTGACGAGATCCGCGCCATCCTTGATGCCATGGGGGCCGGACTGCTGGTGCTTGACCAGGGCGGCGTCATCGAGGATTTGAACCGGCAGGCCTGCAACTGGTTCTTCGGCGGCGTGGACGCGAACGAGGTGCGTGCCCGCCCGCTCCGGGACGTCTGTACCTGCTGTCAGCTGACTGCGGCGCTGCCGCCACAGGGCACCGCGGAACGCGAGTTCACACTCGACGCACGGCACTTCCACGCGGTCTTGACCGGCATCGGCGGACAGGCGGGTCAGCCGGAAAAGACCGTGGTGCTGGTCACGGACATCACGCGGCGCAAGGCCATCGAGGCGGAACTCCGCCTCTATGCGGAGACCTTCAATCACACCGCCGAAGGCATCCTCATCAGCGATCACGAAAACCGTGTCGTGCAGGTGAACGAGGCCTTTTGCCGCATTACGGGCTATTCCCGGACGGAACTGATCGGCCGGACGCCGCGCACCTTCAAGTCGGGGCTGCACAACAAGGCGTTCTACGAGGCCATGTGGTGCAGCATCCGCGAGCGCGGCCATTGGCAGGGCGAGATCTTCGATCGGGTGCGCAACGGCAACATCATCCCGCTGTTGCAGACCATCAGTGTGGTGCGCGACCCGGGCGGGCGCATCACCCACTACATCTCGGTCATTACCGACATCACCGCGCTCAAGGAAACCCAGACGCGCCTCGACTTCCTGGCCCACCACGACGTCCTGACCGAGCTGCCCAACCGGCTGCTGCTCAATGACCGCCTCGAACAGGCCATCGCGCGGGCGCAGCGCGAACATAGCTCCTTTGCCGTGCTGTTCGTGGACCTGGACCGCTTCAAGACCATCAACGACAGCCTGGGTCACCACGTGGGCGACCGCATCCTCATGGAGGTGGCCAAGCGTCTGCGCGGATTGTTGCGCCGTGCTGACACCGTGGGGCGCGTGGGGGGTGACGAATTCGTGATCCTGGCCGAACGCATCGCCTCGCCCGAAGCAGCCGAGCACCTGGCCGACAAGGTCGTGGACGCACTCCGCCGGCCGTTCCACCATGCCGATCGTGTCCTGCACATCGGCTGTAGCATCGGCATCACCGTGTACCCCGACGACGGCGTGGACGCCATCACCCTGCTGAAGAATGCCGACACGGCCATGTACCGCGTCAAGGAAACCGGGCGTGACGGTCACTTCCGCTTCAACCACGAGCTGTCGGCTGCCGTGGACGAGAAGCTCACCCTGGAAAACGCCTTGCGCCAGGCGGTCGACGCCGGGCGGCTGGTGTTGCACTACCAGCCCATCGTCGACTTGGCCGCAGGCCGCATCGTTGCGGCGGAGGCGCTGCTGCGCTGGCCGGTCGGCAACGGTTTCGTGCCGCCGGACAAGTTCATCCCCATCGCCGAGGAGAGCAAGCTCATCATCCCCATCGGTGCCCAGGTGGCGGTCATGGCGCTGGCGCAGCTCGCCAAGCTTCGGGCCCTCGGCCTGCCCCTGGAATACGTCTCCATCAACGCCTCGGGTCTGCAGATCTTCACGCCCGGCTTCGCGGCCGGGCTCATCGCCGAACTGGCACGTCAGGGGCTGCCCGGCCATTGCCTGCAGGTGGAGCTGACCGAGAACGTGCTCATGCGCGACATGCACGCCTGCGGCGCGGTGTTCGAGGAATTGCGGCGACACGGCGTGCGCATCGCCATCGACGACTTTGGTACCGGCTATTCCTCGTTGGCCTACCTGAGCCGCCTGCCCATTGATGCACTCAAGCTCGATCGCTCCTTCGTGCGCGACATCCCGGGCGATCCGAACGACTGCGCCATCGCCCGCGCCGTGGTCGGCCTGGCGGACAGCCTTGGCCTCGAGGCCATCGCCGAGGGTATCGAGACCGCGGCCCAGGAAACCGCGCTGCTCAACTTCGGCTGCCGCAAGGTGCAGGGCTTCTTGTACAGCCGGCCCCTGACGCCGGAAATGTTCACGGCCCGGCTCCAGGCGGAGTGCGCCACCGGCACCTGATGCCGGAGGTGCCCGGAAGGCGGTAAGATGTGCGCCTCGCGATTCCCCGGCGCGTCCGCGCCGAAATACTGGAGTGATCTCATGCCGGTCGAAACCAAATACGTCGTCGTGCGGGACGGCAAGGAAGTGGGGGTGTTTGCCTCCCAGCAGGAGGCCGAGGCCTTCGAGGCCCAGACCGAACGGGCCGATAAGCTTGCCGTGGTGCTGACCGCCACGGTGCACGATCATCGCCTCGACAGCGAGGCCATCCAGGCGGTCGCCCGCGCCCTGGCCGCGCGTGACAAGGACCTGGCGGCCATCTTTGCTGCACCTGCCAAGGGCAAGGGCAAGGCTGTGCGCGGTACGCGCAAGCCCGCCGCCAAACGCGCACCAAAACCTGCCGTCCCCGCCGCCGAGGCTGTTGAATCGGTGGAGTGATCGCGCCGGGATTGTTGCTCGGGCAGGAGGCCGATTCATGATCAAGACCATTGCCATCGAACAGTTGCGGGTGGGCATGTATGTCACCGCCCTCGACCGTTCCTGGCTCGACCATTCCCTGCTGGTCACGCGTTTTCTGGTGAAGGACCCGGCCATGCTGCGCAAGGTGTGCGACGCCGGGATCCGTTACGTGTCTATCGATACCGAGAAGGGGCTCGATATCCCGCCGGAAGCGCCCGAGGTGTCGGTGCCCCAGGTCGAGCTTCCTGTGGACGCCCCGGCCCGTGCGCTGCGCGTCGCCGCTCTGGAAGAACGCCCGCGCGCCGAGGCCCTGTTCGGCGAGGCGACCGCCCTCGTCAAAGGCCTCATGCAGGACGCCCGCGTGGGCAATCCACTCGACTTGGAACAACTGGAACCGGTCGCCGAGCGCATGATCGGCTCGGTGCTGCGCAATCCCCATGCGCTGCTGAGTGTCTGCCGTCTCAAGCGCAAGGACGAATACACCTTCATGCACTCGGTGAGCGTGGCGGCGCTGATGGTCGCCTTCGCCTGCCTGCGTGGCCAGTCGGAAGACGAGATGCGCGCGCTCGCCAAGGGTGCCCTGTTGCACGACGTGGGCAAGGTCCTGGTGCCCGACACCATTCTCAACAAGCCGGGCAAGCTCTCGGCGCAGGAGATGGCGCGTATGCGCGCCCACGTGAACGACGGCGCCACGCTGCTGCGCGATCGGAATCTGCCGGATATCGCCCTGGATGTGGTGACGGGCCATCACGAGCGCATGGACGGTAGCGGTTACCCCGAAGGGCTGGCGGGCGAGGCAATGTCGCAGGCCATGCGCATGTCGGCCATCGTGGACGTCTACGATGCCCTCACCTCGGTGCGCGTCTACAAGGATGCCTGGGAGCCGTCGTTTGCGCTGAAGAAGCTGCTGGAATGGAGCCCGGCGCAGTTCGACGCGACCCTGGTGCAGCAGTTCATCCGTTGCATAGGCATCTATCCGGTGGGCTCCATGGTGGAGCTTAGCTCCGGGCGCGTCGGTTTCGTGGTGGACCAGGGCGAAGACATACGTCAGCCGGTGGTACGCGTGGTTTATCACGCGCGCCACCGGCATTATGTGATGCCGCAAACCATCGACCTGTCCCTCGCCCGTGACGAAGCCATCGTGCGCGTGGTGTCACCCGCCCAGTTTGGCATTCCTGCCGCCGAGTTTGTGTAGGGGGAAGAAAAAGGATCAACACAGAGGCGCAGAGACACAGAGGTCACAGAGGGATGGCATGTGGGTGGAAAGTCGGATACCTCCCACGCTGACGGCCAAGTGTGGGATCGTGTCCTCTGCGTTCTCTGCGTTCTCTGCGTCTCTGTGTTGGGCTTCTTAGCTCATCTTTCTGCAACTTCGTCAGTGTGCCGGTCCCAGCAACAGTGAGCGGCAGTGCATGGCGGCGGGCTGTTGCAGTCCCATGAGGTGCAGCACCGAGGGAGCCACGTTGCCGAGTCCGCCCTCCGTGGACAGCCGCCAGTCGACGTTGTCGATGACCAGGAACGGCACCGGATACTCCGTGTGCTGGGTGTGCGGCGAGTCCGTGCCGGGGTCGGCCAGTTGTTCGCAGTTGCCGTGATCGGCGGTGAGGATGACCGAGTAGTCGCAGGCCACCGCCGCGTCGAGTACGCGCCCCACGTGGACATCGAGGGCCTCGACCGCCTTGATGGCGGCGTCGCGGATGGCCGTGTGACCCACCATGTCGCCGTTGGCGAAATTCACCACGATGAAGGCGTACTTGCCCGAGCGGATCGCCTCGACCACGCAGTCGGCGACCGCCGGGGCGCTCATCTCCGGTTGCAGGTCATAGGTGGCGACCCGCGGCGAGGGGATGGTCACGTGCTCCTCGCCGGCCACGGGTTCGGCATGGCCGCCGTTGAAGAAGTAGGTGACGTGCGCGGCCTTCTCGGTCTCGGCGACGTGCAGTTGCTCGAGCCCGGCCTGGCTGATGACCTGGCTGAGGGTGGTGCCCGGCCGGTCCGGGGTAAAGGCGAAGGGCAGCCCGAAGTGCCGGTCGTATTCCATCATGCAGGTGACCGGGATGGGCTCGAAGCCCGGGCGGGCGAAGCCGTCGAAGTCCACCAGGCCGAGCGCCGCCACCATCTGGCGCGGCCGGTCCTTGCGGAAGTTGAAGGAGATGGCCGAATCCCCGGCCTGCATGGGGCGCGCCCCGGGCAGCACCACGGGCTCGATGAATTCGTCGGTCTGCCCGGCGACGTAAGCCGCCTCAATGGCGGCGCGCAGGCTCTCGGCGCGCGGCCCCTCGTTGTGCACCAGCGCGCGCCAGGCCCTTTCGGTGCGCTCCCAGCGCTTGTCGCGGTCCATGGCCCAGAAGCGGCCGCTCACTGTCGCCACCGCGCCACCCGCCTTGGTAACCGCGGCCTCCACGTCCGCCACATAGCCGAGGGCCGACTTGGGCGGCGTGTCGCGTCCGTCGGTGAACATGTGCAGCAGCGGCCGGGCGCCGTGCAGCGCACATAGCTCGATGAGGGCGAGCAGGTGACGCAGGTGGCTGTGCACACCGCCGATGGAGACCAGCCCGAACAGATGCAGGTACCGCCCGGCGGCAGCCTTCACCGCCTGCACCAGCGCTTCGTTACGGAAGAACGTGCCGTCGGCGATGGCGTCGTCGATGAGCACCAGGTCCTGGCGCACGATGCTGCCGCAACCCAGCGTGGTGTGGCCTACCTCCGAGTTGCCCATCTGCCCGTCCGGCAGGCCCACCGCCCGCCCGGAGGCCTGGATCACGCTGTGGTGATAACGGCCGAAGTAGGCATCAAGGCGCGGCGTGTTCGCCTGCGCGATGGCGTTGTTGGTCTTGCTCGGATTGACCCCGAACCCGTCCAGGATGACGAGCACCACCGGCCGGCGGGGTGCTCCATGGTCGTAAGACATGTATGGCGTGGCTCCCAGGTGACGTCCCCACAACTATAAACGGCAAAATCACCCTTCCCGGATTGGCGAGGCTTGTGGTGGGCCGCGCCGGGGTAAACAATCGCGGCAAGAATATGCAAGAAAGCGGTCAGCCCGAATCAAGGATTTTCCGGATCCCGGTCAGCACCCGGCCCCGCGGGGCGGGTTTGGTTGAATCGGGCCGGGCCTCACAATTTTTATCCGCATAAGCCTCTACGATGGCGCGCGGACCCAGGGCAGGAGAACACGCTGCATGTCCCATTACGACAAGCCCGATTCCGCCGGGGCCGTCGGTCTGTCGTTCGGTGCGCCCATGGACGAGGAACCTCCACAGATCGAGGCCGATCCGGGCACGGAGCTGATGCTCGAGGTCGACGGCGTGTACGGCCACCTCAAGAGCGAGCTCATTGGCATGCACGCCGGGCATTATCTGATCGTCCGCACCCCCGCCGGCCCACCCGGGTTTTCATCGAAGCTGTATCGGGGCAACACGATCATCGTGCGCTACCTGGCGGAAGGCACCGCCTGCGGCTTCCAGACCCACATCATGACCACCATCACCGAGCCCGAGCCGCTCACCTTCATCGAATGTCCGCGCCTCGTACAGGAGAAGACGCTGCGCAGTGCGCGCCGTATCGACACCTATCTGCCCTGCAAGGTCGCGGTGCAGGAGCAGACCACCGAGGGCAACATCATCGATCTGAGCCGCACCGGCTTCCGCTGTATGCTGCCGGCACACGTGCATGATCGCCCCCTGCGCGTGCACGTGGGCGATCCGGTGGTGACCGCCGTGCACCTGGAGGGGACGCCCGTGCGCATCAACGGCAAGGTGCGCAACGTGCATCCCGTTCACGCCTCGTTGCAGGTCGGCGTGCACTTCGACGGACTCGACAAGGTCACCGATGAGCGCATCGTCGAGTACCTGGTCAAATACGGCGCGGAGCCGTGAATCTCCGGGAAGCCCGCTCGTACGTCCCTGGCCGTGGGCGTGAGATACGCGCACGATGATCAAGAAGATCTCCATCGAACAGCTGCGCGTCGGGATGTACGTCCATGACATCAACTGCGGCTGGCTCGATCACCCGTTCCTGCTGAACAAATTCTTCGTGCCCGACGAGGCCACCCTCGCGCGCATCGTGCGCACGGGCACCCGCGAGGTCTATATCGACACCGCCCTCGGCGACGACCTGCCGCGCGAACAGCCGCCCACGGCGGGACGCGACGACGCGGCCCGCAGCAAGGACGAGGTCGACCGCGAACTGCTCGCCGAACTCCGACGCCTCGCCGGCGCCCGTGCGCGCGCGCGCGCGCGGGTGCCCGCCCGCGGGTGCCCGCCCGCGAAGAGCTTTTTTACGCACGCTCCACGGCGAACGAGGCCAAGCGCGTGGTGAGCTCCGTGATGCACAGCGTGCGCGCGGGCCGGCAGTTCGCACTCGCGGAGGTCGAGGATGTGGTCGGCCAACTGGCCGAATCGGTGCTGCGTAATCCCCAGGCGCTCATCGGCCTGACACGCATCCGCCAGCGCGATCACTACACCTTCGAACACTCCGTGAGTGTGGCGGTTTTCCTGCTCGCGTTCGCCCGTTACCTTGGCTTCGACGAGACCACCGTGCGCGCGCTCGGTGTCGGTGGGCTGCTGCACGACATCGGCAAGACGCGCATTCCACTCAACATTCTCAACAAGCCCGGACCGCTGTCGGAAGACGAATACCTGGTGATGCGCGAGCACGTGAACCTGGGCTGCGCGCTGCTGGACGAGCACGGTGGGGTGGGACCCATCGCCATGGCGGTCGTGAAAGAACACCACGAGCGCTGTGACGGCAACGGCTATCCGCTGCGCCTGCAAGGCGATGGAATTTCCCGCTACGGGCAGATGGCCGCCATCGTGGACGTGTACGATGCCATCACGGCGGATCGCGCCTATCACCACGCCGAGGTGCCCACGCGCGTGCTGGGCCGGTTGCTCGAATGGAGCGCCCATCACTTCGACCAGCAGTTGGTGAGCCAGTTTATCCGTTGCGTGGGGATCTACCCGGTCGGCTCGCTGGTCCGCCTCATGAATGGATGGATCGGCGTGGTGGTGGAGCAGGGCGACGAGGACCTGCTTCACCCGAAGGTGCGCGCCGTGTACGACACGCGCAAGCGCGCGTTCATGCCGCCGCAGGACCTGGACCTCGCCACACCGATCGAGGGCGATGACTACCGCATCGAGGGCGCCGTTGCAGAGGAACGCTGGGGCATCAGCGGCGCGGATTACCTGGAGTAACGCAGCAAGGACGCGGCGCCCTGGACGGCACCGTTATTCGCCACCGAGCAATGTGCGCAACCGTTCGAGCACGCCCGGCGCCTTTGCCGGCTCCGCTCGTGCTTCCTTGGGAAGATCGCGGGTCTTGAGCAGCGAGTCGGCCATTTTCCAGATGGCCGAGGCGGCCTGGCTGGTGGGATAGGCGAGCAGGAACGGCGCACGCTGGCGCACTGCACTCCCCACCGCATGGTCGAACAGGATATAGCCTTCCTTGATGAGCCGGCTGCCCACGTAGTGCGCCGCCATGGATTCGAGCCGCAGCATCGCGCGCCCGGCTTCTTTTTCGTCGCGCGCCATGTTCACGACCAGGTGGATGCGGCTCCACGGCGCACCGTTATGCACCACTTTTATCGCCGCGTAGGCATCCACCAGCGCGGTCGGCTCCGGCGTGGTCACCACCAGGACGTCATCGGCAGCGCGCGCGAAGTCCGTGGTGTTGGCGGAGATCCCGGCGCCGGTGTCGATGATGATGAAATCCGCCTCCTGCACCAGGTCGCGAATCGCCTCGGAAAAGACCAGCCGCTCACGCACCGACAGATTGGCCAGGTGCTCATCGCCGGACGCGCCCGGGACGATCTTTATGCCGACCGGCGTGTCGATGAGGATCTCGCGGATGGACTTCTGCTCGGCGAGCACGTCACTGAGATCGCCCCGCGGCTGCAGACGCATGAGTACCTGCACATTGGCCAGCCCCAGGTCGGCATCCCACAGCACCACGCGCTGGACGCGGTTGGCCAGTGCGATGGCCAGGTTGAGGGCCACGTTGGTCTTGCCCACACCGCCCTTGCCGGAGGTAACGGCCAGGACACGGGCTTCGGCGACGGATTTCGGCATGGGTCGTATGTGCTCCGGGTTGCGACGATTCTACGCCACCCTCACCGTGATCGTTCGTTCGTTCGTTCGTTCGTTCGTTCGTTCGTTCCGTTACCGTGCGTGGCGGTGGGCCGGCGGCTTGCCTATACGTGAAACAGCGAACCCACCGAGCCGGGAGCTGCGCGCATGGAACTGCCGGGGCAGGCTGCTTCTTACTGGACGGAAATTTCACGGCCCGAGTTCGCGCCTTTGGCCGGCGGCGCCAAGGTGGATGTGGCCATCATCGGCGGCGGCTGGGTCGGGCTGCTCACCGCCGATCTGCTCAAGCGCGCCGGGCGCACCGTCGCCGTGCTCGAGGCGCGTCGTGTAGCGGCCCAGGTCACCGGCCACACCACCGCGAAGCTCACCTCTCTGCACAGCCTCATCTATGCGGAGCTGATACGCACTGTCGGCGAGACCACCGCGCGTCTTTATGGCGAGGCCAACGAGGCGGGCATCCGCTACGTGGAGCAACTCGCCGGCGAGCGCGGCATCGACTGCGATTTCGCCCGTGTGTCGGCCTACAGCTACAGCGAAGACGGGCAGAAGCTCGCGGCCATTCATGAGGAAGTCGAAGCGGCGCTGCGGCTCGGCCTGCCTGCGAGCTTCGTGGCTGGCCCGCCGCTGCCCTTCGCCGTGGCCGGCGCGGTGTGCTTTGAGAATCAGGCGCGCTTTCACCCGCTCAAGTTCCTGATGCCCATCGCCGCGGGCATTCCGGGCGACGGCAGCCATGTGTTCGAGCAGACCCGCGTGTTCGACGTGGAGCCTGGCAATCCGCACCGCGTGCTCACCGACGGCGGCACCGTGTGGGCGCGCGACGTGGTCATCGCCACCAACCTGCCGTTCACCCTGCTTGGCCTGCACTTTGCGCGGGTGTTCCCCAAGCGCCACGCGCTACTGGCCTCGCGGCTCGCTGCCGGCACCCTGCCCGAGGGTATGTTCATCAGCGTGGACGAGCCCACGTTTTCCATCCGCCCGCATCCGGATCCGCGCGGCGATGTGCTCATCACGGTGGGACCCGCTTTCAAGACCGGTCAGGGAGACACGTACGCAGCCTTTCGCGCGCTGGAACGCTTCACGCGTGAGCGCTTCCAGGTGGAAGAAGTGCTGTGGCGCTGGGGCAACCAGGATTACTACTCGCCTGATCGGATTCCGCTGATCGGCAAGCTGAGCGTCACCACGCGGCGCATGTATGTGGCGACGGGCTTCAGCGCCTGGGGATTGGCCAACGGCGCCGCCGCCGCGCAGGTGCTCAGCGACCACATCCTTGAGCGGCCCAATCCCTGGGCCGAGATGTATGACGCCACCCGCTACCGTCTGCGCGTGACCGGCAAGGCGCTGCTAAGCGAGAACTTCGAGGTGGGCAAGGGTTGGCTGCGCGACCACGTGAATACCTGGCGCCTGAAGGACGTGTGCGACGTGAGCCGTGGCGAGGGGGCGGTGTGTCGGCACCACGGGGTGCCCGTGGCCGTGTACAAGGCCGAGGATGGCAGCAACCATTACCTGTCGCCGTTCTGCCCGCATTTGGGCTGCATGGTGAGCTGGAACAGTGCGGAAAAAAGCTGGGATTGCCCCTGTCACGGCTCCCGCTTCAGCGCCCAGGGCGAATTGCTCGAAGGCCCGTCGGTACGTGATTTGGAGCGACGCAGCGAGGAGTGAGCCGGTGCGGGCACCCCATGGACCCGCACCGGCAGCGAGTCAGTGCGCGTTGTCGCTGTGGGCCTTGCCGTCGAACAGGCGGCCGCGGAAGCAGAAGTAGAACAGCAGGCCGTAAACGACCGTGGCGATGATGGTCTCGAGCATGACTTTTCCTTCTGATGGTTTGGTCACAACGCCCTGTTCGGGGGCGCCAGGGCCATCGTAGGAGGGGTGATTCGGCCGGGCATTGAAATTCATCAATCCCTGTGCGGCTTTTAAGCCACACGCAAGCTTCGGTTCAGCATTGCTTCAGTGACCTCCGCCATGCTGTCCCCGTACCAAGGAGACAACGGAGGAGAGAACCCATGAATACACCGAACCGACTGAAGCGCCTTTTCGCCGATGGCTGCATCGTCCTGACCGGCCTGTGGATCGCCGCCGCCGGTTTCAGCCGCGGCGACCTGACCGCCGGCCTTGCCGCCCTGGGCATCGCCTGACACTCCACCGCCGCATTCGTCCATCGCGCGCCGGCGAGGGTAGAATCCGCCCGGCGCGCTTCCGCCTGCCGGCTTTCCTCGCAAAATCAGGGCCTTTGCGTTTCTTCGCATTTGCTCGCGCAGCGTGTCGGGCGTACCGCCGGCGGCGCGAGTAAAGTGTTCACGGCCCACGCGGCGGCGGCACCCGTCCCGCACACGCCGCCAGCGGAACCAATGCCGCCGTATTCGGCTCTTTATTGTCGCGGCAGGCTTTTCCGGGTGATCCCGCGCACCTTGACCGGAGTGGATATGAACAACGAGAACACTGTGGCCGGTATCCTGGCCGCGGCCACCGTGCGCCGCAGTCGCTGGCGCTGGCCGGTAGTGGGTGTGATGGTGCTGGCGGTGGCGGCGCTTACGTGGTGGTGGCTCGCGGGTGATGCCGCTGCGCCCAGCTACCGGACGGCCGAGGTCACACGCGGTGAATTGGTGGTGAGCGTGAGCGCCACCGGCACGCTGCAGCCCCTCAACAGCGTGGACGTGGGCAGCGAGCTGTCCGGCACCATCGCCAAGGTGGAGGTGGATTTCAATGACCGCGTGGAAGCGGGGCAGGTGCTGGCGCGGCTCGATCGGGAGTTGCTGGACGCGCGCCTGGTGGAGGCCCGCGCCACCTTGCGGGCCGCCGAGGCCAAGGTGCGCGAGGCCGCCGCCACGGTGACTGAGACCCGCCTGGCCCTCAAGCGCTGCGAGGACCTGGTGGTGCGCCAGATGTGCGCCCAGAGCGACCTGGACAAGGCGCGCGCCGCCTTCGAGCGCGCCCGGGCCGGCGAGGCCATGGCCAAGGCTCAGGCCGCGCAGGCTCGGGCGGCGGTGGACGCGCAGGAGACCAACCTGCGCAAATCGGTGATCCGCGCGCCCATGGGCGGCATCGTGCTCAACCGCCAGGTGGAGGCGGGCCAGACCGTGGCCGCCTCGTTCCAGACCCCGGTGCTGTTCACCCTGGCGGACGACCTGGCGCGCATGGAGTTGGTGGTGGCGGTGGACGAGGCCGACATCGGCCAGGTGCGCACCGGCCAGTCGGCCACCTTTACCGTGGATGCCCACCCGGGCCGCAGCTTCAAGGCGGAAGTGAAACAGATCCGCCAGGCGCCCAAGACCGTGGAAGGCGTGGTGACCTACGAGACCGTGCTGTCCGTGAGCAACGACGACCTGGCGCTGATGCCCGGCATGACCGCCACCGCCGACATCGTCAGCACGCGGCTGGAGGATGTGCTGTTGGTGCCCAACACGGCCCTGCGTTTCACACCGCCGGTGGAGGTCCAGACCTCTCGGCCCATGTTCATGGGTGCGCAGCGGCGGGCGAAGATTCCGCCCAAGGCCAGGGAGCCCGATGGTCGCCAGACGATCTACATCCTGCAAGACGGCGCACCGGTGCCCGTGAACATCCGGCCCGGCGCTTCTGACGGGCGCAATACCCAGGTCCTCGCGGGCGACCTGTCCCCGGGCGCTGCCCTGGTGATCGACGTGTTGAGCAAGCCGAAATGAGCCGACCGCTCATCGAACTGCACGGGGTGCGCAAGATCTACGGCCAGGGCGAGGCGGCGGTGACGGCCCTCGACGGCATCGACCTGGCCATCGCCCCGGGCGAGTTCGTGGCCATGATGGGCCCGAGCGGCTCGGGCAAGTCCACCTGCATGAACATCCTCGGTTGTCTCGACACCCCCACCGAAGGGCGTTACCTGTTCGACGGTGTGGACGCGGGCCGGCTGCCGCGCGACGGCCGCGCCCTACTGCGCCGGCATTTTCTCGGCTTCGTGTTCCAGGGTTTCAACCTGCTGGCGCGCACCTCGGCGCTGGAAAACGTGGAACTGCCGCTGGTCTATCGCGGCCTGCCCACCGCAGAACGCCATGCGCGCGCGCGCGCCGCGCTCGCCTCCGTGGGGCTGGAGGGCCGCGAAAGCCACACACCCGCCGAGCTGTCCGGCGGCCAGCAGCAGCGCGTCGCCATTGCGCGCGCCATCGTCACCGAACCCAAGGTGCTGCTCGCCGACGAGCCCACCGGCAACCTGGACAGCGCGCGCAGCCACGAGATCATGGAGCTCATCAGCGAGCTCAACCGCGTCCACGGCATCACCGTGGTGATGGTGACCCACGAGGCGGACATCGCCGCCTTTGCCGGCCGCGTGGTGTCCTTCCGCGACGGCCGCGTGGAACGGGACTTGCCGAGGGAGGCCGCCTGATGTTCGGCAACGCCCTGTTGCTCGCCCTGCGCGCCATTCGCCGCAACCTGCTGCGCTCCTCGCTCACCACCCTCGGCATCGTCATCGGCGTGGCCGCGGTGATCACCATGGTCAACGTGGGCGCCGGCGCCACGGCGCAGGTGAAGGCGCAGATCGCGAGCCTCGGCAGCAACCTGCTGCAGGTGAATCCTGGTCAGTGGTTCGGCATGGGCCAGCGCATCGCCGCCAAGCCCTTCGAGGCGGCGGATGCGGAGGCCATCGCCCGCGAGGTGTCGGGACTGCGGGCGGTCGCGCCCACCTCCAACTTCACGCTCATCGCGGTGTACGGCAACGCCAACTGGACCACCTCGGTCACCGGCACCGACAACAACTATTTCACCGTGCGCGATTGGCCCATCGCCAGCGGGCGCATGTTCACGGACAGCGAACTGCGCGCCGGCAAGGCGGTGTGCGTGCTCGGCGAGACCGTGCGCAAGGAACTGTTCGGCGCCCAGGACCCGGTGGGTGCCTCGGTGCGCCTGAAGAATCTCTCCTGCGAGATCATCGGTGTGCTCGCCGCCAAGGGGCAGTCGAGCATGGGCATGGATCAGGACGACGTGGTGATCGTGCCGCTGCGCACCTTCTGGCGCCGCATCGCCGGCAATCAGGACGTGCGCTCCATCCAGATCTCCGC
This sequence comes from Gammaproteobacteria bacterium, assembly GCA_023228645.1. Lineage (GTDB taxonomy): Bacteria > Pseudomonadota > Gammaproteobacteria > Thiohalomonadales > Thiohalomonadaceae > JALOAT01. Next base: position 16,427 of record JALOAT010000017.1, on the reverse strand, counting down.
CCAGGACGGCGTCTCCACCACCAAGGTGAAGAAGGACGTGGAGCAGCTCATGCGCGAGCGTCGGCGCATTGCGCCTGATGCGGACGACAACTTCATGGTGCGCGACATGCAGGAGGTCGCCACGGCCCTGACCGCCACCACCAAGGTGTTGACCGCCCTGCTCGGCGCGGTGGCGGCGGTGAGCCTGCTGGTGGGCGGCATCGGCATCATGAACATCATGCTGGTGTCGGTGACCGAGCGCACCCGCGAGATCGGCATCCGCCTGGCCATCGGCGCCATGGAGCAGGACGTGCTGCTGCAATTCCTGGTGGAGGCGGTGGTGCTGTCGGTGTTCGGCGGCGTGCTCGGCATGCTTATCGCCATCGCCATGACCTGGGGCGTGGCGGCCCTGCTGAGCGTGCCCATGGTGCTGGAACCCGCCATTTTCATGGTGGCCTTCGTGTTTTCCGCGGTGATCGGCGTGCTGTTTGGCTATTTCCCCGCGCGCCGCGCCGCCCGGCTCGATCCCATCGAGGCCCTGCGCCACGAATGACACAGGGTGGGACGCGCTTGCACAAGCGGCGCGCCCTTGCATACCCTGAGCCCACGACACCACGGCAAAGGGAGCGCGCCATGCCTAACGGCACTTACGAACTGGTATTTCAGGGAGAGATTCTCGATGGCTTCGATCGGGAGCGGGTGAAGGCGGAGTTCGGTCGATTGTTCAATCTCACCGCGGAGCGTCTCGATGAGGTGTTCACCCATCCCTACGTGGTGCTGCGCAAGGGCCTGGATTCCACCCAGGCGAGCCGCTACCAGTCGGCGCTCACGCGTCTTGGCGTCAAGACCCTGATGCGCCCCGGGACTGCGGCGGCGCGGGGTGACGGCGATACACCGGCGAAAACCGCCGCGGCTATGGAAGCCACTGCTGAGCCCGACGGTCGCCTGGCCGTCGAATTCAGCGGCCGTGGCGGCGAATTCTTCCGCATCTGGATCGTCAACATCCTGCTGACCATTCTCACCCTGGGCATCTATTCCGCGTGGGCCAAGGTGCGTACCAAGGGCTACTTCTACGGCAACACGCGTATCGCCGGCTCCAGCTTCGAGTACCTGGCCAAACCCCTGACCCTCCTCAAGGGCCGGCTCATCGCCTTCGCTTGCCTGGTGGCCTACTACGCGTCGGAACTCATCAATCCCTTTCTGCCGCTCATCCTCGGTCTCATCTTCATCGCACTGCTGCCTTGGATCGTGGTGCGCTCGCTGGCCTTCAACGCGCACAACAGCGCATGGCGGAACGTGCGTTTCGGCTTCACGGGCGGCACCTGGCAGGCGGTCAAGGCCATCCTGTTGTGGCCGTTCGCGGCCATATTAAGTTTCGGCCTGCTGCTGCCGTTCGCCATGCAGCGCCAAGCGGCCTTCGTCATCGGCCACAGCCGTTACGGCAGCGAGCCCTTCCGCTTCGACGCGCGCGTGGGCGCCTTCTACCGCCTGTTTCTCATCGCCCTCGGCATCGCGGTCCTGGGCGGCATCTTCGCCGCGGTGGCCAGTCAACTGTTACCCCTGGCTATGTTGCCGCTGACCATTCCGGTCATCGCCGTGGCCGTGTATCTGGTCCTGTTCGTGTGGGTCAACGTGGCGCGCAACAATCTGGTGTACGGCCACACCGGCATCGCCGCCCACCGCCTGGAGGCCAGTTATGAGTTCTGGTCCTACCTGCGCCTCGGTCTTGGCAACCTGCTCGGTCTGGCTCTGACCCTCGGGCTGTTCTATCCATGGGCGCGGGTGCGTACGGCGCGCTACGCCGCCGAACACCTGCACCTGCAGGTGAGCGGCAGTCTGGACGCGTTCAGCGCCGCCCAGGCACAAGCGGTCGGCGCGCTCGGTCACGAGATGGGGGATGTATTCGACGTGGACCTGGGCCTTTGACAACCATCGCAGGTGACTTCTTCGACGGCCGCCAATCACGTCGGGTGCAGGCGGAGCTGCGTGCGACCAGCGCCTTCGTGAGTGTGTGGGCCGATGGTCGCGAACTGATGCCGCCCCGCGCGTGGGAGACCGTGGAGGTCTCATCCCGCCTCGGCGACACGCCGCGCTTCCTGCGTTTTTCCGACGGTGCCAAGTTCGAAACCCAGGACAACGCGGCCATCGACGCCCTGCTGCGCGGACGGGGTGAACGGGGCTGGTTGCATCACCTCGAATCCCGCCTGCGTTATGTGGTCCTTGGCATCGTGGTGGTGATCGCGTTCGCCTGGGGCCTCATGCAATACGGCATCCCCGCCTTCGCCGAACACGCCGCTTTCGCCCTGCCGGCCGAGGTCTCGCAGCAGCTCGACCGCGAGGTGCTGAAGGTGCTGGACGCCCGCCTGCTGGAGCCCAGCACCCTGAGCGATGCGGAGCGGCAGCGCCTCGCGGCGCGCTTCGCTGCCGTGGTCGGCGAGGTGGATCCCCGCTATCAGGTCCGCGTGGTGTTTCGCAGCGCCGCCGACTCCATCGGCGCCAATGCACTGGCGCTGCCCTCCGGCACCATCGTCTTCACCGACGAGCTGGTACGCCTGGCCGCCGGCGACGACGAGCTGGTGGCCGTGCTTGCCCACGAGATCGGCCATGTGGTGCGGCGCCATGGGCTGCGCCAAGTCATCCAAGGGTCGTTGATGTCGGCGGCGGTGGTGTTGATCGTCGGCGACGTGTCCTCCGTTTCCTCCATGGTGACCGCACTGCCGGTGATGCTCACGGAACTCGGTTATTCGCGCGACTTCGAGCGGGAGGCCGATGCCCATGCGGTCACCACGCTGCAGCGTCACGGCATCGGCGTGGAGCCCTTCGCGGCCGTGCTCGCGCGCCTCGATGGCCAGCGGCATTGCCGGGAGGGCACGCGCGATTGCGGGGCGCCGGAGGACGATTCCCGTTGGCAATCCTATTTGTCCACTCACCCGCCCACCGCAGAACGCCTGCGCTGGATGAGGGCGTTGACCGACGCCTGAACGCTTCACCCGACGCCTCGCTGGTCAGCTGGTATATTAGAAACACCTGAAACGACTCTGACGAGGAATGCGAATGTACGATACGTTCAAGCCTGCACAGCCCATGGGCCTGATGGACTTCGTGAAGGCCGCCAAGGCCGCCATCAAGGAAGTGAGTGCCGACCAGGCCGAACAGATGATGCGTGAGCGCGCCGATGTACTGGTGGTCGACGTGCGCGAGTCCTCCGAACACGAGCAGGGCCATCTGGGTCAGGCGCTGCTGGTGCCCCGCGGGATTCTCGAGGCGGCGGCCGATCCGGCCTATCCGAAACACAACCCGGAGTTTACCGCGGCACGCGGGCGTCCGGTCATCGTCTACTGCGCCACGGGCGGGCGTTCCGCCATGGCCGCGGCGGTCATGCAGATGATGGGTTTCAAGGAGGTCTACAGCCTCGCCAGCGGTTTTGCGGGCTGGGAACAAGCGGGCAAACCGGTCACCCGTGAGGCGCGCTACGTCTGACACGTTGCCGGCGCATCAACGAGGGCCGGCTATTGCGCAACTCGTAATTGCCGGCCTTTTTGCGTTCTGGGCGAGGAAAACGCGGAAAGCTCAGTCGATGTAGCCGGTGAAGGAAAATTCCGTGATGCGCCCGGCCTTCCACTGCAGATCGATCCACTCCAGGCCCTCGACGCTGCAGTGATAGCGCAGCCGGTTCACCGATTGGTCATCCGGGGCGCCCCAGCGGGCGAGTACCTCCTCAAACGTCTCGGGAACGATGCCGCGCAGTTCGGCGTTGAACTGCTGGACCGGCAGTGTCGCCTCCAGCAGCACGTAGCGGTCGGGATAGTCGAGATAGGCAAACAGCACGCGCCCGCCCGGATAGGTGAGGGTCGTCAGGGTATCCTCGGCCTCCGGCAGGTGCGGGTTTTCGGCGCGCACCATTTTCCGCGAACGAGGTTTGCCGAGCCGCTGGGTGGTCTCTTGCGGCGAGGCGCCCACCGCGGCCAGCACCTTTTCGCAGAGCGAACCGCGCGGCATCACCTCGGCGCCCCAGGTGCTGCCGCCCGCGAATAGACCAACGACCAGCAATACCCTACGCATTCCGAAGATCCCCGTCGCCGAGCGATGGGCCGGCAAATGCGCAGACAATACCGAGCCCTGATGCTGCTGGGAAGCTGCCACGGACGGATTCATGCGTGGCCCCATGTCCGCGACACTGCGGCAACCACAGCGCGGACGTTTGTGACGCTTTTCACGTTCTCGACGGTGCGCGCTTTTAATCAACACAGGGAGGCTTTAGGGTTAGGGGCGCCCCGCAAGGGCATCAACTAACAATAACCATGATGCAGGACTGAACCCCATGATACGGAAAATCGCCCTGGGCCTTGCCCTGAGCACCCTCACTGCCGCTTCCCTTGCCGCTGTGAATCCCGCGACCCTCGACAAGGCGAAGCTGACTCGCGCGGGGCTGTACATGACCGCCACCGACGCCAACGCGCACATGCTAAAGCACGGCGCGAAGACCCTGTTTCTCGACGTGCGTACCCGTGCCGAAGTGAGCTTCCTCGGCATGCCGCTGGTCGCCGACGCGAACGTGCCCTATGTGGAGTTCAATGAGTGGTACGCCTGGGATGACGCAAAGAAGGAATTCAAGCTGGATATGAATTCCGAATTTGCCGCCGAAGTGGAAAGGCGCCTGACGGCCAAGGGCCTCGGCAAGGGCGACACCGTGATCCTCATGTGCCGCTCGGGCCATCGCAGCTCCAAGGCGGCGGACCTCCTCACCGGCCTCGGCTACAAGAACGTCTACACCATGGTGGACGGCTACGAGGGCGACAAGGCCGCCGACGGTGCGCGGAAGGGCCAGCGCGTCGTGAACGGCTGGCGCAATGCGGACCTGCCGTGGTCCTACGGTCTGGACAAGGCCAAGATGTACAAGGTCAGCCGCTGAGCGGGACTGGCCAGAAACCCCGGAGGCGCACGCCTCCGGGGTTTTTTCGTTTATGTGCGCTCCAGCACCGCGGTGAAGAAGCCGTCGGTGTTGTGGCGATGGGGGTACAGGCGAAGCCACGGGCCGTCCATGCGCAGTGACACGTCACGGCGCGCGAAGATGTCGTTCACCGGCACCGGTGTGAATCCCGGATGGGCGGCCATGAAGCGCTCCACCACCTCCTCGTTTTCCTCGCGCAGCACGCTGCACGTGGCGTACACCAGGCGCCCGCCGGGTTTCACCAGCGCGCTCGCCGCCTCCAGGATGGACGACTGCGTGGCGGTGATCGCCGCCAGATCGATGGGGCGCCATTTGATGTCCGGATTGCGCCGCAGCGTGCCGGTCCCCGAGCAGGGCGCATCCACCAGCACGCGGTCCATCTTGCCGGCGAGGCGTTTCACGCGTGCGTCGTGCTCATCGCGGATGGCGATGGTGCGCACGTTCTGCAGGCCCGAACGCTTGAGTCGCGGTTTGATCTTTTCGAGGCGCCATTCCGCATTGTCGAGTGCGTACACCGCACCGGTGTTGGCCATGGCGGCGCCCAGGTGCAGGGTCTTGCCTCCGGCGCCCGCGCAGAAATCCACCACGCTCTCGCGGCGCTTCGCCTCGACCAGCAGGGAGATGAGCTGACTGCCCTCGTCCTGCACCTCGAACAGACCATCTGCGAAAGCCTTGGTCCTGAACAGTGGGCTGCGGTCCGCGCGGCGCAGGCCCACGGGGGAAAACGGCGTGGGGCGGGTCTCGAAGCCCTCACTGGCGAGTTGCGTCTGCACGTCCTCGCGCTTGGCCTTGAAGGTGTTCACACGCAGGTCTACCGGGGCCGGCGCATTGAGGGCCTCGGCCAGGGCCAGGGTCTCCTCGGCGCCGAGCAGCGCCAGCAGTTTTTCGGCCAGCCAGTCCGGCAGGTCCGCACGCACCGGCAGGGGCAGAGCGCCGCGATCGAGAGTGCGCACGCGCTCGGCCAGGGCGTGGCCGCCCGCATAGCCTGCGTCGCTCAGGGCTCGTCCGCTCCAGCCCTGCGCCGTGAGCAGATAGGCGGCGACCAGATCCGCGGCGCTGTCCGACCCCGCCGCCGCAGCAAGTGAGCGCCGCCGCCGCAGGCAACCGTAGACCGCCTCCGCCACCACGCCCCGATCACGCGCGCCCATCTCGCGATGGCTGCGGAAAAACGCCTCCATCTGCTTGTCCGCCGGCGCTTCACGGTGAAGCACGGCGGTGAGCAACTGCACGGCAAGATGGAAATGACTGGCGCGGGACATTGGGTTCACCTCTCAGCGGGCGCGTACTTTACCTCATCGCGCCTCGGCCAGAAGAGGGACAAGGCGAAACGGGGAAATCAGTTTTCTGTAGGAGCAGCCTCGGGCCGCGATAGCAAGGTATCCGACGACAATCGCCGCCTGAGGCCGCTCCCACGGGTCTGTCTCTTGGTCACATCATTCCAGGAGAGACAGAAGCTTGCGTCCCTTCTCCCTCCGGGAGACGACTGCATGGATGCAGGAGGTACGACCCCATGGATGGGGGAGGTAGACCGCGCCGGGAGCAAGCGGTCGAGGGCAATGCAGGGAGCGAATTGCCGAAGGACAGGATGGGGGATCATGAACCAATAGCCGCACCTGAATTGATCCCCTCTCTCCAGCCCTCTCCCGGAGGGAGAGGGAGTGTGCACGCAAGATGTGACAAGAGACAGCCCACGGGTTGGGGTAACCAGTGATGGATCCCCCCCGTGTCCACCGTGGTAAATCCTTTTTGTCTTTTCCAGCTCACCACCGTCGCCGCCGGCGCGAGGCGAACAGGCGGACGCCGCGGCGGCGGAAGAACGGGATGAGCACCATGCCGGCCACGAAGCCGCCGACGTGGGCGAACCAGGCCACGCCGCCTTCGCCGGCGGGCGCGCCCAGGGAACTGACGATCTGCAAGAGGAACCACAGCCCGAGCACGAGCGCGGCGGGCATGAAGGTGGTGTGCAGGTAAAAGCCGAAGGGGATCACCACCAGCACGCGCGCAGTGGGATGCAGCAGCACATAGGCGCCCAGCACGCCGGAGATGGCGCCGCTGGCGCCGATCATGGGAATGCTGGAGTCGGGTTGTGGCAGGCCCTGCGCCATGGCCGCGGCGATGCCGCACAGCACATAAAAGACCACGAAGCGCCCGTGGCCCATGGCGTCTTCCACGTTGTTGCCGAAGATCCACAGGTACAGCATGTTGCCGGCCAGGTGCATGAGCCCGCCGTGCAGGAACATGGAGGTGAGCAAGGTGGCCGTGGGCGGCACCACGGCCACCCCGGGCGGCAGCTCGGCGCCGGTGAACAGCAGCGACGGCACGAAGCCGAGCGCATAGACGATGCGCTCCTGGGCAGAAGGGTCGTGGGAGACCTGCCAGAAAAAGGTCATCACACAGGCGACGATGAGGGTCACGGTGACGACCGCCGGGTGCTCGGTCGGGTTGTCGTCACGAATGGGAATCATGGGACCTGTGCGCGCCTCCGGGCGATCGCCGAAGCGTGTCTTGCGGTGCTGTCGGCGGGCGCTGAAATGGGCTAAAGAGCGACACAGTACATCAGCCTGCGGCGGCGTGCATGCGGTCAGCCGCCGGGCGCGACGCGATGCGGCGCAAGCCGCGCCAGCGGATCCTGCCGATAGAAGCGGCGCAGCAGGGCGTAGACCTCGGGATAGGTGGCGTGGAGGATGTCGGGGATTTCGAAGAAATACTCGCTGGTCACCGCGAAAAACTCCTCTGGCGCCTCGCCGGCATAGGGGTCGATGGCCGGCTCCTCACCGCGCGCCACCCGCGCGTTGAGATCCTCGAAGGCGGCGGCGAAGCGGCTCGACCATTCGCGCACGTCCATGTCGCGGTGCAGCGGCGGCAGGCCTTCGGTGTGGCCGTTGCGCGCATCCAGCTTGTGGGCGAACTCGTGAATCACCACGTTGTAGCCGTCGCCCGCGCCGGAGGCCTGCACGTCGTCCCAGGAGAGGATGACCGGGCCGTACTGCCAGGCCTCGCCGCTGCGCACTTCTTCGCCCGTATGCACCACCCCGGCCTCGTCGGTCCACTCCAGCCGCGGCACGAATTCGGCCGGATAGACGATGACCGCGGACCAGCCGTCGTACCAGTCGAGGCCGAGATGGAGAATGGGCAGGCAGGCCTGCGCGGCGATGGCGACGCGCATGGTCTCGTCCAGCACCAGATCGCCGGCGGGCTCCAGGGTCTTTTCGTGGAGAAACAGCGTCGTGAGGTCGCGCAGGCGGGCGTCCTCGTCCGCCGAAAGGCCGTCCAGCACCGGGAAGGCCTCGCGCACCTGTGTCCAGGTGGCCTCGGCAATGCGCGCGCGGCGCAGCAGGCGGCGGTAACGCCAGGCGCGCAGGCTCCACATGCAAACGTCAGTCCGCGCCGTTGACGTCGCGCTCGTCCTTGCGGTTGCCTTCGCGCACGCGCAGCCGGCGGCCGTGGAATTCCTTGCCGTCCAGGGCCCTGATGGCGCGCTGTGCCTGGTTGCGCGGCATCTCCACGAAGCCGAAGCCCCGTGGGCGGCGGGTCTTGCGGTCGCGCATGATGCGCGAGGCCTGTACGGTGCCATAGGGTGAGAACAGCTCGCGCAGCTCCTCGTCGCTGGCCTTGAAGGCCAGATTGCCCACGAACACGGTCTGGGTCTCGGCGGAGGGTTCCGCGATGCCCGCTTCCCCGCGGCGTAATGCCCCCAGCCAGGCGCCGGCGAGGGCGCCAAGCCCCAGCAGCAAGGCGTGATCGAGGTGCGCACTGCCGGAGAGCACCTCGGGGAGGAGATAACCGAGGATGCCGAAAAGCACCGCCATGATAAGGGACTTGGCCAGGTGCGGGAGGGGTGGAAAATGCATGGGGTCCGATCCTTGATTTGTGGTTATCGTCGGTGTGGGTGCAGTGGTTCCCGGTGGATTATACGTCGGGGAATGGATGACTGCGGTTCTCAGTTTTTGCCGTGTTCGCTACCATGGCCGCCCACCCACCAAGAACCGTTACCATGGACCCTGGCGCACCTGACCCCCACCTGAAACCGGCCCGGCTGCTCGCGGTGGTCGAACTGGGCGGTTATCCCAACCTGGAACCGCTGTATACGCGACTGGGCTATGCGGTCAGCACCGTGCAGGTGGGGCGCACGGCGCTGGCGGCGCTCAAGACCCTGCATCCGGCGGTGGTGGTGGCCGAATTCAACTACCAGCGCGACTTTCGCGACCGCACCTCCAGCCTGGAATCCCTGCTGGCGACCTTGCAGCGGACGCCCGGCACCCGCGTGCTGGTGTTCTACGAGCCCGCCGATGCGGCAGCGTTCGAACAGCTGCGGGCACGTTTTCCCGGCATCGACGTCCTGGCGCGGCCCGTCACCGAGGCCGCGGTGGAGGCCTGGCTGCGCAGCGCCGTGGCTGCGCATCGCGTTGACCCGTAGGAGCCGACACCGTCGGCGAACGGGGTTTCGGTGATCGCTGGCGGTTGGAAAAAACAATTCGCCCACGGTGTGGGCTCCTACGGGTGAACAAAAATAATCACAGCGGCTATGGAGAACACGCAGGAAAGATGTTTTCTCCATGATTGATCCTTCCGCACCAACACCATTGAGAAAGGAGCGAAAGTGAAGCTCACCATCTACGCCGAAGGCCAGACCATGCCCCTGGAAGTGCCGGAGGCCATCCTCGCCGACGGGCACGGTTTTTTCGACAAGCTCGACAGCGACATGGACGCCGGCTGGCAGATGAGCCGTCAATGGGTGGACAAACCCGATGCAACCCAGCGCAGCCAGATCGTGGCGGATCGCCTGCTGGACGCCATGCACCAGGGCAAGGTGGAACTGGCGCTGATGCTGGCCGGCTATATCCTCACCCGCAACCCGGGTGCCGGTGCCGTGCGCTACGGCGAGGAGGGCGACATGGCGCAGACGCAGATCGTCTAGACGTGAGACGGGAGAGGTGGCGCGTTCGTGGTGTCATGAGCCATCTGACGTTTCACCTTTCGCCTTCATCCCGCCAGATGGTCTCGAACGCATGTTCGGTGGCGAGGAAGCCGTCCACGACGAGCGGATCGAAGTGCCTGCCGCGCTGGTCGACGATAATCGCGCGCGCCTCGCCGTGGCTGTGGGCGGGCTTGTAGCAGCGGCGGCTGCGTAGTGCGTCGTAAACGTCGGCCAGGGCGAGGATACGCGCCGACAGCGGGATGACCTCGCCTTTCAGACCATGGGGGTAGCCCGTGCCGTCCCAGCGCTCGTGGTGGCTTTCCGCCACCTCGATACCGAGGCGGATGAAGCCGTTGCCCGGGTGCTCGCGATCCACTGCGCGCAGGGTGTCCGCGCCGATCAGGGCGTGGGCCTTCATCACCTCGAATTCCTGTGGCGTGAGCTTGCCCGGCTTTTGCAGCACGTGATCGGGAATGCCCACCTTACCGATGTCGTGCAGGGGGCTGGCCGTGTACAGGTCCTCGATGAAGCGTTCGTCGATCTGCGGGAATTCGCCCGAGGCGGCCAGCACCTGCGCCAGCACGCGGCAGTATTCGCGCATGCGCTCCAGGTGTGCGCCGGTTTCGTGGTCGCGGGATTCGGCCAGGCGTGAGAGCGCAAAAATGGTGGACAGTTGGGCGAGCGAAATGTCGCGCACCTTTTCCTCCACCAATTCTTCCAAGTGATTGGTGTAGGCCTCGATCTGACGACGGTGGGCCAGGTCCCGGTCGCGCAGGCGTTTCTTCTCCAGGCTGGCGCCGAGACGGGCCTTCAGCAGCACCGGATTGAAGGGCTTGGCGAGGTAATCCTCCGCGCCCAGTTCGATGCAGCGCACGATGCTGTCGATTTCCGTGAGGGCCGAAATCATGATCACCGGCAGGTGGCAAAGCTCCGGGTCGACCTTCATGCGCCGGAGCACTTCATAGCCATCCAGCTCCGGCATCATCACGTCGAGCAGCACCAGGTCGAAGTGCTCCTGTTGCAGCCGCGCCAGGGCCTCACGCCCGTTCACCGCCGCCTCGGCGCGATAGCCGAGTTTGTGCAGGCGCCGCGCGAGTACGTCGCGGTTGGCGTCGACGTCGTCCACCACCAGGATGCGCTCGCCGCCCGCGGCCGCGGGCGGGCTGGGCGTCGCCGCCACCCTGCGGGTCGGCAGCGCCTCGCAGGCATCCAGGCGTCCGGCCAGATTCTGGACTGCCGCGAGAACCTTGTGCAGGTCTGGGACCAGCACAGGCTGGAGCGCCGGTGCGATGAGCGGTATCAGCGCCTCGCAGCGGGTGCGGATGTCGTCGAGCAGGGCCTCGGCGCTTCGACGTGCCCCGCGCTGGTCTGGATGCGGCCCGCACAGGGCGGTGACCACGTCGAGCAACTGGCGGGCGCTGTGCTGGAGCGTGCGGAAGGCGTTGCTGAGTGCCATCTCGCCCGCCGCTTCGGCCTCCTCGAGCAGCATCTCGCCATAGCCGATGATGTGATTCATGGGCGTGAGCAGTTCGTGCCGGCGGTGGGCGGCGGCCCGGGTTTGCGCGTCGGCGGCCTCGCCCGGGCTCATGGACCCCGGCCCAGCAGGCGCTCGATCTTGCCGAGCAGGCGCTGGAAGTCCACCGGCTTGGTGTCGTAGTCGTCGCAGCCGGCGGCCAGACACTTTTCCCGGTCGCCCGCCATGGCGTGGGCGGTGAGACCGATGATCGGCAGCGTCGCCTGCGACGCCTTGAGGCGGCGCGTCGCTTCCCAGCCGTCCAGCACCGGCAGGTTCATGTCCATGAGTACCAGATCGGGGGCGGCCTGGCTGGCCATGGTGACACCTTCGGCGCCGTCCGCGGCGGTGAGCACGCGATAACCCTTGCGCTCCAGGCGGCGCGAGAGCATGTCGCGGTTCATTTCATTGTCTTCGACGAGCAGGAGTGTGGGCATGGTTCATACGGCCGCAGCAAGGCCGATGAGGCGGTGGACTTCCGCCAGCAGTTCGTCCCGTTCGCAGACGCACTTCTGTAGCACATTCTGCACCTTGCCCGCCAGGCGCAGGCGGTCCTCGGCAGTGAGTTCCTTGGCGGTCACGACCACCACCGGCGTATTGCGCCAGCGTTCGTCGCGCTTCATGGCGGCGATGAACTGAAAGCCGTCCATCACCGGCATCATCAGATCGAGCACCACCAGGTCCGGCGGCGCCGCCCCGAGGCTGGCGAGGCCGGCCTCGCCGTTGTCCGCCTCTTCCACCCGGAAACCTTCCTTTTCCAGGGTGCGACGCACCAGTTCGCGGGTCGGCGCGTCGTCTTCCACCAGCAGCACCCGCGCGCCCCGGCGCCGGTAGCGCGCGAGCACCGCCAGCAAGCGCGCGCGGTCGATGGGCTTGGTGAGGTAATCGGCGGCGCCGAGGGTGAAACCCATCTGCTGGTCGTCGACCATGGTGAGCATGATGACCGGCACCTCGCACAACTGCGGACTGCTCTTGAGCGCCGATAACACCGCCCAGCCGTCCATGCTCGGCATCATCACGTCCAGGGTGATGGCGTCGGGCCGCTGTGCATGCGCCTTGGCAAGGCCTTCCTCGCCGCTCGCCGCGGTATCCACGCGATAGCCTTCGCCCTCCAGGAAACGGCGCAGCAGTTCGCGTACTACGGCATCGTCGTCGATGACCAGCACATGGCCGGCGCTGCCGCGCGGCTTGCGCGGTGTGCGGGTGGGGGACTGCTCGGACACGCCGGTCACCTCGGCCGGAATCTGCAGGGTAAAGGTCGAGCCGAGGCCGAGCTGTGAGGTGACGCGCACGTCCCCGTCCATCATTTCGCAGAAGCGGCGCGTGATGGTGAGCCCGAGGCCGGTGCCGCCGTACTTGCGGGTGGTGGAGGCGTCCGCCTGGGTGAAGGGCTGGAACAGCCGGGCCTGCTGCTCGGGGGTCATGCCGATGCCGGAGTCGGCCACCTCGAACTCAAGCCATTCCTGGCCGCTGCGGCGTGGGCGGCGTTCGGCGCGCAGGCGCAGGGTGCCATGCTCGGTGAACTTGTTGGCGTTGGACAGCAGGTTGAACAAGGCCTGGCGCAGCTTGGTGAGGTCGGCGTGCATGCTGCCGATGTGCGGGTCCCAGTGGGTTTCCAGGGTGTTGCCGCCCTTTTCGATGAGCGGCGTCACCGTGGCGACCACGTCGCGCAGCATCTCTGCCACGTCGAAGGTTTCCAGGTGCAGGTCCATCTTGCCCGCCTCGATCTTTGAGAGGTCGAGGATGTCGTTGATGAGTCCGAGCAGGTGGTTGCCGGCGGCGTGAATCTTCTGCAGGTCGGGGACGATGTCCGCGTAGCCGCCCTCGTCGGCCTCTTCGACCAGCATTTCGCTGTAGCCGATGATGGCGTTGAGCGGCGTACGCAGCTCGTGGCTCATGTTGGCCAGGAACTGGCTCTTCGCCTTGCTGGCCTCCAGGGCCTCGTCGCGGGCGTTGGCCAGTTCGGCGGTGCGCTGGCGCACCAGTTCTTCGAGGTGATCGGCCAGTGCGCGCAGTTCTTCGTGGGCGTGGTCGGCCTCCTCGGCCATCTCCGCGGCCACCGCCTCGGCCTGCTGGCGGGCGGCGGTTTCCCTGGCCAGCTGGAGTTCAAGCTCGTGCTCGGTCACAGCATCACTGGAAGGAACGAAGGGCCTGCTTTGTAACACGGGGGCCGGGGGGGGTCAATTTGGTGCCGGGCAGGGGCTTCAGGGAACGAGCACGCACAGCGGCACGTACAGCTCGTCGGCGCTCAATCCGCCGTGCACGCCGCGCTGGGCAAAGGCGCGTTCGCCGGCGAGGCGTTGGGTGATCACGTGATTTTCGCGCATCAGCAGCAGGTAATCGCCCACCCGATGGGGCAGCTGCGGGTGCGTGCGACCGGGGCCGAGCCAGCCCGCCTCGAAAAGGCGGGTACGCGGGAGGAGTTCGCAGCGGTCCGCCAGTTGGGTGGTCACGTAAGTTTCGAAGGCCTCGCGACGGTCCGCGTGCACATAGGCGTAGGCGGCGCGCGGCTCGCCGCACAGGGGCAGGGTCAGGCAGTCGGCGAGTGCCGGGTGGTCGGCCAGGTCGAGAATGTGCTGCGGGGCGGTGTCGAGCATGCCGTGGTCGGCTGTGACCAGCACCGCCGCATCGAGGCCGGCAAGCCGATCGAGCAGCTGTTCCAGGGCCCGCTCCAGTTCGGAAAGCTTGTCATCACCGCCCGCGAGTCCGCCGTGGTGGACCGCCCCATCGAATTCCGGCCAATACGCGTAGGTCAGGCCGGGCCCGCGCGCCAGCGAGGCGAGCAGTGCTATCAGGCCATCCAGGTCGCGGTAGGCATGGCGCTGGGCGGGGCCGGAGAGGGCGCGGCTGTAGGCGGAGTCGGCGATGTAAAAGGGGTTCACCACGTGTCCGGGCCGTGTCAGCCCTTCGAAGATGCTGGGGCAGGCCATGATGTCCCGCGGGGTGATGCCTGCCTCCGTGTAGGACGCCCCGCCGTGGCGCGGCGTGAAGGGCAGTACGGTGGCAACGCTGCCCAGTTCGCGCAGCCAGGTGAACCAGCCCGTCATGCCGTGCTGAGTGGGCGCAACACCGGTATACAGGCTGGTGATGGCGCTCGCGGTGGTGGTGGGAAACACCGAGGTGAGGCGCGTCAGCTGGTGCCGTGCCAGCATGCCGCCATGCCGGCGCACGATCGCGTCGCCTACGCCATCGGCAATGAACAGAATGATGTGGCGCGCCCGCTGCACGGCGGAGGGCAGCACCAGCGGCGCATAGCCACGGTTGTCGGCGGCGCCGGCGATGGTGCGCAGTGATGCGGCGAGGTTGACCAGGCTGGCCTGATAGTCGGGTGCGTGCATGAGGTTCCGTTTGGCAAGTCTAGCCGGTGACTTCCGGCGCGGATTCAAGCAGCATTGTGCCATGCGTTTTCTACTGCTCATCGCGGTCCTCGTGGCCGCACCCAGCGGCGCGGACACCGACACGCTGCGCGCCGCGGCCTTGAGCGGCGACGCCTACGCCCAGCTCAACCTGGGCGCGGCCTACGACAACGGGCTCGGCGTGACGCCGGACCCGGCACTGGCGCTGTACTGGTATCGCGCGGCGGCCGGGCAGGGCGTCGCCGAGGCGCAGTTCAACCTTGGGCACCTGCTGGTCTCGTTCGGTGAAACGGCCGAGGGCGCCCGCTGGCTCAGCGAAGCGGCGCAGCAGGGACTCGCGGATGCACAGTACCTGGTGGGCGTCATGTATGCCGAAGGCACCGGGCTGCCCGTCGACACGGTGAAGGCGCTGGCATGGCTGCGTCGCGCCGCCGCTCAGGAGCATGCGGAAGCACAGGCCTACCTGGAGGCCAGCTTTCCGTAGTCGCCGCCTTGACCGCTACCGCGCACCAAAAAAGCGCACGCAGGCTTTACCCATCAACAACAGCGCGATATCCCCGGCAAGCGGATTCCGGTAGAATCCGCCGCCATTTTCCTCCATTTCGGTAGCACCTTTGTGATCGAGAAACTTCGCAACATCGCCATCATCGCCCACGTGGACCACGGCAAGACCACGTTGGTCGATCAACTCCTCCAGCAGTCCGGCACGCTGGCCCGTGGCCAGGCCGCCGAACGCGTCATGGATTCCGGCGACATCGAAAAAGAGCGAGGAATCACGATCCTGGCCAAGAACACGGCCATCGACTGGAACGGCTACCACATCAACATCGTCGACACTCCGGGCCACGCCGACTTCGGCGGCGAGGTGGAACGCGTCATGTCCATGGTCGACTCCGTGGTGCTGCTGGTGGACGCCGTCGAAGGCCCCATGCCGCAGACGCGCTTCGTAACCCAGAAGGCCCTGGCGCGCGGGCTGCGCCCCATCGTGGTGGTGAACAAGGTCGATCGCCCCGGCGCCCGTCCCGACTGGGTGGTGGACCAGACCTTCGACCTGTTCGATCGCCTCGGCGCCAGCGATGAACAGCTCGATTTCCCCATCGTCTACGCCTCCGGCCTGAATGGCTTCGCCGGCCTCACCGCCGACGTGCGTGACGGCGACATGACCACGCTGTTCGAGACCATCGTCAAGCACGTGCCGGCGCCCGATGTGAACATCGACGGTCCGTTCCAGATGCAGGTCAGCTCGCTGGATTACAACAGCTACGTGGGCGTCATCGGCATCGGCCGCATCGCGCGCGGCAAGGTGAAGAGCAATACCCCCGTCGTCGTCCTTGATCATGAAGGTAAGCGCCGCAACGGCCGCATCCTGCAAATCATGGGCTTTCACGGCCTGGATCGCGTGGAAGTGCCCGAGGCGCGCGCCGGCGACATCATTGCCTTCACCGGCATGGAAGAGCTCAACATCTCCGACACCCTGTGCGACCCGCAGGCGGTGGAGCAGCTGCCGCCGCTTACCGTGGACGAGCCCACCGTGAGCATGACCTTCCAGGTGAACACCTCCCCCTTTGCGGGCAAGGAAGGCAAGTTCGTCACCTCGCGGCAGATCCGCGAGCGCCTGACGCGCGAACTGGTGCACAACGTGGCCCTGCGCGTGGAAGAGACCGACGACCCGGACAAGTTCCGCGTCTCCGGTCGCGGCGAGCTGCACCT
>JALOAT010000078.1 GCA_023228645.1 Gammaproteobacteria bacterium | reverse complement strand
ATTCCAGCACGGATAGAAGGTGGTGACGGGCTCTTTGCCTTGTCCGATACCGGAACGACCGAGAGCCAATGCTAAAGAAAGAATTGTGGAGGTGTTGACACGGCGGGGCTCATAGAAGGTCACGTTGCGAATTCACGCCAGCAAGACTGCCATCAGCCCGGTGAGATAGATCCCGTCGAAGGTACCCGCGCCGCCGATGGAAGCGAGCGGTGCCCCCAGGCGCCGGATGTCTTTCAACCGCAGCAGGTCGGCACCGATGAGTACGCCGAGCGTGCCACAGATGTAGGCGAGCGGTGCGCTTTGGTCGGGGCGCACCACGGTGGCGATGAGCGCAGCAGTGAGCGGCGCAATGAGCACGGGCATGCCGATGCCGAGCCCGGGAATGGGCCGGCTGAAGGTGTAACTGATGGCCGTCACGCCCGCGACGCTGACGGCCACTTCCCAGAGCGGCAGGGTGTGGTAACCGAGCAGATAGGCGGAGAACAGCAGCGGCACCAGTCCACCGCCCACGTTCAAGGCAATGACGGTACGCCCCTCCTGCTGCCAGCGCGGCAGCTTCCATAACAGGTCGAGGGGCGGTGGCAATGGATTCTGCTCCGGGAAGGTCTCGGTTTTGAGATGGAACAAAGGCAGATTGAGGGTGCTGCCAACCAACGAGACCATCAGCAACAGAATGGCCGAGGCCATGGACAGGCCCAGTTTGTCGAAGGCGATGCCGAGCAGGCCGACCTGCACCAAGGTTAGCAGGAGCGCCGCCGCGAGCAGCAGCAGGTACAGGTTGAAGGGGATGGGCGGGAGGCGCATGGAGGTAGTGTAGAGCGTCGCTCCTGACGGCACATTCAGCGCCCGCCGGGGCGCGCGGATCAGTCGATGGCCTTCACCGCGCCGGCAAGCACGTCCGTCAAAGATACCGCGTTGCTGGTATGGGTAATGCTGTCGCTGCTCCACACCTGCTCGATGCCGGCCGCGTGCATCAGGCGTTCCGCCTCGTCATCGTGCAGCGCATGGGTGACGAGGCTATGGATGGGACCGGCGCCCTGGGCCTTCAGGATCTCCGCGACGCCGATCATGGTCCGTCCCGTGCTCGCCATGTCGTCCACCAGCACCACTTCGAGGTCGCGGTACGAACCCTCGGGCATACGGATACGTACCTCGCGATCACCGAGGCGTTCCTTATGCGCAATGGCGTAGTCGAGCCCGGCGTAGCGGGCCACCGCGCGCACCCACTGCTCGGATTCACTGTCGGGCCCCACCAGCAACGGCCGCCCGCCGCGCGCGCGCAGGAAGTCGCCCATGGCCGCCGCGCAGGACAGCGAACGGGCGTGGATACCCGGCGTGATCTCGACCAGGTCATGGATGCGGTGAAGATGCGGATCGACCGTGATCAGCGCATCGAACACGCCCGCCAGGAAACGGCCGATGATGCGCTGGCTGACCGCCTCACCCGGATTGAACGCGATGTCCTGGCGCATGTAGCACAAATACGGCGCCACCAGCGTGATGCGGCGCGCGCCGAGTTCGCGGGCGGTCTCCGCCGCCAACAACAATTCCACCAGCTTGGCATTGGGATGGTCCAGGCTGCGGCAGAGGATCACGTGTTCCGGTACGACGGCGGGCAGCGTGACGCGGCTCTCGCCATCGGGAAAACGGTGCACGCCGATGAGCGAGAACGAACTGCCCAGCGCCTGCGCCAGTCGGCGCCCCTGGGCGTCATAGTCGGAAAAACCAAGAATGATCGATTCCATGCTTGTGCGCGTTGTCCTCAAAATTCCAGGTACGTCTTCGTGACCTGGCCCGGCTCCCCGATAGTGTAGCCAGACTGATGTTCGCTATAGACTTTGGCGAAGTGGTAGTCGGAGCGGTACTCCGCGTGCACGCGATACAGCGGTTCGCCCGCGCGCACGGCATCGCCGAGCTTCTTCAGCAGGTCCACCCCGGCCCCCTTGTCCATGGGCGCGCCGGCGAGGCGGGCGATCTTGCCGATGTGGAAGTTGTCGACCACCGTCACTACGCCGTCACGGTCCGCACAGACCTCGAACTGCAGCCGGCCGGGCGTGAACGCCTCGGTCTGCGCGCCCTGTGCGGCGATGATGGCCTCCATTTTCGCCAGCGCGCGACCCGAATCGAGGATGTCGCGCGCGATGGAATAGCCGTAGCCGCCGCGCACGTCCGGATCGAACTCCAGGATGCGGCCCGCCAGGCGCAACGCCTTCTGGCGCAGGTCCTGGGGCGCCTGCGGGTCGTTGCGCAGCACCTGCATCACGTCGCGCGTCTCCAGCACCGGGCCGATGCCGCGCCCCACCGGTTGTGCGCCGTCGGTGATGATCACCTCCAGGTGGAGGCCCACGCGGTCGCCGGTGTACTCGAACAGCTTGCGTAGCTGCAGGGCCTCGCGCATGTGGCGCACCTTGGCGGTGGGGCCGACCGGGATATCGAGCAGCAGGTGCGTGGAGCCGGCGGCGAGTTTTTTCGACAGGATGGACGCGATCATCTGGCCCTGGGAATCGATGCCGAGCGGCCGTTCCACGGAGATGAGGATGTCGTCGGCGGGGGCGAGCCGTGCCGTGCCGCCCCAGGCCAGGCAGGCGCGCTCCTTGCGGACCAGCTCGCGCAACCGACGCGGCGTCAGCTCCACCTGGGCCAGCACCTCCATGGTGTCGGCGGTGCCCGAGGGGGAGGTGATGGCGCGGCTGGAGGTCTTGGGCATCATCATGCCGTGCGCCGCCACGATGGGCACGATGAGCATGGTGGTGCGGTTGCCCGGGATGCCGCCGATGCAGTGCTTGTCCACCACCAGCGGCTCATGCCAGTCCAGGCGTTCGCCCGACTCCAGCATGGCGCGGGTCAGATGCAGGATTTCCTCGCGATCGAGATTGTTCTGCCCGGAGGCCACCAGGAAGGCCGCCATTTCCATTTTCGAATAGCGGTTGTTGATGACGTCCTGGGTGATGGCGCGGAAGTCCGCCAGCCGCAGCCGCTCCCCGGCAATCTTGCGCCTAACCGCATCCATGGACGCGGGCGCCTCCGCCTGGGAGACGCTCACCGCCTCGCCCGGAGCCAACCCGAGCTGATCGAAGGCCTGCTCCGAAAGGCCCAGTTCGTCGGCGGCGACGATGTGCTCGTCGTCCACCACGTTCAGCACCGCATAGATGCGCTTGCCGTTGGCCTTCACCTCGATCTTGGTGAGCGCCTGAAAACCCTCGGCGCGGTAGAACACGCACTCGCGGTGCATGTAGGCCACGTTTTCGCGGTAAGTATCGATGCCGACGCGGCGGAGGCGGAGGGTGTCTGTTTGACGGGATGGCATGGCGTCTATCTAACACGTCAGGCGACGGAAATACCACAACCACGGCCATACATGGCTCCATGTACGAACAGACATGCTTCGCAGCCGCTGGATGACTTGCCGCCGGAGCTTTGTGTTGATTAGAATCCCCGGCTACGAGCGGGGCAGTGTGCCGATAAAGGCGAAACCCTGCGAGGCGGACACCGTGTCATCACTCAGGGACGAATCATGCGGCGCTCTATCTACGCCCTCGTTATCACCGCTGGCTGCCTGACGGCGGGATGCGAGCAGGCAGAGTATCCGTTCGGTGCCCCGGACGGGTCGTCGGGCGGCGGGCTCGTTGACGGCGTCGACTTCATCCAGCTGACGTCCAGCAACGGGAGTTCCAAGCATCTCCCGATTATCTCGTCGGACGGCAATACCGTCGCCTTCCTTTCTTCGGAAGACTTGGTCCCCGGTTCGAATACGGCACTCGTGACCCAGGTCTTCGCCGTCAGCAGCAGCGGCAGGAACCTTCGGCAGGTGACCTCCACGAGCGCGGAGGTGACCGGCTTCGATCTGTCCCCCGACGGAGACTGGGTCGTCTTCGCGGACAAGTACAGTAGGCTCTGGCGTGTTTCCACGGACGAGGGCTCGACAGCGACTCAGATTGCCTTGCCCGTCATGGTCACCGCACCAAAATTCACCCCGGACGGGGAGTTCGTGATCTGGACGGATGCCTCGGGCGCCAATATCTACGATTTCGAGAGTGGTGGAATCTCGACGCAGCTGGCCAGTGTGATTGCGAAAGGCAGGGCCGGTGGTTCGAGGAACGCGGACGATATCGTTTACACGTCGCGCTCCGACGGCAAGGTCTACATCGTGTCGGGCACCTCCAGCCCGGAACGCCTGTCCCAGGATTCCACCAGCGGTACCAACCCCAGTATCTCTTCCGATGGCAGGCGCATCGCCTACGATGGTTCCGCCGGCGTGCACGTGGTCGGTAACAACGGTAACTCACTACAAACCTTCACTGGCTACCTCGACCCCTATTCAGGTATCTGCGAGTCCGGTGACTACGTAGTGTTCACCGCCGAACATCAGGTGGTGCTGGGCGAGGTGTCATCGGGAAAACTGACGCAAATTACCTCCAATACAAGCGGCGGCTACCGTTCGCACGAGCCTTCGCTAAGCCGATATGGTTCACGTGTGGCCTTTGTCTCAGAAGCGGACTTCACGGGTGGGAACAGTGACCACAGCTACGAGGTCTTTGTTACGCGCTAAGAGAGCGCGACCCGAAGAAGTCCTCCCCGGCGGCAAGGTCCGTAAGAAAAACGGGAACTGCGTCAAGTTCCTAACTTGAAAAAAGGCAAGACGCAAGATTACCATCACCTCACTTTTTGAAGCGGGTGGCATCGGGATGTCGTTAACCATGGCGGATCCTCACAAGGACAGTGTGAAGCTTACGACCCGCCTAACGGCTCTGTACCCCTCTCTCCCTGCTGCCGGCCCGGCATTCGATCTCACGCACTGGGCGCGCCAAGCGCCGCCTGCCCGTAGTCGCTCAGCCCGCATTCTTCCGAGGTAATCCATGGAAACCCAGAACTCCAGTCGGTCGGGAAAGCTCCTTTCCAGGCTCGCCGTGATGTTGCTCGTGGCTGCGCTCGGCGCGTGCGGCGGCGGCGGCGGCGAGCCCTTTGGCGGCGGGGGAGGCGGGACGCCGACGCCAGATGATGGCGGTAGTGGAGACGGCGATTCTGATACCGATCCTGGCTCGGATGACACGGAGCCGGGCGGGGTCGCCACCGCAGTAATCATGGACGGAGCCGTGGCTTATGACCCCGGTGTCAGGGTGCTCAATGCAGCATTTTCGGTGCTCGATGCCAACGGTGACGTTATCGAAGGACTGGATGGCGGTGATTTCGAAATCGTTCACGAGGAGACCAAGTCCGAGGGACATCACGACGCGCAGCGCCTGCCCTATCCAACCCAGTTGTCTGGCCGCATCCATCTGATGCTGGACATCAGCAACAGCATGGGGGGATACGACTTCGATGAATACACGACACAGGCCAAACAGTTTGTCGAGGAGATGGTGGCCTTCGGTCTCGATCTCGAGGTTTACACCTTCAACCATGAAGATCCTCCGGCGCCCACGCCTCTGGGCTCCGCGAGCGGAGGCGGGGACCCGTCTCCTGTGACCAATTTGATTAAAAGCCTGAGTCCAGAGGACAGTGTTTGGCACACGCGTTTTGTCGAGATTATCACCACCAAGGTGGAGGAGTTGGTGAAGGCTCCCGTGCCATGGAATCAGGTTTCTTATCCTCATGCGCCCGTGGGTGATTCGACGCCGCCCGGCTTACCTAACGCCCAAGTGGAATTGATGGTCATCATGAGTGACGGCCACGATTCCTCGGGTGCAACGAGCTTCGGTCCCATCACGACGGCAAAGGACAACAAATTCAACGTTGTCTCTATCGCTGTTGGAAATGATTACAACGAAAGCGGTCTGAAGGAAATTAGTGAAGAAGGATATTTCTTTTCCGCGCCGGAAGATGGGAACCTCGCCGATGCGGTCAGCGACGCGATAACCGCTATCAAGAATTACTACGATAGCTTCTACGTCGTCGATTACATGCCGACGGCCCTTTTGGGCTCGGGAGACACAACTTACTCAATAAAGCTGGTGGATAATGGGAGCGCTGGTCTTGATGTCACGTATGACCAGGCACTCGTCGCAGACTGGCCCTCCGTACAACCCTATTGCTGCAAACTGCGGATCGCGCCGGGGGCTCCGGCAGGTGACCCGGTCACCTTCGCCGCTGGGGATAGCGTGGAGTTCACTGCGGTGAGGCTCTGGACGGCGGTTCAGCCTGAGTTTTCCTGGACCTTTACGAGCGACGGCAACATGACCATTGATGGCAGCGAAACCTCTGAAGTCACCCTGAACGCCAACCATCAGAGTAGTGCGACGTTAACGGTGGGGACGGTGGGGGCCGAAGGCTGGAGTGTTGGCCCGTTGAATATTGAGGCGCGTTGACCAGGAATCTGTAGGACGCCATTGCTTGGAGCTTTGTGGCGGAAGAAAGATCCCTCTCTACCGGGGCTGTCTCTTGCATCGCAGGAGGGACCTTGGCAATAGCACATTAACGCCGGCTGCAAAAAGATTCGTCCCTTCTCCCTCCGGGAGAAGGACAGGATGAGGGGATCTATAAACCAAGGCAGCATCTTGATTGATCCCCTCTCCCCAGCCCTCTCCCGGAGGGAGAGGGCGTGTATGGGGAAGATGTGACCAAGAGACAGCTCCCGGGGAGAGGGATGACCTTTTCGCAGCAGCGTAGATATGAAGCGGTTCATGTCGCAGCGCTAAGCTGCCGTAAGATCGCAACCAGCACCCGTGGCTGGTAATACGCATTCGCCCCACTCGGACTCGGCAGCACCCACACCGCCGCTTCGCCGATGCGCTCAGCCTGTATCCCCAGTACGGCATCACGCTGTTTGAAGGCGATCCGATAGGCGCCCAGACCGAGGATCGCCACTGCACGGGGCCGGTATTTCGCAACCTTTCGCTTCAGGCCCTCGGCGCCGGCTTGCAGTTCTTCACGGGTAAGTTCTGCGGCGCCTGCCGTGGCCCGCGCCACCAGGTTGGTAAGCCCCAGCCCCAGGTCGAGCAGTTTCTCCTCCTCGTACGGCGAATACAGCCGCGGGGTGAAGCCAGCCTGGTGCAGCGCCGGCCAGAAGCGGTTGCCGGGGCGGGCGAAGTGGTGGCCCACGGCGGCGGTGTAGAGACCAGGGTTGATGCCGCAGAACAGCACTTTCAGGTCGGGCGCGATGAGGTCGGGGAGGGTCTTGCCGCGCGCGGCGAGCAGGTCCTCGCGGGTCGGGCGGATGCGGCCCTCGTGGAGGGCTTGGGCGCGGCGGTCGATTGCGCGCGCCATGGCTTAGCGCACCAGCACCGGGTGCTTCGCGCGCTCTTGCTCGTGCGTCTCTTCCTGCTGCAGCGCCCACATGCGGGCATAAAGACCTTCGCGCGCCAACAGGTCGTGGTGCGAGCCGCGCTCGACGATGCGGCCTTGATCCATAACCAGGATCTGATCAGCGTCCACGATGGTGGACAGCCGGTGGGCGATGACCAGGGTGGTGTGATCGGAGGCGGCGTGTTGCAGGGCCTCCAGGATCAGTTTTTCCGAGTGGCTGTCCAGGGAGGAGGTGGCCTCGTCGAACACCAGGATGCGCGGGTCTTTGAGCACGGCGCGGGCGATGGCGATGCGCTGTTTCTCGCCGCCGGAGAGCTTCAGGCCGCGCTCGCCCACCACGGTGTCGTAACCCTGGGGCAGGGCGGCGATGAAGTCGTGGATGTTGGCGGTACGTGCCGCCTGCTCGATATCAACGCGGCTCGCGCCCGGGCGGCCGTAGGCGATGTTGTATTCGATGGTCTCATTGAACAGCACCGTGTCCTGGGGAACGATGCCGATCTGGCCGCGCAGGCTGGCCTGGGTCACATCGCGTACGTCCTGGCCGTTCACCAGCACGCGGCCTTCGTTCACGTCGTAGAAGCGAAACAGCAGGCGGGCCAGGGTGGACTTGCCGGAACCGCTGGCGCCCACCACGGCGATCTTGCGGCCGGCGGGGATCTCGAAGTCCACGCGGTGCAGGATGGGCCGCTCGGGGGCGTAGGCGAAACTCACGTGTTCGAAACGGATGGCGCCATCACCCACATCGAGGGGCTTCGCGTCGGGACCATCGCGCACTTCGGGCTCGGTGCCGAGCAGCTTGAACATCTGGTCCATGTCGGCCAGCGAGTGTTTGAGCTGGCTGTACACCACGCCCAGGAAGCCGAGCGGGATGAACATCTGCAACATGAAGGCGTTCACCAGCACCAAATCACCCAGGGTCATGGCGCCGTTGATGACCTGATTGGCCGCCATGATCATGATGAGCGTGACGCCCACGGCGATGATGGAGCCCTGGCCCACGTTGAGACTGGAAAGCGAGGTCTGGGTCTTGATGGCGGCATCTTCCCAGCCGCGCAGCGTGTCGTCGTAGCGCCGGTGTTCGAGCCCCTCATTCACGAAGTATTTCACTGTCTCGTAGTTGATGAGGCTGTCCACCGCCTGGGAACTGCCCTGGGATTCCAGGGCGTTCATGCGGTGGCGGAATTTCATGCGCCATTCGGTGATGGCGAAGGTGAAGGCCGCGTAGACCACCACGGTGCCGAAGGTGATGATGGCGAACCAGGCGCTGTACTGGATGAGCAATATGCCGGCGATGAGCAGCACCTCCACCAGCGTGGGGAGGATGTTGAACACCATGTAGTTGAGCAGGGTGGCGGCGCTGCGGGTGCCGCGCTCCAGGTCGCGGGTGACGGCGCCGGTCTTGCGTTCCAGGTGATAGCGCAAGGAGAGGGCGTGGAGATGGCCGAGCACTCGGGTGGAGAGGGCGCGCATGGTGCCGTAGCGCACCTTGGCGAACACCACATCGCGCAGTTCGTTGAAGGCGGAGCTGCAAAGGCGCAGTACGCCATAGGCGAGCAAGAGCACGATGGGCAGGGCGAGGGCGGCCTTGTTCGGCGTGTCCAGGTAATCGACGACTTGCTTCAACGCCAGGGGTACGCCCACGTTGGCCAGTTTGGCCAGCACCAAAAACAGCAGGGCGAGCCCGGCCCGGCCGCGGTAATTCCACAGGAAGGGCAGGAGGGCGCGCAGGGCGCCCCAGTCATTGCCCCCGGCGGGGGCCTCAGTGTGCTTGTAATGCATGATTCAAATAGGCGTTCCAAACCTTGAACACAAAACCTCTCGCGAAGGCGCCAAGAACGCCAAGGAGAGGCCGAAAAGATATGGGTAATCGGTGCTTCGTTTTGTCTTGGGGGCATCTCCGCCTTGCAGCAACGCGCCATTTCGACGAACGCCGGAATCCGTCCCGCAGACATGACCCCGGCATTCGCCGGGGTGACGAGGCGCTCATGTCTGGCCACAAGCGACACCCGAGTATAGGGGCACGGCGGGCTGATTTAACGACTTCTTATGCACGCTTTGGCCACGCGGGTATAATCCGCGCCTTGATTTCACCCGGTGTCGCCCCAAATTGCGCACCGAATGTGCCTAGACAGAGGTGCCCCGAATGCCCATTTACGAATACGCCTGCAAGGCTTGCGGTCATCAGATGGAAGCCATGCAGAAAATGAGTGACCCCGTGCTGACCGACTGCCCGTCCTGCGGCAAGGCCGAGCTGCAGAAGCTCATCTCCGCCGCCGGTTTCCGCCTCAAGGGCGGCGGCTGGTACGAGACCGACTTCAAGAGCGGCAGCAAGAAGAACGTCTCCGAATCCTCCGCCCCGGCTCCCGCCTGCGCCGCCGGCGGCTGCGGCGGTGCCTGTGGCGGCAATAGCTGACCTGGCGAGAAAAAAGCATTAACCACGGGGGACACGGGGAACACGGGGGTAGGCACGAGGTGGTGTAGGTCAGGTTGCGCGTAGCGCTACCTGACAACCTCGCCGCCCGAACCCTGACTTGTGCGAGCGAGCTTCCGCTCGCGACGAGCCACCATCGCCTACGAGGCCATACCCCGTGTCCCCCGTGTCCCCCGTGTCCCCCGTGGTTTAGCTTTTCCCCGCTCCCCCTTTCCGGTTGCGCCGATCCCGGCGGGACCGTAACATTCCCGCCTTTAACTCCGCACCACCAACAGGTTTTTCCCCAATGCGCACCCATTACTGCGGGCAAGTCACCGAATTCAACCTGGACCACGAAGTGGAGCTGGCCGGCTGGGTCCACCGCCGCCGCGATCACGGAGGCGTCATTTTCGTGGACCTGCGTGACCGCGAGGGCCTGGTTCAGGTGGTGTTCGACCCAGACTACGCCGAGGCCTTCAAGATTGCCGAGGCGGTGCGCAATGAATACGTGCTGAAGGTGCGCGGCAAGGTGCGTCCGCGCCCTGCCGGCACGGAGAACCCCAACCTGCCCACCGGCAAGGTGGAGGTGCTGGCGCTCCAGCTCGAAATCCTGAACCGCTCCGAGCCGCCCCCGTTCCAGCTGGATTCCGACGACGAGGATGTCAGCGAGGAGGTGCGCCTGCGCTACCGCTACCTCGACCTGCGCCGACCCGAGATGCACAACCGCCTGCGCCTGCGCTCGCGCGTGAGCAAGGCCATCCGCAATTACCTGGACGCCGAAGGCTTCATGGACGTGGAAACGCCCATGCTGACCCGCGCCACCCCCGAGGGCGCGCGCGACTACCTGGTGCCCTCGCGCACCCATCCGGGCCATTTCTTCGCCCTGCCGCAGTCGCCGCAGTTGTTCAAGCAGCTGCTCATGATCGCGGGCGTGGACCGTTACTACCAAATCGTGCGTTGCTTCCGCGATGAAGACCTGCGCGCCGACCGCCAGCCCGAGTTCACCCAGGTGGACATCGAGACCTCGTTCCTCTCCGAGGAGCAGATCATGGGCCTGATGGAAGGCATGATCCGCGAGCTGTTCGCGGAGGTGTTGCAGGAGGCCCTGCCCAACCCCTTCCCGCGCATGACCTACGCCGAGGCCATGCGCCGCTACGGCTCCGACAAACCCGACCTGCGCGTACCCCTGGAACTGGTGGACGTGGACGACCTGATGAAGGCCGTGGAGTTCAAGGTGTTCTCCGGCCCCGCCAACGACCCCAAGTGCCGCGTAGCTGCCATGCGCCTGCCCAAGGGCGGTGAGCTGTCGCGCTCGCAGATCGACGAGTACACCAAGTTCGTCGGCATCTACGGCGCCAAGGGCCTGGCCTATATCAAGGTCAACGACAAGGCCAAGGGGCGCGACGGCCTGCAATCGCCTATCCTCAAGTTCCTGCCCGACGACGTCATCGCCGCCATCCTGGAACGCACGCAGGCGGAGGACGGCGATCTGGTGTTCTTCGGCGCGGACAAGACCAAGGTGGTCAACGAGGCCTTGGGTGCCCTGCGCATCAAGCTGGGCCACGACCTCGGCATGCTGGAAGGCGCCTGGAAGCCCCTGTGGGTGGTGGATTTCCCCATGTTCGAGTGGGACGAGAAGGACAACCGCTGGTACTCCCTGCATCACCCGTTCACCTCCCCCAAGGAGGAGCACATCGACCTGCTGGAATCGGACCCGGGCGCCTGCCTGTCGCGCGCCTACGACATGGTGCTGAACGGCACCGAGATCGGCGGCGGCTCCATGCGCATCTACCGCCCCCAGGTGCAGGCCAACGTGTTCAAGGCCCTGGATATTTCCGACGAAGAGGCCCAGGACAAGTTCGGCTTCCTGCTGGATGCCCTCAAGTTCGGCTGCCCGCCGCACGGCGGCCTGGCCTTCGGCCTGGACCGCCTGGTCATGCTCATGACCGGCGCCAAGTCCATCCGCGACGTCATGGCCTTCCCCAAGACCCAGACCGCCGCCGACCCGCTCACCCAGGCGCCGTCCGAGGTCGCCTTCGAGCAACTGCGCGAACTGGGCATCCGCGTGAACAAACCGGCCAAGGAACAGCCGAAGGCGGAATGAAGAAATAACCACGGAGTCCACGGAGAAAACGAAAGGTCCAAGAAAGGGATCTTCTTCGTGGGCCCTCCGTGGCCTCCGTGGTTGAAGCTTTCACCGAGGCAAGCAATGACCACCGCATTGGCGATGCACCGCTATTCATTGATGGACGATGCCGAGTGCGAGGCGCGCATCCTGGATGCCAAGGCCCGGCTCGGCCGGCGCCTGGTCATCCTCGGCCATCACTACCAGCGCGACGAGGTGTTCCGTCACGCGGATTTCTCCGGTGATTCCCTGAAGCTTTCGCGCCAGGCCGCCGGTTCCGAGGCGGAATACATCGTGTTCTGCGGCGTGCATTTCATGGCGGAAGTGGCCGACATCCTGTCGCGCCCGGAGCAGGTGTCCATCCTGCCGGACATGGCCGCCGGCTGCTCCATGGCCGACATGGCCAGCCTGCCTGCCGTGGAAAAGGCGTGGCGGGAACTGGCCTCGGTGCTCGACCCCGATGAGCACGTCACCCCGGTCACCTACATCAATTCCGCAGCGGACCTGAAGGCCTTCTGCGGCCGCCACGGGGGCATCGTCTGCACCTCGTCCAACGCGCAGAAGGTGCTGGAGTGGTCCTTCGGCCAGCGCGAGAAGGTGCTGTTCTTCCCGGACCAGCACCTGGGCCGCAATACCGGCCATCGCATGGGCATCCCGCTCGACGAAATGGTGGTGTGGGACTTCGAGCAGCCCATGGGCGGGCTCACGCCCGAGCAGATCCGCAAGGCACGCATGATCCTGTGGAAGGGCTTTTGCTCGGTGCACCAGATGTTCCAGCCCGAGCACATCGAGCGCTTCAAGGCGCGTTTCCCTGAGGCGAAGATCATCTCCCACCCGGAATCGCCCTTCGAGGTGTGCGAGAAGTCGGACTACGTGGGCTCCACCGAATACATCATCAAGACCGTCGCCGAGTCCGCGCCGGGCACGCGCTGGCTGGTGGGCACCGAGCTGAACCTGGTGAACCGCCTGAACGATCAGTACAAGCACGAAGACAAGCAGGTGCACTTCATGTCGCCCACCGTGTGCATGTGCTCCACCATGTTCCGCATCGACCCCCAGCACCTGGCCTGGACCCTGGAAAACCTGGCCGACGGCAACGTTGTCAACCGTATCCAGGTCCCCGCCGAAGACGCCCGCCTGGCCCGCCTCGCCCTGGAGCGCATGCTCGACGTCTCGCCTTAGTCCGTCCATGGATCGACGCGGAGGACGCGGAGGACGCGGAGGCGCGGAGATCGCGGAGAAAATCCCCGTGAAGGAAGGGAAGAGCGTGGGAGCCGCTACCAAGCTCAGATGCCGGAAAGCGGTGGCAATCCGGCTCCGTCCCCTCCGTGGTGAAATTGTCAATCCCTCCGCGATCTCCGCGCCTCCGCGTCCTCCGCGTTATCCTTCTGAGCGTGCCAGTGACGGGGATTTTCCATGGGTGAGCCGTCTGCCGTGGTGCTGGTCCATGGGCTGTGGATGACCGGG
>JALOAT010000077.1 GCA_023228645.1 Gammaproteobacteria bacterium | reverse complement strand
TCGGCTGTCCTGGGGCCGCTTCCTCGCGCTCGCGGCCCTGCTGTTCATCCCGACCACCATCAACGACACCAAAGGCGCCATGCTGATGCTGCCGCTGGCCATCGCCATCGTGGTGGCAGTGTCGGCCACGGATTGGCGCAAACGCGTCATGTACCTGGCGCTGGCCGGGAGTGGCTCCACCTTCGTACTGCTCACCGCCATCGTGCTCTACGACGCCACGACACTCGCCCCCGGCGAGCAGGGACTCGCCCGTTTCCTCACGGATCGACAGGCGGTGTCGTCCTATCTGTACAGCGGCACCGCGGACGAGGTCGACCCAGGCACGGTCCTGGATCATGAGGACACCACAGGCATCGTGCGTTCTCCGCGTCCGGAGCTGAATCCGGACGATGACCGGGTGGCCCGCTTCGACGGCATCAGTCTGGCCTATCGTGCGCTGCGCGAGGACCCTCTGCAGCTGGCATTCGGTCTCGGCGCTGGCAACGTGTCGCGTTTTACGGTGCGAGGGTTTTCCGGCGAGTACGACTACCTTGAGGCATTCCGTGCCAAGCGCACCGCACTCGATATGTTCCTCTGGGAGTGCGGTCTGCTCGGCACGGCGTTGTTATTGCTGTTCTTCGTGTTCGTCTTTCACGATGCGCGCCGCCACGCACAGACCGCAGGCACGACGCTCTCCGGCATATTCGCACTCGGTTGGACGGGGGTCGTAGCCATCATCGTATTCTCACTCGTCTACAAGAACTTCATGGTCTTCGACGTGCTCGGATTTCTGTTCTGGTACGGCTCCGGCTACGTGGTGGCGTCCCGATGGGATGCGCTTCGTGCCGCGGCACGCACTCCACGGCACGGAACGATCGTGGTGGCATGAAGGATTCCCAAGCCAGGAGCGATTGTGAAAATCGTATTCATCATCGGCACTGGGCGCTGCGGTTCGTCTTTCGTCCACGAACTCATTGCTGCGCATCGGGACGCAGGCTTCATCTCCAATGTGGAGGACCGGCTGCGGCGCCTGCCCTTTAAGGGGCGCTACAACAACCTGTTGTACCGGCTGTCACAGGGGCGGTTCACGACCAAGGGCAAGGCGCGGTTTGCCCCCTCCGAGGCGTTCGACCTCATCGGCCGGCGTGCCTCGCCCATCTACTGCCGTCCGGCGCGCGATCTACGCGCCGATGACGTGACGCCGTGGCTCGAACAGCGGTTCAGGGCCCTTTTTGAAGAGCGTCACGCCCTGCAGGGAAAAGCGGTATTCACGCACAAGTACACCGGTTGGTCGCGCATTGGTTTCTTTGCGCGCATCTTCCCGGAGGCGCGCTTCATTCATGTGATCAGGGACGGACGTGCGGTCGCCAATTCCTGGCTGCACATGCCCTGGTGGGGCGGCTACGCCGGTCCGGAGAACTGGCCGTGGGGCGTGCTTCCTGTCCATTATCAACGGGAATGGGAGGCCGGTGATCGGTCCTTCACCTTGCTCGCGGGCATCGGTTGGAAGTTGCTCATGGACAGCTATGAGCAGTCCGCACGTGGCCTGGATGAAAGTCGTTACATGAGCTTTCGCTACGAGGATTTCCTGGCCAGGCCACACGCGACCATGGAGGCCTGCCTGCGCTTTGCCGGGCTCCCATGGACCGCCCAATTCGAACGCCATTTGGCGCGGCAGCGCATCCGTCCGGAGCGAGGCGATGCCTGGCGGCGGGAGCTGCTGCCCGGGCAGATCGCAGAGCTGGACGCCAGCCTGGCCGGGAAGCTCGTCAGCTACCGCTACGCAGCCGCGGCGGCTGCGGGAGCGGGTGTGGGCACGGGCAGACAGACGGCCGCCGGCGAGCGCGTTGCACGCACGGGCGCGAGTGGTTGAACGCAAGGGAGGACAATGAATGGCACAGGAACAACACACCGGGCCCGTGTTCATCGTTGGCATGAACGGATCTGGGACCACGCTTTTGCGGGATCTGTTGAACAACCACCCTGCGTTCTACGCGTTCCCCAAGGAAACTAAACTGCTTCCCTATTTCATTGATGCCATCGCGGCCGGCAAATTCGGCGATCTGCGCGTCGACGGGAATTTCCGCAGGTTGTGGGAAACGCTGTGTAACGACCCGCGCTTCCAGCTCGGCCGGGGCGAGTGGGCACCGCTGCCTGAGAACTGGCGGACCCTGCCCCACGATCTCGCGACGGTAGTGGAACACACCATGCGCTTCTTCGCCGCCCGTGAGGGTAAATTACGCTGGGGAGAGAAGACGCCGAACCATGTGCTCCACATGGAAAAGCTGGCCGCGCTATTTCCGGAAGCCCGTTTTGTGCACCTCATCCGTGACGGCCGCGGTTGCGCGGCCTCGTTGCACCGGCGCTGGGGCTATCATCCGCAGCGCACACTGGTGCGCTGGAAGACGGCGATCGTCGAAGGACGTGCGCAGGGCGAGCGGCTTGGCGATCGTTATCTCGAGGTCCGCTACGAGGCGCTGGCGGTCGATCCCGATACCTGGATGCGGCGCATCTGCACGCATCTCGGGCTGCCGTTCACGAACGAGGTGCTGACGGTGAAACGCCGACATCGCCCGGTGGTAGCCCAGGAAAAGACCGTCGTTGCCGCCGGCGCAGGCCGGTGGCAGAGCTACTTTTCCGTGCGCCAGCAGCGACGCATGGAGGCGATCGCCGGGGGCACGCTCGCGGCGCTGGGCTATCCGGTGGTGAACCACACGCAGGACAGCGAACCCGGCGCATTGGCGTGCCGGCTGTGGGAAGTATCGGACTATCTTCGGCGCGGCTTCGCCTTGCTGCGCGGCAATCGCCGCACCGCCAGGGGCAGCGCATTACGCGTGCGCTGGAACGAGGCACACACGGCGATGCGCACCTGGAAGCACAAGCGCGCTTGAGTGGACGGGCTGCGGTGAAACGCGTGTGCCAAACCGAGACATGCCCGGATCGCCCAAAGCGAGCTTGCTTCCGCCCACACCGTCAGCGAACGCGGTTGCGGTGACCGCCCGGCGGTTGGCAAACGCAATTCGCCCACGGGGCAGGTTCCTACGGTGGTTTGCCGATACCCTGCGCTCGCAATGACAGAGAAGCAGCAGCTTAGCGTTCAAGTTCTTCAAGCGAGATGACGTGTTCCGGGGTCCGGAGCACCTGGTTAAGCACCTGCAACGGAGCCGAGCATGGCGCGCATTGCCGTGGTGGCCTTCAACCTCAATCCGGAGCGTAACTCCGAGGCGCAGGTGGCCGCCCAGTGGTTGAAAATCCTCGTAAGGAGTCACCACGTCGAAGTATTCACCGATGCGAGACACCGGGAGGCCGTACAGCGGGAATTCGGTGACCGGGTGGTGTGCCATGGCGTTGCCGGCACTGAACCGTGGCGTCGGCTTGAGCGCTGGCTGGGTCTGCGCGGTATCGCACCCATGGTCTTCTTCCGCCAGGTGGAGCGCATGCTCGCGGATCGCGCGCGCCAGGTCCGGTTCGACCTTCTGCATTGTCAGACGCCATTCGGCGTCCATTCGTACAACCGGCTCTATCGCGTTGGTATACCCATGATCGTCGGTCCGCTCGGCGGTGGCCTGCGCACCCCGCCGGGCTTCGCACGTGCCTTCCGTTTCCAGTATCTGCGTGACAGATTGCGCGAGTCCGCCTATGCGCTGCTGCTCAGGCGGAGCGGCTGGCGCACGTACCTGGCGCATGCCCAACGCATCATCGTCGGCACCGGGCATGTGAAGCGCCTGCTTCCTGAGGTAGTGCAGCCGCGCTGCGTCAATGTCTTCGACACGGTGGTCGACACAAGCGTGTTCACACCTGCGCCCCGCGCGGTACATCGCGCCGCGCCCAGGGTGTTGTTCGTCGGCAGGTTGGAAGGCAACAAGGGGCCGGTGCTGCTGGTGGAGGCCGTGCGGCGTTGCCGTGCGCGGGGGCTTGACGGGTTTTCCGTGGAACTGGTGGGCGAGGGGCGCTTGCAGGGCACGCTGGCACGCCTCATCGAGCGCTATCGCTTGCAGGGTATCGTGCACCTCGCGGGCGCACTGTCGCGTGCTGAAGTGCTCGCACGGTATCGTGCCGCGGACATCTTTTGTCTGCCCACGTTGCGCGAGCCCGGTGGCACGGTGATCCTCGAGGCCATGGCGTGCGGATTGCCCGTCATCACGTCCGATTACGGCGGACCCGCCGAGGTCGTGACGCCGGCCTGTGGCATCAAGCTGCCCATGGATGGTTATGACGGCTACGTCGCGGCGCTTACCGAGGCACTCGCGAAACTGCTGACGGATCCCGCATGCCGCCGGCGCATGGGCGCGGCGGGGCGCGCAAGGGCCACCGGGGAGTATTCCGTCACCGCACTGGAGGCGAAGATCGGCGCGGTTTACCGGAGTGTTCTGCCGGACACGCCAAGCGCCGCACCCATTGGCGCGTCGCGCCGTGTACAGCGTCTTTAACGTGGGACGCAGTTCGCACGCTAGGCGCGTTACCGTGAACCGCGTCGTGAAACGAAAGAGTCATTGGAAATAATCGCGAAACCGTTTGGGTGATTCGACACGATCGCTACGTGATGCCCCTCGCGGCGGCGTACTGAACGCGCCGGTATATTGTCGACCCACTGGTTGCTACGGCTACGAAAGAGGGTCCGATGAAACAGGCGAACAACGGGGGCGACGTTCAGGGCCGGGCGCGTCGGTTTTTGCAGGGTCTCGGCGGCGCTGCCGGTCGGCTGGTGCGTCAGGGGCAGCTGACAGTCGTATCGATTGTATGCACGGGTGTGTTGGTCATGGCCTCGGGGATGTCGGCGGGCGCATTCGCGGCGGTGCCGGATACACCCCGCGGCCTATGCATCACGCCGCCGGGCTCCTGTGCGCAGGACCCGGCGCCCGTGAAAAAGAAATACCACCCGGGTCATTACATGCTGGTCTATCTCGGCAGCGGCGATCCGACTCCGTTTTCGGTGCTCGATACCATCAAGGGCAATCCGAATATCCACGGTGTGCAGATCAGGTATCTGTGGAAACAGCTGGAGCCGCAAAAAAACCAGTACGATTTCTCGGCTATCGAACGTGACCTGAAGTACCTGGGCGCCATGGGTAAACGTCTGGTCGTTCAACTCAACGTGAACGGCTACCACGGTGCGATCATCGTGCCGGATTATCTGCGCAAGGACCCGGCCTACGAGGGCGGTATCGTCCGTGATCGCAGTGGCAAGGGTTGGGTCGTCAAACGTTGGAACCTGGCCGTGCAGGACCGCATGGGTGCGCTGTATCGGGCACTCGCAGAACGCTTCGATGATGAGCCGTACTTCGAAGCCTTCAACGTGCAGGAGACTGCATCGCCCGTCGTCTGCGCCGGCGCCGACAAGGAGCCGTCGTATTCACCCGAGCGCTATCGCGATGCCATCATGCACGGCATGGATCATATGGCTGCGGCATGGAAGAAGACCACGGCAATGCAGTGGTTCAGCTATCTGCCGTGCGGCAAGCAATACCTGGCCGACATCGCGGCGCATGCCGCGAAATTGGGGCTGGGCATCGGCGGCCCGGATCTTGAACCCGGCAACGAGGGGCAGGAGACCGGCGCTTATCAATACTACGAGACCTACAAGGACAAGGTGGTCGCCGGCCAGGCCGTGCAGACGCCCAACTGGGGACGCAGCTGGCCCGACGGCAGCCCGGTGACGGCCCGGGACATGTTGTTCTACGGTGCCAACACGCTGCACCTCGACTACATTTTCTGGCTGCGCAAGTCACCGGAGTTTTTCGACAAGGTGCTCCCGCTGGTCGAGCGTTATCCGGACATCCTCGGCAAGTAAGCGTCAGGCACGGTCGGGGAGCATGATTGCTCCCCGACGCCTGCGACGGCGCTACGCCCGCCACCGCGCGGCGTTTGCGTTTTATCCGAGACGTACGCGCACCGGTGGTAGCGTGCCGTGGCGCGGGCATGCATTCCAGGGAACGGGACATGCAGAATTTTCTCATCCTCGGTACCCAGCGCACGGGCAGTTCCGCATTTGCCGAGGCGCTCGGTCGTCATCCCGCCGTGGTCTGCGGTGCGGAATGGCTCAATCATGTGCGAGGGCCACGCAAGGCACAGGTGGCGTCGCTCGCCTTCGCCGGCCACCTGCAGTTCGTCAAGCGGCCACGTTTCGAACTCTGGCGTGCCATGGTCCAGCGCGACGTGCAGTGGCTGGGTTTTCGCTGGCTGTTTCGCGCCAACGCCCTGTGGGCCGTGCATCCCCGTTTCAATCCGACCCTCTGGCTCGATGGGCTGGAGACCTGCCTGAGCTGGCTGGCCGCCCACCCAAAGACTCATGTCATCCATATCGTCCGGCGTGACGCCGTGGACTGGCTCAAGTCCAAATACCTCGCCCGCGAGACGCAGAGTTATTGGGGCAAGTCCTATCCCGCCGCGATGAAGGTGCGCATTCCGGTACGCGAGGCCTGCGCACGCGTGCACTCCAAGGCCTGGATAGATCGCCGTCTGGGCGATTTGCGGCACACCAATCCCTACCACGTGGTGCACTACGAGGACTTTCGCGAAAACGATGCGGCTGCTGTGGGCCGGGCTCTGGCCTTCCTCGGCTGTGATCCGGCGCGGCTGCGCCAGGGCGAGCGACGTCTGCAACGTCAGTCGGCCGGCGGGGCGGCCGATTACATCCTCAATCACGCCGAGCTGACCCACGCGCTGGGCATCGACCGCAGCACCGCGGTTCGTGTGCCGTCATGAGGGTGCTGTTCCAGATTCACGCCGCGGCCCTGGTCGGTTTCCTGGGCGTGAGCGGCTGGTTCCTCGCCCGGTTGCTCGGCGTGATGCGCGAGCGCCTCGCGCGGGAGCGGTTGCGATGCGTGCTCCTTCCGTTCGTCTTCGGGCTCACCGGATGGTTTGTCACGACCATGGCCGTGATTGCCGCTTTCTTGCTCGGCCTGAGCGGTTTCTTTCCGCCCGAGGCCTCGCCCACACCGGCGGAGATCGTCGGTTTCATCCTGCCCGCGTTGCTCGGCGCCCTGGCCTTCATTCCCGTGATGCAACGTGTGCTGACATTGGCGAGCAGGTATCCGCATGTTGATTGATGCCCGTTCATTGACGGACCGCACGCATCTGAAGACGGACCTCTGCATCATCGGCGCCGGGGCGGCCGGCATCACCCTGGCGCGCGCACTGCGCCACCTGCCCGTGCAAATCTGTGTGCTGGAGAGCGGCGGCCTGGGTTACGAGCCCACGACCCAGGCGCTGTACGAAGGCGAGAATGTCGGTGTCGGCTATTGGCCGCTATCGGCGGCGCGCGTGCGCTTTTTCGGCGGCACGACCAATCATTGGGGCGGCGTCTGCCTACCCCTCGAAGTCGATGACTTCGAGGCACGCGAGTGGGTCGCCGACAGCGGCTGGCCCTTCACCCGCGAACATCTGTTGCCCTGGTACCGGCGGGCACAATCGCTGTTCGACATTGGCCCGTATGCCTATGGAGCGGAGGAGTGGTTGCCGGGCCATGAACGGCCGCTGCCGGTCGACGCCGCCCGTGTGCTCACGGAAGTGGTGCAGGTCAGTGCGGCACGCTTTGGCACGCGCTATCGCAATGAACTGCGGGCCGCCGATAACCTGCGCATCTTCCTGCATGCCAATGTCCTGGAGATCGAAACCGACGCTGTCGGCACACAGGTGTCGCGGGTGCGGGCTGCATGCCTGGGCGGACCGCATTTCACCGTGTCCGCGCGGATCTACGTCATGGCCCTGGGCGGTATCGAGAACGCACGCCTGCTGTTGCTCTCCCAGGGCGCAAATCCCTCGGGGCTGGGAAACGGCCACGACCTGGTTGGGCGGTATTTTTCCGATCATCCCTATCTCTCGGACGTGGCCCAACTCATCGTACCGGATGTGGGCGTCTCCACCGCCGCCTACGAAGGAGAGCGCCAGAAGGGCAATATGCGTTTCCTCTGTCATTTGAAGCTCACTCCCGAGGTGCGCCGCAAGGAGCGGCTGTTGAGCACCCGCCTGGTGGTGCAACCCTTGCATTGGTCGCGTCATTCGCCGGGAGTGCGGCGACTCTCCCGGTTGCGCGAGGCCATCCTGGTGGGGGGGACCGCGGTGGATCGGGTGGCCCGGGGCTTGATTCGAGCCATGCAGGACCTCGACGAGGTGGCCATTGCCGCCTATCACACCACGCACGGGGGACGAAGGTTTCGCATCGGGGCCTGGACAGAGACCGTGCCGAACCGGGCGAGCCGTGTTCGTCTGGGCGAACAGCTCGATGCCTTCGGCCAACGGCGCGTGGTCCTCGACTGGCGCATCGGGCAACAGGAAAGCAGGAGTATCGCGCGCACCCTGGAGATCATCGGCGCCGAGATTGGCCGCAGCGGGCTGGGGCGCTTACGCCTCAATTTCGACCCGGACACACCGGTGGAATGGGGCACGGAGATGACCACCGCGCCCCATCCCGGACTGCACCACATGGGAACGACGCGCATGCATCCGGATCCCAGTCGCGGGGTCGTGGACGAACATTGCAGGGTGCACGGCATCGCCAATCTGTTCATCGCAGGCAGTTCGGTTTTCCCGACCTACGGCCATGCCAACCCGACGCTCACCATCGGCGCACTGGCCCTGCGACTGGCCGATCATCTGAAATCCCGACTGGAAGCGCAGATCGCATGAAGTTGTCGAGACGACGGTGGCTTGCCTGGATGGGTTTGCTGGGAGCAGGCGGCCTTCCGGCGTGGACGGTGGCGGCGCCGCGCGCCTCGGGCGACACGGCCCGGTGGCTCGACGCGCTCTGTCACGTGGACGCGGACCTGCTCCGGTTGGGCCGGGACTATCTGCGAAAAAGGCCGGAAGAGGCGAAGCTGGCGTACCTCGCGCAAGCGGTTTGCGGCGACACACCACGAGAGGACATCGCCCGGCTGCGTGCACAGGTCCGCGAAAAGATCCATCAGGACTTCAGTGATGGGCGGGTGGTACGCCTCCAGGGCTGGCTGCTTTCGTGCACCGAGGCGCGGCTCTATGCCCTGGTAACGCTGGTGCACACCGGGACATCCTGAGCGGCGCCGATTACCTGGGCGCCTGCGCGGCATAGAACGCGGCGATTGCGTCTATCTCCTCGTCGGCAAGTTGGGCCATGAAGACACGCATTTCCGACGAATCCCGCCGGCCGTCGCGATAGGCGCGCATCGCCGCCACCAGGTATTCCGCATTCTGACCAGCGAGCTTCGGATACTTGCCCTCGCTCGCATCGCCGTTCGCACCATGACAACTCATGCACGGCATGGTCATGCGCCTGCCGGCCTCCACCATGGGTGCCGATTGCATCCCCTCTTGGACAACGTGGGAGGGAAGCGCCATGGCTGCCACCAGTACGCCGACACTGAACACCAGCACCAGTGAGAATTGCGCGATGAGTTTCATGGGTTCCGTTTCCTGTGCTCAACAGCCCTCCCAAGTGTGAACACAATTGGAAAATGTTCCACGACGGGATGCTGGACGAAGCGCATGGGCCCGCTACGCTACTCGTGCCATATCCGGGAACGCCTCGCCTATGCCAACCCTGCTTGCCGTCAATAACTACTACTATCCGCGAGGCGGGGCCGAAATGGTGTTCCTTGAACAGGAACGGCTGTTTCGCGAGGCCGGCTGGCAGGTCGTGCCCTTCGCCATGCACCATCCGCGCAACCTCCCGACACCCTGGGCGGAGCACTTCGTCGACGAGATAGAGTTCGGTCACGCCTATTCCCCCTGGCAGAAGCTTCGCCGTGTGCCGAAGGTGGTCTTTTCCATCGAGGCGCGTCGCAAGCTGCGGGGTCTGCTTGATGTTGTGAAGGCAGACGTCTGTCATCTGCACAACATCTATCACCACATCTCGCCGTCGATCCTGCCGGTGCTTCGTCAGCGTGGCATCCCCACCGTGCTCACGCTGCACGATCTCAAGCTGGCCTGTCCCGCTTACAAGATGCTGACCCACGACGGCATATGCGAGCGCTGCAAGGAAAATCAGCTCTTTCACGTGATCACCCACCGTTGCATCAAGGGCTCCCTCGCGCTGAGCGCGCTGGCCTACGTGGAGGGCCGGCTGCATCGCGCCCTCGATAGCTACGGCGCCAACGTGGATCGCTTCGTCGTGCCCAGCCGCTTTTACATGAACAAGCTCACCGAGTGGGGCCTGCCCGCAGAGAAGCTGGTGCACGTGCCGAATTTCGTGGACGTGGATGCGTTTCGGCCACGGCAGCGGGTGGGGCGCCCATTCCTGTATTTCGGACGCCTCGGGCTGGAGAAGGGCCTGGCCACCCTGGTGAGGGCCGCGGCCATGGCACGGGTGCCCCTGCACATCGCCGGGACGGGTCCGGAGGAGGAACGGCTGCGCGACATCGCCGAACAATCGCGAGCGGAGGTGGTGTTCCTCGGCCATCTCACCGGGGCCCCGCTCAAGGCGGCCATTGCCGGCGCACGTGCCACGGTGCTGCCGTCCGAGTGGTATGAGAACGCCCCCATGAGCGTGCTCGAATCCTATGCCTCGGGCGTCCCCGTGCTCGGCGCAGCCATCGGCGGCATCGGTGAACTGATTCGCGAGAACGAAACCGGCGCCACCTTCAGCAGTGGGTCGGTGGAAGACTTGGCGGCGCGCTTGCGCTGGCTGGCGGATATGCCGGATCGCCGCGTCACCGAAATGGGCCAGTGTGCACGGGCGTGGGTGGAACGCGAATTTACGGCGCCGCAGTACCGTGCTCGCCTCTCGCAGCTCTACGCAGAACTCGGCGTCAGCGGTTTCAAGGACGTCCGGTGCGAACGCAAGGCCGTGCCGCAGGCGGCCGCCACGGATTGATGTCTCAAGGCCATGACGTCATGTCGTGGCTGGGCCATGGCTCAGGAGGGGCCGGGCCCTGACACCGCGTTGCGGCGTCATGCAGCGGTGCTGGCGAAGGTGGGAATGGATGCCGTCACGTTGGTGCGTGCACGGCATCCCGGGTGAAGAAACGGAATTCTTGTCTGGGGGACGACATGCACGTCATGGTGCTGGGGTTGCGTGGTTTTCCCGACGTGCAAGGCGGCGTCGAGCGGCACGCGGAGCAACTGTATCCGCTGTTGGCCCGGCTGGGTTGCGAGGTGGAGGTGCTGGTCCGCTCGCCCCATCATCCCCCGGGCAAGCCGTTGCATTGGAACGGTGTACGTTTTCGCCGCCTGTGGTCTCCGCGCGCCAACGGGTTCGAGGCGCTCATCCATTCCATCCTGGCCACACTCTATGCCACGGCGCGGCGGCCCGACGTGCTGCATATCCACGCCGTAGGGCCGGCGCTCCTGGCGCCGCTCGCACGCATGTTGGGCCTGCGTGTGGTAGTAACACATCACGGTGCCGATTACGACCGTGAGAAGTGGGGACGCCTGGCGCGCTGGGTGTTGCGCACCGGCGAACGCTGGGGCATGGGCTTCGCACATGAGCGCATCGTCATCTCGGAGGTAATTCGCCGCCATGTGGCGGCGCGCTACGGCCGTGACTCGGTGGTCATTCCCAATGGGGTGCACATCCCCCCATCGCCAGGCTCGGCGGGTGCGCTGTGCCGGTTCGCACTGGCGCCGGGACGGTACGTTCTGCAAGTCAGCCGGCTGGTGCCGGAAAAACGCCAGCTGGACCTGATCCACGCCTTTGCCGAGGCGCGGATCGCGGACTGGAAACTGGTCCTGGTAGGGGGGATCGCGCAACCCGATGCCTACGCCCGTGAGGTCATCGCCCTGGCCGAGTGCACCCCGGGCGTGGTGCTGACCGGATTCTAGAGTGGCAGCGATCTGCAGCAGCTGTATGCCCATGCCGGGCTGTTCGTGTTGCCGTCGTCCCACGAGGGCCTGCCCATTGCCCTGCTGGAGGCATTGAGCTTCGGCCTGCCGGTCCTGGCCAGCGATATCCCCGCCAACCTGGACGTGGGATTGCCGTCCGGCAGTTATTTCCCGTTGGGCGATGTTGCCGCCCTCGCCACGGCGATGCGCGCCCGTGCTGCATCGTGCCCGGTTGTGGACGAAGAACGCCGACGCATCCGCGCCTGGGTGGCGGCGCGCTTCGACTGGAACGACATCGCGCGCCGGACCCTGGAGGTATACCGCGGCGTGGTCGACAGGAAGGACGCAGTCCGTCCGTCCCAGGGCAACGTGCCGTCCAAGCGCGCGTCACGCGCTGCCGAGCAGTGAGCTTCCACACAGACGGGCGTTCCTCGTGGTCCCGGCCGTTGGCTCAGGATCCCATGACGCGCCGATTGTGGCGTTTCGGTGCGACGTTCGCGCTGGCGTGGACCATCGCCGTGCCGGCGCCGGCACAAACGACCGATACCGCACTGCGCGTCAACGCCGGCGGCGATGACTATGTGGATATGCGGGGCGCGCTGTGGCAAGCCGATCACGGCTATAACACGGGCGAGATCGGCCGCGTCGATACGGCCATTGCGGGCACCGAAGACGACACGCTGTATCAGAGCCAGCGCTGGGACGATAAGGAGGCACCGGAGCTGGCCTATGCCTTCGCGCTGCCCGACGGCGACTATGTGGTGCATCTGCATTTCGTAGAGTTCTGGGACGGCGCCTTCGCCGTGGGAAAGCGGCTGTTCGATGTATGGCTGGAAGGCCAGCGGGTGTTGAAACGCTTCGATGTCTACGCGGAGGCGGGCGCGAACAATGCCCTGGTCAAGAGCTTCCCCGTTACCGTCAGCGACGGTCAGCTCGATCTGCTGTTCACCCACATCAAACAGAATCCCATGATCTCGGCCATCGAGATCGTGCCGCAGATACCACCGGTGTCTGATGATCCTGCCGTGCTGCGTGTGAATTCCGGCGGCGGCGATTACGTGGATGTGGCGGGCCATTACTGGCAGGCAGACACCGACTACGACACGGGTGAGATCAGCGTCGTCGGCGCCGCCATTGCCGGGACGGAGGACGACGCGCTCTACCAAACCGCGCGCTGGGATCCGGACAGCGCGCCGGAACTTGCCTACAGCTTTGCGCTGCAAGACGGCGACTATCTGGTGAAACTCCATTTTGCCGAGACCTGGGACGGCGCCTTCGTCGTGGGGAAACGGCTGTTCGACGTGTGGATTGAAGGTCAGCGGGTGTTGAAGCGCTTCGACGTCTATGGGGAGGCCGGCTCGAATCAAGCCTTGATCAAACACATCCCTGTCTCGGTGAGTGACGGCCGCCTGGATCTGCAGTTCACCCGCATCAAGCAGAACCCCATGATCTCGGCCATCGAGGTGCTGCCGTTGTCGGCCTCGTTGCCGCCGGTGCTGGCGCCCATCGGTAACCGCCTGGCGCTCATCGGTGATAGCGTGAGCTTCACGATCTCCGCCTCCCATCCAGACGGCAGCGTGCCCACTTTGAGCGTGCAGGGCCTGCCGGCGGGG
>JALOAT010000016.1 GCA_023228645.1 Gammaproteobacteria bacterium | reverse complement strand
CCGCGCCCCCGAAATCCGCCGCGTCGAGAAATATCTCCTCGACCAGCGCGGCGCCGTGCACCGCTGCCAGCCGCGTGAACACGCGGCGCGACGCCTGGTTGCTCGGGTTGACGGTGGCTTCCACGTGGCGCACGCCCGCGCAGGCCTGACGCGCCAGCAGTGCCTCCAACATGCGAGTGGCCAGGCCCTGACCGCGGGCGTGCACGGCCACCGCCATCTGCCAGACGAACAGCCGAGAGCTGTCGTGTGGCAGGCGATAAGCCGAGAGGAAGCCCGCCATGGTGCCTTCCTGCTCTGCGACCACACAGGTTTCTGCGAAGTGGTCGCACAGCAGGAAGTAGCTGTAGACGGAGTTGAGGTCGAGGGGCGGACAGGCCCCCACCAGCCGGTGGGCGGCCAGGCCGTCGGCCCGCCTCGGTGCTCTCAGGATGAGCCGTTGTCGGATATTGCTGTCCATGAGCGGCAGGATTATATTCGTTCGTGCACGAAACGATCCACCCTAATGGCAGTGCGTGTTTTGTCATGTCAATGGCATCAATATCTTACGGGCACGAAATAATGGAGCGTCACGAAGAAGTCCTGGTGGCCTTGCGGCGCATCATCCGCGCGGTGGATCTGCACTCGAAGCGGCTGATGCAACGCACCGGCCTCAGCGGCCCGCAACTGGTGGTCATGCAGGTGATCGGCCGCGGGGGTCCGCTGTCCGCGGGCGAACTGGCGCGTCGGGCGAGCCTGAGCCAGGCGACCGTGACCGCCATTCTCGATCGCCTGGAAGATCGCGGGCTGGTGCTGCGGGAACGCAGCAAGGAGGATCGCCGCCGCACCCTGGTGGCGCTGACGGATGCCGGCCAGGCGGCGCTGGTCGGCTCGCCCACGCTGTTGCAGGAGCATTTCCTGGAGCGCTTCGGCGCCATGCCCGACTGGGAGCAGCACTTGATCATCGCGTCGCTGCAGCGGGTGGCCCAGATGATGGATGCGCAACACCTCGACGCATCGCCCTATCTGGATCCGGGAGAACTGGCCGGTAGCTGAGGGACGCCCGGATAGCCCGTTAGGGTAGGTTGACTGTCACCCGGGCGTGCTTATGCTCACGGCAGAGTCGTATTTCCTGTGCCTGTCATGATCAACGAATGCATCGAAGCCTTGTGCCGTAGCGGCTGCGCGGCTGTCCGTGCCACCATCCTCGCCCTCGAAAAAGGGCAGGACGTCGCCCAGGTGAGCGGCCTTGCCGAGAACGAACGCCGCGTGGTCCTCGAGGAACTCAAGACCATCATGGCCGTCTACGACGAGCGCTGATTCCCCTTGCAGTAGGCCGCTTCCCTTTTTTCTTCCTCCCATCCGCCGGTTGCGTGGCCTTGGCCACTCAACCGAAGTTTGCGTGGTCCCGACCGGGCATTAAGCACCCGTTAAGCCGCGTTGGCGTATCTCTTGCGCACGCCGACGATCGGGGATTAACGCGTGTTCGTTCATTTGCTGCAGGGCTGCCGTGGCCGCACCACGAAGATCCGGGAGTTCGAATTTCAGAGCTGGCGGCTTCATAAGACGCACGGAGGAGGTATGGGATTTGATCTGTCCATCAAGGACTATGTGCTCGGCGTATTCCTAACCGCGGCAACACCGGCTTCGGCAGCGATCGGGACGGACGGCCTGTTAGATCCGTTGGCTGGAGCGGATAACCAGTGGGCGTGGAGCAATCAGAATGCGATCGATCTCTCGGCACAACTGGCGAACTATGCGGACGATGATGAGAACATCCGCGGAGAAAAGGGGACAGATTTATTTATCGGCGCTGATTTAAACCAGAAAATAAATCTGTCCCCTTTAGCTCACCTTGTGAATCGA
The DNA here is from genome assembly GCA_023228645.1 of Gammaproteobacteria bacterium. Taxonomy (GTDB): domain Bacteria; phylum Pseudomonadota; class Gammaproteobacteria; order Thiohalomonadales; family Thiohalomonadaceae; genus JALOAT01. The sequence goes on along the minus strand of JALOAT010000016.1, from coordinate 63,454 downwards.
TTGACAGGCTTCGCCAATGGTCTTATCAATGACTTCGGTGGCATGCATCGTCGGTTCTCCTTTGCGCCTAGATAACGCAAGAAGATCACATCGGGCGATGCATGTCCACCTCCTGAATTCTTGTTAGTCAATGGGTTAGGGAAAGAATTCGTGGGGATTCCTCAGGGACAGATTTATTTTCTTCTAACATTGCGTTAGCATCCTGCCGGTCTCTTCCGAAAAAAGGATTCGGAACCGATGCCAAGGACTGGGCGAGCTGTCTTACCTGAATACCCCCATCATGTCGTTCAGCGCGGTCATAACCGACAGGTGGTGTTTGCCGAGGCTCGTGATTATCTCCGTTACTTGGAGACGCTCGAAGAATTCAAAGACGTTTTCGGAGTGCGGGTCTATGCGTTCTGCTTGATGACCAACCATGTGCATCTGTTGTTGACGCCTGACTCGCAGGCGGGACTCGGAGCATTGATGAAGCGTTTGGGAGAGAAAAGGGGACAGATTTATTTATCGGCGCTGATTTAAACCAGAAAATAAATCTGTCCCCTTTAGCTCCAAACGCTGCTCGAATAATTGAAGCCCCAACTCACCCTCCAGCAAGGAGATCTCGCCATGTTCGTGATGGATGTCCCGCCCGAGGTGCCGCCCCAGTACGCGCCCGTGGTGGTGGCCCAGGCTTCGCAAGCCCAAAAAGGCCCCGAGGTGGAGCGCACCATCGGCGTCTGCCATCTGGCCACCAACGACGAAGAGTTGAAACATTCGGCAATCAACAACATTGGGCCAAGAACCGCAGCATGGCGTTACCTGACCCAACAGAACAAGATAAAAACGACTATCTGGCTGCCAGGGTGACCCTGCTAGAGGGGCCGCAGCATGGAGAGTTAGACGGCGAGCAGTATCTCCCAACCTCCCCCGACTACTACGGCGAAGACAGCGCCACCTTGTTAGTGGAGATAGGCGGCTACACGGCCAAGGTGATCTACGTCTTCAACATCACCAGTTCAGCAGGCAGCGGCACCGAAGGCTACGACCCCTACGAAGACCCGGAACTCTGTCCCAACGGACGCTTATGGCGGATTTCCCTCAGCCCCGACGACCCCAATGCGACCGTTTACACCATCCCTTATCCGGACCAGTGGAGCGGTCTCCTGGCCGAGGCGTCCAAGGTCACCGTCACCTTCGCCGACTTGCCTGGAGAGGCACTGGGCCAACGCCTGGGCAACACCATCACCCTGGATGTGGACGCCGCCGGTCACGGCTGGTTTGTGGACGAAACGCCTTGGGATAACTCGGAGTACGTGGCCACCTCCAACCTGAACGCGTGGGTGGCGAAATCAGACAGTGATGCCGCGGGCAAGATGGATCTGCTCAGCGTGCTGCTGCACGAGTACGGCCACGTCCTTGGTCTTACGCACAGCGAGGCCGCCCACACCCTCATGAGCGACAGCCTGGAAGCCGGCGAGCGCCACACCGTGTCCATGGCGGAAATGGAAGCCATCTACGACCACCTGGACATCGCCCTCCCGAGCGACCCCAATTCGCCCTTCAACCCGCTGCCGTGGAGTACATCGCTCCTGTTTGGCTTCACGCGCCTGCGCCGCGACCCCACGGGCGATGTGCAGGGAAGCACAAGTGCCGCGGGAGGCGGGACGCCGGGAGCGGCCAATGGCATCGTTCTGCCGCCGCCGCCGAGTGACCCCAACGCGACCTCCGTCACCCCCGCGCCCATCTACTCGCTGTCGGCGCAGTACCAGGAGGCCCTGCACACCGGCCTCTACAACGGCGACTTCGCGCTGTTCGAGCCCACCGACGCGTTCTACGGCTGGGATACGCGCGGCCAGGTATCGCTGAGTGACGGCCTTGCGGACCTCACGGAAGACCCACGCGCCTATTCGGGTCTCACGCAAACCTTCATCAAACCCGAAGGCATCCAGGGCCTGCGCTTCACCCTGGTGGGCACCGACTTTGGTAATGACGCGTCAGCCCCGCCCGACGCCTTCGAAGTGGCGCTACTCGATGCGCTCACCGGCCAGTCCGTTCTCGGTACGGCGGGTCTGACCCACACCGACGCGCTGTTCAATCTCCAGGCCGACGGCACCGCCTACGCGGATGTGTCCGTGCGCGTAAAGGGCCAAGCCATCGGCAACGGCAACACCCTCGACCTCAGCGAACCCTTGCGCATCACCGTGGACCTGTCGGGCGTGGCCGACGGCACAGCGCTCAAGCTCTACTTCGACCTGCTCGGCATGGGCGAGGCCAACAGCCGCGTGCGCATCGACGACGTGCAGTTGCTCACCAATCTCAACACCGAGCCGGTGGCCGTCGACGACGACATCGCTACCGCCGAGGACACGGCCGTCACGCTCAACGTGCTCGCCAACGACCTCGACGCCGAGGTGACACGCTCACCGCCACGCTCCTGAGCCAACCGGCGCACGGGACGCTTACGGACAACCCGGACGGCAGCTTCAGCTACACACCGCATGCCAACTTCCACGGTGAGGACGTCTTCACCTACCAGCTGAACGACGGCGAGCTCGACTCGAACATCGCCACCGTGCGCATCACCGTGACCCCGGTGAACGACGCGCCGGTGGCCATGGATGCGCAGGCCACCACGGCGGAAGACACACCGCTCGTGCTCGACCTCATGACGAATGCAACCGACGTGGAAGGCGATGCGCTCACCGCACGCATCGTGGACGGCCCGCTCCATGGCGTGTTGTCCGCCAACGCCGACGGCACCTTCACCTACACGCCGCACGCCGACTACTTCGGCGAGGACAGCTTTACGTATCCGTGAGCGACGGCGAGTTCGACTCCAATGTCGCCACTGTGCTCATCACCGTGACTCCGGAAAATAAATCTGTCCCCTTTTTGCCCGCGGTTACAGATACCGCGACCAATCCACGCGCGGATCACCGAAGGCGAAGAAGTGCGGGTTCAGCAGTTCTTCCTTTTCGTTGTAGCGAAATGGCCGCATGGCCATGTCCGTGAGCAGGCCGCCGGCCTCTTCGAGCACGCATTGCGCCGCCGCGGTGTCCCATTCGGAAGTGGGGCCGAGGCGCGGATAGACGTCGGCCTTGCCCTCAGCCACCAGGCAGGTCTTCAGCGCGCTGCCCATGCTGATGAGCTCGTATTCGCCGAGCTTCGCCAGGAAGCGTTCCAGGGAGTCGCCGCGGTGGGAACGGCTGCCCGCCACGGTGACGGGGATGTGGCCGTGCGGACGGGTGTGGATGCGCTCCGCCGGTGACACGCCCTCGCGCTTGAAGGCGCCCTGGCCGCGGCAGGCGTAGTAATACACCCCCAGCACCGGTGCGTAGACCACGCCCAGCACCGGCTCGTGATTGTCGATGAGGGCGATGTTCACGGTGAACTCACCGTTGCGTTTGATGAACTCGCGCGTGCCGTCGAGAGGGTCCACCAACCAATAACGCTGCCAGCGCGCACGCTCGTCGAAGGGGATGTTCGCCGATTCCTCCGACAGTACCGGGATCTCCGGTGTGAATTCCGCGAAACCATCGTCGATGATGGCATGGGCGGCCATGTCCGCTTCAGTGAGCGGCGACTCATCCTCCTTGTGCTCGATGCGGTAACCCTGCTCGTAGATCTCGAGGATGCGCTTGCCGGCGCTGATGGCCACATCGATGGCTACCCGCTGAAGTGCGCACGGGTCTGCGGTGGTGTTGTCCTTAGGCATGGTTCAAATGTTCCCTGGTTAAAAACAGCGCCGCAATGCTGCGCGCCTCGGTGAAGTCGTGGCGGGCGACGAGCGCGTTGAGCTCGGAAAGGCGCCACGGCACGACTTCGATTTCCTCGGGTTCATCGCCCGAGCGTTTATCCGGGTAAAGATCGCGCGCCAGCACCACATGGGTGTAGTGCCCGAGGTAGCCGGGGGCAAGACTCATGGAGCTTAGACGAGTCAGGGAGCGCGCTCCGTAACCCACTTCCTCCTTCAGCTCGCGGTCGGCGGCCAACAGCATGTCCTCGTCCTGTTCGATGTGCCCCTTGGGCAGGGCCAGTTCATAGCGATCGACGCCCGCTGCGTACTCGCGGATGAGCAGCACGGTATCGTCATCCAGCAACGGGACCACCAGCACGGCGCCCCGGCTGGAGCCTACCAGCCGCTCGTAACGGGTCTCGACGCCGTTGGAGAATCGCAAATCGATCTGCTGCACATGGAACAGGCGCGTACGTGCCAGTGTCTCGGTATGAAGGATCCGGGGTTTCTCGCGCATGCAGCGGCACCGTCGTGGGGACGGTTGATGATAGCGCGTCGAACGTCGGCTGGTCAGGGGGATGTCAGGCAGGTTCGAACTTCAGCTCGGTGACCAGCGGGCCTTCGAACCAGGCCTCCACGTGCAGCTGCGTGCCGGCGGTGGTCACCTCGAATCCCGGCTGGGGCGCCGGACGTGCCGCGACAAACCGCAACGCCTGCGCGGGCCATGACACCTCCATGCTCACGTGCATGGGGTAATAACCGTCGAGGAAGCGGCGCAAGAAGGGCCCGTTGCGGAGTACGTACTTACCGGTTTCGTCCTGGCGCAGGGCGCGGCTGCGGGTACTGATGCACAGGCGCGCATTCTCGCCCACGTCGCGCAGCTGGACCCGCGAGCCGTCGATGACGATGTCGCCGATCCCGGCATGGCTGTCCACGCGCAGTTCGGTGACGCGCTCGGGGTTGAACACAATCTCCGTGCTCGCCACCGCGTCCAGGTGCGTGTGGCATTGTTGCAGTCCGACCCAGCCGCTCTGCAGACTGTCGTCGCCGACGATCACCCGGGTGTGCTGGTGGTGTACGGGCGGACCCGGCGGGCGCTTTGGCAGGAACTCCAGGCGGCCCTCGTTGACGGCGCTCAATTGCCGTTCGAGCGCCTCCTGGCGGGCCAGCTCGTCATCGAACGCGTCGGCCATGGAGGTCAGCGGGGCATTGAAAAGGAAGGATACAATGAGTACCGCCCACGGCACTGGCCTGTGGAGCATAAGCTGCGCTCTCCCACCATTTTTCCGAGTATAGGTGGCCTATGGAATTGCACCCGTCATCCGCGCCCGTGTCATGGTCCGATGTCCGTACCGTCCTTCTGGACATGGACGGGACCTTGCTCGACCTGCATTTCGACGATTATTTCTGGAGTGAACACATTCCGCTGCGCTACGCCGAACGCAAGGGCATCGCGTTGATGGAGGCGCGCCAGGAACTGGAGCCGCACTTCCGACGCATGGAAGGCACCATCCAGTGGTATTGCGTGGATTATTGGAGCGATGTGCTGGGCCTGGACGTGGCGCTGCTCAAACGCGAGGTTGAGCACCTGATCGGCGTGCATCCGCACGTGATCGGTTTTCTGCAGGCCCTGCGCCGCAGTGGGCGACGCGTGGTGCTGGTCACCAACGCACACATGAAGAGCCTGGGCCTGAAGATGGAGCGCACGCGGCTGGCCGGTCACTTCGACAGCATCGTGTGCTCCCACGAATTCGGTCAGCCGAAGGAATCACAGGGATTCTGGGCATTACTGAATGCCCGGGAGGTGTTCGAGCCGCAGCGAACACTGCTGGTGGATGACTCCCTGCCGGTGTTGCGCGCCGCGCGTGACTACGGCGTCCGGCATCTGCTGGCCGTGTCCCGGCCGAGCAGCCGACGCCCGGCGCGGACGGTCGCCGACTTTCCCGCCATTCAGACCTTCGCGGAGGTCATGCCGATCGCCGGCGATCCCAGCCCTTGAAACGCTTCCGGCAATAGGCCAGCAAGGCGTCGTAATCCGGGAAATACAATTCGAAACTCACCTCGGACGGCGCATCGAATTCGCAGTAATCGTTGGAATGGTCGCGGCAGATCTGTGGCCGGCGCTCATAGATGGCGCAGCCGCCATCGGGCTGCAAGTGCGCACACGGCGCTTCGAACAACAGGAACCAACCGTCCTCATCCTTGTACAGCTGCACACCCCGGTGGGAGACCTGCCAAAGCAGCAGATCGAAATCTGCCATGGAACGGGGCGTATCCAGGTGCTGGGTGACATAGGTGCAGCACTTGGAGCCGTGGCAGAAGCTGCACTTGTTGGCCGAGGTGATACGGACCCCGGCGGGTAGAGTCGTGATCATGACGGTTCGGGATCGGGACGGAAGGTGCTTCGATTTTAGTGTACTGAAACACCTTCGCGCGGTTGGCTTCAGGCGTGAGACCGGGCGCCGCGGCGACGGCCGCGCGGACCGCCCCGGCTGTCACCGCGCTGGCCGCTGCGTGGGCGCGGCCGCTGCCGCATCTCGGCATCCCGCGGAGCGGGCGGCTTGGGCGTCACCAGCAGCTCGGCGGTGATCGCCGTTACCGGGATTTTCGCGCCGATGTAGTCTTCGATGTCCATCAGCGAAAACGCGTAGTCCTCGCAGGCGAAACTTACCGCCATGCCGCTCTCTCCGGCACGCGCGGTACGGCCGATGCGATGCACGTAGTCCTGGGCATCCTGGGGCAGATCGAAGTTGAACACGTGGGTCACCCCGGGCACGTGCAGGCCGCGCGCCGCCACATCGGTGGCCACCAGCACCGGCAGCTCGCCTTCGGTGAACTGTTCGAGCAGACGCTGGCGCTTCTTCTGTGGCACGTCGCCCGAGAGAATACCCGCACGGATGCCGTTGCCTTCCAGATAGGCCCAGACCTCCTCGGCGGCGCGCTTGGTGTTCACGAACACCATGGCGCGCGGGGGTTGCATGGTTTGCAGCAGGCCGAGCAGGAGGGGGATCTTCTCGTCGCTGCCCGGGTGGTACATGACCTGGGTGACGCGCTCCGCGGTAACCTGTTCGGGCTGCACCTCGATGAGCTCGGGGTTGTTCATGTGCTCGTAGGCCAGCTCCGTGACCCGCAGGGCGAGGGTTGCGGAGAACAGCAGGCCGAGACGCTTGTCGGGCGGCGGCATGCGCCGCAACAGGTAGCGCACGTCGGCGATGAAGCCCAGGTCGAACATGCGATCGGCCTCGTCGAGCACCATCACCTGCACCGCGCGCAGGTCGAACACCCGCTGCTTGAAGAAGTCGATGATGCGCCCGGGCGTGCCGATGAGCACGTCGACGCCGGCCTCCAGGTGCTTGCGCTGTTTCTCGTAGTCGGTGCCGCCGTAGGCCAGGCCGAGGGTCAGGCCGGTGAACTGCCCAAGCACCTCCGCATCCTTGTGGATCTGGATGGCGAGCTCGCGGGTCGGCGCCACCACCAGTGCGCGCAGCTGCTGCGGCTTGCGGGTGTCAGGGGCCGGGTGGGTGAGCAAGTGGTTGAACAGGGCGATGAGAAAGGCGGCGGTCTTGCCGGTGCCGGTCTGGGCCTGTCCGGCGACGTCCTTGCCGGCGAGTGCCAGCGGCAAGGTGGCGGCCTGAATCGGCGTGCATTGTGAAAAGCCGGCGGCCCCGATCCCCTGCAACAGGGGGGGAGGGAGGTCGAATTCCTTGAAGGATGCGTCGCTAAGATATCGTTCACTCATACTAACCGAAGGATAACAGAATCCCTCCCTACGGGCTTGAAATGGACCGGCGATTCGGCTCAAATGATGCAATCACACCCAAACACACCGCTTTCCCACCCCGGCAGCGGTACCACACGGAGGCTGCTACTTTGAGCGACAAGATCGTTTACGTGACCGACGACAGCTTCGAGGACGAGATCCTCAAGGCCGATGGCCCGGTGCTCGTGGATTACTGGGCCGACTGGTGCGGTCCCTGCAAGATGATCGCTCCCATCCTGGACGAAATCGCCGACGAATACACCGGCCGCCTCAAGGTCGCCAAACTGAATATCGACGAGAACCCCAACACGCCTCCCAAGTACGGCATCCGCGGCATTCCCACCCTGATGCTGTTCAAGGGCGGCAACGTGGAAGCCACCAAGGTCGGCGCCGTGTCCAAGTCGCAGCTGACCGCCTTTATTGACAGCAATCTCTGAGCCCCGGTTCCGGGCACGTCCCCTGTGGACGCGCCCGGATGATGGTGCTACTCTTCCCCACGACTCTCCCTATCTGAACGAATTCTGCCGCCCGACGGCTCCTCCGCAAGCTTTCCCTGCCCGCAAGCGCAATGTTTCGCGGGCCGACAACCCCCCGAACACTACCGCCTGACGGTTCTTACTCGCATGAATCTGACTGAACTGAAGAAAAAGCCCGCCTCTGCGCTCATCGAGCTCGCCGAGTCCATGGGCATCGAAGGCATGGCCCGCGCCCGAAAGGAAGCGGTCATTTTCGCGCTGCTCAAGGCCCACGCAAAAAGCGGCGAGGCCATCTCGGGCGATGGCGTGCTGGAGATCCTCCAGGACGGTTTCGGTTTCCTGCGCTCGGGGGACAATTCCTATCAGGCGGGGCCCGACGACATCTACGTGTCGCCCAGTCAGATCCGGCGTTTCAATCTGCGCACCGGTGACACCGTCACGGGCAAGATTCGACCGCCCAAGGATGGCGAGCGTTATTTCGCGCTGCTCAAGGTCGACGAAATCAACTACGAGCCGCCCGAGAATGCCAAGAACAAGGTGGTGTTCGAGAACCTGACGCCGCTGCATCCCAACCGCCGCATCACCCTCGAACTCGGCAACGGCAGCACCGAAGACATCACCGCCCGCGTCATCGACCTGGTGGCGCCCATCGGCAAAGGCCAGCGCGGCCTCATCGTCTCCCCGCCGAAGACCGGTAAGACGATGATGCTCCAGAACATCGCCCACTCCATCGCCCACAACCATCCCGAGTGTTATCTCATCGTGCTGCTCATCGACGAGCGCCCGGAAGAGGTGACCGAGATGCAGCGCTCGGTGCGCGGTGAAGTCATCTCCTCCACCTTCGACGAGCCGGCGGCCCGTCACGTGCAGGTGGCCGAGATGGTCATCGACAAGGCCAAGCGCCTGGTCGAGCACAAGCGCGACGTGGTGATCCTGCTCGATTCCATCACCCGCCTGGCGCGCGCCTACAACACCGTGATCCCGTCCTCGGGCAAGGTGCTGACCGGCGGCGTCGACGCCAACGCCCTGCACCGTCCGAAGCGCTTCTTCGGTGCGGCGCGCAACATCGAAGAGGGCGGCTCGCTGACCATCATCGCCACCGCGCTCATCGACACCGGCTCGCGCATGGACGACGTGATCTACGAAGAGTTCAAGGGCACCGGCAACATGGAGATCCACCTGGATCGCCGCATCGCCGAGAAGCGCATCTATCCGTCCATCAACATCAACCGATCGGGAACGCGTCGCGAGGAGTTGCTGACCAAGGCGGATGAACTGCAGAAGATGTGGATCCTGCGCAAGTTGCTGCATCCCATGGACGAGCTTGCCGCCATGGAATTCCTACACGACAAGCTGCGCGGCACCAAGACCAATGCCGAGTTCTTCGACTCAATGAAGCGCTGAGCGGCGCTTCGCCTCAGCCGGTGCGGTCTTGCAGCCGCACCGGTTCCACGCTCCAGACCCGCTCCGCGTATTCACGGATGCTGCGGTCGGAACTGAACGTCCCCATCCGCGCCACATTCAGCAGGGCGCGCCGGCTCCACGCCTCGGCATCGGCGTAGAGCTTATCCACATTCTCCTGGGCTTCCACATACAACGCGTAATCGGCCATCAGCATGTAACGGTCGTGCCCCATCAGGGTGTCCACGATGGGCTTGAAACGGTCGGGCTGACCCGGCGAGAAGAAACCCGACCCGATCATGTCGATGACCTGGCGCAGCTCCGCATTGCCCGCGTAGTAGTCGGCCGGCCTATAACCCGAGGCCCGTAAGGCATTCACCTGATCCACGGTCAGACCGCACAGGAAGATGTTTTCTTCGCCCACCGCGTCGCAAATCTCGATGTTCGCACCGTCCAGCGTGCCGATGGTGAGCGCGCCGTTCAGGGCCAGTTTCATGTTGCCGGTGCCCGAGGCCTCGGTGCCGGCCGTCGATATTTGTTCCGACAGATCGGCGGCAGGGATGATGTCCGCGGCGGTGGACACGTCGTAGTTGGGGATGAATACCACCTTGAGGCGATCGCAGATGGCGGGGTCGTGGTTGACCGTGTCCGCCACGTCGTTGATCAGCTTGATGATGAGCTTCGCCATGGCGTAGCCTGGCGCCGCCTTGCCGGCGAACAGCACCAGCCGTGGCGCGCGGTTGTCCGCGCGCCCTTCGCGGATGCGGTTGTACAACGTGATGACATGCAGCACGTTGAGCAATTGGCGCTTGTATTCGTGGATGCGCTTGATGTGCACGTCGAACAATACGTCAGGATCCAATTGCATGCCGAGGCGGTGTTGAATGTGTTCGGCAAGCCGCTGCTTGTTGGTCTGCTTGACGGCGCGGAACTGCGCACGGAACGCCGCATCCTCTGCCAGCGGAATCAGTCCCGTCAGTTGCTCGAGATCGGTGATCCAGCCTGTGCCGAGGTGCGACGAAATCAACGCGGAAAGCCCCGGATTGGCCTGATTCAACCAGCGCCGCGGAGTAATGCCGTTGGTGATGGAGATGAAGCGTCCGGGGAAGAATTCATCGAAATCCTGGAACATGCTGCGGCGCAGCAACTCGGTATGCAGCTTTGCCACACCATTGACGCGATGACTGCCGATGATGGCGAGGTGCGCCATGCGAATGCGACGCCCGCCTTCTTCCTCCACCAATGACATGCGGCGCAGGCGTGCGGTGTCACCCGGATAGCGGTGGACCACCTGGCTGAGGAAGCGATGGTTGATCTCGTAGATGATCTGCAGGTGCCGGGGCAGCAGGGATTCCATCAGTGACACCGACCAGCTTTCCAGTGCCTCGGGTAACAGTGTGTGGTTGGTATAGGCGAACACCCGCACAGTAATGTCCCAGGCCCGTTCCCACTCGAGTCCGTGGATATCCACCAGCAGGCGCATCAGCTCAGGAATGGCAATGGACGGGTGCGTGTCGTTGAGCTGGATGGCCACTTTGTCGGGCAGCATCGCCAGATCACTGTGGGTCTTGTGGAAGCGCGCCAGGATGTCCTGCAGTGATGCGCTCACGAAGAAATACTGCTGACGCAGACGCAGCTCCTTGCCCATGGTGGTGGTGTCGGCGGGATAGAGCACCTTGGAGAGGTTCTCCGACACCGTCTTGTCCTCCACGGCCTTGATGTAGTCGCCCTGATTGAAGTAGTTCAGGTTGAAGTCACGGCTGGCCTTGGCGGACCATAGGCGCAGATTGTTGACCGTATCTCCACCGAAGCCCGGGATGGGGGTGTCATAGGCCATGGCCATGACGTCCTCGGTGTCTTCCCAGTTGAAACGCGTAACCCCCCGGGGGTCGTGATACTCGACCACCCGCCCCCGGAAGCTGACCTTGTAGAGGACTCCGGGGCGCGGAAACTCCCATGGATTGCCGTAACGCAGCCAGTTATCCGGGTGCTCCACCTGCCAGCCGTTCTCCAGCGCCTGGCGGAACATGCCGTATTCGTAGCGGATGCCGTAGCCGTAGCCGGGCAAGCGCAGGCTGGCCATGGAATCGAGGAAACACGCCGCCAGCCGCCCCAGGCCACCGTTGCCCAGCGCCGCGTCAAATTCCAGTTCCCGCAGCGATTCGAACTGCAGGCCGAGTTCGGTGAGCGCTGCCTTGAATTCTTCGATGATATTGAGGTTCAGCAGGCTGTTGGTGAGCGTACGGCCAATAAGGAATTCAAGGGACAGGTAGTAGACCCGTTTGACGTCGGACTCGTAATAACTGCGCAGTGTCTCGACCCAGCGCTGCACCAGCCGATCGCACACCGCATACGCGGCGGCGTGCATCCAATCACGGTCCGTGGCCGAATAGGTATCCTTCCCGACCGTATAGATCATACGGTTGGCGAGCGAGTGGGCGATGGACGCCACGTCGAGGCCCTGACGGTCGTATTCGAACGGGCGGGGAGCGCGTTGCGGCATGGGCTTTCCTGGTCGTTTGCTGGTACGTTGGGGTCGCGAGCGTTACGGTTGACTATAACCTTGAGGATACACGGAAGCCCGGTCCGCATCGTGCGCGGATGCATGCAGAGGATGGCATGGACGAAGCTGCGAGAATTCCCCAAAGTTTTGACGAGTGGCGCGCCCTCGCCGCCACGGATGCGGCCCGCTTTGAGCACATGCGCCGCCTTGCGGTGCACCAGCTCATCGCGCGCGCGCCGGTCGACCGCCAGGAGCGCTTGCACTGCCTGCAATGGCGAGTGGATCAGACCCGCCGGCAGGCCAGGACACCGCTGGCGGCCTGCCTGTCACTCTCGGCCATGATGTGGGAATCAGTGCTCGGCGAACGTGGCCTTTTGGAGGCCCTGCACTGCCGCCCCTCGAAACCCCTGCCGCGCGCCAGGGTCTTACCTTTCCGGGGGTGCGATTAGCTTGCGGCGGTGGGCGGTTGTTCCGCGGTGGGCTTTTCCGTATGATCCGCCGTCTTTTCTGCGCGCGGTGCCGGCCACGGGGGTCGGTGGCGGCGTGCCTGGAGGTTGCCATGAAGCCGGATATCCATCCGAATTACACCGAAGTCACTGTCACGTGCAGCTGCGGCAGTACTTTCAAGACGCGCTCCACCGCGGGTCACGACCTGCACCTGGACGTGTGCTCGCAGTGCCATCCCTTCTTCACCGGCCAGCAGAAGATCGTCGATACCGCCGGCCGCGTCGACAAGTTCCGCCAGAAGTACGGCATCAAGAAGTAAGCGATGCCGGGCCAAGGCCTGCGCAAAGGGGCGCTCCGCAAGGGCGCCCCTTTTGCTTTGTGCCTGCTGTTGCCGCCCCAGGCGGGCGCCGCACTGTGCGAGGCCAATCGCCTCGATGAGCAGGTGGTGGTCGGCTATGTGTACGACGGTGACACGGTGCGTCTGTCGGACGGCCGCAAACTCCGCCTGATCGGCGTCGATGCCCCGGAAATAGGCCGCGACAAAGGGCCGGACGAACCCTTTGCGGCGCAGGCGCGCGCTGCCCTGAGCGCCTGGCTGGCCGAGTCGCCGCACCTTGGGCTTCGTTACGACCGCGAGCGAACCGATGCTTATGGGCGCGTCCTGGCCCATGCCTATCTCGCCAACGGCGACAACGTGGCGGCACGCCTGCTGGTCCGCGGTCTGGGCGTGAGTCTGGTGGTGCCGCCCAATGTGCGCGGCGCCGAATGCCGCCGCGCAGCCGAACGCGCCGCGCAGGCCGGGCGCCTGGGCGTGTGGTCCCTGCCGTCACACCAGCCCCTGGATGCGGTGCGGCTGACGGCGCAAACGGCGGGCTTTCGTCGCATCGACGGCGTGGTCAGCCGGGTGGGCGAACGCCAGGGCGATTTGTGGCTGCACGTAGGCCCCCGCCTGCGGGTCCATATCCCGCGCACCGCGCGCGACCTGTTCCAGGTCGGCCCGGACCAGCTGATGGGTGTACGCCTGCACGTGCAGGGCGTGGTCAAGCCGGGGCGTCGCAGCAGCTATATGCGCGTGCAACATCCCACCGCGCTCGAGATCATCACGCAATGAGTGGTTTCGCTCACGCCAAAGGCCGATAATGGCGCCCTCTTTTTATCCCGTCTTCGCCGAGAGTCACGCATGAGCAACGGCAGCAATTCCCACGATCTGCAGCAGCAGTCCCTCGACTATCACGCCGGTCCGCACCCCGGCAAGCTTGCCACTGCGATCTCCAAGCCCTGTGAAACGCAGGCCGAGCTGAGTCTGGCCTACACGCCGGGTGTGGCCGCGCCGGTGCGCGCCATCGCCGACAATCCGGACAACGCCTATCTGTACACGGGCAAAGGCAATCTGGTGGCAGTGATCAGCGACGGCACCGCGGTACTCGGTCTCGGTAACGTGGGGCCGCTGGCCGGCAAGCCGGTGATGGAAGGCAAGGCGGTGCTGTTCAAGCGCTTTGCCAACGTGGACGTATTCGACATCGAAGTCGCCGCCGAATCCCCCGAGGCCTTCATCGATACGGTGGTGCGCATCGCGCCCACCTTCGGTGGTATCAACCTCGAGGACATCGCCGCACCGCACTGCTTCGTGATCGAGAAGGCCCTGCGTGAGCGCCTCGACATCCCCGTGTTCCACGACGACCAGCACGGCACGGCAATCATCATCGCGGCGGGCCTGCTGAATGCCCTGGAACTGCAGGGCAAGACACTGGGAGCCGCGCGCATCGTGTGCTTGGGGGCCGGCGCCGCAGGCATCGCCTCCATGCGCCTGCTGGTGGCCTTGGGTGCGCGCAAGGAAAACATGATGCTGGTGGATCGCAAGGGCGTGATCCATGCGGGGCGTGACGACCTGAACGAGTACAAGCAGGAATTTGCCCTGAACACCGAGCGCCGCACCCTGGCCGACGCCATGGAAGGTGCCGACGTGTTCATCGGCGTCTCCGGTGCGAATCTGGTGGCGCCGGAGATGGTGGCCGCCATGGCGCCGCGCCCGGTGGTGTTCGCGCTGTCGAACCCCAACCCGGAAATCCGTCCGGAGCTGGCCCGCCAGGCGCGCAGCGACCTCATCATGGCGACCGGGCGCAGCGACTACCCGAATCAGGTCAACAACGTCCTCGGCTTTCCGTTCATTTTCCGCGGCGCCCTGGACGTACGCGCAAGCACCATCAATACCGAGATGCAGATCGCCGCGGTCAACGCCCTGCGCGCGCTCGCCCACGAGCCGGTGCCGGCGGATGTGCTGCGCGCCTATGGCACGGAATCGCTGGCCTTCGGTCCCGAGTACATCATCCCGAAGCCCTTCGACCGCCGCCTCATCGAGTACGTACCGCCAGCCGTGGCGCGCGCAGCGATCGAGAGCGGCGTGGCACGGGTGGGTTATCCGGAGCACTATCCACGCCACGACGGCATCTGATGCGGCCGATTCGCCTCATGGCTGGCGCAGGCGTGCGGTAACCCGCACGCCGGAATCAGAGACAAGCCTGGATCACTGCGATCAAGGGTGTCTGGTTGCCCGCGCAGCCTTGTCGCGATGCCTCGATGTAACGGTCGCGGGATACGGCGGACCAATCGAGGCGGTAACCCGCATGTTCCGCCAGAAGCGAACAAAACGCCTTCTGCGCGCGGCCGTTGCCTTCACGGAACGGATGGATTTCGTTGATCTTCGTAAAATAGTGCGCCAAGCGTTCGGCAAACTGCCCGGCCGTCAGACCTTTCAGGTAATTGTTTTTCTGAAGCGAGGCCAGTTCGTAGCGGCCCGCAGGCTCAATGAGCTGAGCCGGTTCAAATGCGGTGCCGCCTTTGGCGATATTGACGCTGCGTACCTGACCGGCCCATGCGTACACGTCTTGGAACAGGTGCTTGTGAACGGCCTTCAGGGTTTCGAAGTCGAAAGCAGGCTTCGGTCCGATGATATCGCGCAGCGTTGTTTCGCGGATGGCGGTGGCGAGGTATTCCGCTTCATGGAGTTTTCCCGGGTCGCGGATGCCGGCCTTGTTCGCGAGGCAATCGGTGCCTGGAAAAAGGTAAGGATCCTGCCAGCTCATCGGTCATTCCTCGCAATAGCGTTGCCGCCAACGCGCGATGGCCTCTTGTTCGGAAATCTCGCCCTCGATGAGCGGGCGAAGAAAGGCGCGGTCCTCGTCGGTGGGGGTGTAACCCTCGTGAATGCTTGAACCCTCGAAGCTGCGCGCCCGCGCGCGGCGTGTGGCGAGTTCTTCGGGGGTGAACGCGGTCGAGGTGTCGGCCATGACGATGCTCCGATGGGTGTTATCCGGCGTGGATTGTCTCGGGGATGGCAGGCCCACGTCAAAGCAATCCCTCCCGAAAGTGTCGGTGAGACGGCACGGCCGCAGGATCCATCGGCCTGTGCCTGGCGCGCGTGTTATGTGTCGGTTTCCAGCAATTGCTCCACCGTATCGATGGCGGCGCGCCGCATCGGGCGGCCATCCACCGGGCTGAGCGGCGGCTGGCGCAGGCCGACCGGCGGGAACACGGTCATTTCCACCGTCACCTCGTCCGCCACCAGCCGACAGACCGGATAACGTTCCTGCTGGTCAGTATTCAGGCGCACCACGCGCTCGTCCCAGCTATGCGGGATGTGGCGGTCCATGAGGAAGACGTCGACCTGTTCCGGCGTTTCGGAGAACAGGTGGAGGTTGACCGGGGAGTGGGCATCGGCCGTGCCCGTGAGTACGGGGCCGACCAGGCGCGGCTGGAAATCCACCATCAGGCGCATGGCCTGTCGGGCCGTGTTGCGCAGGCGGCGCAGATGCGCCGGCTGGCTGCCGGCGCGGAACAGGCGCTGGTGCGTGATCAGGGCCTGTTCGATCTCCAAATTGGTGGGCAGGTGCCGCTGAGTGGGCAGACCCAGGCGCTCCGCGGCCTTGCGCTTTGCCGCAGCGAAGTCCTGGATGCCATGCTCGGTCATCAGCCGCGCCGCTTCCTGGGCGATGCGGATGCGGTTCTGTTCACTGCGCCCGGGTCCGTTGCGGTGTTCGCCCATTTCAGAACAATTGTTCGGTGACCGAACCCTGGTTTGTGGTGTTCGCGGGAGACGGTCCGGTGTCCGCCGTGGACGGGACGTTCTCACTGTAGAAGGTCTCGAATATCGCATTGGCTTTCCCCGGTGCGGCCGACAGCCCGGTCTCCGGATCGATGCGTACGGTTACCACGCCGGCAGGCTGTGGCAGCGGGTGCTCGGGCAGGCCGGCCAGCGCCTCGCGCATGTAATCCACCCACATGGGCAGGGCCGCGCCGGCGCCGGTCTCGCCGCCCCCTAACGAACGCGGCGTGTCGAAGCCGAGCCACGCCGTGGCGACCACGTCGGCGTTGAAGCCACAGAACCAGGCGTCCCTTTGATCGTTGGTGGTGCCGGTCTTACCCGCGAGGTCGTGGCGGCCCAGTGCGCGAGCGCGTGCCCCGGTGCCGCGTGCGACCACGTCATTGAGCATGCTGTTCATCAGATAGACGTTACGGGCGTCCAGGGTGCGCGCCGCTACCGGCGGAGCAGGCGCCGCCACCACCTCGGCGGGGACATTGTTGGCGAGTTCCTCAACAGGCGGCTGCTCGCATTGCGGGCAGGCTGCCGGAGGTGCGGCCTCGAACAGCACGTTGCCGTCTGCATCTTCGATGCGCTGGATGAAATAAGGTTCGACCAGGTAGCCGCCATTTGCCAGCACGGCATAGCCGCGCACCATTTCCATGGGCGTGACGGCACCGCTGCCGAGTGCCAGCGAGAGGTCATGGGGCAGGCGTGTGGCATCGAAGCCGAAATTCTTCAGGTAGTTGCGCGCGTAACCGATGCCGATGGCGCGCAGCAGCCGGATGGAAACCAGATTGCGTGAGGCGACCAGCGCCTCGCGCAATCGGGTGGGACCGTAGAATTTGCCGCTGTAGTTCTCCGGGCGCCAGGCGCTTTCCAGTTCTGCGTCCTCGAACACCACGGGTGCATCATTGATGACCGTGGCCGTCGTGAAGCCCTTTTCCAGGGCCGCCGAATACACGAACGGCTTGAAGGCGGAGCCGGGCTGACGCTGTGCCTGGGTGACGCGGTTGAACTTGCTGTCGAAGAAGTCGAAGCCGCCGACCAGCGCCAGCACGGCGCCGTCGCGAGGTTGCAGGGACACCAGTGCACCTTCGACCTGCGGCACCTGGGCCAGACGCCAGCCGCCGGTCGGCAGCGCCTCCAGGCGGATGACATCGCCGACGGTGAGGATGTCGGCGGCCTTGGCGGGCGGATCGCCGACCCGCTCGTCATTGATGTAGCGCCGTGCCCACTCGAGTCCTGACCAGTCCACCACCACGCGTTCCTCGGCGCCGATGGCCACGTGTGCCGCCTGCTCTTCCAACTCGACGACGATTCCCGGCACCAGGCCGCCTACCACCGGGTAGCGGGCCAGGATTTCGCCCAGGGCGGAATCCGATTCCAGCTCCACCCGCGCCCCCGGGCCCCGGTAGCCATGACGCCGGTCGTAATCGAGCAGGCCGGCGCGCACGCCCTGGGTGGCGGCCTGTTGGAGCCGGGAATCCACGGTGGTGTACACCTTGTACCCGGATGTGTAGGCGACGCCCTCGCCGAACCGCGCCACCACCTCGGCACGCACCATCTCGGCGAGGTGGGCGGCGTCCACCTCGGCAGACTGGGCATGCAACGCCGCCGTCACCGGGGCCAGGCGCGCCTGGGTGGCCGTCTCTGCATCGATGAAGCCAAGGCTCTGCATGCGGCCCAGCACGTAATTGCGGCGCTGAATGGCGCGGGTGGGATTGACGATGGGATTGTAGAGGGAAGGTGCTTTGGGCAGCCCCGCAATCATCGCGATCTGTGCCAGCTCAAGATCCTCGACCTTTTTGCCGTAATAGATCTGCGCGGCGGACGCAATGCCGTAGGCGCGATTGCCCAGGTAGATCTTGTTCAGGTAGAGCTCGAGGATCTCCTCCTTGCTGAGCTCCTGCTCCATGGTGAGGGCGACGAAGATCTCCTTGAGCTTGCGCGCGTAGGTCTTTTCACTGGACAGGAAGAAGTTGCGCGCCACCTGCATGGTGATGGTGCTGCCGCCCTGGGCCTTTTCTCCGGTGCGGAGCAGATGCACGGCGGCGCGCGCGAGACCCTGGTAATCGACGCCCGGGTGTTGGAAGAAGCGGTCGTCCTCGGCAGCGAGCACCGCCTGGATCACCTGCGGCGGCACCTCGGCATAGCGCAACGGGGTGCGCTTCATCTCGCCGAATTCGGCGATCAGGCCGCCGTCGCTGGAATAGACGCGCAGGGGCACCTGGAGCCGTACGTCGCGCAGGTCTTCGAGGGTGGGCAGCTGGGGCGCGAGGTAGAGATAAACACCCAGCGTACCAACGAGTCCTGCAACGAACATCCCGAACAGCGCCACGACGCCGGCGCGCAACCACTTGAAGGTAGGACTCATCTTGGTAGCTTTGAGAATTGGGTCACCAAGTATAGAAAAGTCTTCCAGTATAAAGTGTTTACGCGGATCACACTATGTCGCCTGGGTCGAAAGTACATGTTGACCCGTATTTGACTCTGGTATTTAATGTCCTTCGGCAAGCATTGCCTCTAACCGCGGATATCTAAAGGGAAAAATGTTCCGCCTGCCCACCCTAAAACGTAAGAGTCCGCCGATTCTCGGTCTGGACATCAGTACGACCGCGGTGAAGTTGCTCGAACTGAGCAGGAGCGGTCCGCGTTACCGCGTGGAAAGCTATGCGGTGGAGCCGTTGCCTGCGAACTCCGTGGTAGAGAAGAACATCGCCGACATGGAGGGCGTTGGTGAGGCGATTCGGCGGGCGGTCAAGAAGTCCGGTACACGCGTGAAACTGGCCGCTGCCGCGGTGTCGGGTTCAGCGGTCATCACCAAGGTCATCTCCATGCCGGCCAACCTCTCCGGCGACGACATGGAGGTCCAGATCCAGCTCGAAGCGGATCAATACATTCCCTATCCGCTCGAGGAAGTGAACATCGATTTCGAAGTCCTGGGTCCGGCCAAGGATGACCCGGACAGCGTGGATGTCCTGCTCGCCGCCTCGCGTAGCGAGAACGTGGATGTGCGCGTCGCCGCCATCGAACTGGCCGGGCTGACCGCGAAGATCATCGATGTGGAAGCCTACGCGATGGAGAATGCGTTTGCTCTCATCGCTGACCAGATGCCGGAACAGGGCATGGACAAGACCATCGCGGTGGTCGACGTGGGTGCGACCATGACCACCCTGAACGTTCTGCACGATCTCAAGACCATCTACACCCGCGAACAGATTTTCGGCGGCAAACAGCTCACTGAAGAGATCCAGCGTCGCTACGGCCTTTCCTATGAGGAAGCCGGTATGGCCAAGCGTCAGGGCGGACTGCCCGACAATTACCTGCCGGAGGTGCTGGAGCCGTTCAAGGAGGCGATGGCCCAACAGGTCAGCCGTTCGCTGCAGTTCTTCTTCTCTTCCAGCCAGTACAACCACGTGGACTACATCGTCCTGGCCGGCGGCAGTTCGTCCATCCCCGGCGTGGGCGAACTCATCGAGGGCAAGCTGGGCATTCCCACATCGGTCGCCAATCCGTTCACCCACATGACGGTGGCGCCGCGCATCAAGGCCCAGGTCCTCAACAATGATGCTCCCGCACTGATGATCGCGTGCGGCCTGGCGTTGCGGAGTTTCGACTGATGGCGCGCATCAATCTTCTCCCCTGGCGAGCAGAGCTCCGCAAGCAGAAGCAGAAGGAGTTTGCCGCCCTGGCAGGTGGTGCTGCCGTCCTGATGGTGCTGGTGATCGCGCTCGTTCACGTCCAGGTAAGCGGCGCCATTGACAATCAGAACGCGCGAAACCAGTTTCTTCAGGCGGAGATCAGGACAGTCGAGGGACAGATCAAGGAAATCAAGGATCTCGAACTGGCCAAGGAGCAGTTGGTCGCTCGCATGAAGGTGATCGAACAGCTCCAGCGTGGACGGCCGGCAGTCGTCCATGTGTTTGATGAACTCGTTACGGCAACCCCGGACGGCCTTTATCTGACCGGCTTGGTGCAGAAAGGCCGTACGCTCAGCATCGAAGGCATGGCCCAGTCCAATGCCCGCGTTTCTACACTCATGCGTAATCTCGATGCCTCGCCGTGGCTGGAAAATCCGGTGCTGGAGATCATCCAGGCCCAGAACAACGGCAGCCGCAAGTTCAAGCTGCGCGTTACCCAGTCCGATCAAGCCACCAAGTGACCAGCACTATGGCCCTCGATCTTTCCAACCTCAACCAGCTTGACTTCAAGGCCATCGGCACGTGGCCCGTGGCCGTCAAGGCGATCTTGATAGCGGTGCTTTGCGCGGTGGTTCTGGCACTCGGGTATTTCCTGCACATTCAAGGCCTGCGTGAGGAACTGGCGCGGGCGGTCGCGATGGAGCAGACCCTGAAAACCGATTTCGAGGGCAAGCAAAGCAAGGCCGTTGCACTCGACGCCTACAAGCAACAGATGAAGGAAATGGAAGAGTCCTTCGGCACCATGTTGCGACAGCTGCCAAGCAAGACCGAAGTCGAAGACCTCTTGATAGACATCAGCCAGACGGGACTGGGCGCTGGGCTGACATTCGATTTGTTCAAGCCGGACAGGGAGACGCCCCACGAGTTCTATGCGGAACTGCCGATCGCGATACAGGTTACCGGCGGCTACCACGCATTTGGTGCATTCGCCAGTGGTGTGGCGGCACTGCCGCGCATCGTGACCTTGCAGGACATCACGATCAAGACGGCAGGGGGCAAGTCGGAAGGATTGGTCATGGTCGCCACGGCGAAGACGTACCGCTATCTGGCCGCGGATGAAATCGCCGCGAAGCAGGCGGCGGAGAAGGGCAAGAAGGGCAAGAGACGTTAAGCACGGTCGCCACTGGGGCATTTATGAAGAGGTTTCAGAATCCTTTCAGGCCGATACTCGGGCCGCTCCTTGTCGTCATGGCATCCATGCTGACAGTGGCTTGTTCAAGTAGTGATCACGACGATCTCTACACCTATGTGCGGGAGGTCAAGGCGCGCCCCGCCGGGCATATTTCGCCGTTGCCGGAGTTCGAGGTGTCGGAGACCTATGCCTACGCCTCCGCCGAAAAGCACGATCCCTTTTTGCCTCGCCAATCCGCCATGCTGTCCGATGCCTCGGCGGGACCGGACGGTTTGCGCCCGGACACGGAACGTTACAAAGAGGCCTTGGAGCAATTCCCGCTCGATGGTCTCGAGTTTTCCGGCATCCTTGAACGGGAGAACGAGGTCTGGGCGATCATCAAGGCGCCGGACAATCTGGTGCACAGTGTCCGGGTTGGAAACCACCTGGGGCAGAACTACGGCAAGGTCGTGCGCATCAGCGAGACCAAGCTCGATATCGAAGAAATCATCCCCGACGGGCTAGGCGGTTGGATCAAGCGAGACGCTGCGCTCGTGATCGCCGAATGAATTCGAGGAAAAGAACAATGAAAACTGCCTGTTCCCTCATGCGCTGGATGCTTGCTTGTGGCTTCATCGCGGGTTCGCTCGCGGTGTCAGTCTCCGCATCGGCGCAGTCGGTGACCCTGCAAGATGTCAGTTACCTATCGGTCAGCGGTAGCCAAGCGGAGTTGACGTTCACGTTTTCCGGGCCTGCACCGACGCCCATGGCATTTACGCTCGACAGCCCACCGAGACTCGCCATCGACCTGCCGGACACGAGCATGGGGAACCTTCCGAAGGTGCAGCAGTTGGCGGGTGGTGTGGCCTTCAACATCCGTGCCGCGCAGGCGGCCAACCGCACGCGCCTGGTGGTCGGCCTTGAACGCGTAGTTCCCTACGATATCCGGGTGCAGAACAACCTGGTGCACGTTTCACTGGGTACCGCCGGTTCCCCGGCTACTGTCACCGCTCCGGTTTCGGCTGGCGCCGCCGGGGTGGGCGAAAGCGCGGCGACAGGCACGGAGATCACGGCGGTCGATTTCCACCGCGGTGACAATGCAACGGGGCGTATCGTGGTCACCCTTTCGAGCCCGTCGGTAACGGCCGATCTGCAGTCCCGCGGGCGCAATCTGGTTCTCGACTTCTTCGGCGCACGGTTGCCGGAGGCCCTCATCCGTCGACTGGACGTGACCGACTTCGCGACACCGGTAAAGACCATCGACAGCGACAATCGCGATGGCCATGCGCGGTTGGTCATCACGCCCGAAGGCGATTATGAGCATTTGGCCTTCCAGGTCGGCAACGTCTACACCATTGATGTACGACCGGTCACGCCGGCCCAGAAGGCCGCTCGAAAGAAAGACGAATACACGGGCGAGAAGCTGTCGCTCAATTTTCAGAACATCGACGTGCGTGCCGTGCTTCAGCTGATCGGCGATTTCACCGGCCTCAACATCGTCGCGTCGGACACCGTGCGCGGCAACATCACCCTGCGTCTCAAGAACGTGCCCTGGGATCAGGCTATGGACATCATCCTGAAGTCCAAGGGGCTGGGCATGCGCAAGAACGGCAACGTGGTGCTCATTGCACCGAGCGAGGAACTCGCTGCCCGTGAGAAGCTGGAGTTGGAGGCGCAGCAGCAGCTCACCGAACTGGCGCCGCTCCATACGGAATTCTTCGACATCAACTATGCCAAGGCGTCGGAAATCGCGGCACTGCTCAAGGCCGAGCAGAATTCGCTGCTTTCCAACCGCGGCAACATCACCATCGACGAGCGCACCAACACGCTCATGGTACTCGACACGGCAGAGAAGCTGGAGGAGATCCGCCGGGTACTGGTCCGCCTCGACGTGCCGGTGCGCCAGGTGCTCATCGAATCGCGCATCGTCATCGCCAATGATGATTTCAGCAAGAGCCTTGGTACGCGGTTCGGCACGACATACGTGGGACGCAACGGCGGCCGAGGGCTCACCACCACCACCGGCAGTCTGTCGGGTGCGGACCAGACGATCGGCAGCGGCCTCGACAACATCGGCGCCGGTCGTGACGTGTTCGACCCGTCGGTCGATCTGCCGCCGCTCAACCAGCGCCTCAACGTGAATCTTCCGGTGCCGGCGGCGGGTTCCATCGCCCTGGCCATCCTCGGCTCCGACTACCTCGTGGACCTGGAGCTGTCCGCGATGCAGAGCGAAGGTCGTGGTGAACTGGTCTCCAGTCCGCGCGTGGTCACCGCCAACCAGAAGAAGGCGCTGATTGAACAGGGCGTGGACATCCCGTACCTGGAGGCCAGTTCGAGCGGTGCCACCAGCGTTTCCTTCAAGAAGGCCGTGCTGTCGCTCGAAGTCACCCCCCAGATCACCCCGGATGATCGGGTTATCATGGACCTGGTGGTGAACAAGGACAGTGTCGGCCAGATCTTCGCCGGTGTGCCGTCGGTGGATACGCGCGCGGTGGAGACCCAGGTACTGGTCGAGAACGGCGACACGGTCGTGCTCGGTGGCATCTATGAACAGTCACGCACCGAGAGCGTGACCAAGGTGCCACTGCTCGGTGACATCCCCCTGCTCGGCGCCCTGTTCCGCTCCACGCAGAAGGTCAACGACAAGGCCGAGCTGCTCATCTTCGTGACGCCCAAGGTCCTCAAGGAAGGACTGCGGGCCGAGCTGCAATGAACCGCGGGCTGGACGCACGCGCGTGAATCTTAGCCGCCTTTTTCTGGTGGGTCCCATGGGCGCCGGCAAGACGACCATCGGTCGCCAGCTGGCGCTCGCCTTGCACAAAGAGTTCAAGGACACCGACCACGAGATCGTCCGCCGGACCGGCGCGAGCATCCCCCTGATTTTCGACATCGAAGGAGAGGAAGGCTTTCGCAAACGGGAGCGCGAGGTCATCGACCAACTGACGCGCGAAGACGACCTCGTGCTTGCGACCGGTGGCGGGGCGGTGCTCGGCGGAGAAAACCGTCAGTGCCTCCGCGAACGCGGCGTGGTGATCTATCTCTACGCCACCATCGAGCAACTGCTGCGGCGTACCGCCCGGGACAAAAACCGGCCGCTGCTGCAAACCGCCGATCCGAAAAAGCGCCTCGAAGAAATCATGGCCGTGCGCGACCCCTTGTACCGCGAGGTCGCACATATCATCGTTTACACGGATGACCGCTCCGTACGCTCGGTCATCCGTGAAATCCTCTGGCGCCTTGAGGTCGAAGCGAAGCACGCCGGCGCATGACGACCACTCGCGGGATCCGCTATAGTTGCGGCATTCCGCAGGTTGGTCCCATGAAAACACTCCGCGTCGAACTCGGGGAACGCAGTTACCCCATCCATATCGGCTCCGGCCTCCTTGGCCGTGCCGAACTCATCGGTCCGCACATCCGTGGCCGCCAAGTGCTGGTGGTGACCAATGAAACGGTCGCACCGCTCTACCTCGACAGGCTGCTCGCGGGGCTCGGCGACTACCAGGTCGAGCACCTGATCCTCCCCGACGGTGAGGAATTCAAGACCCTCGACACCCTGAACGCGGTATTCGATCGCCTGCTGGAGCGACGTTTCGACCGCCGTTGCACGCTGGTGGCACTGGGTGGCGGGGTCATCGGCGATCTCACCGGCTTTGCCGCCGCGTGCTATCAGCGCGGCGTGGCCTTCATCCAGGTACCGACCACGCTACTGTCGCAAGTGGATTCGTCCGTCGGTGGCAAGACCGGCGTGAACCATCCGCTGGGCAAGAACATGATCGGCGCCTTCCACCAGCCACAGTGCGTCATCGCCGACACCGATACCCTGAACACGCTCGACGACCGCCAGTTGCAGGCGGGGCTTGCCGAGGTGATCAAGTACGGCCTCATCAATGACCCCGCGTTCTTCGACTGGCTCGACGGCAACCTCGATCGCCTGCTGGCCCGCGATCCCGAGGCCCTGGCCTACGCCATCGAACGCTCCTGCCGCGACAAGGCCGCCATCGTTGCCGAGGATGAGACCGAAGCCGGCGCCCGCGCCCTGTTGAACCTGGGCCACACCTTCGGTCATGCCATCGAGACCGGCATGGGTTACGGCGCCTGGCTGCATGGTGAAGCGGTCGGCACCGGCATGGTGCTCGCCGGCCAGTTGTCCGCGCGCCTGGGCTGGCTCACCAACGCGGACCTGGAGCGCATCGTGTCCTTGATGGGGCGCGCCGGCCTGCCCACGGTGGCGCCCGCGGAAATCGACAGTCGTCGCTTCCTCGAACTGATGGCCGTGGACAAGAAGGTCCAGGACGGCCTGCTGCGTCTGGTGCTGCTCAAGGGCATCGGCAAAGCGGTGATCACGGCCGAGGCGACCGCAGCGCAGATCACCGCGACCCTCGAGGCACACGGCGCGCCATGACCTCGCCCACGCTTGCTCCCTATGCCGCATGCGACGAGCGTTCGCGGGGCAGGCGTTTTTCCGAGGCGGCGCCGGCCTACCGGAGCGAATTTCAGCGCGACCGCGATCGCATCGTCCATTCCTCCGCCTTCCGACGCCTGGAGTACAAGACCCAGGTGTTCGTGAACCATGAGGGGGACATGTTCCGCACCCGCCTCACCCATTCCCTCGAAGTGGCGCAGATCGGTCGCGCCGTGGCGCGCGCCCTGCGCCTGAACGAAGATCTCACCGAAGCCATCACCCTGGCCCACGACCTCGGCCACACCCCCTTCGGGCACGCAGGTCAGGACGCCCTCAACGAGTGCATGGCGGCCTACGGCGGGTTCGAGCACAATCTCCAGTCGCTGCGCGTGGTCGACGAACTGGAGGATCGCTATGCGGAATTCCGCGGGCTGAATCTCACCTTCGAAACCCGTGAAGGCATCCTCAAGCACTGCGCACGTGATCACGCTGCGACCCTCGGCGATCTCGGTCGGCGTTTTCTCAGCAGCACGCAGCCGGGACTCGAAGCGCAGATCGCCAACATCGCCGACGCCATCGCCTACAACAATCACGATCTGGACGACGGCCTGCGCGCCGGTCTCATCAGCATCGAACAGCTGTGCGAGCTGCCTTCCTTCGAACGTGAATACCAGGTGGTCATGGAGAACCACCCGAAACTTGGCGGGCGCCGCCTGGTTCACGAAATCATCCGTCGCATGATCAACCGGCAGGTGGTGGACCTGATCGCCAACAGCCAGCACCGGCTCGCCGAGACGGCGCCGGCCAACGTGGATGAAGTGCGGGCGCTGTCGCGGCCGCTCATCGGCTTCGGCGAAGCGCAGGCGGAGGAACACCGGGCGCTGAAACGCTTTTTGCGCCAGGAGCTCTATCAGCACTACCGCGTGCTGCGCATGACGTTCAAGGCACACAAGGTGATGAAGGACCTGTTCGAGGCCTTTTTCACCACCCCACGGCTGCTGCCCCCCGAGCACCAACAACATGTGCGTGCGCTCGAAGCACAGGCCGGCGACCACGGGCGTGCACGGGCCGTGGCGGACTACGTGGCGGGCATGACCGACCGCTATGCCATCGCCCTGCATGGCAGGCTCTTCGAGCCGGGCGAGCTGACCTGAGCCACGGATCAACGGCGCGAGAGCTCGTCCGATGCGCATCTACATGCAGACGCCCGTGACCGACGATAAGCCGCCGCGTTTTTACCACTTGTTTCTCCAGCCGGATCTGCTCGAGGGCTGGACCCTGGTGCGGGAATGGGGCTTCCAGGGCGCCTCCGGGCGCGTGGTGCGCGAGCATTTCGCCAGCCGTGACGCGGCCGAGGACGCCTTGCAGCAGCACCGCGACGCCCAACTGACACGCGGCTATCGCGTCGTGTTTGCCAAGGGGGCAGACTTACCGGGTTAGTGCGCCGGCCCCGTGCGGACACCCGGTAACAGCAATCCACTCGGACACCGCATGAGCGCACACGCCGACGACGGTCACGTTTCCACCGGCATCCTCGGGCTGGATGACGTGCTCGACGGTTTGCGCATCGGCGACAATGTGGTTTGGCGTGTCGACGACCTCGGGGATTATCTGCGTTTCGTGCGGCCGTTCGTGGATGCGGCACAGGGCCAGCGCCGCGAAATCGTCTACCTGCGTTGGAGTCGCCAGCCGCCGCTGTTCACGCCCGGTGCCGGGCTACGCATCGTTACCATCGATGCGCGGGGCGGCTTCGAGGCCTTCACCCGCGAGGTCTACCAGCAGATATCGGACCACGGCCGCGGCGCCTTTTATGTCTGCGACTGCCTGTCGGACCTGCTCGACGCCTGGGCGACCGATGACATGGTGGGCAATTTCTTCCGTGTCATCTGCCCGCACCTGTTCGATCTGGACACGGTGGCCTATTTCGCACTGCACCCGCAGAGCCACTCCCATGGCACCCTGGCGCACATCCGCGCGACCACCCAGGTGCTCATCGACGTGCACCATGCCGCCGACGAGTTGCAGGTCCAGCCCGTCAAGGTGTGGCAACGCCAGTCGCCCACCATGTTTCTGCCGCACCGCCAGCGCGGCGAGCAATTCCTGCCGGTCATCGATAGCAGTGAGGCCAGCCGCCTGCAGGCCGTGCTGGAAGCGCGTCACCGGCAACTCAACCAGCATCGTCTGCTGGACTACTGGGACAGGCTGTTCCTGCGCGCCGCCGAGGCGGTGAGCGGCCGCGCCGGAGAGGAGGAGTGTGAAGCGGTACGCGACCAGATCCTGAACGTGCTGATTTCACGCGAGCCGCGCATGCAAGCGCTGGCGCGCCGCTATCTCGACCTTGAGGACCTGTTGAACATTCGCGCACGGATGATCGGCAGCGGCTACATCGGCGGCAAGGCGGCAGGCATGCTGCTGGCACGCACTATCCTGCACCGCCATGCCGCGGCGTTGTGGTGCGATCACCTCGAACCGCACGACTCGTTCTATCTCGGCTCCGACGTGTATTACGCCTACGTGGTGCACAACGGCTGGTGGCCGCTGCTGATGCGCCAACGCACCGAGGCGGGCTACCTGTCCCAAGGCGCCGTGCTGCGCGAGGCGATGCTGCACGGGCGCATGCCGCCATCGGTGCGGCCGGCCCTGGAGCGCGTGCTCGATCACTACGGCCAATATCCCATCCTGGTCCGCTCCAGCAGCCTGCTGGAAGACGGCTTCGGCAACGCCTTCGCGGGCAAGTACGACAGCATCTTCTGCGTCAACCAGGGCAGTCCTGAGGAGCGGTTGGCCGGGCTCGAAGATGCCATCCGCAAGGTCTATGCCTCGACCATGAGTGAAGACGCGCTGATCTACCGCCGCGAGCGCGGGCTCGCCTTGCAGGAGGAGCCCATGGCGCTGCTGCTGCAACGGGTGAACGGCCGTTACCATGGACGCTTCTATTTGCCGGATGCCGCCGGTGTGGGCATTTCGCGCAACACCTTCGTCTGGGACGCGGACATGGACCCGGCCGCGGGCATGCTGCGTCTGGTGATGGGTCTCGGTACACGTGCGGTGAATCGCGTGGAGGGCGATCACGCCTGCGTGGTCGCTTTGGATGAACCGCGCAAGCGGCCCTACCGCAGCCGTGAGGATCTCTACCGCTTTGCGCAGCAACAGGTGGACGTGCTGAACGTCACGGATAACCAACTCCAGTCCCTGCCGCTGCACGTGTTGCGCACGCAGACCCCGCTGCTGCCGCTGGCGCGCCTGGCGGAAGTGGACCGTGAGGCCTCCGGGCATGCGCACGCCCTCGGCCAGGACACGCCGGTCTGGCGCATCACCTTCGAGCCATTGCTGAGCAGCGGGCGCTTCGTGTCCCTCGCCCAGGCCATGCTTCAGGCCTTGGAGTCCGCCTACCAACACCCGGTGGACGTGGAGTTCACGCTGCACCTGGACAGTCAGGGCGGCGCTTCGTTCAACATCGTGCAGTGCCGCCCGCTGGCCACGCTCGGCACCGAGCGCGAGGTCGTGCTGCCCGGGCAGGTGGCGCCGGAACGCCTGTTCTTCGCCACCCGCGGACACTTCATGGGCGGCAACATCGACCAGCCCATCGCCCGCATCATCCACGTGGACGGGCCGGGCTACAGTGCGCTGGCTGTGCAGCAGAAAT
The DNA here is from genome assembly GCA_023228645.1 of Gammaproteobacteria bacterium. GTDB lineage: Bacteria > Pseudomonadota > Gammaproteobacteria > Thiohalomonadales > Thiohalomonadaceae > JALOAT01. The sequence continues at coordinate 34,211 of JALOAT010000016.1, read as the reverse complement.
ACGCCGTGGCCCGCCTGGTCGGCCGCCTGAACCGCAGCATTGCCGATCGTCTCGCCTGTCCGCTGATGCTCATCGGTCCCGGTCGCTGGGGCACCAGCAGCCCGGAGCTGGGCGTGCCGGTGCGCTTCGCCGACATCAACAAGGTCGCGGTGCTGGTGGAGGTGGCGGAATTGCACGGGGGCATGATGCCGGACCTGTCCTTCGGCACCCATTTTTTCCAGGATCTGGTGGAAACGGCCATCGCCTATGTGGCGCTGTTTCCCGGCGAACCTGACAACGAATACCGCATGGACTGGCTGGCCCGGCTGCCGGCGCAGGCTCACGTACCGCTGCCGGACGACGCCGCAGAGGACCCGCAGGTCGCGGCGGTGGTCAGGCATTACGACGTGCGTGCCCACGGGCTGCGCGTGATCGCCGATGTGGTGAAACAACGCTTGTTGTGCTTTCAGCGGACGCCGTGACGCAGGCGCTTCGTCGCTGCGTGCACCAAAACCGAGCGCGGCGCCGTGGCTCATCCACGCTGCCCCGCCATGTCAGTGCAAAAACCGAAAAATGCAACAACGACTACTTGACCATCGTGATCGAATGCGCAAGGCTATCCGCCCCTTTTTTGGGCGTCTTGCTCAATTTGGGGCCCACTCATTGATCGCTCACCCACTTCTCATGGGGGTTAAGTCTTCGTATGCCGTACGTCCAGGAAACCTTGACCGCTCTCAAGCGGTCCAGCCCCGCGCAGCTCGAGTTCTATCAGGCCGTTGAAGAAATCCTGCTGTCGCTCCGCCCCGTCCTCGACCGCGACCCCCGTTATCGAGAAGCCAACATCATCGAACGCATCGTCGAGCCGGAACGCCAGATCATGTTCCGCGTCACCTGGGTGGACGACAAGGGCCGTGTTCAGGTCAACAAGGGTTACCGCATCCAGTTCAACTCCACGCTCGGCCCCTACAAGGGCGGCATCCGTTTCCACCCGAGCGTCAACGCCGGCATCATCAAGTTTCTCGGCTTCGAACAGATCTTCAAGAACTCCCTCACCGGTCTCCCGCTGGGCGGCGGCAAGGGCGGCGCCAACTTCGATCCGAAGGGCAAGTCCGACAACGAGATCATGCGCTTCTGCCAGTCGTTCATGACCGAGCTGTATCGCCACATCGGCCCGACCATCGACGTGCCGGCCGGCGACATCGGCGTGGGCGCACGCGAGGTCGGTTACATGTATGGCCAGTACAAGCGCCTCACCGGCAGCTATGACGGCGTGCTCACCGGCAAGGGCCTGAAGTGGGGCGGATCGCTGGCGCGCAAGGAGGCCACCGGTTACGGTTCCGTGTACCTGGCCGACGCCATCCTGCGCGGCAGGGGCGAGTCGTTGGAGGGCAAGGTCTGCGCAGTCTCCGGTGCGGGCAACGTGGCCACCTACACCATCGAAAAGCTGTATCAGATGGGCGCCACGCCGGTCACCTGCAGCGATTCGCGCGGTTTCATCTACGACCGCGGCGGCATCAAGCTCGACACCTTGAGGCGCATCAAGGAAGTGGAGCGCACCTCCCTGGAGGCCTACGTCAAGGCGCATCCGGAGGCGGTGTACACGCCGGCCGAGAAGTATCACGAAGGCCGCAACGACGTGTGGTCGGTGAAGTGCGATGTCGCCTTCCCGTCCGCCACACAGAACGAGCTGAACGGCGCCGACGCAGCGGAGCTGGTGAAGAACGGCTGCAAGCTGGTGTGCGAAGGCGCCAACATGCCGAGCACGCCGGAGGCCATCGAGGTGTATCTGAAGGCGGGCATCGCCTTCGCGCCGGGCAAGGCCGCCAACGCCGGCGGCGTGGCCACCTCGCAGCTGGAAATGGCCCAGAACGCCAGCATGCAGCCGTGGACCTTCGACGAAGTGGACAGCAAGCTGCAGCGCATCATGACCAACATCTACACCACCATGAGCGAGACCGCCATCGAGTTCGGCCAGCCGGGTAATTTCGTCCTTGGTGCCAACATCGCCGGCTTCCGCAAGGTCGCCGACGCGATGATCGAGCAAGGGGCAGTGTAAGCACCCGTTGCACAGGGGGGCGGAGATCAACTCCGTCCCCATCACCCTTCCGTCATGTTGGGGCTCGAAGCACCGCTTGCACGCTTCCCCGAACACCGCCACTGAAACCGCGATCGGGTCTCTCGTCACGCCGCGGTGACCGCCACCAAACCTCTCTTCGTGGCAGTCCATTGAATCTGCGCCCACATGCCTTCCCTGGGCTCGCCGGCACCATGCGCCTTCGTGGTGCGCGAATGCCTCCATCGCCTCCTTTTGGTGCAGCCAATCAGTCGACGAACCACGCCGCCCTTGGGGCGAAAAGGCCGCAACTACCGCGTAGTTCCGTCATCGTAGTTGCAACTCCTTGATACCCGGGAGTTGCTTATGCGTGGCCTGCAAAATGCATGGCGCCTGATCCAAGGCGACACGGCGAAACGAACGTGAACGAGTCAGCACACCTCTGCGATGGTCTTTACCGTCCCGAATTCGAGCGCGACAACTGCGGCTTCGGACTCATGGCCCACATGGACGGCAGGCCGAGCCACTGGCTGGTGGAGACGGCCATCGTTGCCCTCGGTCGTATGACCCATCGCGGCGCCATCGCCGCCGACGGCAAGACCGGTGACGGTTGCGGGTTGTTGATGAAAAAGCCGGAAGGCTTCCTGCGCACCGTGGCGCGGGAGGCCGGCATCGAAACCGCCGCGCTGTTCGCGGTGGGTATGGTGTTCCTCAGCCGCGAGGCGGCGCTTGCCGCTGCCGCACGCAAGACCTTCGCGCGTGAGATGGAAGAGCAAGGTTTGCAGCTGGCCGGCTGGCGTATCGTGCCAGTCGACGCCGCCGCATGCGGTGCCGAGGCACTCAAGTCTTTGCCCGACATCGAGCAGGTCTTCGTCAATGCACCCGGCGGCATGGACGAGGCCGATTTCGAGCGCCGCCTGTACATCGCGCGCCGCCGGATCGAAAAGCAGTTGCAGCCGTCCGACAAGACCTTCTACGTGCCCAGCCTGTCTGCGCGGGTGTTGTCGTACAAGGGTCTGGTGATGCCTGCCTACCTGCAGCGGTTCTATCGGGACCTGAACGATGTGCGCCTGGAAACCGCCATCTGCGTGTTCCACCAGCGCTTCTCCACCAACACCTGGCCCGAGTGGCGCCTGGCGCAGCCGTTCCGCTATCTCGCCCACAACGGCGAGATCAACACCATCCGGGGCAATCGCAGCTGGTCCATGGCCCGCGGCCACAAGTTCGACACGCCGCTGCTGCCCATGGAAGACGTGCGCCCCCTGGTGTCCATGAGCGGCTCCGATTCCAGCAGCCTCGACAATATGCTCGAGGCGCTGCTCGCCGGTGGCATGGACATGTTCCGCGCCATGCGCCTGCTGGTGCCGCCGGCATGGCAGAACGTGGAAACCATGGACGCGGATCTGCGTGCCTTCTACGAGTACAACTCCATGCACATGGAGTCGTGGGACGGCCCCGCCGGCATCGTGCTCACCGACGGCCGCTATGCCGCCTGCACCCTGGATCGCAACGGTCTGCGCCCGGCGCGCTACGTCATCCTGCGCATGTCGGATGCACCGGACGACGGCAGCTACAAGGGTTGCGTGATGACGCTGGCCTCAGAGATCGGCGTGTTCGATTACGCGCCTCAGGACGTCATCGGCAAAGGCCGCCTGAAGCCGGGCCAGATGCTCGCCGTGGACACACAGGACGGCCGGTTGTTGTTGCCCGAGGACGTGGACCAGGCACTGAAACTGCGCCATCCGTACAAGCGCTGGATGAGCGAACACGTGCATCGGCTCGACGACGAGGTGGAAGAGCAGGACGGGGCCTGCGACCTGCAAGACGATCGCCTCGCGGTCTACCAGAGGTTGTTCCAGATCAGTCACGAAGAACGCGAGCAGATCCTCAAACCCCTCGCCGCGGCGGGCCAGGAGGCGGTGGGCTCCATGGGCGATGATGCGCCCATGGCCGTGCTGTCGCGGCAGGTACGTCCGCTCTACGACTATTTCCGCCAGCAATTCGCCCAGGTCACCAACCCGCCCATCGATCCCCTGCGCGAACAGATCGTCATGTCCCTGGAGACCTGCCTGGGACGCGAGAAAAACCTATTCCGTGAGACGCCGGAGAATGCCTCACGCCTGCTCATCGGCTCACCGGTGCTGTCGCGCGGCAAATTCGCGCGCCTGCTCGCCATCGGCAGCCCCGAGTATGCAAGCGCGCGCATCGACCTGAACTACCCCGTCGACGGAAGCCTGCATGAGGCGCTCGCCGCTGTGTGCACACAGGCGGTGGAGGCGGTGAAAGCAGGCAAGGTGATCCTGGTGCTGTCCGATCGTGACATCGCCGAGGACAGGTTGCCCATCCATGCCTTGCTCGCCACCGGTGCGGTGCACCTGCGCCTCGTCCAGGAAGGATTGCGTTGCGATTCCAACATCATCGTGGAGACCGCCACCGCACGTGATCCGCATCATTTCGCGGTGCTCATCGGCTACGGTGCCACGGCCGTGTATCCCTATCTCGCCTACGCGTGCCTGCACGAGTTCGCGCGCAATGGCGAGACCGGTGGTAAATCCCCCGCCAGGCTGCTCGACAGCTATCGCAAGGGCATCAACAAGGGCCTGTACAAGATCATCTCGAAGATGGGTATCTCCACCATCACCAGCTACCGCGGCGCGCAGTTGTTCGAGATCATCGGCCTGGCCGACACCGTGGTGTCCGCCTGCTTCAGGGACACCCCCAGCCGCTTGGCCGGCGCCGACTTCGCCGATCTGGAAAACGACCAGCGCCAACTCGCCCGCGAGGCCTGGAACACCCGCAAGCCCCTGCGACAGGGCGGCCTGCTCAAATATCAGTTCGACGGTGAATATCACGCCTACAACCCGGACGTGATCCAGACCCTGCACAAGGCGGTGCGCAGCGGGGATTACAACGACTATCTCGACTACGCCAAGACGGTCAACGAGCGCCCCGTCGCGACCCTGCGCGATCTGCTGGCGCTGCGCGCGGACCTCACGCCCGTCGACATCAACGAAGTGGAAGACGAAGCGAAGATCCTGCCGCGCTTCGATTCCGCCGGCATGTCCCTCGGCGCGCTCTCACCCGAGGCCCACGAGGCCCTGGCCGTCGCCATGAACCGCCTGGGCGGGCGCTCCAATTCCGGCGAGGGCGGCGAAGACCCGTCCCGCTACGGCACCGAGAGGATGTCGAAGATCAAGCAGGTGGCTTCGGGGCGCTTCGGCGTCACGCCCGCCTACCTGGTCAATGCCGAGGTGTTGCAGATCAAGATCGCCCAAGGCGCAAAGCCCGGCGAAGGCGGACAGCTCCCCGGCGACAAGGTGAACGCGCTCATCGCGCGCCTGCGCTACGCGACGCCCGGCGTGGCGCTCATCTCGCCGCCGCCGCACCACGACATCTATTCCATCGAAGACCTGGCCCAGCTCATCTTCGACCTGAAGCAGGTCAATCCCGAGGCGCTGGTTTCGGTGAAACTGGTGGCGGAACCGGGGGTGGGCACCATCGCCGCAGGTGTGGCCAAGGCCTATGCAGATCTCATCACCATTTCGGGCTACGACGGCGGCACCGGTGCGAGCCCCATCACCTCGGTGAAGCACGCGGGCTCACCTTGGGAATTGGGCCTGTCCGAGGCGCACCAGGTGCTGCGTGCCAACGACCTGCGCGACAAGGTGCGGGTGCAGACCGACGGCGGCCTCAAGACCGGCCTCGACGTCGTCAAGGCGGCCATCCTGGGCGCGGAGAGCTTCGGTTTCGGCACCGGCCCCATGGTGGCGCTGGGCTGCAAGTACCTGCGCATCTGCCACCTGAACAACTGCGCCACCGGTGTGGCGACGCAGGACAAGGTGCTGCGCCAGGAGCACTTCATCGGCCTGCCCGAAATGGTGATGAACTATTTCCGCTTTATTGCCCGAGAGACCCGCGAATGGATGGCGCGCCTCGGCGTGCGCTCCATGACGGAACTCATCGGCCGCACCGATCTGCTGGAGATCCTGGAAGGCGGGACGCCCAAGCAGCGCAAACTCAATCTCGCGCCGCTCATCGCCCGCGTGGATGGCAAGGCCCAGTATTGCATCGCACCGCGCAATGAACCCTTCGACAAGGGCGAGCTGGCCGAGCAGATGGTGCGCGATTGCCTGCCGGCCATCGAACACAAGAGCGGCGGCGAATTCCATTACACCGTGAAGAACGTCAACCGCTCCATCGGCGCACGCCTGTCCGGCGAGATCGCGCGGCGTCACGGCGATCAGGGCATGGCCGATGCGCCTCTTGTGCTCAGACTCACCGGCACTGCCGGCCAGAGCTTTGGCGTGTGGAATGCGGGCGGCCTGCACATGATCCTGGAAGGCGATGCCAACGACTACGTCGGCAAGGGCATGGCAGGCGGCAAGCTGGTGATCGCGCCGCCCCGTGGCAGCCGCTTCCGGTCCAACGAGGCCACCATCATCGGCAACACCTGTTTGTACGGCGCCACCGGCGGCAGGCTGCTGGCGGCGGGACTCGCCGGCGAGCGCTTTGCAGTGCGCAACTCCGGTGCCCATGCCGTCGTTGAAGGCGTAGGCGACCACGGCTGTGAATACATGACCGGTGGCTGCATCACCGTGCTAGGTCCCACCGGCGTGAACTTTGGTGCCGGCATGACCGGCGGGCTGGCCTATGTGCTGGATCTCGATAGCGGCTTCGTGGATCGCTACAACCACGAACTCATCGACATCCATCGCATCGGCACCAAGACCATGCATCCGTACCGCGCCCATCTTCAGGGCATCATCGAAGAGCACGTGCGCGAGACGGGTTCGGCCTGGGGCCGGCATCTGCTGGGGCATTTCTCCGATGTGCTGGAGAAGTTCTGGCTGGTGAAGCCGAAGGCGGCGAGCTTGAGCGAACTGCTTGATACCTTGCGCAGGGCGGCGTAAGCGCCGAGTCCCTCAGCGAAGTACGGTTCATGCCACGCGCCGGCGTTTGAAAGGCATTCGCCCACGGGGTGGGCTCCCACAAGGGCGAGCTAATTCAGGGTTCCAAATACATGGCCAACGACTTCCAATTCATCCAGGTGCCGCGCCTCGACCCTGCGAAAAAATCCGCGGCGGCCCGCATCAAGGAATTTCGCGAGATCTATTGCGGCTTCGATCCCGATGCCGCGGCATCCCAGGCGGACCGCTGCCTGGGCTGTGGCAATCCTTACTGCGCCTGGAAGTGCCCGGTGCACAACTACATCCCCGACTGGCTCAAGCTGGTGCATGAAGGCGCCATTGAGCGTGCGGCGGAGCTGTCCCACCGTACCAACTCGCTGCCCGAGGTGTGCGGCCGGGTGTGCCCGCAGGATCGCCTGTGTGAAGGGGCCTGCACCCTCAATGACGGTTTCGGCGCGGTCACCATCGGTGCCGTGGAGCGCTACATCACCGATACGGCCTTCGATCAGGGCTGGCGCCCGGACCTGTCGCGGGTGCGGTCCACGGGCAAGCGCGTCGCCGTGGTGGGCGCAGGCCCGGCCGGGCTTGCCTGCGCCGACGTGCTGGTGCGCGCAGGCGTGATGCCGGTGGTGTTCGATCGCTACCCCGAGATCGGCGGACTGCTCACCTTCGGCATCCCCGAGTTCAAGCTGGAAAAACAGGTGATGCAGCGCCGGCGCGCCGTGTTCGAGGGCATGGGTGTGCAATTCCGTCTCAACACCGGGATCGATGCGGAGGCGTTCGCACGCCTGCTCGAAGACTTCGACGCCGTGTTCCTGGGCATGGGCACCTACACCTACATGCAGGGCGGCTTCCCGGGCGAAGACCTGCCGGGCGTACATGCCGCCTTGGATTTTCTCATCTCCAACGTCAACCACTGCCTTGGCTTCGAGAAGAGCGTGGATGACTACCTCTCCATGAAGGGCCAACGCGTGGTGGTGCTGGGCGGCGGCGACACCGCCATGGACTGCAACCGCACCTCCATCCGCCAGAGTGCCGCCCAGGTGATCTGCGCCTACCGACGCGACGAGGCCAATATGCCCGGCTCCAGGCGGGAAGTGGCCAACGCCAGGGAAGAGGGCGTGCAGTTCCTGTGGAACCGTCAGCCCGTGGAAATCGTGGGCACGGACAAGGTGGAGGGCGTGAAGCTGGTCACCACCGAGCTCGGCCCGCCGGATGCGCGCGGTCGCCGCACGCCGCGGGTGGTGCCCGGTTCCGAGGAGATCGTCCCGGCCGATCGCGTGCTCATCGCCTTCGGTTTTCGCCCGAGCCCACAAGCGTGGTTCGTCGAGTACGGCATCAAGACCGACGAACGCGGGCGTGTGATTGCCGCGGAGGCGCAGAAATTCAAGAAGCAGACCGGCCATCCCAAGGTGTTCGCCGGCGGCGACATGGTGCGCGGCTCCGACTTGGTGGTCACCGCCATTTGGGAGGGCCGCCAGGCCGCCGAGGGTATCCTGGACTACCTGGGCGTGTGAAGAAAAACGCCTGAACCACGGGGGACACGGGAAACGCGGGGAGGAATTGAGGTATTCTCTCGGGTCCCTGATTTATCTCTGAACGGCGATGCGGCAGGCGCGGGCGGTCACACCCCCGTGTCCCCCGTGTTCCCCGTGGTTAATCTTCATGTCCGAACTCAAGAATGACCGCTTCTTGCGCGCGCTGCTGAAGCAGCCGGTCGATTACACCCCCGTATGGATGATGCGCCAGGCGGGACGCTACCTGCCGGAGTACCGCGCCACGCGCGCCAAGGCCGGCGACTTCATGGCCCTGTGCAAGAACCCCGAGCTGGCCTGCGAAGTCACCCTCCAGCCCCTGGACCGCTTTCCGCTCGACGCGGCCATCCTGTTCTCCGACATCCTCACCATCCCGGACGCCATGGGCCTCGGCCTGTCCTTCGGCGTGGGTGAAGGCCCGAAGTTTGCGCACCCGGTGCGCAGCGCTGCGGACGTGGCCAAGCTGGGCGTCCCCGATCCGGAAGGTGAACTGAAATACGTGATGGACGCCGTGCGCGTCATCCGCCGCGAACTGAACGGCCGCGTGCCCCTCATCGGCTTCGCCGGCAGCCCCTGGACCCTCGCTACCTACATGGTGGAAGGCGGCTCCTCCAAGGAATTCGCCGTCATCAAGGCCATGATGTTCGACCAGCCGGCGCTGCTGCACAAACTGCTGGACGTCGTCGCGCGCTCCGTCACCAGCTACCTCAACGCCCAGGTGGCCGCCGGTGCCCAGGCGCTGATGATTTTCGACACCTGGGGCGGCAATCTCACCCCGCGTGACTACAAGGAATTCTCCCTGCGTTACATGCAGAGCATCGTCGCCGGCCTCACCCGCGAGGCCGAAGACCGCAAGGTCCCGGTGATCCTGTTCACCAAGGGCGGCGGCCAGTGGCTTGAGGCCATGGCCGAGACCGGCGCCGACGCCCTGGGCCTGGACTGGACCACCGACCTCGGCGATGCGCGCCGGCGCGTGGGTGACAAGGTCGCATTGCAGGGCAACATGGACCCGAGCGTGCTCTACGCCTCCCCCGAGCGCATCCGCCGCGAAGTGAGCGAAATCCTCGCCAGCTACGGCAAGGGCAGCGGCCACGTCTTCAACCTCGGCCACGGCATCCACCAGCACGTGGAGCCCGACCGCGCCAAGGCCTTCGTCGAAGCCGTCCACGAACTCAGCCGGCCCTACCACAACTGAGAAAAGCTATAACACGGGGGACACGGGGAACACGGGGAAGAAAAACGTTGCTGGTTGCGCGCCGCGAGCAGGAATCAGACATGCCCGTGGCGGAGCATACATCTTGTACCCCCCGTGTTCCCCGTGTTCCCCGTGTTAGTCTTTCGTCCCATGGAAAGCTACAAGCTCGTACTGCCTGAACACCTGAATCACTACGGCTATCTCTTCGGCGGCAATCTGCTGAAGTGGATCGACGAATACGCCTGGATCGCCGCGAGCCTGGAATATCCCGGCTGCAAGTTCGTCACCATCGGCATGGACGGCCTGGAGTTCCGCAAGAGCGTGCGCAACGGCGCTATCCTGCGCTTCGACGTCCAGCGCACGTTAGTGGGTAACACCTCCGTGCAATACACCGCCACGGTGTACGCCGACGACATCGAAACCGGCGGCGAGGAAGTGGTGTTCGCCACCCGCATCAGCTTCGTCCGCGTCGACGCCGACGGCTGCAAGGTGCCATTGCCGCGTTAAGAGGAAGATAGTCACCACGAAGGACACGAAGGCCGCAAGGAGAGGCAACCCATCTTTCCTTTGTGCCCCTTCGTGGGCTTTGTGGTGAATTCTTTTACCCTTCGTTCCGGAGTGCCCCGATGCTCATCGACTATCACCGCACCATGCTCGCCGATCGGGTGCGCAATGAGGCCTTTCACGAGGCGTTGAAGCGGGTGGTGGTGGCGGGGAAGAGCACGGTGGCGGATATTGGCTCGGGGACGGGTGTGCTCGGCTTTCTCGCCAGCCGGCTCGGGGCGCGGGCGGTGCATCTGTTCGAGCAGGCGGATGTGATGGAACTGGCGGTGAAGTTGGCCAGGCTTAACAAGGTCCGCAACTGTCATTTCTATCACGACCACTCCACCAACGTCCTCGACCTCGAACCGGTCGATGTGATCGTCTCGGAGACCCTGGGCAATTTCGCCTACGAAGAGAACATCATCGAAACTCTCAACGACGCCCTGCGTTTCCTCAAACCCGGCGGCATCGTCATCCCGCGGCGCATCACCCAGCTGGTCGCACCGGTGGTGAGCGATCGCTTCCACCGTGACCTGACCGTATGGGACGAGACGGACCTGGGCCTCGACTTCACGCCGGCGAAGGAAATGACCTTCCACAATATGTACGTGCGCAGCATCCTGCCGTCTGATCTGCTCGTTGCGCCCGATGCCATCCAGTCCTGGGACAATGTGGAACTGGGCCGCAAGAACAAGAGCGTGCGCCAGGGCGAGGTGCGCTGGGGGTCGGCAAAGCAGGAGGCCATCTACGGCTTCGCGCTGTGGTGGGAATGTGAGTTGGTTGAGGGCGTGCACCTCGCCACCGCACCCGATGCGCCGCGCACCCACTGGGAGCAGTTGTATCTGCCCTTGCAACATCCCTTGCACGTCGCGCCCGGCGACGCGGTCGCGCTGCGTCTGCATTCCGACACGCGCTTCGACGTGGGCGTGAACGTGCGCTGGCAGGTCAATCACAAGACCGGTGGCGAAACGCGCACCCAGGCCTATGACATCCGCAAGGGCTATCTCGGCTGACCTTTGGGAAAACAGCCCAACGCAAAGGCGCAGAGTACGCAAGAACCAATCGTTGGACGACATTTACGAGCACCTTGGCGTTCTTCGCGGCCTATGCGTCTTTGCGTTAATCCTCTTCGTTGATGGGCCTGCGCGAGGGCTGTGCCCCGGCGTGGCGGCACCGCTCACGCAGTGTGTGCTGCGTGCTGGGATTTACCCGGATTTCGCTACGCTCCATCCGGGCTACGTTTTCGTGGTGTGGTTTGCCATATTCTCCCCGAGCGCGGGGGATGGTTTTCTTTCCTGGAAGGAATGCGAAATGAAGGTTCTGCTGAGTTTTTCCGTGGTGCCCATGGGTGTGGGCGTGTCCGTGTCCGAGTATGTGGCGGCGTGCGAAAAGGTACTGGAGGCCTCGGGCGTGAAGTACCAGCTGCACGCCAACGGCACCAATGTGGAAGCTGAATGGGATGCGGCGTTCGCTGCCATCAAGGCCTGCCACGAGCGCGTACACGCCATGGGTGCGCCGCGCATTTCCACTGTGATCTACGCGGGCACGCGGACCGATAAGGAGCAGACCCTGGAAGACAAGGTCGAGAGCGTGCGCGCTAAGCTTGGATGAGTACCTCTGCTGTCGCACCGGTGAGAGTGTAGGCACATGACTTCCAGACACTACATGCCCCGTCCCGAAGAGGCCCTGCCCGGGCGCGCCACGGCCCTGTCTGTGCCGGAGACCCATGAAGTGAACGGTCACCGCATCGTCCCGCCGTTCCCTGCGGGTATGGCCATGGCCATGTTCGGCATGGGCTGTTTCTGGGGCACGGAGAAGCGCTTCTGGGAGTTGCCGGGCGTGTATTCGACCATGGTGGGTTACGCAGGCGGTTACACGCCCAACCCGACCTATCGCGAGGTCTGCACAGGCATGACCGGTCACACCGAGGTGGTGCGCGTGGTGTTCGATCCGGACGTGGTCAGCTATGAGGAACTGCTGAAGGCGTTCTGGGAAGGTCACGACCCCAGCCAGGGTATGCGCCAGGGCGCCGACGTGGGCACCCAGTACCGTTCTGCGGTTTACACCTACGGCGACGCGCAGAAGCAGGCTGCGCTGGCCTCACGCACCGCCTACGAGAAACGCCTGCGCGCCGCCGGCTTCGGCCCCGTCACCACCGAGATCCGCGAGGCCCCCGAGTTCTACTACGCCGAGGACTACCACCAGCAATACCTGGCCAAGAACCCCGGCGGCTACTGCGGCCACGGCGGTACCGGCGTGACCTGCCCTGTCGGCGTGTTGGAGTGAACGCATAAACGCGGAGGACGCGGAGGCGCGGAGGACGCGGAGAATCGTGTTCGCTTTCGCGGCGGTTCCGGTACAGCAGGCTGGGTCAACGCACCAGAGGGCGGCGGGATGGAATTATGTGCAGGTATTTTCTCCGTGTCCTCCGCGCCTCCGCGACCTCCGCGTCAAAACCCGAAGAACCCAAACTCAAATCCCCGGCGGCACCAGTGCAGCCGCCTCCAGGCGCTCTTCCAGCGGATCTTCCAAAACATGGAAGAAGTCGAGGCCGGTGAGCTTCTCGACGTCGTCCACGCTCACCACGTAGCGCGCCAGCGGTTCATCGCCGCGCACCTGCTGCGGGATGAGGAAGGCGAACAGGCGCGGGTTGCCGTCCGCTTCGGTGACCGCAAACAGCTTGTAGAACGCGTCCGGGATTTCCACCAGGGGGTGGCTGCGCAAACGCGTGCGCTCGCCGGTGAACACCGGACCGGTGGTCACCCACACCTCGCCGTAGCGTGCCGCCAGCTGATCGAATTCATACTGCTCCAGGCGCTGCCACAGCCGCTGGTTGAGGTCGCTGCGCTGGGGCGAGATGTTGGTCATGCGGAAGGTCGCCAGTTGCGCGTCCCGCCCGTACAGGCGGGCGATGGCGTGATTGGGCGCGAGATGCCCGCGGTCATAGCCGCTGCGGGTGTACGCGTCGTGATCGATGAGGCCGAGCGCGCGCCAGTCTGCGCTGAAGCGCTCCGGGCGCGGCAGACGCCGGCCGTGGGCCGGCGGCGGGGTGAGACGGTAGGTTACCCACAGGGCATTGCCGCGCAGGTCCGACCAGCCGAGCATGAAGCCGTCGTTGCGCAGCACGCGCGTCCAGCTGAACAGATCGCCGCGGGATTCCGGTACGCCCATCCAGGACATGGCCGGGCGCGCGGACTGCACCTCATGAACGTAATCGACGGCAACGGCGGCGCACAGCAGCAGCGCAGTCAACCAGCGGGAGAGGCGGGGACGTCGGGCAGGTCGGCGTGACATGGAGATACCAGTGGACGGGCGCGGGGATTATAACGGGCCGGTCGGCCCCATGGCGCGCACCAACCTGTACTGCCGGCGCATACACTTCCAGGGAAGCGGACAACGAATCGCCCGCCCCAGGGGAGCCAATGCGCGCCGACTCCGGCTTGTCCATCGCGATCCTCGGTGGCCGTCGCACCGCCGCCTGGTACGACGGAGAGGATCCGGTCGCATCGGAACTCGCGACGAGGCTGGTCGCCGCCGGTCATCGCGTGAGCCTGTTGTGCGGGGCGCACGACACCCTTGAGGCGGCCTCCCTGCGGATCCTGCAGCGCGTGCAGCGACGTACACCGGTGCTCGGGGTGTTCGACGACGCGCTGTTTCTGGCGCGCTGCGTACGCGGGTGCGACCTGATCTATGTGATCGGCGGCCGCTCGCTGTGGTCCACGCTGCTCGCGCCGCTGCTGGGCGCATGCGTGTGGTTCCGCGTGGATGGCGCCGTTCGGCGACGCATGTTGCCATGGCTGCGCTCTGCGACGCTGGTGGTCGACAGCGAGGCGACCCTCGCGCAGCTACGCGCGGTGATGGGCCGGCTGCCGCCGGCCCGCGTGATCCCGCCCGGCGCGGACACGCCCGGCGGGCAGGACCCGGAGAGACTCGCCGAATGGGAGCTCGCACCCGGCTGTTACTACCTGCTGGTGGGGCGCCCACGCCGCGAGAACCGCGTGCAGGAGATCATCGAGGGTTTTCTCGCGGCGCACTCCACCTTTCCGTTGGTGATCGTCGGCGCCATCGACGTGGACACGGCCTACGCGGCCCAGCTACGCGGCTACGCCGGGGCGCGGGTACGTTTCATCGGTCCGGTGGATGCGCCACGGCAAGCGGTGCTGCGCTGCCACGCCCTGGCCTGCTTTCACGGCAATGCCGTGGGCAGTCCGTCGCTCCTGGGCGCGCTTGGCTGCGGCGCCCCGCTCATCGCCTATGACACGCCAGTGAACCGCGAATTCGCCGGGGACTTGGCGTGGTATTTCAGCGGCCCTCAGGACCTCCCGGCCGCGATCACGTGGGCCGAAGACCTGGGCGGCCCCGAACGCCGCGCCCACGCGGCCGCCGCCCGTGCGCGTATTGTGGAGCGACATGCCTGGGAACGCGTCATCGCCTTGCATCAGTCCGGCCTCGTGCAACCCTGATGCTTGCCATCAACGGGACACCTGCTAGTTTTCTTGCGACCTCCGTCACAATAATCCAGCAGGAAGCTTCGAATGCCCCAGCCTTCGCAGGCGCGGACGGCCCAGTGGCAGGTGCAACGCCTTACCGAACTCACGCGCTTCAACGCCCGGTACCGTGATCCCAGGCAACTGCTTGCCCGCGCGCAGACGGTGTTGGTGCAGTGCTACGGTGCCGTGCAGGTACAACTGGGTCCGCAACGGCAGCACGGGTGCGTATTCCCCGCCACCCTGTGTGACTCGGTGCCGGAGGGTGCCGTGTGGCTGCTGCGGCGGGAAGCGGAGGTGCTCCACGCCGCGCCGTTTTGCGGCGAGCCCGTGACAGGCCATGGCCTGCTGTTGCGACTCGCGGCGGGCACCGTGGCGGGCTGGGCGGCGCCGGCCGCGCGCGTGCTCGATGCCGCAGATGGCGAATTCCTGCGCAGCATCGCGTCCATGCTGCACACCGCCTTCGAACGCCGCCAGAAGAACGACGACCGCCGCCTGCAAGTGCGCCACGTGATCCGGGCCAAACACGAGTGGCAGGCCGTCGCGGACGCCCTGCTGCAGGGGCTCGTGCTGATGGACAAGAACTCGCGCATCCTGCGCGTGAACCGCACCATGGAGACCTGGGGACTGATTCCGGTCAAGCGTGCGTGTGGAAGACAGCTGGGCGCCGTGCTCGGGCGCCTGCAACCCCTGCTTGCGCCGACGCTCACCGCCGCGCTGGCCGACCTTCAGCCCGGCAGCCATTGCGCCTTCGATGCGGAGCACCCCACGCTCTCGAAACGCCTGCGCCTGACCCTGCGTCGGCTCCCGTGCCAGGGTATGTCCGGCGGCGCGCACGCCTTGCTGGTGTTCGATGACGTCACCGGCCAGCACGAGGCGGATGAGGCCATGGCCGAGTACAGCCAGCGTCTTGAGACCATCGTGCAGGCGTGCACCTCGGCGCTCGCGGATGAGCACCCGCCGCGCATTGCAGCGGCGTCTGCCGCGCCCGTGAACTTCGCCGGGACGGCCTTGGTGCGTCAACGCCAACTGGAATTTTGTGATGCGGCGTTCGCCCGCTTGGTCGGTTACCCCGTATCGGCCCTGACGGGTTTCCCGATCGACGTCCTGCTTCAGGAGGCCTTCCGCGCCGGCTGGCCCCACACCGAGGGCGCCGCGCGCAACGTGCAGTTGGTATGTAGCGACGGCAGCAAGATTCTGGTGCGCAGCCGTACCTCGATGGTCGACTTGCCGGAGGGGCCGGGCACCTTCTGGCATGTCATCGACGCCGGCAGTGAGCTGCGAATTGCCGGTGAGCTGCATCGCCTTTCAGAAGCGCTGGTGCACGCCGAGGAACGCGAGCGCAAACGGGTGGCCATGGAACTGCACGACGGTATCGGCCAGAGTCTCAGCGCTATCCACATCGGGCTGGAGGCGCGGCGCGCCGGCGCACCGCGTCAATGTCGCGAGTGCGCCGCGCTGACCGAGGTGGATACGCAAATCCGCGACGCCATCGACGAAGTGCGACGCATCTCCCTGGCCCTGCGCCCGCCCATGCTCGACGACCTGGGCCTGCTGCCCACGCTCGAGTGGCTGCTGCGGGAATTCAGCCGCGCGCCGTCCGGCCCCAGCATGGCGCGCCGTTTCGATGCACGTGAAGAGCACATCCCGCGCCCCCTGCGCGCCGTCATTTTCCGTATCCTCCAGGAGGCGCTGCGCAACGTGGTCGAGCATGCCCATGCGTCGCACATCGACGTGCTGCTGACGGCCGATGGGCACACCGTCACCGTGAGCGTGCGCGACAACGGCCGGGGCTTCGAGCCCGCGGCGCTGCGGCAGGCGGAGCGCCCCGGCTTCGGGCTCATGGCAATGCGCGAGCGTGCGGAAATGTCCGGTGGCAGCTTCGCGCTCCATGCGGTCCCCGGCGAAGGGACACTCGTGCAGGTGCATTGGCGTACGGGCTGATCCTGCACTGTTCCACCCAGCGTACGCGCATGGAAGAAAACCCGCCCAAGAGACAGCGTGCCTTATAGGGGTTTTTCCCCGCATCATGTTTGCAGATGCAGCTGCCCATGCGCCGGTGCAGCTAGGCAAACCATCTATACTCCGCTCGTCGAATCGTAGTCGTCGTACTCACGCGATGATTGAAGGGAGGCCATGGCAGGCCGGCCCGAGTTGGCGCGACCTGTGTGCTATCGAACCGGGTGGTTCACCAAGGAGGGTGCATGGATAAAACCTTTTCCGCTGCGCAGTGGGCTGCCCTGGTCACGCTGCGCCTTCTGGTGGGTTGTCGCCTGCTCCATTTGGGCATCCTGCACCTCGGGCTGCTCGGCGCCGGCAGCGACATCATTACGCCCGCGGCCAACACGCTGCTGCTGAAGGCCTTGGCCATGCTGGCACCCCCACCCGCCATGCTCGCCATCGGCGAGAACGCCTACGGCACGGTGCTGGTGGTGCTGGGTGCGCTGCTGGTGCTGGGGGTGTACGCACGTGCCTCCGCGATAATCGCCTTGATCCTGATGCTCATGGACACGGCGCTCATGCTGCCTGCTGTCGGCGCCACCGCACTCGCTGCCGCACTGATTCTCGAACTGGATGCGCTGATCATCTGCGCTGTGCTCGCGCTGACGCTGGCATTTCCCACCAGTCGCGCCTTCGGCCTGGATGGCCTGCTGGCGACACGTGAGCTATCGCGCGAGGCGCCGCGCGCACGGGCTCGCGCGTCATGAGCTCGCGCAAGGACCCTGCGCCACCCGGGCGGCGACGCTTTCTCAAGGGCTTGGTGGGTGTGCCCGCGCTGGCGCTGTTCGGCGGCGGCATCGCGTGTTCGCGTCAGGGGCGCGAGAACCTCATGCAGGAGGCGGATTTCGATACCCGGGTGCCGTCGCCGCCCCGGCCCGGCAGCGACCCCCTGCGGGTTGGCATCATCGGTGTGGGCCGGCGCGGACGCTTTCTGCTCAAGCATTGTCTGACCGGCGATCTGAACGTCGCGGTGGTTGGTATCTGTGACGTGTTCGACGTCCATGCCGACGAGGCGCTCACACTGTCGCGCCAGTACGGGCACAAGCCGCGCCGCTACCGCACCTATCACGAGCTGGTGGCCGCGCCCGGAGTGGACGCGGTAATCATCGCCACGCCCGATCACTGGCACGCCACCATGGCGCTCGCCGCGGCGCAGGCCAACAAGCACGTCTATGTGGAGAAGTGCCTCGGTCACCGCCTTGGCGAGCTCATCGAACTACGGCGCGTGATCAAGCGCGCTCCCATCGTGTTGCAGGTGGGCCATCAGCATCGGCAGACGGCACACTTTCTCGCCGCGCGCGCGGCGCTCCGCAGCGACCTGGTGGGCCACGTGCGCATCGCCGAAGTCACCACGCGCCGATGGGCCGGCGGCGGTGCCTGGCAGGCGCCGGTGCATGCGCAGGCGAGCGCCCACTCCATCGACTGGCGTCAGTTCGTCGGCAGCGCACCCGCCGTGTCCTTCGATGCGGAACGTTTCTTCCGTTGGCGCAAGTGGTGGGACTACGGCGCCGGCCTGGCGAGTGACGCCCTGGCCGAGGATTTCGATCGCCTCAACGGTGTGATGCATCTGGGCATCCCGTCGGCGGTGACCGCGTCGGGCGGCGTGTACGCCCACGACGACGGCCGCGAAGTGCCCGACGTGTTGCATGTCGGGCTCGAGTTTCCCAATCACCGCGTGGCCTCCGGTGGTCAGCAGGGAATGGCCATGGTGTACAACGCTGCGCTCGGTGCCGATGCTGGGCGCCATGCCGCGTTGACCGGTCATCACGCCACCCTGCACTGGGACACCGCCCTGACCATGCAGAGCACGCCCGCGCCGCCGTGGCGGCGCGACGCGGTGCTGCTCTACGCACCGCGCCACAGCGCGGCACATAACGCGGCGGCTGCGGTGAGCGACGACCAGATCACCTGGCGTCACGGCCGCCTCTATGACGCCAGCTATCTGCACCTGCGCGAGTGGATCGATTGCGTGCGTCACGGCGGCACGCCGAGCTGCGGCATCGACGCGGGCTTCGAGGAGGCAGTGACCATCCACATGGCGACGCTGGCCTACCGGCTCAACCGGCGTGTCGAATGGGACCACCAGGCGCTGAAATTGCGCAACGTCACGCGCCAGGAGCTGGAGTCTTTGCGCCTGTCCTGAGCTTTTCCGTGCGAACCCGCCTGACGCTGGCCATGTCCGGCCAGTCATTGCCGTTCACCTCGCATCGACCCTCGCCCATCGCAAGTCCTCGTTCTCATCATCACCACTGACATGGTTTGGTGTGCGGCAAATCCCGCAGGCGACGGTGGACGCATCGGCGCTCGATTGCCATGCCGATGTCTCTGTGTGGCATGGACCAACGTGCCGGAACGTGCCGCCGATCATGCGCCCGGAGCGCGAAAAATCAGCACGGAGAACTGCGGCTATAACTGAGTGAGATTACCACTTGGGAGCGTGTCACATGGACCGTTGCACGCATCACGCCTCGTGGATGTTCCTGCTGCTGGTCATCGCGGCGCACTCCGCGGGTGCCTGGGAATTGCCTGACGATCTCCGCTTCGATCCGCAGGCTACGAGGGTGGCCATCTCACCGCCCGTCACTCTCGATGAAGACTCCGACGAAACTTGGCACCTGGACGCGCAGGTGGAACCCGGTCTGTCGCCCGGCAGCGTCGCGTTACATGGTGCAACCCGCCCCGCCACATATTCCGCGGGGCTGCACTACGCGGCGGCGCCAACCGTGCACTTGTCGGCATCGTACGGTGCTCAGGAGCAGGGTATGTTTTCCGTGGACCCGCGCGCCAACGGGCCGGCCATGTCGGCCGTGTTCAGCCGGCCCATGGGCGCATCGGCATTTGCCGCCACGGCCACGTGGGGGCGATCGACCCGTGACGGTGCAATGACCGAGCGCTTTCTGCTTGAAGGCCGTTATACGCGCCACTCCTACCACCAGTTCTTCGCACGCGCCGCCAACGTCACCCCGCTCGGCGACGACCCGGCCGGCGAGGTGCGCCTGCATCCGGTCACCGCGGGGACGCTCGGTTATGTGTATGCGACGCGCAAGGGCAGTCAGCAAGTGGGCGTAGGGCTCAGCATCACCGCCTTCAAGGTGCCGCCCGACCTGCAGGAGGCCTATGGGACGCGACCGCTGGCCTATCAGCTCTACCTGCGCGTCGGCATCTCGCCTCAGGGTTGAGAGCTGCGGTTCAGCAGTTGCGCGTTGATCGCCACGATGATGGTTGAGGCGGACATGAATACTGCGCCCACGGCCGGCGACAGCAGTACGCCGGCCTGGTAGAGCACGCCGGCGGCCAGCGGGATGGTGAAGGCGTTGTAGGCCGTGGCCCACCACAGGTTCTGCACCATCTTGCGATAGGTGCGCCGGGCGAGCCCGACGATGGCCGTGACGTCGCGCGGATCGGACCGCACCAGCACGATATCGGCGGACTCGATGGCCACGTCCGTCCCGGCGCCGATGGCGATGCCCACGTCCGCCGCCACCAGGGCGGGCGCGTCGTTGATGCCGTCGCCGACCATGGCAACGCGCAGCCCGCGCGCCTGCACGTCGCGTATGCGCGCGGCCTTCTGATCGGGTGATACTTCGGCGAAATAGTCGTCCAGTGCCAGTTCGCGCGCTACCCAGGCGGCCACGGCGCGGGAATCGCCGGTGAGCATCATTACCTGGATGCCCATCGCTTTCAGGCGCGCGATGGTCTCGCGCGATTCGGGCCGGATGATGTCAGCGAGCGCAATCGCCGCCTGCGGTTCGTCGTTCACCAGCACGTAGACCACCGTCTTGCCTTCTTCACTGGGCCGCCGCACGCGCCGGTCATCTACCGCCAGGCCGTGTTCGCGCAGATAACCCGGGCTCACCACCTTCACGTCCCGGCCACGCACGCGCGCCTCGGCGCCCTTGCCCGGGATGGCGCGAAAGTCCTGCGGCTGTACCCATGCGAGCCCGCGCTCGCCGGCCGCGTCCACGATGCCACGGGCGAGCGGATGCTCCGAGTTTTGCTCCAGGCCCGCGGCAAGGATGAGGGCCTCGTCCTCCGTCATGGTGCCGAGGGCGATCACCTCGCTCACGCCGAAGCGTCCCTCGGTGAGCGTGCCGGTCTTGTCGAACACCACGGCGTCGATGGCGCGCGCCCGTTCGAAGGCGGCGCGATCGCGAATCAGCAAGCCGCGTTTCGCCGAGAGCGTGGTGGACACGGCCACCACCAGCGGCACCGCGAGACCCAGCGCATGCGGACAGGCGATTACCATTACGGTGACCATGCGCGCCACGGCGAAATCGAAGGGCACGCCAAGACTGAGCCACACCAGCAGCGTAATGCCGCCGACGCCGATGGCCACCAGCGTGAGCACCAGTGCGGCGCGGTTGGCCAGGTCCTGGGTCCGTGAGCGCGATGCCTGCGCCCGGCGTACCATCTCCACCACCTGGGCGAGATAGGTCTCGTTGCCGGTCTTTTGCACTTCCACCACCACCGACCCCTCGCCGTTGACCGCGCCGCCAATGACGCGGGCGCCGGGGCCTTTTTCCACCGGCTGGCTTTCACCGGTGAGCATGGCCTCGTTCACACTGCTATTGCCCTCGCGGATGACGCCGTCCACCGGGATCTTCTCCCCGGGGCGTACCAGCACCCGATCCCCGGGCACGAGTTCGGACAGCGGCAGGTCTTCGATAGAAGCATCGGCGCGCAGGCGATGGGCCTCGGCCGGCATCAGGCCGACCAGTTTTTCCAATGCGCCGGAGGCGCCCATCACCGAACGCATCTCCAGCCAGTGGCCGAGCAGCATGACGTCGACCAACGTGGCCAATTCCCAAAACAATACGTGGCCATCGAAACCGAATACCACCGCGCTGGAATAGAGGTAGGCGACGCTGATGGCAAGCGCGACCAGGGTCATCATGCCGGGCCGCGCGCGCCGCAGCTCCGGCATCGCGCCGGCCAGGAACGGCCAGCCGCCGTAGAAATAAATCGCCGAAGCGAGCGCGAAGCTCGCCGCCCCGGCCCACGGCGGCAGCCGGTACGGACTGCCAAAAAAACCGAGCACTTCCTGGGACAGGGCGAGGATGGGCAGCGTCAACAGCAGCGAGACCCAAAAGCGCTGCCGGAATTGGCGGACCATGCCAGCGTGATCATGCCCGCGGTGCGCTGCACCCCGGCCATCATGATCGCGATGCGCGGCAGCGGTGTGTGTCGCGTGTGCGCGGGTATCCATGCGCGAAGCCTAGTTAGCATCCGCCGCATGTTCTACGCACGGTACCCGCTGCACCCACGTGCATGTATGTGCTGAAATGCTGATGTGATGCGCCCGTGATACCTGCCTGGACGTGCCCATTACCGGATCTATACTTCGACTCACCCCGAGGGATAACAACAACGGCGAACAACCATCAGGGCCACTGATTGTCCCGCGGCAGATTCTTCCCGTTTTCCTGTTATGCAGGCGCGCGAGGTTGCCATAGGCGCGACTGCCTTCGTCAACGGAGGAGCAGTCATGGATTGTTCACGGCGAAACTTCTTCAAGATATGCGCGGGCGGCCTCGGCTCGTCCACGCTGGCGGTGATGGGCTTCTCGCCCGCGCCGGTGCTGGCGGAATCCCGCGCCTTCAAGCTGGCGCGCACGCGCGAGACGCGCAGCACCTGTCCCTACTGCTCTGTAAGCTGCGGCGTCATCATGTACACGCTGGGTGACGGCTCCAAGAACGGCAAGCCGGCGCTCATCCACGTGGAAGGCGATCCGGATAATCCCGTGAATCGTGGCACCCTCTGTCCCAAGGGGGCCGGGCTGGTCGACATGGTCAACAGCCCGAACCGCCTCACGTATCCCGAGTATCGCGCGCCGGGCAGCAATCGCTGGCAACGCATCTCCTGGGATCACGCCCTCGATCGCATCGCTAAGCTCATGAAGGACGATCGCGATGCGAACTTCGCCGCGACGAACGCCAAGGGCGAAATCGTCAACCGCTGGTTGACCACCGGCTTTTTAGCCAGCAGCGCCGCCAGCAACGAAAGCGGCTACCTGACGCACAAGGTGGTGCGTCCGCTCGGCATCGTCGCCCTCGACACCCAGGCCCGCATCTGACACTCGCCGACGGTGGCAAGTCTTGCCCCGACGTTCGGTAGAGGTGCGATGACCAATCACTGGGTCGACATCAAGAATGCCGACCTCATCCTCATCATGGGCGGCAATGCGGCCGAGGCCCACCCCTGCGGCTTCAAGTGGGTGGTGGAAGCCAAGGCGAAGCGCGGTGCCAAACTCGTGGTCGTGGACCCACGCTTCACGCGCTCGGCCGCGGTGGCCGACTATTACGCACCCATCCGCGTGGGTACCGACATCGCCTTCCTGGGCGGCGTGATCAATTACCTGCTCACCCACGACAAGATCCACCAGGAGTACGTGCGTCAGTACACCAATGCGCCATTCCTGGTGCGCAAGGACTTCAATTTCGAGAACGGCTTATTCAGCGGTTACGACGCGGCCAACCGCAAGTACGACCGCAGCAGCTGGGGCTACGAAATGGCTGCCGACGGTTACGCCATGGTGGACGAAACCATGCGTCACCCGCGCAGCGTCATGCAATTGCTGCGCAAGCACTTCGCGCGCTACACGCCCGAGATGGTCAGCCGCATCACCGGCACTCCCGAGGATCGTTTCCTGAAGATCTGCCAGATGATCGGCGAGACCTCGGCGCCCGACAAGGTGATGACCATCATGTACGCGCTGGGCTGGACGCAGCACTCCGTGGGTTCGCAGAACATCCGCACCATGGCCATGATCCAGTTGCTGCTCGGCAACATGGGCCGGCCGGGCGGCGGCGTGAATGCGTTGCGTGGTCACGCCAACGTCCAGGGCATCACGGACATGTGCTTGCTCACCAACAACCTGCCGGGTTACATGCGGCTGCCCAGTGACGGCGAACAGACCTACGCGGACTTCCTCGCCGCACGTTCGCCCAAGCCGTTGCGGCCGGGGCAGATGAGCTATTGGCAGAACTTCCCGAAGTTCCAGGCCAGCCTCATGAAGGCGTGGTGGGGGCCGGCCGCAAGCCGGGAGAACGACTTCCGCTACGACTGGCTGCCGAAGGTCGACAAGCCCTACGACACCCTGCACATCTTCGAGCGCATGCATCAGGGCCAGCTGAACGGCTTTTTCTGCCAGGGCTTCAACCCGATTGCGGCCATGTCGCACAAGGCGAAGATCGCCGAGGGCCTCGCCAAGCTGAAGTACCTGGTGATCATTGATCCGCTGGCTACCGAAACCTCGGAGTTCTGGCGTAACGCGGGCGAGTACAACGATGTGGATCCCGCCAAGATCCAGACCGAGGTGTTCCGCCTGCCCGCCACCTGCTTCGCCGAGGAGACCGGCTCCTTCACCAATTCCGGGCGTGTGATCAGTTGGAAGCAGCGCGCGGTCGAGCCGCCGGGGGAGGCGAAGAGCGACAGTGCGATCATGGCCGCGCTGTTTCAGCGCCTGCGCGACGCGTATCTGCATGAAGGCGGCGCCTTCCCCGAGCCCATCGTCAAGCTGCACTGGCCGTATCGCGATCCGGAAAACCCGTCGCCCGAGGAACTGGCGCGCGAGGTCTCCGGCTATGCGCTCGCCGACGTGACCGACGCGAAGGACCCGGCCAAGGTATTGGCCAAGGCCGGCGAGCAGCTGGCTGGCTTCGCTCAGCTGCGCGACGACGGCTCCACCGCAAGCGGCAACTGGTTGTACTGCGGGTCCTGGTCGGAGCAGGGAAATCTGACCGCGCGACGCGACACATCGGACCCGTCCGGGCTCGGCATGTACCCGAAATGGGGCTTCGCCTGGCCGGCCAACCGCCGCATCCTCTACAACCGCGCCTCGGCCGATCCTTCCGGCAAGCCTTGGGACAAGAAGCGTGCCCTGATTTTCTGGGATGGCGTGAAATGGAGCGGCGCCGACGTGCCGGACATGCGGCCCGATGCGGCACCGGAGGAGGGCGTCAATCCGTTCATCATGAACGCCGAAGGCGTCGGCAAACTGTTCGCCCTCGGCGGTCTGGCGGAGGGACCGTTCCCCGAGCACTACGAGCCCTTCGAATCGCCGCTCGGTTACAACCCGCTGCATCCAGACAACCCGCAGGCGGTCCACAACCCGGCGGCGCGCGTGTTCCCGGGCGACTGGAACAACTTCGGCAAGTCCGCGAAGTTCCCCTATGCCGCGACCACCTACCGGCTCACCGAACACCTGCACTTCTGGACCAAGCACGCCGTGGCGAACGCCATCGTGCAGCCGGCCCAGTTCGTGGAGATCGGCGAGGGGCTGGCGCAGGAAAAGGGCATCCGCAATGGCGAGAACATCGTGGTGAGCTCGACGCGCGGGGCGATCAAGGCCGTCGCCGTGGTCACCAAACGTATCAGGCCATTGCAGGTGGATGGCCGGGTGGTGCACACCGTGGGCATTCCCATCCACTGGGGTTTCACCGGCGTGGCGAAGCAGGGCTTTTTGGCCAATACCCTGACGCCGTTCGTCGGCGACGCCAATGCCCAGACGCCGGAGTTCAAGGCGTTCCTGGTCAACGTGGAGAAAGCCTGAGGAGGCGCGCGATGGTAGCCCAAGCCCTGGATGTGACCCGCCGATCGGCGACCACCACGCCGCCTCCGGGCGTGCGAAGCACCATGCAGGTCGCCAAGCTGATCGACATTTCGCAGTGTATCGGCTGCAAGGCCTGTCAGGTCGCCTGCATGGAATGGAACGATCTGCGCGGCGACATCGGCGCCAATGTCGGTGTGTACGACAACCCGGCGGATCTGAACGAGCACACCTGGACGCTGATTCGGTTCACGGAGGTGGAAAAAGGCCCGTATGACTTCGAATGGCTGATCCGCAAGGACGGCTGCATGCACTGTGGCGACCCCGGTTGCCTGAAGGCCTGTCCGTCGCCCGGCGCAATCATCCAGCACTCCAACGGCATCGTCGATTTCCAGCAGGAACACTGTATCGGTTGCGGCTATTGCGTGACCGGTTGTCCTTTCAACATCCCGCGCATCTCGCAAAAGGATGAGAAGGCCTACAAGTGTTCCATGTGTTCGGATCGCGTCTCGGCGGGTCTTGAGCCGGTATGCGTGAAGACCTGCCCGACCGGCGCCATTCACTTCGGCACCAAGGAGGCCATGATCCGGCATGCGGATGCGCGCATCGAGGATTTGAACAGCCGTGGTTTCCGGAATGCGGGACTCTACGACCCGCAGGGCGTCGGCGGCACGCACGTGATGTACGTGCTGCAGCATGCGGATCAGCCACAGGCCTACGGCCTGCCCAAAGACCCGGCGATCAGCCCTCTGGTGGAATTGTGGAAAGGCATCGCCAAGCCGCTTGGCCTGTTTGCCATGGGCCTGACGGCCGTCGGCGCCTTCTTCCACTTCATCAAGGTCGGCCCCGACGACGGGGAGGACGACGCCAACACCGACGCCGGCCGCCCCGACAAGGGCAAGGGAGGTGATGCATGAGCACAAGCACGCGTAAATGGCTGCAACGTTATGACGCGCCGCAGCGCATCAATCACTGGACCGTGGCCATCACCTTCGTATTGGCCGCGCTGTCGGGGTTCGCGTTGTTCCATCCGTCCATGTATTGGCTGGCGCAGCTGTTCGGCAGCGGCACCTGGGCGCGCATCCTGCACCCGTTCATCGGAGTCGTGATGTTCATCTCGTTTGCCGGGCTGGCGGTACGCCTGTGGCGGCACAACCGCTTAGCGGCGGCCGATCGTCAGTGGCTACGGCGTTTCCGCGACGTGGCCGCCGCTCGCCATGTGCAGCTGCCGCCTGTGGGTCGTTACAACGGCGGACAGAAACTGCTGTTCTGGGTGATGGTGGCGAGCGCCTTGCTGCTCGTGGTCACGGGTTTCGGGTTCTGGCAGCCCTACTTCGCACCTCTGGTGCCTATCGAGCTCATGCGTGTCGCCGTGGTGTTGCACGCCTTCGCGGCATTGGTACTGATGCTCGGGATCATGGTGCACATCTACGCGGCCATCTGGGTCACCGGCACCATGCGCGCCATGGTGCGTGGCACCGTCTCGACAGCGTGGGCGCGCCGGCATCACCCGCTGTGGTATCGACAACTCACGCAAGGAAGCAAGGAATGAATGCCGTCGTCCATCCCGGCGAGACCGCAGCGCAGGCCGAAATCCCCGCGTTACGGCGCGCTTCACCCCAGGTGTTCTCCGAACGCGCCCGGCGTTTCGCACGCCTGGCGCAAGGGCACCCCATGGAGGCCTACCTTGTCTTCATGGGGCACTTGGCCGCGGCGCAACAGATCGAGCTTGCGGCTGACGATCCGGGGTTCGCCGCGCCGGAGCATGATGTGCTGCTGCAGATGAGGCGCGCGGGCCGGCCGCCGCTGGCCGTGGACGGCTGGCTGCGAGCCCGACCTTGGCAACATGTCTTGCTCCGGCTGCTGGCGGCCGTTGCGCCCCATGGGCCGGCGCTGATGCGCCCGGTAATCGACCGGCTCGTTGCCACGGACGAGGATGCGCTGGAAGCCATGGCGCGACGTGCGCTGCGTGGCGCCGATCCCATGCGCGACCCGGTGGTCGATCCGCTGGTGGCGGCCGCCCTCCAGGTGCATTGGGTACGTCTGGCCGCTGCGCTCGATACGGACGACATCGTCGTGCCGCAACCGTCACCCTTGTGCCCGGTGTGCGGCAGCGCACCGGTGGCGAGCGTGATGCACGGTAGCGGTGCCGTTAAAGGCCTGCGTTACCTGCACTGCGGCCTGTGCGAGACCGAATGGCACCTCTCGCGCATCCGTTGCAGCCACTGCGATGATGAGAAGGGCGTGGTCTACTTCGCCGCCGACGAGGAGCAGGCGGTGGTCCGTGCCGAAGCCTGCGAGTCCTGCCACAGCTACCTGAAGGTCGTCCATTGCGACAAGGACGCCGCTGCCGACCCGGTCGCCGATGATTTGGCCAGCCTGTCCCTGGACATGGCCATGGCCGCCGAGGGCTTTGCGCGCAGCGGTCCCAACCTGTTGTTCGTCCCCGGCGAGGACATCCGCACGGCCAATTGAGCCGGGCGGAGAAAAAAACAAATACAGCGCCGCAGAGGCACAGAGAGCACAGAGCTACCCATTCATCTCTGTGTTCTCTGTGCCTCTGTGTTAATCCGTTCCTTGGTTAAGCACCGACCGTCATTTGAAAACGGTCGGGTCATCCTCCCGCAACTTCGCTTGCGCCGCGGAGAGCCGCGCCACCGGCACGCGCGGCGCCGAGCACGAGACATAGTCCAGTCCCAGGCGATGGCACAGGTGGATGGAGCGCGGGTGGCCGCCGTGTTCGCCGCAGATCCCCACCTGCAAATCCGGCCGCGTCTTGCGTCCGTCGTTCACGGTCATGGCCATGAGCTTGCCGATGCCGTTGTGGTCCAGGGCCTCGAAGGGGTTGTCGCGCAGGATGCCGCGGGCAATGTACTGGGGCAGGAACTTGTTCTCCGCATCCTCGCGCGAGAACGAGAAGGCCGCCTGGCTCAGGTCGTTGGTGCCGAAGGAGAAAAACTCGGCCACACACGCCATGCGCTCGGCGCGCAGGCAGGCGCGCACCGTCTCCACCATGGTGCCGAACTTGAACGACAACTCCAAACCGTACTGGCTCTGCACCTGGTGCCGGACGTCGTCCACCAGTTCCTTGATGATGTCCAGTTCCGCCGCACTGATCACCTGTGGCACCATGATCTCCGGGTGCACCTCGATGCCCTCGCGCTGGCACTCCGCTGCGGCCTCGAGCACACCCTGGATCTGCATGCGGTAGATCTCGGGGTAGGTGATGCCGAGCCGCACGCCGCGATGGCCGAGCATGGGGTTCACCTCGGACAACACACGTACCTTGGCGAGCATGCGTTCCTTCTTGGCGATGGCCTCGCCCACCAGGCTGACGTTGAACACGTCGAAGGGCGCCGGCATGTCCGTGTGGCGTGCCCCCGGTCGCAGCAGGCGCAACGACCCCACCAACTCGGTCATCCCTTGCAGATTCACTTGCAGGTTGCGCAGGTGCGCCAGCTCATCCGTGAGCTGTTCGGCCGTGGGCAGGAACTCGTGCATGGGCGGATCGAGCAGGCGCACGGTCACCGGCAGCGGCGACATGACCTGGAAGATTTCCTTGAAGTCCGAGCGCTGAATGGGCAGCAGGCGATCCAGGGCATCGCGCCGTTCCTCCAGCGTGTCCGCCAGGATCATGTCCACCACGACCGGCAGGCGCTCGACCGCATTGAACATGCGCTCGGTGCGGCACAGACCGATGCCCACGGCACCATAGCTGCGCGCTTTGCGCGAGGCATCAGGAGTGTCGGCATTGGCCATGACCTTGATACGGGCGACCTCGTCGGCCCAACTCAGCAAGGTGCGCAGGTTGTCCGAGAACTCCGACTCCACCGTGGGGATCTCGCCCACATACACATTGCCGGTGGTACCGTCGATGGTGATCACCTCGCCTTCGTTGATCACCGCTTCGCCGATGGCCGCCATGCGTGCCTTCACGTTTACCGCAATACCCTCCGCACCGGCTACGCATGGCTTGCCCATGCCGCGCGCCACCACCGCCGCGTGAGAGGTCTTGCCGCCGCGACTGGTGAGTATGCCCTGAGCGGCGAAGAAGCCGTGGATGTCTTCGGGCTTGGTCTCTTCGCGCACCAGGATGACCTTCTGACCAGCCCGTCCGAGCAGTTCGGCGCGATCGGCGTCGAACACCGCCTTGCCTGAGGCCGCGCCCGGCGAGGCCGCGAGGCCCTGTGCCACCGGGGTGGCCCTGTGCTTGGGATCGAGGCCCGGATGCAGCAACTGCTCAAGCAACTCCGGCTCAATGCGCAGCAAGGCCCGCGGGCGGTCGATGAGTCCCTCGTTGGCCATTTCGACGGAGGTGCGCACCATGGCGGTGGCGTTCATCTTGCCGTTGCGGGTCTGCAGGCAATAGAGCACGTTTTTCTCGATGGTGTACTCGTAGTCCTGGACTTCCTTGTAGTGACCTTCGAGCTTGTTGCGCAGCTCCACCAACTGACGGTACAGCTCGGGCATCTCCTCCTGCATGGCGGCGACCGGCTTCGGCGTACGGATACCGGCCACCACGTCTTCGCCCTGGGCGTTGACCAGGTACTCGCCGAACATCACGTTCTCGCCGGTGCCCGGGTCGCGGGTGAAGCCCACGCCGGTGGCGCAATCATTGCCCATGTTGCCGAATACCATGGTCACCACGTTCACCGCAGTACCGTTGGCCATGTCCGGGGTGATCTTGAACTCGCGCCGGTAGTCCACCGCACGCTTGCCCATCCAGGAGTTGAACACCGCACGGATGGCGTATTCCAGCTGTTCCATGGGCTCGGCCGGGAACGGTTTGCCGGTCTGTTCCTTTACCACCTGGAGGAACAGCTGCGAGATCTCCTTGAGGTCTTCCGCGGAGAGGCCGATGTCGGCCTTCACGCCGGCGCGGCGCTTCACCGCCTCGAAGTGTTCGTCGAAGTGTTCGTCGGCCACGCCGAGCGCCACTTTGCCGAACAGCTGGATGAAACGGCGGTAGGCATCGTAGCCGAAGCGCTCGTTGCCGGTCTGGCGGATCAGGCCCGCCAGGGTCTGGTCATTCAGGCCGAGATTGAGGACGGTATCCATCATACCCGGCATGGACATGGCCGAGCCCGAGCGCACTGACACCAGCAGCGGATTGTCGGCGCCGCCGAAGGTCTTGCCGGTCTTCTTTTCCAGCGCGCCGATATGGCTGCGCACCTCGTCCATCAGGCCCTCGGGCAGCTGCTGCGAGGGATTGTCGAGGAAGGCCAGACAGGCATCGGTGGTGATGACGAAACCCGGCGGCACGTTGATGCCGATCTGCGTCATCTCGCACAGGTTGGCACCCTTGCCGCCCAGCAGCTTCTTGTTCTTACCGTCGCCTTCTTCGAAAGAAAAAATGTACTTGAGTTGCGCACGCGTCATGGCCAAAGCCCCATGGGTCCGGTTCTCCGGTAAACATAGTTGAACGGCTTCGCCGACAAGCCGTGCCGCAAGGGCTAAAAGATAGGTATGGGCGCTGATGACCCGGCGGATTGCCATCACGGCGTCCCCCGGCTCCGGGTGAATCGTAGATACACCTATGTTTCGGCGTGGCCGCGTATGAGAAATGAAGGTGTACGCCGACAGTCGTCACGGGATAATGGAGGGCGTGCGGCGGAACGGCGTGCGCCCACAGGGAGGCCAACTCAGGCCTCGTTTTCATTTTTGGGGTTTCAAAACCATGGATCGAAAGACTTCCGTACTCGAAGACATCTTCAAGACCCACCGTTGGCAGGATGACGTCGACGTCCGCGACTTCATCTTCCGCAACATGACGCCCTATCTGGGCGATGCGGGTTTCCTGGTCGGCCCGACGGAAAGCACCCAGGCGCTGTGGAAGCGCTGCCAGGAATTGCTCAAGCAGGAACGCGCCCACGGCGGCGTGCTGGACATCGACACGCACACCATTTCCACCATCACCAGTCATGCCCCGGGCTACATCGACCGTGCGCAGGAAAAGATCGTCGGCCTGCAGACCGATGCGCCCCTGAAGCGCGCCATCAAACCCTTCGGCGGCTGGCGTGTGGCGGCCGAGGCTTGCAAGCAGGCCGGCTACGAGATCGACCCGGCCGTGGTGGAGATGTGCCGCAAATACCGCAAGACCCACAACGACGGCGTGTTCGACGCCTACACCAGTGAGCACAAGATGCTGCGCAAGAGCGGCATCATCACCGGCCTGCCGGACAACTATGCCCGTGGCCGCATCATTGGCGACTACCGCCGCCTCGCCCTGTACGGCGCCGATCGCCTCATCGAGGCCAAGAAGGCCGATCGCCGGCGCCTGACCGGCACCATGACCGAAGACGTGATCCGCCTGCGCGAGGAGATCGCCGAGCAGATCAAGGCGCTGGAGATGGTGAAGGAGATGGCCGCCTCCTACGACTTCGACGTGAGCCGTCCGGCGCAGAATGCCCGCGAGGCCATCCAGTGGACGTATTTCGCCTATCTCGCCGCGGTGAAGGAACAGGACGGCGCGGCCATGAGCCTCGGCAACGTCAGCTCATTCTTCGACGTGTTCATCGAGCACGAGCTGGCCGAGGGCAGCCTGAGCGAGGTCGAGGCCCAGGAACTCATCGACCATTTTGTGATGAAGCTGCGCCTGGTGCGCCACCTGCGCATGGAGGAGTACAACCAGCTGTTTGCCGGCGATCCCACCTGGGTGACCGAGGCCATCGGCGGCATGTGGAGCAACGGCACCACCAAGGTGACCAAGACCAGCTTCCGCTTCCTGCAGACCCTCTACAACCTCGGGCCCGCGCCGGAGCCGAACCTCACCGTGCTCTGGCACCCGAACCTGCCGGAGGGTTTCAAACGCTTCTGCGCCAAGGTGTCCATCGACACCTCATCGTTGCAGTACGAGAACGACGCGCTGATGAGCGCGGCGGGGGCCTGCGACGACTTCTGCATCGCCTGCTGCGTGTCCATGATGGAGACCGGCAAGGAAATGCAGTTCTTCGGTGCGCGCTGCAATCTGGCCAAGACCCTGCTGCTCGCCCTCAACGAGGGCCGCGACGAACTCACCGGTGAGCTCATCGTGCCGGACATCGCGCCGCTGCCGGAGGGGCCGCTGAACTACGACGAGGTGCGCAGCCGCTTCGAGAAGTGCGTGGCGTTCGTGGCCGAGGCCTATGTGAACACCATGAACGTGATCCACTACATGCACGACAAGTACTACTACGAGCGTGCCATGCTGGCGTTCATGGACAGCGAGATCAAACGCAACATGGCCTTCGGCATCGCCGGGCTCAGCGTGACCGCCGACTCCCTGTCGGCCATCAAGCACGCCAAGGTCACCCCGGTGCGCAACGAGCAGGGCCTTACCACCGACTTCCACATCGAAGGCGATTATCCGAAGTTCGGCAACGATGACGAACGCGTGGACAGCATCGCCGTGGACCTGGTGCAGCGCTTCAATGCCGAACTGGGCAAGCACGTGATCTACCGCAAGGCGACCCCCACGCTCTCGGTGCTCACCATCACCTCCAATGTGGTGTACGGCAAGAAGACCGGCGCCACGCCGGACGGGCGCAAGCTGGGTGAACCCTTTGCGCCGGGTGCGAACCCCATGCACGGGCGTGACACCTCGGGCGCCATCGCCTCCCTCAATTCGGTGGCGAAGCTCAATTATTTCGACGCGCGAGACGGTATTTCCAATACCTTCTCCATCGTGCCGAAGTCGCTGGGGCAGACCGAGGACGACCGCGTGGACAACATGACTGCCCTGCTGGACGGCTACTTCACCAAGCAGGCCCATCACCTCAACGTGAATGTGTTCGATCGCGACACCCTGCTGCGTGCCATGGACCATCCGGAGGAGTATCCGCAGCTCACCATCCGCGTGTCCGGGTACGCGGTGAACTTCACGCGCCTCAGCCGCCAGCATCAGCAGGAGGTCGTCGCCCGCACCTTCCACACGAACCTGTAACGTGCTTCGGGTCCATTCCATCGAGACCTTCGGGGCCAATGAAGGCCCCGGGATCCGCCTGGTGGTGTTCCTGCAGGGCTGCCCGTTGCAGTGCCTGTACTGCCACAACCCGGATACGCAGCCGTGCGATCCGGCCATGGGCAGGCTGTACAGCAACGAGCAGATCCTGGAGCTGCTGGAAAAGGAACGGCCGTACTTCATCCGCAAGGGTGGGCTCACCGTATCAGGCGGCGAGCCCACCTTGCAGACGCCCGGCCTGCTGGAGCTGTTTCCGCTGGTGCGCGAGCGCGGCTTTCACGCGGCCATCGACACTAACGGGGTGATCTACAACCCGCAAGTGAACGCGCTCTATGACATGACGGACCTGATCATCCTCGATGTGAAGCACATCGACGATACCTGGCACCGCAAGCTCACGGGCGGCACCAATCACGGGGTGCTGCGCAATGCGGAGTATCGGGAGAAATCGGGCAAGCCCATGTGGCTGCGCTACGTGCTGGTGCCGGGCTGGACCGATCAGCTGGAATTCCTGGAGCAGTGGGCACAGCACTTTGCGGGCTACACGACCGTCGAGCGGGTGGAGATCCTTCCCTACCACACCCTCGGCGTGCACAAGTACGCGGCGCTCGGCCGTCCCTATGGGCTGGAGGGCGTGGCGCAACCATCACGCCACCGCATCGAGCAGGCCCGCCGGATCTTCGCCGCCCACCTTCCCAACGTCATCGTTGCCTGAGCACAGGCGGCTCTTTGCTTCAGTCGCCGTGTGTCACCAGACGCATGGCGCGCCGTGCGCGAATGGCGGTGAGCTGTTCCTGATAGCCGATGATGAGGCCTTCCAGGATGCCCCGGGCGATGAGGGCGTCGGTACCGTGTGGGGCCCGCCGGGCCTCGTGCAGGCGGTCCCGCAACTCCTCAATCTGGTCCTCGAATTGCGCTTCCAATCCCCTGTCGTGCATAAGCCTTCTTTATCTTTCCGTGTTGGAGGCAAAGTCTGTAAGGTAGACCACTGCCATCCTATTACAAGCGGAGAAACCCCTAACTA